>NZ_JAJPWR010000011.1:0-345826 GCF_046548995.1 Amycolatopsis sp. lyj-109
CCGGGGCGGGGGGTCGTGAGGGTTTATTCGGGTTCTAACCCGAATTACCACTCACGACCAGCTGCGGCAGACCGGCAGACCGGCGTCCAGGATTGTCCTGGCAGGCCATCTTCGGCCGCACCGAACAAAGATCTCGCCCTGCACTACTTCACGGTGGACGGCATCCGGTTCCGGCCGGCGCCGGCGCGCCGGATCCCGGTCTGGGCGGCGGGCTTCCCCGGCAAGCCCCGCCCGATGCGCCGGGCCGCCCGGCTCGACGGCTACTTCCCGGTGAACCTCGGCTCCGCCGACCGGTTCGCCGAAGCCGTGGCCCAGGTCGAGGCGCTGCGCGACGGAACCGGGCCGTTCGACTACGTCGCCGAGGTCGAGCCCGGCGAAGACAGCTCTGCGTACGCGCGGGCGGGCGCGACCTGGATCTTGACCGGCTTCGAGCCCGAATCGCTGTCCGTCGACCACGTGCGCGGCGTGCTGCGCGACGGCCCCAGCTGAGCGCCCGCGCGGTCAGTCCAGCTCGGCCGCCTTGCGCAGCAGGACCGACCGTTCACGCTCGTTGGCGCACAGCCGGGCCGCCAGCTCCAGTTCGGCGCGCGCCTCCGGCCGCCGGCCCAGCCGGGCCAGCAGCTCGCCGCGCACGGTCGGGACGAGGTGCGAACCGGAGAGCCGATCGGAGACGACCAGGTCGTCCACGATCGCCAGGGCCGGCTCCGGCCCCGAAGCCATGGCCACCGCGACCGCCCGGTTGAGCTCGACCACCGGCGAGGGCGCGACCCGGCCCAGTGCCTCGTAGAGCAGCACGATCCGGTCCCAGTCGGTCGCCTCGACCGAGGGCGCCGCCGCGTGCGTGGCCGCGATCGCGGCCTGCAGGCCGTACGGGCCGAGGCCGCCCGCGGAGGCCTTGGCCAGCGCGGCCAGCCCGCGGTGGATCGCCGAGACGTCCCACCGGCGCCGGTCCTGGTCCTCGAGCAGGACCGGCGAGCCGTCCGGGGCGGTCCGGGCCGGGAAGCGCGCGGCCGTCAGCTCGCACAACGCGAGCAGGCCGTGCACCTCCGGCTCGCCGGGCAGCAGCGCGGCCAGCGTGCGGGCCAGCCGGATCGCCTCGTACGCCACGTCGGGCCGCACCAGCCGGTCCCCCGACGTGGCCGTCGACCCCTCGGTGAAGATCACGTAGAGCACGCTGAGCACGCCGCCCAGCCGCTCCCGGCGTTCGGCGGGCGGCGGCAGCTCGAACGGCACCCCGGCCGCCGCGATCGTCTTCTTGCCGCGGGTGATGCGGGCCTGCACGGTCGGCACGGAGACCAGGAACGCCCGGGCGATCTCCTGGCTGGACAGGCCGGCGACGACCCGCAGGGTCAGCGCCACCCGGGCCTCGGGCGAGAGCACCGGGTGGCAGCTGACGAACATCAGCGCGAGCACGTCGTCGTCGATCCGGTCGGGGTCGATCCGGTCTGGGTCGGGTTCTTGGGTCACCACCTCGCCGGCCGCCAGCACGGCGTACTTGCCCCGGAGAGCGACCCGGCGGCGGATCACGTCGATCGCCCGCCGCCGGGCGGTGGCCATCAGCCAGCCGGCCGGATCGGCCGGCGGGGTGCGCGGCCACGACACCAGAGCCTCCGCCACCGCCTCCTGGGCGGCGTCTTCGGCCAGCCCGAAGTCCCCGGTGAACCGGGTCAGCGCGGCCACGATCCGCGCCGACTCGATCCGCCAGACCGCTTCCACATCGGGGGCGCCCATCGGCTCAGTTCGGGGTCTCGTCGCTACCGGGCACCCGCCGCACCTCGACCTTGGCTCCGGGCGCGGCGGGGACCCGCTTGGCCCACTCGACGGCCTCTTCCTGCGAGGCGACGTCGATCAGGAAGAAGCCCCCGAAGAGTTCCTTGGTTTCCCCGTACGGCCCGTCCGTGACCACCGGCGTCTCCCCGCCGAAGTCGACGACTACGCCCTTGGCGGGATCGTCCAGCCCTTCGGCCGCGACGTAGACGCCGGCCCTGAACAGGTCGTCGATGAACTGGCGGCTGGTGGCCATCATCTCGTCGATGTTCGCCATCATGGCCGCGTTCGACTCGTCGGTGCCCCGCATGATCAGCAGGTACTTCGCCACTTCGGTCTCCTCGTCCGGCGGGCCGCTTCCCGGCCCGTGCGCCCTCAGGTCGAACGGCCGCCGCACGGATCGACACGGCCCCGCGGAAATTTTCCCGGAGCTCACCGGCTCGCCGCGTGGCTCAGGCCGTGAGCGGCTTGTCCAGCACCGCCTTCACGTGGCTGAAGTTGTCGATCGAATAGCGGCCGTGATAGCGCCCCATGCCGCTCTCGCCGACGCCTCCGAAGGGCAGGGCCGGCGCGCCCAGCTGGACGATCGCGGTGCCGAAGACCAGGCCGCCCGACGACGTTTCCGCCTCCAGCCGCGCCTTCGTCTCGGCCGAATCGGTGAACGCGTAGAGCGCGAGCGGCTTGTCGCGTCCGGTGATGAACGCGATCGCGGCGTCGAGGTCCGGCACGTCGATGATCGGCAGGATCGGGCCGAAGATCTCCTGCTGCATCACCGGCGCGTCGGGCTCGACGCCGGTCAGCACGGTCGGCGCGATGAACTTGCCGGCCCGGTCGTGCTGACCGCCGACCGCGGCGTGCCCGGACTCCAGCAGGCCGGCGAGCCGGTCGAAGTGGCGTTCGTTGATGATCCGGCCGTACGCCGGGCTCGTGGCCGGGTCGTCGCCGTACATCGCGCGGATCGTGGTGTCGAGGTGCTTCGCCAGCTCCGCTCCGGTGCCGCCGACGGCGAGCACGTAGTCCGGCGCGACGCAGGTCTGCCCGGCGTTGGCGAACTTCCCGTAGGCGAGCCGCTGCGCGGTGACCGCCAGGTCGGCGCCCGGCTCGACCACCGCCGGGCTCTTGCCGCCCAGCTCCAGCGTCACCGGGGTGAGGTGCTTGGCGGCCGCGGCCATCACGATCCGGCCGACCACCCCGTTGCCGGTGTAGAAGATGTGGTCGAACTTCTGCTCCAGCAGCGCCGTCGTCTCCGGGATGGCACCCTCGACGACCTTGACGCCGTCGAGGTAGTCCGGCACGTGCGCGGCGATCGCCGCGGAAACGCTCGGGGACAGCTCGCTGGGCTTCAGCACGGCGACGTTGCCCGCCGCCAGCGCGCCGACCAGCGGCGCGAGCACGAGCTGCAGCGGGTAGTTCCACGGCCCGACGATCAACACCACGCCCAGCGGGTCGCGCACCACCCGGCCCTCGCCCGGCAGCAGCCGTGACGGCAGTTCGGCGCCCTCCGGCGACAGCCAGGCGCCGAGGTTGTCCAGCGTGTGGTCGATCTCGCCGATCACCAGGTCGAGCTCCGCGCGCTGCGCCTCGACGGCGTTCTTGCGCAGATCCGCGTACAGCGCGCCGAGAAAGGACTCGGCCTGCTCGGTGAGCATCGCCCGGAGGGCGGTCAGCTGGGCGCGGCGCCAGGCCACGGGCCGGGTGACGCCACCGGTGAACAGGGTGCGGAGGTCGCCGACGACGGCGGAAGCGGCGAACGCGCTGGTAGTCATGCCATCGAGCCTAGCCGGGAGGACCGAATGGCCGATGGTGATCTCCTCCGTCCGGGTTAGCTGTCCCGAAAGGACGGTGGACTCCGCGCGGCCGGAAGCGAGCAGGCCGGTGCGTCACGTCGGCCGGACGGGCGGCGCTGTTCTGCTGGGTGCGTCGAGCAGGCCGGTCAGCAGCTGCAGCCGTTCGTGGTCCGGGCCGCCCGGCTCCGCGGTGTAGACGATGAGCACGGGCCCGGGAGCGCCCGGCATCGGGTAGGCGTCCCAGTCCAGGTTCAGCTCGCCGACCAACGGGTGATCGACGCGCATCCGGCCGCGCGTCGTGTCCTCGACGTCGTGGCGGGCCCACAGCGTCGCGAACTCGTCACTGCGCACCGCCAGCTCACCGACCAGTTCGACCGCCCGGGGGTGCCCGGGCTCGGCAGCGACCTGGGCCCGGAGCATTCCGGTCAGCTCGGCGACGGTCGCCGCCCGCTCCGGGCACCCCTGGTCGGCCTCCGGGTGCAGCAGCATCGCCAGCAGGTTCCGCTCGGCCCGGGGCAGCTCGGTGAACGCGCCGAGCAGCGCGCCGGCCAGCGGGTTCCAGGCCAGCAAGTCGAGAAAGCGCCCGACGACCAGGGCGGGCGAGGTCGTCGCGTGCAGCAGCCGCACCGTGGTCGCCGGCACCTCCTCCGGGGGGTATCCGCGGACGGGCGGGGGTGGGGTGCGCGCGGCGGCGGCGAGGCTGTGCAGGTGCCGGGTCTCCTCGGCGGAGAAGGTCAGCGCCCGGGCGATGGCGTCGAGGACCTGATCCGAGGGCCGCACGTCACGGCCCTGCTCCATGCGCTGGTAGTAGTCCGAACTCACCCCGGCCAGCAGGGCCAGTTCTTCGCGGCGCAGCCCGGCGACGCGCCGCCGCGGGCCCGGCTCCAGGCCGACGTCCTGCGGCCGCAGCCGGGTTCGCCGGGTCCGCAGGAAATCGGCGAGCGCACGGCGGGGGTCTTCGGTCATCGCCCCAGTATGCCGGTGCGGTGACCGGCGAGGGTGGGTCTGGTTGTCCCAGGAAAACCCGAACGACCGTGCTGTCGCGAACAGGGCCCAGGATCGGTGTCGTACCAGCCGATCACGAAAGGAACGCGACATGAAGGCCGCGCAGATCATGAGCTTCGGGACGCCGGACGTCCTCCGGGTCACCGAGACCGAGCGCCCCTCCCCCGGCGCCGGCGAGGTCCTGGTGGCGGTCGAGGCGGCCAGCGTGAACGGGCACGACACGATCGTCCGCGCCGGTGGGCTGAAGATGGTGTCGGGCCGCTCCTTCCCGATCGGTGTCGGCCTGGACTTCGCCGGTGTCGTCGTCACGACCGGCGCCGGCGTCGAGGGCTACCGCGCCGGGGACCGGGTGTGGGGCATGGTGCACCCGCGACAGCGGCACGCCACCGCGGCGGCGGCCGAGTACGTCGTGGTTCCCGCCGACCGCATCGGGCTCGCTCCCGAGGGTGTCCCTTCGGTCGAAGCGGCGTCCTTGGTCGTCGCGGGCAGCACCGCGCTGATCGCGTTGCGCGACAGCGTGGGGCTGGGCGACGGTGAGCGCGTCCTGATCCGCGGCGCGGCGGGCGGGGTCGGGACCGCGGCGGTGCAGCTGGCGCACGCGATGGGCGGTCACGTCACCGCGCTGGCCCGCGACAGCCACGCCACGGCCCTGCGTGACCTGGGTGCCGACGAAGTCCTCGATTACCGCACCACCACCTCGGCCGAGCTCGGGCCGTTCGACGTCATCCTCGACACGGTCGGCACCGAGTTGCACTGCTACCGCGGCAAGCTCGCCAAGGGCGGCCGGATGGTCACCATCGGACTGTCGGGTCCCGCGCTGGCCGCGATCGCGGCATCGACCATCCACGGCGCCCGGCGGATCCGCACGTTCAGCGCCAACCCCGGCTCCTCCGTGCTGGACGGCCTGGCCGGCTATGTCGCTTCCGGCGCGCTGCGCCCGGCCGTGCACAGTGTGTACCCCTTGACCGACATCGCCGCCGCGCACCGGGCATTCGAGAGCGGCGGTGTGCTGGGAAAACACCTGCTCGCCATCTCCCACTGACGCAGCTCGGCATCCCGGCCGCCCAACCCCGTCGACCGTCCATTGCGGACAGACGGTTCGAGTCGACGTCAGTCGATCCGGCTGCCTGCCGGGTGTTGTTCGGCGATCCACTGGGCGAGCGCGGTGAGCGTGGTTTCGACGCTGCCTTCCATGTAGCGGCGCAGCGCGTCCAGGTCGGCGCGGGTCCGGCCCAGCACCGGATCGAGGCGCAGGAGCCGCCAGGACTGCTCGACGAGGGTGCCTCGGCCCTGGGGACGGAAAGTCCAGTCCCAGCCGACGATGCCGTCGTCGGCGCCACCGACGACGAAGCCGAACGCCGCCGCGGGGTCGGCGCGCACCACCTGGGAACGCGTGGTCCACTGCTTGCCGTCCCTGCGGTTGGCGCCGCTGAACCAGGCGCCGGCCCACGGGCCTGCGCCTTCGTCGTAGGAGACGCCGTCCGCGGTGGGGCTCCAGCGGCTGATTGCGGAGACGTCGCTGATCAGCTCGTAGACCCGGGTGGGCGTGGCGTCGACCCACGCGCTCCTGGTGAAGGCGAAATCGGTCGCGTCGAAGGTGATGTTCACGGTGTCACTGCACCGCCGGGAGACGGCCGGAGCCAGCCCCGGCGTTGCCTATCCCCGGCTGGGGCAGGCTGAGCGCGCCCGGCCTGGTCGATACTGGGTCCATGACCGGAAAGATGCAGCTCGGAACCTTCCTGCACGCGCGGCGGTCCCAGCTGCATCCCGAGGCCGCCGGGATGCCGACCTACGGCGAACGGCGGCGCGTGCCGGGGCTTCGGCGCGAGGAGCTGGCCCTGCTCGCGGGGGTGAGCGCCTCCTATTACACGCGGCTCGAGCAGGGCCAGTCGCTGAGCGCCTCCGCCGAGGTGCTCGACGCGATCGCCGGGGCGCTGCGGCTGGACGAGTCCGAGCGGCGGCACCTGCACGACCTGGCGCGTGCGGACCGCCGCCGTCCCCGGGACCGGCGGCCGGCCCCGGAGCGGGTGACCGAGGCAGCGAGCCAGCTGCTCGACGTCCTGGCGGACGTGCCCGCGATCGTGCTCGGCCGGCGCACCGACGTGCTGGCCTGGAACCGGCTGGGGCACGCGCTGTTCGCCGGTCACCTGGACTTCGACGCGCCGAAGACGCCGTCGGGGCGCCCGAACATGGCCCGGCTCGTGTTTCTCGACAGCCACACTCGCGAGCTCTACGCCGACTGGCCGAGCAAGGCCCGGGCGGTCGTCGGGAACCTGCGCCTGGTGGCGGGCCGGCATCCGGACGACGCGGCGCTGTACGCGCTGATCGGTGAGCTCAGTTCGAAAAGCACCGAGTTCGCCGCCGGGTGGGCCGATCACCGCGTCAAAGCGTGCGCCGTCGCCGCGTACGAGATGCGGCACCCGCTGGTCGGGACGCTGACGGTCATGCAGCAGACCTTGACCAGCGGACCGGGCCCCGCCGTCGTCGTCGCGACCACCGAGCCGGGTTCCCCGTCCCGGTCCGCGTTGACGCTGCTCGGTCAGGCCATCGACGACTCGGAGCGGAGCCCATTTCCTGCTCCTTACTGACCGGCCTGAAGCGCGGCAACCGGGCAGGTCGGCGCGGTGTTCCAGCGGTTGCCGGTCGAGACGATCGACGGCGGGAAGCCGCCCGGCGCCCGCTGTGAGCACTGCAGCGAGCGGGCGGCACCGCGCGACGCGTTGAGCGCGACCGTGACGCCGCCGAACGGCCCGGGCCGGGAGTCGAGCCGGATCGCCGCGAAGTAGGGACTCGCGCCGGTCACCGTGTTGCCCGTGATCATCGCGTCCTCGATCGGGCCGGTGATGCCCTGCAGCGTGATTCCGGAACCGTCGGGAGCGGCTTCGGTGAACGTGATGTCGTTGTCGCGAATGCCGATCTCGTGCACCGAATCGCCGTAGATCGCGTCCGCGTTGCCGTCCGCGACGATCGTGTTGCCGGTCACCGTGACCTGGGCGGGGATCCCGCCGCTGTGCGGGGTGATCCGGATGCCCGGCCCGGGCACGCCGTGCCGCCGGATGATGTTGCCGGTGATCTTGTCGCGGGTGGCGACGTTCTGCGAGTCGATGACCCCGCCACCGGTCCCGGCCGTGACGTCGAACGTGTTGCCGGCGACGACGACGTCCTCGGTCCGGTAGAGGGCGAGTCCCTTGCCGCTGAAGGTGTTCCCGGTGATCGTCGCGTGCCGGTAGGTCGACAGCGCGGCACTGGAGGTGACCTGTGAATCGGCGAAGGAGTTGCCCTCCAGCCGAAGGCCGTCGTCCCAGTCACCGCCGGTGGCCTCCGCGTCGAAGGCGGTGTCGCCGATCTGCTCGCCGAAGTGGTTTCCCAGTACCGCCAGCGAGAACACGTTGCGCTGCACGCCCACACCCGAACGCGCACAGCTGACGAACGACGCGCCCGAGATCGTCACGCGCTTGACCGCGGTGGCCGGGGTGTTGCCGAGCACCCGGATGCAGTCGCCCTTGCGCGCACCGGGTGCCGACGGGTGGGCGAAGACGACGTCCCGCACCGTGACGTCCGTGACCGGCATCGAACAGGTTCCGTTCGCCGTCGTGCACACGCCGGAGCCGATTGCGATCGCGTGGGTCTGCTCGTCGGTGTCGGTCGTCGCCGAGGTGTCGATCGTGAGCCGTTCCACGGTGACGTCGGCCGCTCCCGGGTCGATCGATAGCACCGAGACCGCGCCTGCCTGCTGGTCCCCGGCCAGTTCGAGCACCGTGCCCGGCCCGGTGCCGCCGAACGTCACGTGCGCTCCGTGCGTGGACAGCGCCGCGACCCGGTCGTAGGACCCCACGGGCGCGCGGGTCACCCGCCACCGCCCGCTGCCGAGGCACACGGTGCCGCCGCCCGCACCGCTCGCCGCGTCGATGGCGGCCTGGATGGGCACCCGGTCGTCCCCGCCGTCGTCCGGGACGGCCCCGAAGGACGCGGGGTCGAAACACCCGCCGGCCCCCGAGCCGGCCCTCGCCCCGGCCGCCTGGACGGCGACCGCAGTCCCGATCGACAACGTGGCGATCGCCATGGTCACCAGCAACACCCGCCGTTTGCTCCGATTCACGCACACTCCCGGTGCTGGAAGGGATTTGTGCCACCGTCGCAGGATCCGTCGACGGTCCGTCGACAGTCCGTCGACGCGCTCAGCGGCAGTGCCGGGCCGGCTGCGGTTTCGCGTCCGGGACGAACGCGGGAAGCGCGTCGAGGCTGTGGCGTACGGCTTCGGCGCCGTACTCGAACATCTGCCGCTCGTAGTCGCCGACCGCGCCGAGGAGGTCCTGGCGGCCCTCGGCGGCGTCGATCAGGCACCGGCGCAGCAAGCCGGCATCGCGCAGTGCCGTGTTCGCGCCGTTGCCGCCGGTCGGCGAGGTGGCGTGGACGGCATCGCCGAGCAAGGTGACCGGACCGGGCGACCAGCGCTGACGTGGCTGGACCACCCGGATGGACAGCAGGGCACTGTTGTCCGGGTCGCCCTGCTCGATCAGCGCCCGCAGGTCCGGATGCCAACCCTCCATCATGGACAGTGCCGCGTCCCGCGGACTACGGGCGTCGAGCGAACCGCCGGGCGGCAGGATCATGGCCCAGCGCACGTAGTCGCGGATATCCGGAAGGGTCACCTCGGGCGCCAGTTGCTCGGCCGCTTCCTTCGGCGGGGTACGGAAACGCATCGCTCCGAGCAGCAGGCTCACCCCGTCACCGGCGATCTTCGAGCCGAAGGCACGAGACAGCCCGGCGAAGCGCTCGGTCAGCGGGGTGCGGCCGATGACGAACCGGACACCGGTGTCGGCCGGGACAGTCTGCGGTGACAGCACCGCGCGGACCGCGGAGTTCACCCCGTCCGCCCCGACGAGCAGATCGGCGGTGGCCGGAGCACCATGGACGAACCGCGCCCGCACCCTGCCGTCGTCCAGCACCTCGTAGCCGCTCAGCGCGGCTCCGGTGTGCACCGAGAGCCCGGTCAGCAGCAGGTGGCGGAGCACGTGCCGGTCGACCACGATTCCGGTCCGGCCGGGGCCGAGCTCGCCGATCCGGTTCAGCTGCGGGTCCAGGATCAGCCGCTCGCCGTAGGCGTCACCGACGATCGCGTCCAGCAGCGGGTGCCACCGCAGCGGCAGGCAACCGCGCAAGGCTTCGAACCCCGCCGGGTTCAGCACGAGCCGGTAACCCTGGAACCGCGCGGTGATCGCCTCGTCGCGCTCGTAGACCTCGGCCTCGATACCGGCCCCACGCAGGCCCTGCGCCAGGCACAGACCCCCCAGACCGGCTCCGGCCACGGAAACTCGCATCCCTACCTCCGTAACGAACTAAGTTCTTCTCAACGATCTAAGTACTACTTGGCGAACTTAGTTCGAGTCAAGCTAAGATGAGGGCATGACGTCCGATCCCCGGCAACGCCGCGCAGCGCGGCACGCCCAGCCCGGCGGAGGTCCCGCAGCGTCCGCACCGGGCAAGAAGCCCATCACGGTCGACCGGATCGCCGACGCCGCCCTCCAGGTCGTGGCCACCGAGGGTTACGACGCGCTGACCATCCGCCGGGTGGCCGCGGTCCTCGGCACCGGGCCGTCGTCGCTGTATGCGCACATCGTCAACAAGGACGACATCGACGATCTGCTCGTCGGCCGGATCTGCGCCGAGATCGTGCTGCCCGAACCGGACCCGGCCAGGTGGCGCGACCAGATTCTCGCGGTGTACGCGCAACTTCGCGACCAGTACCTGAAATACTCGGGGGTGTCCCGCGCTGCGCTGGGCATGGTCCCCACCAACCTCGATGCACTGCGCGTGCGTGAAGGGCTCCTGGCCATCGTGCTCGCCGGCGGAATCGCGCCGCAGACCGCGGCCTGGGTGCTGGATGCGTTGTCGCTCTACGTCAGCGCCTACGCGTTGGAGCAGTCGCTGGTCCGGCAGCGGCGGAAACACCCGGACCACGAATGGGTCCTCAGCAGCGAGGAGCTGCTGAGCCGATTCACCGCGCTGCCGGCCGACACGTTCCCGCAGACCCGGCGTTACGCGGCCGAGCTGATCTCCGGCACCGGCCACGACCGGTTCGAGTTCACCCTCACCCTGTTCATCGACAATCTCACCCGGCTCCGGCCGTCACCGGAGTCCGGCACCGACGGGTGAACGCACGCTCGGTTGCGGCGGACAATGGCTTCTCACCGGTTCTTTGCCCGCTTGTCGTCCGCGGCCATTCGGACGTCTCGGAAGTCCATAACGGCCTCCCGGGAGATTCGGACCAGCCTCACGAGATCACCGTCCGCCAGCAGCAGCACATCCTCGAGAACCTGCGACGGCAGCTCCAGTTCGCGCGGGCCGTAGCAGTCGTGCCACGCCATGTCCGCCAGTTCCAGCAGATCGAGCACTGTCTCGACGTGCGCGGACCAGAATTGCGCCTCGATGAGAGGTTTGCGTTCCTGACGGCGTTGCTGGCTTCCGACAGCCATCGGATCCCTCCCACGGTTCTGCGGCTGATGGGTCTCCCATCATCCGCCTACGGCCTCACTCGGCAGCAAGACTCTGTTGACGGCCGGCCGCGAGCAGGGCGCGGATCTGTCTCAGGGCTGCCGCCTTGGCCTCGAATGAGCGAGTGCCCGTACCCCGGACCTGGATGCCCGACGGCAGATGCGTCACCCAGACATCCGGCGGCTGCTCCGGCCGTCGCGTGCAGTAGAGATCGAGGCGCAGGTCTCCGGGCGGCGGGTCGGGCACATCCAGGCCCTCCGGCACCACGGTCACCCGGGCGGACACCTCGTCCGCCCGGCCATCCGGCAGATCGCCCGGCCCGCCCAGCAGCCCGCCGTCCGCGCCGTACTGCCCGTTCTCGCGCTTGAGCGCTCCCCACGGCCCCCCGGCGCCCTCGCGGGCCGTGATGGCAAACGCCGCCACCGGTCCGGACCTGTCGTCCAGGTCCTGCACGCTCCAGCCGCGCTCCGCCGCGAGATCGCGATAACGGCTCGCCTGCAACGCCACGCATCGCGCGTCGCCCTCGACGAAGACGACCACGTCGAAGGGGTCCCGGGGATCCCGCAGCGCCAGCCGGCCGGCCAGATCGTCCCGCAGCCCGGCGACCTGCGCTGACAACCTTTCCGCTTCGGCCTCCCACCCCAGCTCGACAGCCGCCGCCAGGTCCTCTTCGACCGCCGGCAGCCGGACGGCGACCGAGTGCAGCGGCCCCAGCTCGGCCAGGCAGCGGCGCAACCGGCGGGCCCGAAGATGGTCGCGAAGGACGGCGGTATCGGCCAGGGACGACTCAAGGCCGGCGTACTCGGACAGAACATCCTCGTACACCGGCCCCGTCATAGGTCCATCATGCACCAGGACGGGTCAGGCCGGCACCCGCTCGCGGTCCGGGGCGCGCATCGTCCTGGTCGGGGTCCACGCGGGAACTATTGCCGTTCAAGCACACCTTCCTCGAACACCGCGAGGCCCGTCGAGTTCGGCCGCGGTGAGCCCGTCGACGACACGCCGCATCGCTGCCATGCGAGCGAGCCGCGGCGTCGGGAACCGTCGAAGCAGTCTTCTCAAGACAAACCTGGTTGACTTGGACGTATCGAATTCTAATGTTGTCGACATGTACGAGGTATGGCTGCGCGCTGTCGTGCTCCAGCAGCTCAACCACTGGACGGGCTTCCTGGCTCTGAAGGTGGGCAGCGACGCCGAAGCGCAACGAGAGTTCGACCGCATCCTTGCCGCGATCCCCGATGCAATGGCCGGCTCGGTCCCGGCAGAGATGGTTCAGCAGCACATCGACGATCTGGTCGAGTTGGCCCGACGATGGAGCGAGGATCAGCATTACCCCGGCGAGTTGCCCCCCGGTGAGCAAGACGCGCAAGCCCGCAACCACGTGAAGGATTTACTGCGCGAGGACTGCGATGAGGTTCACCGGCAGGAACTGGCCAACTTCGCGTTTTTCCTCGAAATCAGAGCGCGTGACGCCTTCCGGCTGCTCCGGGATCAGGACCGGGAAAACGCACACTACCTCTATGGCCGGGTCTGCATGGCCTTGGACCTTGGTCACCTGAAGGCCGCCGAGCATGAGTGGACCCGATTGCAGAACTACGTCGCGCGCAGGTCGTGACCTCTGGCCGACGGCCTTGTCCTGGTCCTCGTGCTTGATATTCCGCTGACCGCTCGCCGGCACCGCACGCTCCTGCCGAGCGGACGCATGGTTCTCAAGCTCAACTCGTTTCCGCGTCCTCCAACGTGGGGATCACGGGTGACAAGAGGTGGTCGGCGTGCTCGGTGACCCTCCCCCGGGCCAACCGGAAGACGCGGAAGCTCAGCCTGTGCTCGGGGTGTTCGTCGTCGTGGACGTACAGCAGCCCGTATGAACCGGGGGCGAGCCGGCCGACCTTGGCGACCAGGGTTCGGATTTCGTCGAGGCGAAGGGGTGGTTCGTCGTCGAGCGCTTCGGCGGTCGGGCGAAGCGCTATCCAGCCGTGGTACTCGAACATGACGAGAGTCCAGGAGGCCAGGTGGTCGGGCCGCTGCACGTTTTTGTGCGGCCATCATCCACTCATGGCTCTGACCGAGCGTCGCACCGTCCTCGCCCGCAACGCTGTTCCTCGGGCTTCGGTCGATCGCCGATGCCGGCCAGGTTCCCCCGTCGCACCAAGAGATCGCCGACCTCATCAGCCTGACGAAAGGTGCGGTCAGCCGGCACGTCGACACCGCTCGACGACGAGGATGGCCGGCCGTCAAGACGTCGTCCGCGTCACGTCGCGAGCACGCGCTCACGCTGACCTCCGCAGGCCGGTCCCTCGTGAAGGCCGGGCCGGCCGTGCAACACGAGTACGAGCGCGTGGGTGGCGAGCACCTGACCGACGCCGCCGTGGCCACGACGATCCACACCCTCGAGACGATCTGCGAACTCCTGGAAACCGAGGAGCGGCAACGTCAAGTTTCGGCCGCTGTATCGGCAGGCCATGTGGTTATGCCGAGGATTGGTGCTCCCTGCGCGGCGCGCTCATGCCGCTTCAGGCCCGGCTCGGCTTGGCGCCGGAGTCGGTGACCGAAGCAGTGAGGCGGTCTCCGAGATCGCTCCACGATCCTGGGAGGACCGAGCTGATCTCGGCCCTCCCAGGACAGTTCGGTACAAGGATCAGATCTTGCCCGCGGCCACGTCCGCGATGGTCACGCGGAAGGCCTTGTAGTTGACCACATAGCGCTTGGACGTTTCCGCCGAGGTGATCTCCTCACGGATCGGCAGGCCGTTGCCGGCGTTGATGGCGAGGACGTCCGTACTGCCGCCCAGGATGGCGGGGGGCGCGGTGAGGGTCAGCGCGGCCTGGCCGTCGACGTCGGTCTTGCCGACGATCATGTCCGGGATGGTCGCGTACAGCTTCAGCACGCCCGCGCGGACCTCCGCGTCGGCGGCGTTGGCGAACAGCGCATGCTCGGCGTTGCTCCACAGGTGGTTGTTGATGAGGTTCTCCAGGTCCTTGCCCGTCGGACGCGGTTTGGGGGCCGGAACCGGCTTGCCGATCTTGCGGAGCATCTCCGCGGTCTCCGCTTGGGCCGCCGCCCAGGCCTTGTCGGCCTCGGCGGGGCTCAGGCCGACTCCCAACGCGTTGTTGGACGCGGTGATCATCGCGATCCTGGCCTTGTCCACGTCGCCCTTCGCGGCGAGACGGGCCGCCGCCATCACCTTCCCGTCGTACGGCGTAGCAGGCTCGGCGTGGCCCTTGGCGACGGCGTCCACCAGGGTCTTCGCCGAGTCGCCCGTGAACTGCCGGCCCTTGTCGGTGTAGAGGGTGTAGTTGAGGTCCGGTTTGTCGTCCAGCCCGAACTTCGTGTTGATGATCAGTGACGCGTCTCCTGGCTGCGTGCCGGCCGCCTGGACCGCGGAGGCCAGCTTCACCAGCGGTGCCTCGACCGCCTGCGGGGCCGCGTCGGACGGGCCGGCCGGGACGCTGCCGCTCGACGTACCCAGCACCACAGCCGCCGCGACGGCTGCCGCGCCCACGGCGGCGACGCCGACCTTGGGCCAGGAGAACCAGCGCTTCGGTCGCACGACCGTGGCATCGGGTTCCCCCATCGCCGTCTGCAGTGCCGTACGGGCACGGTCATAGGCCTCGGGGCTGGGGGACGGCACGTCACGCAGATTCTTCATGAGATCCATTTCATCCATGGGCTGTCTTTCACGTTGTCGGGACTTGCAGCAGCGCAACCACTTCGGGGGCTTCACGCAATGCCTTACGCGCCTGGTGCAACAGGCGGCGGGCCGTGCCCGCCGGGATGTCGAGCACTCGCCCGGCCTCGGCGACGGTCAGGTCCTCCCAGGCGACCAGGCCCAGCACTTCCCGCTCTTCCGGTTTGAGCCGAGCCAGTGCCCTGCTCAGCAGGGCCTGCGTGTCCACGCGGGCATCCACCGCCGGCCAGGGATCCCACTCACTCACCACGCCGGTCAGGTCCGACGCCGGCTCCTCGGCCGGTGCCGACCGCCAGTGCCGGCGCAGCCTGTTCAGCGCGACGCCGTACAACCAAGGCCTGGCTTCGGGATACGAACGGTCATAGTGCGCACGGGACTCGTAAGCCGCCACCCACACATCGCCGAGCACGTCCTCGGCGGCCTGCCGCCCCACTCTGCGCGCCAGGTAGTTCCCGAGCGCGGTCTCGTGCCGGCTGATCACTTCCGCGAAGGCATCGGTGTCTCCGCGCAGCGACCTACCGATCAGTTCCGCGTCTGACGACATGAAGCTCCTCGGGTTTCGCTTCGCCCTGACACCCCGTCTTTGCCACCACGCGCCCAAAGCGTTCAGGTTACGTCGCCCCACGACGAACATCGCTGGTCAGGCGACGTGTGAGGTCGAACCAATCACCGGCAGCCGGACGCCGCGAGCCATGGCCGGCCGCAGCGCGATCTGTCATTCACTCTCGGGGGTGGAGAAGGAGCGCCGGCCGCATCCGGCCTCCTGGCACCTCGCGGCAGGAACCAGTTCGCCGCGGACAGCGCCGACGCGTGGCAACGGAGACGGACAGGCCGCGGACAGGCCACTGTGGACTCGGCCCCTCGCCGGCCCCGTGGAGGTGCCGTGACCACTGCAACCCCTGTGATCAGGGACCGCAGGAGAGCTCGGGCCGCTGGTTCTCGAGCCCGGCACTCGGAACCGCACCAAAGGTCCGGAATCTGCCATCCACAACGGGCCGGACGCCCGGTCAGTTCGGGGGGATCGCCGCCGCCGGGGCCAGCACCATCGTGGGTGCGAGCTCGCGGTCGGCCAGGGCGCGGGCCACGTCGCCGAGCCGGAGGTTGTTGCGGCGGGCGTAGCCGCGCAAGGCCGTGAACGCCGCGTCCATGCTCAACTGCCCGCTGACGGCCAGCACGCCCTTGGCCTGCTCGATGATCACCCGGCTGTTCAACGCGGCCTGCAACTGCTCGGACAGGATCTCCCCCTGGCGGAAGGCCCGTTCGTGCAGGATGCCGATCGTCGCGGTGTCGGCCAGCCCCTGCGCCAGCGCCACATCGTCGGCCGACAACTCACCCGGGGAGCGGCCGAAGAGGTTCAACGCCCCGATCGTCTGCCTGCGCAACCGCAGGGGCACCGCGTGCACCGACGCGAACCCGTCCCTGGCCGCCTCGGCCGCGAACCGCGGCCACCGCCCCGCCGCCGCGGCGATGTCGGCCACCAGGACCGGTGTGCTGGTAGTGAAGCACTCGATGCACGGGCCCTCGTCGATGTCGAGCTGGAACAGCTCCAGCAGCCGCGCCTGCTCGGTGGAAGACGCCAGCAACTGCAGGCCGCCCCGCTCGTCGGCCAGCGTCAGCCCGGCCGCCGCGACGTCGAGCAGCTCCACGCACTGCACCACCAGCGTGTGCAGCAGGTCGGCGACGTCGTAGTCGTCGACCAGCGTGTCCGCCAGCGCCACGAACGCCCGGGTCACCTGTCGTTCACGGTCGGCCATGCCCACCATCTCCTGAATCGTCAGCTTTCATGGTCTCCCCGGCGGAACTCCTCGTCCAATCGCAGCCGCCCGGCCACGATGTCGCTCGCAACCTCGAGCAGGAGACGTCCGTGACCGAACGCGTAGGCCCGCAGCCGGGCCAGCGCGGCCGAGGCGGGCAGATCCAGGTGCGCGATCAGCATCCCGGTGGCCTGGTGCACCTCCCGGAACCGCATCCCCGCGCTTTCCATCCACCGCCCGTCCCCGTCGAGCCAGTGGTCATCGCCGGACCGCAACCCCGACAACGCCAGCGCGGCGACGTCGGCCACCTGCAACGCCGTCGACAGCTCGCCGGGCCGCAGCGACCCCGGCGTCGAGCGATAGGTGTCCAGGGTCGCCACCCGCACCGCCCCGATCTGCACCGGGAACGTGAACAACGCGGCCACCGGGTACGCCACGACCTCGGCGGCGAACACCGGCCACCCCGCCGGCGGCCCAGCCGCCAGGTCCGGCACCAGAACCGGGCCGCCAGAGACATACGCCTCGAAACACGGCCCTTCACCAAGGGAAAACTGCAACTCCGCCAACGCCGTGCTCACCGCGTCACTGGCGTAGACGACCTCGCGGTGCCCGGCGTCCACCATCACCGACACCGCCGCGCCGTCCACCGGCAGCAAACGCGTGCACGCCCGGCACACCCGGCCGACGACGTCGACCCCGCTGCCGGTCTCGTCGTCGCTCAGCGCGGCCAGCACGCTCGCGCGCAGGACGTCGACCTCAGCCACCACGCACCCACGACCAGCGTGGCCCACATTCCGGCATCCGGTTCCTTCCGAGTCGGTGTTCGTCATCGCCACACCAACTCGGACATGCCCGGATCCGGATCAGCACCGCTGCCGCGGCTGCGTGCACCGATCGTACCTCCCGCACCGCGCCGGCCCCTGCCATCACGGCACCGGCGCCGCGGCGACGTGCCGGCGCAGCGCGGCCAGCGCCCGATGCTGGCTCACCCGCACCGCACCCGCGCTCGCGACGCCGAGCGCGCCCGCCGTGTCCCGGGCGGACAGGCCGAACCCGACCCGCAGGATCACGACGTCGCGCTGCTGCGGGGCCAGCAGGTCGAGCAGGCCGCGCAGCCGCTGCCGCCGCTCGAGATCCTCGACGTGGCGGAGCGGCCCCGGCCGCCCGCAGGCCACCGGTGCGAACTCCGGGACCGGGACGCTGACGTCGTCACCGTGGCGGCGGCGCGCGTCGACCACCTTGTGCGCGGCGACACCGTAGACGAAGGCCGGGAACTTGCCGGCACCGTACCCGTAGCCCGGCAGCGCCCCCAGCACGCCGAGCAGCACCTCCTGCGCGCAATCTTCCGCGTCGCTGTCGCGGTGGCGCCGATCTCCCAGCCGTGCGCGGCAGTAGCGCAGCACGCCCGGGCGCAGCAGGCTCAGCAGCGCGTCCGTCGCGATGCGATCGCCCGATACCGCCGACGCGAGGAGCGCGCCGTCGACCATTGTCATGATGTCCCTTGCCGCTCGGTCAGCCTCGGGTGGTGAGGTACGGGGCGGGATCGCCGCCGGCCTTCGCGCCGCTGTCGAGCCAGCGCAGGAACCCGGGGCGGTCCCGGCGTTCGATTTCGTCGAGGAAGTCCTGCCGTCGCTGGACGACGAGCTGGTGCGCCGGGTCGTCGGTGGCGATGAACAGGAGGAAGTAGCTGCGCCGCCAAGCCACGCACAGATCTTCGGTCGCCATCTCGGCCACCGGCACGGATGACGCCGGCAGCGTGGCCAAGGCCAGGACATCGTGCGCGTTCGGCCCAGCGGCCGGCCGGTCCCGCAACCCCGGCCGGTCGCGATGCCCGGCTCGCAGCCCGGCAATGGCGAGCAGGATCAGGACGGCCGCGGTCAGACCGCCGCCGAACGCGGCCAGCAGGCCGGTGATCACCAGGTAAGCCGCGATGAATGCCGCCGTCGCGGCAACGCCCGTCGGCACATCGGGCCCGCTCACCCCGACCTGTCGCCCACGCCGAAGCCGCGGAGCACCGACTGCGACGAGAACCCCCGCGCCCGCTCCCACCAGACTCCAGCCGACCAGTGCGGCCGCGGAGGAGTTCATCGCGCCGATCATGGCCAGGACACCGCCCGGGACGGCCAGGAGCATTCCTGCCACGCGTGCCACCGTGCGCCTCGCCGTCCGGTCGGCGCCGAGCCGGCCGGCCCACGCCATGGAAACCACGACCGCCGAGGTCTGGGGCGTCATCTTCACTGTAGACCCGCGGTCGGGACCGCGACGGGTTTCTCCGTCGTGACGGTCTCGAGCGTGACGGTTCAGGTCGCGCTCGCAGCCACCAGCGAGTCTCGCCGGCCGCCTCGCGGGAACCACTCGCCCGGGTGAACCGCTCCGGGCCCTGCCCGTCCTAGGCTGGAAGACCGCGCCCCGGACCCCGGCGACCGATGCCGTGCACCCCGGTGCACCGCGAGCGAAGGCGGGCGCCGGTGGACGGCGAGCAGACCGATCGGCAAGTCGTAGGGCCGACGACGGACAACACGTACCGGGCTTGGCCCACGCGTCACGGCGGTGGTTACCCTCCCGGCTGGCTCGTCCGCTACCGCAGCCGCTCCGGTCGGACCGGGCCGACGTCGTGCTCGGCACCGCTGTGGCGTGAGCACGTCGGCACAGTCGCGGGGCACAGTCTGCGCGACGAGCACACCAGCACCACCTGGGTACCCGTCCGCCCGCAGGGGGCCGCCTCCGATGAGCAGGTGAGCCTGGTGCGGGCCACCGACATCGTCGACGCCCAGCCCCCCGGCTTCGACGAGCGTGCCCGGAGGTGAACCGTCGCCGATGACCGGCGGCTGCCGTCCTCGCCCGGGGCCGACAGAATCCGCTGGTCGTGACGACGCCGGGGGCTCAGCCGGCAGACCTTTCCCAGGCTTCTGCCCGGAACTCCGCGATCCGAGCCAGCAGCTCCCGGCCTTCACGGCTGGGCGGGCCGCTGCGCACCACGGCCTCCAGCGACCGCAGGCGGCCTTTGGCACGCACCGATTGGATCTCCTGCGCGGCATCGATCGCCTCGGTGCCCACCCTCGCGGCTTCCGCTGGATCACGCCGGATGGCGTGCCCGAGGGCGAGCATGATCTGGGTCAGCGAACGGCTCCTGCCCATCTCCGGCCCGTAGGCGGCCACGGCCTCGTCGAGGAACGGGATCGCGCGGACCGCGTGGATCGGGTTCACGGTGTACGCGAGTTCGGCCCGGACCGTTCCGATCATCGCGGAGAGGTCGTTCGCGTCGAAGAACCGGGCCCAGGGCGCCGTCTCCGCGTCGGTGGCGAACTCTTCGGTTGCCTGGCCCAGGTGCCGCAACGCGGCGGACTCGTCCGCACGCATCGCCCAGGCCCACGCCTGGTTGACCGAGAGGATCGCCTGCGCCAGTGCGGAATGTCCGCGCAGCGCCGCGATCTGCCCCTGCCCGAATTCCGCCAAGGCGGCGTCGACCGCGCCCAGGTGCAGGTGCAGGCGACCGCGCCGGTAGCGGACGTTGGCGAGCAGATCGTGGTCACCGGCCTCCGTCGCCAGCTCGACCGCGACATCGAAGGACCGGAGCGCGGACTCGTGGTGGCCGGAGTCGAACTCCGTCCACGCCAGCAGGTTGTGCAGGTCGGCCAGCTCGCGGCAAAGCCGGCGCCGCAGCCGCGGCGGAACGGTTCCCTTGCGCAGCAACAGCGTCCACGAGCCGAGCGCGGCGAGCGGGGCGAAGCAAACCCCGCCGCCGCACCGGTAGTCCAGGGCCCGGAACGCGCGGGTCGTCGCTTCGAGCGCCTCGAGATCGCTCACCTCGACCTGGAACGGCAGCGGTTCGCCGCGGACAGTGGTGATCATCGTGGCCCCCTGCTCACGGCACGGCGCGCACAACGAGGGGAAAGGAAATCATCAGAACGCCTCCGACTCGAGTGGGCGGGCTTCACCACCAGGGTCCGGGGCGGTCCGGCCGCCGTGATCGCACGGCGGTATCCGAAAAGTTCATTTTAGGCGATCCATGGCGCCGGAAAACCCGCCGGACGGGTAACCCTCGCGGAGATTATTTCACACGACCGAGAAGATTTACGTGCATTTGCGAAATTGAGTCAGGAAAACGATCTCGCCGCGTTCATTCGGTTGTGCCTGCGCCGCCGAACAGATCTTGTACGTTCGCCGAACGGGTGACGACCTCGCCGGCCAGTTCGGTCAGCCGGCGGCCCCGCGCCCGCGCGTAACCGCGCAGCAGGCCGAAGGCCACGGCGACGTCGACCCCGAGCCGCTCGGCCACGAAGCCCTTCGCCTGCTCGATGACGATCCGGCTGTTCAACGCCGTCTGCAGCTGCTCGACGAGGATTTCGCGCTGCTGGACCACCCGCGCCTGGAGCAGGCCGATCGTGGCCACGTCGACCATCGCCTTCGCCGCCCGCACCGACTCCTGGTCCGGCTCTCCGGCGGCGCTTTTGAACAGGCAGAGGGCGCCGACGTTTTCGTCACGCAGCCGCATCGGGACGGCGTAGACCGCCGAGTACCCCGCTGTGGCCGCCATTTCCCGAAGCCGGGGCCACGGGGTGTCGCCGGCGGCGAAATCCGGGTGGCTCACCGGCGCCCCGGTGAGCCACGCCTCGCGTCCCGGACCTTCTTCGACCTGGATCTGGAACAGTTCCATGACTTCCGGTGCTTCGTCGGCACTGGCGACGACCTGGAGCCGGCCGTGCGGGTGCGCCAGCAGGACGCCGGCCGCTTCGGCGTCCAGCAGTTCGACACACCGGCCCGCCAGGAGATGCAGGAAGTCGATCAGGTCGAAGTCGCCGGTCAGTGTGTCGGCCAGCTCGACGAGGGTGTCGATCAGCCCGGCCTCACGCATCGCGTCCTTCCACTTGTGCAGTCTAGTGCCACCGGCCCCGGTCATCGGATATCCGGATCGGGGTCGAACCGCGTCCGGCGGGCGACGATGTCGGCCGCGAGTTCCGACAGGCGGCGGCCGTCGGCGAAGGCCCGCGCCCGCAGCCGGGCGAACGCGGTGTCCGGATCGGTGTTCAGCTGCGCGGCCACCATCCCGGTCGCCTGGTGCACTTCGGGACCCACGAGCGGGAACTCGTCCTCCGCCGGTCCGGGGACCCGGCCGCCCGTGGCGATCTGCTCCCCCATCAGCATCGCCAGCACGAGGTCGGCGAAGAGCAGGGCTTCCCGGAAGATCGCCGGTTCGGGCGCGATCGGCGTGCCGTGCAGCAGGGCGAGCACGCCGACCCGCACCACGCCGACGGCCAGCGGGAAACCGAAGCACGCCCGTGCACCCGCCTCGACCGCCAGCGGCGCGAACAGCGGCCACCTGCGCAGCGCCTGGGCTGTGCCGAGGTCGGTGACAACCGCAGGGGACGCCAGCTCGAGCGCATCCTCGATCGGCCCCTCGCCCACGGTCGCTTCGATCTCGGGGATCCGGCGGCCGAGCTCACCGCTTGCACTGCGCAGCTTCGCCACACCCGTCGTGCCGATCACGACCAGGCAAGCCCCCGCGGCCCCGAACCGCTCCGCGGCGGCTTCGCACACGAATTCGACGGACAGTTCCCGGCCACGTTCCCCGGCCAAGGCGGTCACCGTCGCCCACAACCGGCCCAACGGGGAGTTCTCACCCCACTCGTCACGGATAACGGACACCCTGCTCAGCACTTCCCGGCTCGGCGATCGGCGATTCCCCACGACAGGAAGCGCCCGTGCAAGATACCCGAGTGCCGTCGCGCCCCACGCTCCCGCACGGATGCCCTCGCAGGTCCACGGAACAGGCCGAAAGTTCCCCGGTAAATGACCAGCGGCCCTTCTCCCCGGAACGAGCCGTGCACGTGCGACCTTCGCTGCCGGAAAATGAGGGCCCCACATCGGCGTCGAGGAGGAATTCGTCCTCACGGACCCGGTGACCGGCGGGGTGGCGCTCGTGGCACCCCGGGTGCTCGAAACCGCCACCGGGATCCACACCGATCTCACCGCCGAACCGGACAGGCCCGCCATCAGCGCAACGGACGGCCGCCCGTCCATGACGGCTGAGCCCGCCACGAACTTCCACCGTGCACGAATCACCGGCGCGGCAAGCCGGCCCCATCCCGGCCTACCGGACCAGGGTTCCCCCATCCGGGCGAATCTCTTCGGCAGGTGGCGCAAAGCGCCTAAGCTGCCGGACTGCCCCAGACCTCGGCACGTCCGCCGTTTCCACGCACCACGTGGACGGAAACCCGCGTGCGAGGAGAGGCCGATGACGGCGGAGAACCACGGTGCGCCGGCGGGCCAGAGCACTCCCCTCCCACCGCGACGGCAGATCGCGTTCAGCATCGGGAACTGGCAAGTCACGTTCACCGGAACGGATCCACGCTCGCCACGGACCGGCACCCTCGCCGGCCGGCCCGAGTTCGGCCCGCGGGGCAGCCGTGTCCCCGTCATCGCCGACGACAGTCCCGCACTCTCGGTCTCCTGGGTCGACGACCAGGACATCATCGCCGTTGCCGCACCGCCGGCCGACGAACCGCGCAGCCACCGAGGCGCCCGAGTCGGCGGAGACGGAACCGACGGAGAAGGTCGGACTCACCGAAGCCGGATTCACGGCACCTGACCATCCATAAAGGACCAAACAGGCTCCCGACCGGCTGCGCTACCGGCGCGTTCGCCAGGGCCACGTCGCCCGGCCGCCGAACGACCTCGGAAGAGGTGCCGCAGGACTCTAGGCCCGGGCCGCTGGAGAAGGCACGGTCGCGGTATGACACAGACCCAGCACAGGGCGGACCACGAACTCGAGGCCGCGATCATCGACGAGCTGGCCTGGACCCCCAGTGTCGACGCCCGGGAAATCGGCGTGACCGTCACCGACGGTGCGGCGACGCTGTCCGGTAACGTCGGAACCTACCCCGAACTGGAAGAAGCCCTTCGCGCTGCGACCCGCGTCCACGGCGTCACCGTGACCGCGGGCGAGATCGTCGTCCGGCACGCCGACTCGCCGGCGGATGACGACCTCGCCCGGGAAGCCACGATCGTCTTCGACCGCCGCACGGTGGTCGTGCCGAAGGGGTCGGTGCGGGTCGAAGTCACCGACCACGTGATCACGTTGCGCGGCACGGTGGACTGGCAGTTCCAGCGCGAGGCCGCCCGGCACGCGATGGCCACGCTGCCCGGTGTGAGCGGGATCCGGAACCTGATCACGTTGAACGCCGCGACGGTCGTCCCGCCTGCCGAAACCCAGGGCCGGATCAAGGCCGCACTGCGCCGGCACGCGGGAACGGAAGTCCCGCACATCGAAGTCGACGTGACCGGAAGCCACGTCACGCTCTCGGGCACGGTCTCCTCCTCGGCCGAGCGCCGGGCCGCCGAACAAACCGCGTGGTTCGCCACCGGGGTGACCGCGGTCGACAACCAAGTGACGCTCTCGGACTGAGGCGTCACGTCCCAACCGGCACCCGCTGTTCCGGCTCGGCCGGGTCCTCGGGCCCGCGAGCCGGGGCCGAGGCTCGTCATCCCGATCGTCGACGTGCTGCGCCGGCTGCCGTTGCGGATCGTCACCATGCCGATCCAGCTCGCCCAGACCACGCTGCGGAAGGTCGTCGGACGGCACGACGCCCGGTCGTGCCGCTGCCCACGGCGGCGAACGGAGCGGCCGAACCCACCCGCGAGTTCCGAGCACAGTCGTTCCGCCCGCTCCTGGCCGCCGCCCCATCCGGAAGGCTCCGCGTGATCACGTTCGGCTTCTTGAGTACCTATCCGCCCACGCTCTGCGGCCTCGCGTCGTTCACCGCCTCGCTGCGCGCCGCATTGCCGCCGGGCTCCGCGGGCGGGGTGGTCCGGGCGGTCGAGTCGGCGACCACTTCGGACCCCGCAGGCGGCCCCGAAGTAGCCGGGGACCTGGTCGCCGGCTCGCCGGCGAGCGGCCGCGCGGCGGCGACCCTGCTCGACCGGGACGACGTGGCGATCGTCCAGCACGAATACGGCATCTACGGCGGCGCGGACGGCGAAGACGTGCTGCGCGTCCTGAACCTGCTACGGGTGCCGGCGATCGTCGTCCTGCACACCGTCCTCAGCGCACCGACGCCGCACCAGCGCGCGGTCCTCAACGGCGTGGTAGCCGCCGCGGCCGCGGTCGTGGTGATGAGCGAGACCGCGCGCGCCCGGCTCGTCGCCGGCTACGACGTCCCCGCCGGCCGGCTCGTGGTGATCCCGCACGGTGCCCCCGACACCGGTGGCACGGCGGCGGCACCGCACCGCAGCCAGCGCCGCCAGATTCTGACGTGGGGCCTGCTCGGCCCCGGCAAGGGCATCGAATGGGGCATCGAGGCGATGGCCCTGCTGCCCGCCCAGTGGCCGGAGCCGCGCTACCTGGTCGCCGGCCGCACCCATCCGAAAGTGCTGGCGCAGCAGGGGGAAGGCTACCGCCGGTCGTTGCAGCTGCGGACCGAGCGGCTCGGCGTGCGGGACCGGGTCCGGTTCGACGCCCGCTACCTCGCCGCCGCGTCCCTGCGGCGTCTGGTGGCCCAAGCGGAGGTGGTCCTCCTGCCCTACGACTCCCGCGACCAGGTCACCTCCGGCGTCCTCATCGAAGCGGTCACGGCGCGGACGCCGGTCGTGGCGACCCGCTTCCCGCACGCCGTCGAGCTGCTCTCCGGCGGCGCGGGTCTGCTCGTCGAGCACCAGGATCCGGCGGCCATCGCGCACGCGCTCCAACAGATCCTCGTCGACCGGGCCGCGGCGGGCAGGATGGTCGTCGCCGCCGGGATCGCCGCCCGCAGTCTCGGCTGGGCATCGGTGGCCGCGCAGTACAGCCGGCTCGGCGCCGAGCTCGTGTCCGCCCGGCCCCGGGTCATGGCGTGATGCTGGACGACCGTCACCTGCTGCGCATGTCCGACGACGTCGGTCTCTTCGAGCACGCGTGCGGGGCCATCCCGCGTCGCGAGCACGGGTACTGCCTCGACGACGCCGCCCGCGGCCTGGTGGTGCTCAGCCGTGAGCGGGACCTGACCCCACGGCTGTCACGGGTGCAGGAAACGCTCTTCGCCTTCACCGCGCACGCGCACGAAAACGGCCGCTTCCGCAACCGGTTCGGCTACGACCGCGGCTGGCAGGACGCCCCCGGTCTCGGCGACTGGTGGGGTCGCGCACTGTGGGGACTCGGCAGCACGGCCGCGCACGCGGGACGCGCGTGGCTGCGCACCGAAGCCCGGCTGCTGTTCGACGTAGGAGCCCGCCGCCGCTCTCCGGACCGGCGCGCGATGGTGTTCGCCGCGTTGGGCGCCGCCGACGTGCTCACCCGGTTCCCGGCGGACGAGCCGGCGCGGGCGTTGCTCGCCGACGCCGTCACGACGATCGGGCCGATTCCCTCCGGCCGGGACTGGCCGTGGCCCGAGCCCCGGCTGGAATACGCCAACGCCGCGATCGCCGAGGCCCTGATCGCCGCCGGTGCACTGCTGCCCGATCCGGACGTACTCGCCGACGGTCTGCGTACCCTGGACTGGCTGGTGGACCGGCAGACCCGGGAGGGCAGGCTGTCGGTGGTGCCCGCCGGCGGCTGGGCGCCCCACCAGTCGCCGCCCGGATTCGACCAGCAGCCGATCGAGGTGGCCGCGCTCGCCGCGGCCTGCGCCCGGGCTCACGCGGTCACCGGCGGCGCCCGCTGGGCGTCCACTGTGGAGCTGGCCCGCGCCTGGTTCCTGGGCGCCAACGACGCCGGCACGCCGTTGCTGGACCGGGACACCGGTGGCTGCGGCGACGGGCTCCGCGCCGACGGCGTCAACCGCAACCAGGGTGCCGAATCGACGCTGGCGATGCTCGCGACGTTCCAGCTCCCGCGGCTGCGGGCCGGCGCGCTGACCGGCGCCGGTGCGGCATGACCGGCGAAGCCACGGGGCTGGTGACCCGGCAGCACGCAGGGTTCCGGCCCGACCCCGGCCGGGTGGTGACGAAACTGTTCGTGCCCGGCGAGGAGGCACCGGAGACCCGGTCGCGGGCGGGTGCGTTGATCGCGCGTGTCCTTGCCCTGCCGGAAAGTTCGGTCGGTTCCACGCTGGACCGTGTGTTGGCCGGTTTCTCCGGCCGCCACCGGGACCTGCTCGCGGTTCTCGAGCACAACGCGTCGATCATGAGCCACCGGCTCGTCGACCCCCGCTCTCTCGACGCTCGGCGCCGGCTGCTCCTCGGCGCGTACTTCACGCACGAGTACGCGGTCGAGGCGGCTGCGCTCTGCAACCCGTCCCTGGTGGCGCACCCCCGGCAGGACGGGCTACTGGCCGGGCAGGTGCGGGTCGCGCTCAGCCTGCGCGGCATCGGCGAAGGGCACATCTCCTCGATCGGCTTCGCCACCGGCGTCCTGGGACCGGGGACCAGCGCCGAGTGGCACCCCCGGGCGGGACCGGTGGGCACAGGCGAGCGCCAACCGGATTCCTGGAGCCGCTCGTGGCTGCGCGCCGCCCTGAACCACGACGACTGCGACAACGAAATCACCGCCACCGTGACCGCGACCCTCCCCGATCCCTTCGGCCAGAACGACCTCGACCACGCGCTCGCCACACTCGACCCACGCCTGCTCGAACGCGCCGGGGCGGCCGGCACGACCCAGCGCATCCGCGAACTCGCCGCCTCCGGCTACACGGTGAGCTTTCCCGCCGACACCGATCTCGCGCAACGGCTGCTGTGGCCGGTCAGCGCGACCGAAAGCCACGGCATGGAAGACGCCCGCTTCGTCCGCTTCACCGACGACACGGGCGAGATCGGCTATCGGGCCACCTACACCGCGTACAACGGCGCCACCGTGACACCCCGGCTGCTGGAAAGCGCCGACCTGACGTCGTTCAGCGCGTTCGCCCTCACCGGACCGGCGGCCCGCAACAAGGGCATGGCGCTGTTCCCCCGGCCCGTCGGCGGCACCCACCTCGCGTTGTGCCGCGGGGACGGGGAAACGATGAGCCTGGCGACCTCGCCCGACGGCCGTTCATGGTCCGGCGAAGTGCCGCTGCACGGGCCGACGGCGGCCTGGGAGCTGCTGCAGGTCGGCAACTGCGGCTCTCCCCTGGAAACACCGGCGGGCTGGCTGGTGCTCACCCACGGCGTCGGACCGATGCGGACCTACGCCATCGGCGCTCTCCTGCTCGACCTCGCCGACCCGGCCCGGATCGTGGGCGCACTGCCCGAGCCGCTACTCCTGCCGGACGAAGACGAGCGTGAAGGCTACGTACCCAACGTCGTCTACTCCTGCGGCGGGATGATCCACGACGGCACGCTCTGGCTGCCCTACGGCAGCAGCGACGCCCGGGTAGCACTGGCCACCGTACCGGTGGACGCCCTCGTCGCCCGGCTCGAAGAGGTCAACGCATAACCGCGCGCCGGCGATCCAGGCTCGCGGATCGGCGACAACGTCAAGAACGGCAACCACGCCGACGTCTTCGGCGCTCAGGTGGCGGACTGGACGAGGGCGAGTCCCCGTGGGCAGGCGCCCGCCGCGAGATCAAGGAAGAACTCGGGTTCGACCTGCTGCCCGGCCGCCTGCTGGTCGTGGACTGGGTCCAGCCGCAACCGGACGGCCGCCCCGCCCTGACGAACAACCTGCTCGACGGCGGCGTCCTGGGCGAGGACCGGATCGCGTCGCTGCGGCTGGCCGATGGTGAGCTGAAGCGCTCGAAGTTCGCCACCCGCGCCGAGGCCGCGGGGATGCTCCGGCCGCACCTGGCACGCCGCGTTGCGGTGTGCCTCGACGTCGTGGACACCGGCCGGACCGCCTACCTCGAGAACGGGTTTGATCCGCTCGGGCCGGGCGACGTCTCCTAGCCGAGCTGCCAGGCACCTGATCAGCACTTGACCCGGCCGAGGTGTGTGTGGCGGCGGCTGGGGTGGCGACGTCAGTGCGATGCTGGGCCCAGCCCCGAGTCGAAGGCAACTGGGTCACGATCGAAGGACCCGTGCTCGATGCCGCAACCCGGGTTCACGACCGATCAGCGGAGCTCCGCTATACCCATGTCGCCGAGCTGCGGCTGATGCTCGTGGACTTCCCGAATGCCCGTGCGGCAGACGACACGGCTTGGTGAGCGATTAGCTGCTTGATCTGGCCGACCGGCGACGGCTAGGAAGGATGGCGACCGCGGTCCATGTCGGGCGGTCGCGCAGGGTGTGCGCCGTGATCAGCAACTGTCGCAACGAGCCCACCAGCGATATGGAACATGCGTTTGACTGCCGCAACGCAGTGCGGGCAGGCTCCGGCCAGCTCCCGGAACCCGCCCGCTCGGACTACTTCGCGACGGTGGCCAGGAAAGCCGACCATCCGGCATCCGTCAAGACGAAGAACCCGCCACCCGGATCCTTCGAGTCACGGACAGCGGCACCGTCAGCGAGGATCGCCACCTCGACACACTCATTGCCCCCTCGCCGCTGTAGCTACTCTTCCGCCACACCGCCTCCGGCAGTTGCGTCTTCTCCAACGTCCATCTCCAGTCTTCTGATCACCCGGCCGCTCCGATGATCTCCACCAGCAGGTCACGGGATTCGGCCGGCTCCACGGCCGACGTCCGGAGTTCCTCGAAGGCCTCGACGTACGACTGGACCTCGGCCGAAGCGTCGCCGGACACGGAAACCCGCTGACCGGAGTATCTGGTCCATAGATGGCCTGCAGTCCCGTTCAGACCCCACAACGCAGAGAAGCCCAGGCCGTTGGCCTGGGCTTTCTCGTCTGGAAGCTCCCCCGCTTGGACTCGAACCAAGAACCCTCCGGTTAACAGCCGAATGCTCTGCCAGTTGAGCTACAGGGGAATGTTGCTCACTTCCGGTGCCGGTCTCTCCGACCGACGAGAAGAACTTTAGAGCATGCCCCGGAAGCGCCTCGCACCACCCCCCACTTAGCGCAACCGCCCCCGCGGGCCCGGTTTTCCTGGACAATGGACAGTCGGACGACCTAACGACCTAACGACGGAAGGCGTGGACGCGGATGAAGAAGTTCCTGCTGGGGGCAGGCCTGGGGTACATACTGGGCGCCAAGGCAGGCCGGGGGCGGTACGAGCAGCTCGTGCGCACCTACCGCCGGGTCGTCGACCACCCGATGGTCCAAGGCGCCGCCGGTGTTGCGCGCGCCAAGATCGGGGAAAAGCTCAAGCGCTGACACGGGCCACGAAGAACACCCGGCGGAACTCGAACAACGTGACCCCGTCACCCCGCGCCGGGTAGGCGGCAGCCAGGCGGGGCGCCAGCTCCGCGCGGAACCGGGCCCACTCGGCGTCGGGCAGTGTCGCGCGGATCGGGCGCAACGCCGTGCCGGTGATCCACTCCAGCACCGGCTGCGGCCCGGTCAGGGGCTGGACGTACGTCGTCTCCCAGGCGTCGACCTCGCAGCCCGCGTCGGCCAGGAGGTTCGCGTATTCCAGCGGGGTCGACACCGCGTCGTCCTCGCGCAGCACCACCTCGGCCAAGCGAGACGTCCAGTCCGGGGAGGCCGCCAGTTCGCGCGTCAGCACGTGCGAAGGCGCGTTGAAGTTGCCCGGCACCTGCACCGCCAGGGAGGCGCCCGCCGGCAGCGAGGCAGCCCACCGGCGGAGTAACGCAGCGTGGTCCGGGACCCACTGCAGGACGGCGTTCGACACCACGACGTCGGTGTCGGGCGCCGGCTTCCAGTCGCGGACGTCGAGCAATGCCGCGTCGAGACCGCGAGCGCGGGCCGCGGTCACCATTTCGGGTGAACTATCGCTGCACTCCAGGGCGGCATCAGGCCAGCGTTCCCGGAGCGAAACGGTCAGGTTGCCGGGCCCGCAGCCGAGGTCGACGACCCGCCGCGGGGAAGCAGCGCCGATCCGGGAAACCAGGTCGTGGAACGGCCGGGCCCGCAGGTCGGCGTAGTCGAGGTACTTGCCCGGATCCCACACGAGAGCCTCCCGCATAACAGTACGGCTGTACTGAGTACGAGCGTACTGCTACTCGACCGGGTTGACCAGCTTCGCGGCGGCCTGCTCGGCGATGGCGGCCACCAGCTCGACGTTGGTGCCCGGGTCGGGCCGGACCTGCAACACGGTGCCGTCGCGGCCGGGCACCTTGCGCTGCACGAACCACGCTCCCCCGGACCCGATCTCCTGCCGGTGCCGCGACCGGATCGAACCCTCGACGCGCTGGTAGGCCTCGCGCGGCACCTTGCCCGGCGACGCCAGCCGGAACTGCACCGGCGGGAGGTCGGCCAGCACGACCGCCGACCCCGCCGTGCCCGCTTCGACCGACTCGGTCAGCGTGAAGACGCCGTCCGCCCAGGCCGCCTTGCCGACCAGGTGCCAGCCGATGCGGCGCGCCTCGCCATCGGAAGGGATCCACAGGCCCAGCGCCGTCACGACCAGGTGCCCGCCGCCCTCGACGACGGCGCTGTCGACGACGTCCTCGCCCGGCGAAAGCGCACCGGCGAACCCGGCGGGCGTGCGGTCGCCCAGCAACCGGCGCAGGAGATTCATCTCAGCCCCACGCGCCGGCGGCGGCCTGCTCGCCCAGCGACTTCTTGTACTGCTCCAGGGCGACGAGGTCGCCGAACAGCGCGCGGTAGTCATCCGGCGCTTCGACCGGCGACAGCCGCTGCAGCTTGCCCTTGATCTCCGCGATCTGCCGCCCGACGAGCCCCTCCTGCAGCCGGGCGAGGATCGACGAGATGTACCGGGAGTCGACCTCGTCCTTGGCCTGCAACGGTTCCACGGCCAGTTCCGAGAGCACCCGCCGGACCGTCCCTTCCGGACAGTGCGGGGCGGCCGCGTCCAGCAGCGCCGGCCCGGTCAGGCCCGACCCCGCGCCACCCGCCTTGAGCACGGCTTCGTGCACGGCGACGTACACCGGGTGCGTGAAGGCTTCCAGTGGCAGCGCGTCGTACTCCGGCCCGGCGATCGCGGGCTGCTGCAGCGCGGCCTTCAGCGCCTCGCGCTGCACGGCGAACCGCGGGTCCTTCGGGGCCGGGCGCGCGACGTCCTGGGCCGCCGCCGGAGCCTCGGGCGCACCGACGCGCGCGGGCTGGCGCAGCGGCGCTCCGCCGCGCTTGTCCGTCACGCCCGCGCTGCCGCGGACGCGGTTGACCACCTGCGCGACGTCCTGCCAGCCCACCCACCAGGCGAGCTTCGACGCGTAGCCGTCGCGGGCCGCGCGGTCCTTGATCGACGCCACCATCGGCACGGTCTTCTGCAGCGCCGCGACCTGGCCGTCGACCGAGTCGAGGTCGTAGTTCTTGAGGGTGCTGCGGATGACGAACTCGAACAGCGGGGTCCGTCGCGCGACCAGGTCCTTCACCGCGCTGTCGCCCTTGGCCAGCCGCAGCTCGCAGGGGTCCATGCCGTCCGGCGCGACCGCGATGTACGTCTGGCCGGCGAACGTCTGGTCGCCCTCGAACGCCTTCAGCGCCGCCTTCTGGCCCGCTTCGTCGCCGTCGAAGGTGAAGATCACTTCGCCGCGGAAGGCGTCATCGTCCATCATCAGCCGGCGAAGCACCTTCATGTGGTCTTCGCCGAACGCCGTGCCCGACGACGCGACCGCCGTCGGTACGCCCGACGCGTGCATCGCCATCACGTCGGTGTAGCCCTCGACCACGACCACCTGGTGCCGCTTCGCGATCTCGCGCTTGGCCAGGTCGAGGCCGAACATGACCTGGGACTTCTTGTAGATCGGCGACTCGGCGGTGTTCAGGTACTTCGCCGAGATCCGGTCGTCGTCGAACAGCCGCCGCGCGCCGAAGCCGACGACCTCGTTGCCGACGTCGCGAATCGGCCAGACCAGCCGCCGGTGGAAGCGGTCCATCGGGCCGCGCTGGCCCTCCTTGGACAGCCCCGCCGTGAGCAGCTCCTTGACCTCGAAGCCGCGGTTGAGCAGGAACTTCGTCAGCTTGTCCCAGCCGCCGGGTGCGTACCCGCAGCCGAACGTCTTCGCCATGGCGGCGTCGAACCCGCGCTCGGACAGGAAGTCCCGCGCCGGGCGCGCCTCGTCGGTGACCAGCTGCTCGGCGTAGAACTCCTGGGCGGCGCGGTGGGCCTCGATCAGCCGGCTGCGGCTGCCGCGGTCGCGCTGGATCGTCGCGCCGCCGCCCTCGTAGGTGAGCCGGATGCCGACCCGGTCGGCCAGCCGCTCGACGGCTTCCACGAAGGTGATCAGGTCGATCTTCTGGACGAACTTGATGACGTCGCCGCCCTCGCCACAGCCGAAGCAGTGGAAGGTGCCGTGCGTCGGGCGGACGTTGAACGACGGGGTCTTCTCGTTGTGGAACGGGCAGAGGCCCTTCAGGCTGCCCCCACCGGCGCGACGCAGCGCCACGTACTCCCCGACGACCTCGTCGATCCGGTTCCGCTCGCGCACCTCCGCGATGTCGCTCTCCCGAATCCGTCCTGCCACGCCACCCACTCTAGTCTCGCCGTTTGCGGCACACTCGGGGCATGGCCTCCACGCCCACCGCCCAGGACACGCTCGCCACGGAGTTCGCCGCGCACCGCAGTCACCTGATCGGGGTGGCCTACCGGCTGACCGGCACGCGCGCCGACGCCGAGGACGCCGTCCAGGAGTCCTGGTTCCGCCTGGCCGGGCTGGACGACGCCGGCCGCGCGGCGATCCGCGACCTGCGGGGCTGGCTGACCACGGTCGTCGGCCGGATCTGCCTCGACCGGCTCAAGTCGGCCGCCGCACAGCGGGAGAAGTACGTCGGCAACTGGCTGCCGGAGCCGGTCGTCACGCCGTTCGGGCGGCCGGTCAGCGAGGACCCCCTCGACGTCGCGGTCCGCGACGACGGCCTGCGGATGGCCGCGCTGGTCGTCCTCGACAAGCTGACGCCGGAGCAGCGCGTCGCGTTCGTCCTGCACGACGCCTTCTCGGTGCCGTTCGCGGAGATCGCGGACGCCCTCGGCGTCTCGGTCGACGCCGCGCGCCAGTACGCCTCCCGCGGCCGCAAGGCTCTCGCCGACGCCGATCCGGCGCCGCGCGTCCCGCTGGACGACCAGGCGAAGATCCTCGAAATGTTCGTCACCGCGCTGCAGGCCGGGGACGTCCGGGCGATGACCGAGCTGCTCGCCCCGGACGTCGTGCTCATCGGCGACTCGAACGGCAAGGGCCGGACCACCCGCCAGCTCATCGTCGGCCCGGACAAGATCGCCCGGTTCTTCGTGGGCCTCACCAGCAAGTACGCGCCCGGGATGCTCACCGGCGGCACGCCGGTGCTCGTCAACGGCGACCTGGGGGTCTACCTCGCTCCCCAGCCGGGCCAGGACGGTTTCTTCGACCTCGACGAGCACGTGCAGGCGATGACCATCCGCGACGGGAAGATCGTGGCGATCTACGACGTCGTCAACCCGGACAAGCTGGCCCGGATCACGCGTCCCGGCGCTTCGCCGTCGTGATCCCGGCCGCGAGGAGAACCGCGGCGAAGGCCCCGAAGTAGGCCAGGGCCCAGCCCGCGCTCAGCGGCGAATCGGACAGGACGGTGGCGTTGCCGCCGTCCCGGCCCGCGTTCGCTTCCCCGCTGCCGCTGAGGAACTTCGTCACGGCGTTCAGCGGCAGCCACCGGTGGATCGCCTGGCCCGCGTGGGGAATCAGCTGGATGACGTTCTCCGCCATGAGCGGGTAGACGACGAGCAGCGCGACCGCGCCCGCTGTGTAGCGCACGAGCAGGCCGACGCCGACCCCGCAGACGGCCGCCAGCGCGAACACCGGCCCGGTCCCGGCGACGATCCGCCAGTCCGCGGCGCTGTCCAGCGCGAGATCGGCGTCCGGGGCGAGGACCCGGGCCACCACCCAGGCGGCGAACGCGGCGGCTTCGCCGAGCAGGAACGCGTACCCGGCGACGAGCGCGGCCTTGGCCAGCAGCACCGGCGTCCGGCTCGGCACGGCCTGGAAGGTGCCGTGGATCGTGCCGGAGTGGTACTCGCCGGTCACCGCGAGCGCGGCCAGCACCAGCACTGCGACCATGGCGAGCTGGTAGCCGAACTGGGTGCTCGCGACCGTCGGCCGCAGGTGGGATTCGGTGGCCGTGAGCGCGGTGAGCGCGGCCGGGAAGGCCAGCGCGACCAGGGTGAAGATGCCGCACACCCAGGGGGTGGTGATGCTGAAGAGCTTGATCCGTTCACTGGCGACGAGGTGCATGCTTCGCAGCGTGCCGCCGCCGGGCTCCCGGCGAGTCCCCCCGTAGTCGGGTTCCCAGCCTCCGCCCGTGGTCGCCTTGTCGTGAGTGGTAATTAGGGTTCTAACCCTAATTACCACTCACGAGCGGTTACGGGAGCGGGACCCGGCACGCGTCGCCGGAGGTGAACCCCTGGTCGACGATGCCGAGCGCGCTGTTCATCCGGGCGCGGGAGTTCTCCAGCGCGATCTGGTAGGTCAGCTCCAGGACGCCGTCGCGGCCGAACTCGCGCTCGAGCTCGGCGACCTGCTCGTCGGTCACGGTCACCTGGTCACCGGACATCGCGTCGGCGTAGGCGAGCGCCAGCCGCTCCGGCCGACTGAAGGCAGGCGAAGCCGCGTAGTCGTCGATCTTCGTGAGCCGCTCGATGTCGAGGCCGTCGTGCTTCTGCAGCATGGTGCCGAAGTCGATGCACCACGAGCAGCCGATCCGGGTCGCGACCCGGTAGACGGCGAGCTCCCGCACGTTCGCGGGGATCTTCTTCGACGCCCGCTCGGCCAGCAGCTCGTGCACCACGCTCGCCCGGAGCAGGCCGGGGTGGTGCGCGGTGATGGCCACCGGCTCGGGCACCGCGCCGAAGCGGCGGCCGGCGATCCGGTAGACGAGCTTGAGGAAGAGCCCGGCCTCGGACGTCTTCTTGGCGGGGATGCGCGGCATTTCGGTCTCCTTCGTCCGGCGTCTACGGGCTGGACGAGACGGCGCCGGAAGACGTGACAGCCGGCGACGTGAGCCACGCCACCAGCATCGTCACGGCCGCCGCGGCGAACACGACCGTGAGACCGGGTGCGGCGAGCCCGCCCGTCGTGGCCAGCGCGAGCCAGCCGAACACCGCGGCCCCGGCCAGCCCGCCGGCCTGCCGGGCGAAGGTCAGCGACCCCAGCGTGACGCCCAGCAGCGCCCGGTCGGCCCGCGTCTGGCCGAGGACGGTGTAGGCGGACGCGCAGACGGCGAAGGCCGCGCCGATGGCGAACAGGCCCGGGGCCAGCAGCCAGGGTGTGCCGTCGAGGGCGGCGGCGACGGCGATCGCGGCCAGGCCCGCCGTACCGAGCAGGCAGCCGGACCGGCCCCACGCCGTCAGGTCCGGGTGCCGCCGGGCCAGTGCGGCGAAGGACGCCGACAGCACGAGCTGTCCCGCGGTCATGGCGACGAGCAGCAGCCCGGTGGCCGCCGCGCCCGCTCCCGAAGCCGCGACCAGGGCGACGTAGGTGAAGGTGCCGTAGAGCGCGGCGCCCGCCAGGCCGTTGACCACCACCGCGCGCTTGAGGACGGCGTCCGCGAACACTTTCGGCGAGATCAGCGGGCTCGGCGTGCGGCGCTGCCGCCGGACGAACAGGGAGCCTGCCACCACGGTCGTCCCGAGCAGCACCGGCGTCCACAGTGGACTCCTGGCGAGCGCGTCGACCGTGCCGAGCGCGACGACGGCGGCCCCCGCGACGGCCAGGAGCACACTGCCCGGGACGTCGAACTTTTCCTTGGCCTTACGCGGTTTCGCCGGCAGTCCGCGCAGGCCGAGAACCAGGGCGGGCACGCTGAGGGGCAGGTTGACCAGGAAGATCCACCGCCAGCCGGGACCGGCGGCGAGCAGTCCGCCCAGCGGCGGCCCGCCCAGGGTGGCGGCCGCGAAGACGGCGGTCTGCCAGGCCTGGCGGCGCAGCAGCTCGTCGCGGTCGAACAGCTCGCCGAGCGCGCTCATCGCCGTGACGATCAGCCCGCTGCCACCCAGGCCCTGCAGCGCACGGGCGGCGATCAGCGAGCCGAGGCCGGGCGCGGCGGCGCACCACGCGGACGCGGCGGCGAACACGAGGACCGAGCCGGCGAAGGAGATCCGGCGGCCGTACAGATCACCCAGCCTGCCGTGCAGCGGCGTGGCGACGGTCAGGGTCAGCAGGCCGGCGGCGGTGACCGCGACGAGCCCGGTGCGGGCGTGCAGGTCGGCGCCGATCGACGGCAGGGCCGCGGTGAGGACCAGGCCGTCCAGCTGGGCCATGGCCATGCCGAGCAGGAGGCCGGCGTAGGCGAGGTTCCGAGATGCGTGCATAAAGCACACGTTATAACGTGTCTTATGCACACATCAAGCGAGGGTGGCCCGTCGCTGTTCCGCCTGGTCCGCCACTGGGCGCGCCAGTGGGCGCCGGACGTCGTCGAGCGCTTCGCCGCCGACGCCCCGCCGTCGTGGACCGTGCCGAACCTGTTCGTCATCCAGGCGATCGACGGCGCGACCGGCGACGAGGTGACCGTCGCGGACGTGGCGCACCAGCTCGGCATCGACCGCTCGGTGGCCAGCCGGATGGTGGCCGAAGCGGCACGAGAGGGCTTCGTCGAGCGCTCGACGTCGACGCGGGACGCACGACGGGCGGTGCTGACCCTCACCGACGCGGCGAAGGAGTTTCTCGACGCTTCGCGGGCCCACCAGCGTCAGGCGTTCGAAGCGCTGGTGGGCCACTGGCCCGAGCAGGACCGCGAGCGTTTTGCGAGCTACCTGAACCGGCTCGCGGACGAAGTGCTCGGTTAGTCCAGGATCGCGTTCAGCGCTTCCCAGGCGTGCCAGGCCCGGGTGACGCCGAACTGCGCGTTGAAGCGCAGCGCCGCGCGGACGTCCTGCGGCGCCGCACCACCCCGCAGCGCGCGCCCGACGTGCGTGCGAAAAGTGTCGGCCAGGGTCTGGTAGTGGACGTCGACGCTGAGGCTGACCAGGCCGCGCTCGCGTTCGGTGAGCGTGCCCGGCCCGTGGCCGGTGCGCATCCGCGACTGCAGGTCGAAGTAGCCGGCGAAGTGGGGGTCCAGTTCGGCCAGCCGGGCCCGCACCTCCGCCGGCAGTGGGCTGGGTGCCGCGTCCGGCCCGGTCGACACCAGCTCCGGAGCCAGGAGTTCGGCGTCCGGACGCGCGAGGCCGAGCTCCGCCTCGAGTTCGGTGATCCGCTCGATGCCGGCGGTCGCGGCGTGGTAGCCGCAGTCGTAGGAGACGAACCGCAGCAGTTCGCGGATGTCCGCTGTGGACACTCCGGCCGTGAGCCCGGCCCGCACGTGCGCCGTGAAGGCCAGGCCGAGGCTCGCCTGGCAGACGTCGGCCGTGACGCACAGGAATGTCTTCTCGCGGTCGGTCAGCTCGGGGATCGACCGGACGTACCGGGCGGTGGCCCCGACCATCTGGGCGAACACCGGGTCGAGCGCGGCCAGCCGATCGAGGTTCGACGGCGTTTCGGTGGTGGTCAAACTGTGCTCCTCAACTGGATGGACAATCGTAGCGCTACAGCTGTAGTTCGAATCACGCTACACCTGTAGCGCAAAAGATGTCCAGCTACACTGGGCGACGATGGAAGAGACCAGACGCCGCCCGAACGCCCGTGGCAAGGGCGAGCTGCTGCGCGAAGAGATCGTCACGGCCGCCGTCCGGATGCTCGACGAGCTCGCCGACGACGAAGCGCTGTCCCTGCGGGCCGTCGCCCGCGAGGTGTCGATCGCGGCGACGTCGGTCTACCTGCACTTCCCGGACCGGGACGCCCTGGTGCTGGCCGCCATGCAGCGCTGCCACGAGGAGCTGGTCGGCGTCGGCGACGAAGCCGCCGCGGCGGCCCCCGGCCCGGCGGACGCGCTACGCGCCCGGATCCTGGCGCAGGCGGCGTGGGCGCAGGAGCATTCCGGGCTCTACAAGGTGCTCCACGAAAGCAAGGTCCACCGGCGCCACGGGATGCCGTTCAAGGAGATCATGGTCGCCCGCACGATCGAGGCGGTCCAGGCGTGCATGGACGCGGGCACGGCGCCGGCCGGCGACGCCGCGACGGTCGCCATCGACCTGCGGACCGCCGTCAACGGCATGCTGGCCCAGCGGATCAACGAGCCCGACCTGCCCTGGCCGCCCGCGGTCGAGCAGCTGGACCGGTTCCTGGCCAAGCTGGTCGGCCTGCGGCGGTAGGGCCCGGCTACTCCCCCGTGCTGCCGTCGATCGACTCGCGGACCAGGTCGGCGTGGCCGTTGTGGCGGGAGTACTCCTCGACCAGGTGGACCAGGATCCAGCGCAGGGTCGGCGTGTTGCCGTCCCGCAGGGCACGCTGGGCCCGCCGCCCCAGATCGCCGTCCGCCCGTGCTTCCGCCACCGCCGCGCGGGAACGCCCGACCGCGGCCGCCCAGAGTTCGCGCAGTTGCTCCGGCGAGTCGTCCGCGGCGGAATCCCAGTCCCAGTCCGGCGTTGCCGCCCAGTCGACCGCGTCGAACGGAGGCATCCGGTCCCGGCCGTGCAGCACGTAGGAGAACCAGTGGTCCTCCACGTAGGCCAGGTGCTTGAGCAGCCCGCCGAGCGTCATCGTGGCCGGCGGGTGCGTCGCGCGCAGGGCCGCCGCGTCCAGGCCGGCGCACTTCCACGCGAGTGTCTCGCGGTGGAAATCCAGGAAGCCGAGGAGCGTGCTCGCTTCGTCACCGTCGTAGGGCGGCTCGGGCCGGCCCTGTTCGTCCACAGTGGTCACGGTGCCGTCAGCGGCCGGACGTCCCAGATCCACACCCCGCCGACGAACTCCGCGGGCTTGCGCAGCAGTAGCTCCACAGTGGACTTCAGGGCTTCCTGGTTCTGCCGCGGCCCGACCACGAGCACGTCCGCGTTCCAGGCCCTCAGGTCCGCGAGCGCCTGGGTGCGGTCGGCCTCGGTGACCTCCGCCGCCTGGCCGGTGCGCTCGACCTGCGCGAACAGGTCCGACGTCGGCAGCGGGACGGCGCCGTAGCGGCCGCGGCGGTCGTCCGGGGACGTCGGACCGACGAAGTAGCCCTCCGGCATCGGGTAGCCGAGACCGGCGTCGACCTGCCAGTGCAGCGGCTCGGCCTCCCCGGTGCTCGGCAACGGCACCGGCACCAGCGAGCCGCCCGGCGCGATGTACTGGCGCCAGATCCCGTCGGCGAAGAACGGCGGCGAGAGGGGACGCTGGTGCGTCACCAGCTCCGTCGGCGCGATCGGCAGCAGCACGGCCACCACCGCGCCGATCCAGATCATCTTCAGGGGGAACCGTTGCTTGCCGTCGAGGGGTTCCGGTTGCTGGGCCGCCGCGGTCCAGACGCGGTGCGTCGCGATCGCCAGGAGCGCGCCCACCACCGGGATGCAGCCCATCGCGAGCCGGGACTCGAGCAGCGAGTCGAGCAACGGCAGCTGGCCCAGCCACTTCCACGGGCCGGCGATGCCGGTGTCCTCGTGCGCCACCGTGATCTCGATGCCCAGCGACAGCAGGGCCATCACGTACATCGTGATCGCCAGCGCCCGCGAAACGACGTCACGCCACAGCCAGATCGTCAGCACCACCATGAGCACGATCAGCGGCCAGCCGAAGAACGCGTTCTCCTCGGTGCGGTTCATCGAGACGTCCGCGGCCGCCTCGGGCGCGCCGGCGACCGACTGCGTCGCGAAACGGGTGAACGCCGCCGTGTCGTTGCCCGCCGAACCGTGCAGCAGCGAGTGGAAGCTCTGCGGGCCGAAGAACTGCCAGTACAACGGGAACCCGGCGATCAGGAGGGCGACGACCGCGCCGATCCCGACACCCTTGCCCAGCGGGGCCAGCATGCCGCGGACCTCGGCGCGGTGCGGGATCAGGTACGCGACCGCGAACACGATGAAGGTGAGCGCGAAGATGGCAAGCGGCTCTTCGCCCAGCAGGATCTGCCACGCGACAAGCAGCCCGAGCACGATGCCGTTGCGCACCGGGCGTTCGTTGCGCGCGATCTGGATCGTCTTGAGCGCGATGAACGGCAGCACGAACAGCACGACGAAGTTCGGGTGCGCGTTGCCGTGCGAGATCATCGGCGGCGCAAAGCCGCAGAACGCCCCGCCGATCGCGGCCGCCGTCCGGTTCGGCACCAGGTGGCGGGAGAACACCCAGTACCAGCCGGTCGCGGTGCCGGCGAGGCCGGCGGTCAGCACGATCGCCCAGGTCAGCGTCGCGCCGAAGGTCAGGGTGAGGGGCGCCAGCGGGATGTTCAGGCCGAACATCGCCGCGTTCGCCGCCATGTTGACGCCGCGCGGGTAGTTCTGCAGGTCCGTGGTGAACGGGTTCTCGAAGTGCAGGACGGCCTTGGCGACGACCGTCGAGTACCACTCCCACTGGCTCTGGTCGGCGCCGCCGTTCCAGAGGTAGCCGCGCTTGAGGTCGAACCACAGCCCGTTGTAGAGCAGGATCGTGAACAGCAGGAAACCGCCGGTGATCGCGGAGTCCTGCCACGCCCAGCGCTTCGGGCCCTCCGGGAGTTCGGGTGCGGGCGGCACCAGCTCGGGGACGGCTTCGGACTTCAAGCTCACGGTTCGACCACCCTGGCGAGGAAGTAGAGCGCCCCGGTCGCGGCGTGCCGGACCAGCAGCAGGAACGGCCGGTCCACCGTGACGGCGACCGGGTCGTCGATCATCATCGAGGTGAGGCGCATGGTCAGCGCCGTGGCCGCGGCCCCCTCGAAGCCCTGTTCGTCGACGCGCAGCACGGCCTGGTGCAGCACCTCGGACACGGTCAGCCGCGGATCCGGCGAGAGCCCGGTCAGGTCGGCGTCGTCGGTGAACAGCGTGCGCACGCCGAGGCCGCGCAGCACGCCGGTGAGCGAGCTGGGCACGTCAAGCGAAATCTTGGGGAGCGAGAGTTCGACCCGCTTGAAGCGGATCTTGCCGAGCAGGTTCGTCAGGTCGGCCTGGTCGAGCCGGGTTTCCGCGTCGGCGAGGTCGCCGTCGGGCAGCAGCACGACGGCCTGCAGGCCACCAGCCGCGACCAGCTGCACCGCCTGCCAGCCGCCGGCGTGCGCGTAGCCGACGCTCTCGCCGAGCCACATGGTCGGCACGTCACGGGTGCCCGAGGGTGCGTGGAACGGCGCGTCACTGGTGTTGGCTTCGCGGAACGGCAGTTTCCAGGCGGCTTTGAGGTAAAGCGCGTTGACGAGCACGGCCGCGACGTCGGAGTCGATCGAGCCGGGCGGCAGCAGCTGCGGGATCAGCCCGCGCGTGGTGCGCCCGACGTCGTCGTTGATCAGCGCGCGAGCGGACTCCGGTTCCTTTTCGAAGGGCGCGCTCGCGACGGCGGCCCCGGGCCACTCGGCCAGCTCGGCCTTGAAGGAGTCCTCGAGCGGGAGCCGGTCGTCGGCCCACAGGGTGTTGGCGACGGCCAGCTCGGTCTGGTCGTCTTCGACGAGCTGGGCGGCCTCCCGCAGCAGGACGGTCTGCCGATCCGGATCACCGAGGAGGGCGACGAGCTCGTCCCGCGTGCGCCCCCGGGCGGCACGCGCGGCGAGGGTCAGCGCACTGGCCACCGAATACGGCGAAAAGCAGGTGTTCCCGCCCTCGGCACCGAGGGCCGAGTGGACGGCGAGGGCGAACCGGAGGTGGCTGTCCGTGGCCATGCGGGCGAGACTACCGGAACCCCACCCCCACCGGCCGCCCACGCGCAACTCCACCCGAGGATGACAAATCCGGCGAAATTTTCGCGGGACCGGCCGTGCGCCAACAGGCATCACCCGTGATTGGCGGGTCAACTCGCGTGATTGAGCGGTCGACTCGCGTGATTGGCGGGTCGACACGGCGCGGACCGGCCGCCGCCGCGTGTCGACCCTTCAATCACGCGTGTCGACCCTTCAATCACGGGTGATGACCCTCTGATCACGAGCGCGGTCAGCGGTGGAGGCGGGTCACGTGCCAGGAGTACCAGACGTGGGCCTGGGCGTCGGTGAGGGAGGCGACCTGGTCGACCACTACGCGCAGGAGGCCGGCGTCGTCCGCGGCCGCGTTCCAGGCCGGGGCGAACAGCGGGTCGAGGGACTCCGGGGCCCGGCGGGCGAGGGCGTGGACCAGCTCGGCCAGCAGCTCGCGCTGGCCCTCCTGCATCGCCAGCCGCCGCCGGTCGCTCATCACGTACCGCAGGGCCAGCGCCTTCAGCACGGCGACCTCCGCCGCGACCTGTTCCGGGACGCACAGGTTCGCCCGGTACCGCCCCAGCGGCCCCTCGCCGAACTTCTCGCGCGTGCCGGTGACCGCCGCCGTCGTGAAGCGGCCGACCAGCTCGCTCGTCAGCCGCTTGAGCGCGACCTGGGCGCCCGGTGAGCCGTCCGGCTCGGCCGACGCCAAGGCCGCCACCACCGGCAGCGCCAGCAGTTCCGTGGCCGCATCCTCCAAAGTGGACACCGATTGCGCCGAAAAGTGCTTGGCGGCGGCCTCGGCGACGGCCGCGCGCTCGTCCGGGTGGGCGAGCACGCGCAGCTTGATCCGCCCGGCCAGCACGCCGTCCTCGACGTCGTGCACCGAGTACGCGACGTCGTCCGCCCAGTCCATGATCTGCGCTTCCAGGCACCGCTGCTCCGCCGGCGCGCCCGCGCGGAACCACTCGAACACTCCGGCGTCGTCGGCGTACACGCCGTACTTCACCTGCCCCGGCCGGCGCGGCCACGGGTACTTCGTGGTCGCGTCCAGGCACGCGCGGGTCAGGTTCAGCCCCACCGGGTCGCCCTCGGCGGACAGCAGCTTCGGTTCCAGCCGGGTGAGGATGCGCAACGTCTGCGCGTTGCCCTCGAACCCGCCGCACGTCGCGGCCACCTCGTCGAGGGCGCGCTCGCCGTTGTGCCCGAACGGCGGGTGCCCGATGTCGTGCGCCAGCCCCGCGGTGTCCACCAGGTCGGGGTCGGCGCCCAGCTCGTCGGCGATGCCGCGGCCGATCTGGGCGACCTCCAGCGAGTGCGTCAGCCGCGTGCGCGGGACGCCGGTGACCTCGGCGCCCTCCCCCGGCCCGACCACCTGGGTCTTGCCGGCCAGCCGCCGCAGGGCGGCGGAGTGCAGCACCCGGGCCCGGTCGCGGGAGAACGCGCTGCGCCCGTCCGCCCTGGCACCGGGCAGCGCCGCGCCCTTCGCCGGCTCCGGCAGCAGGCGGGCGGTGTCGTGCTCGGTGTAGTCCACCCGATCAGCCTAAACGCGCCCACCCACAAAACACTCAGCCGAGGAAAGTGGCGAACAGATCGTCCGCGGGCGTCTTGGTCAGCCGGTAGTACAGCAACGCCCCCGTCTCGCGGATGATGTACCGCACCTGGGTGACGCGCTCCTGGACGATCGGCCCGCTGTGCGTCGGCGCGGTCCAGGCGTCCAGGCCCAGGTCGTCGGCCATGGTCCGGGCGCGGAAGGAGTGCCACGGGTCGCTGACCAGCACCGCCGTCCGCCAGCCGCGGGCCTCGACCTGCTGGGCGACCGCGCGCAGGCTCCGCAGCGTGTCGCTGCCTTCGCCGACGGCGAGCGTCGCCGACGCCGGCACGCCGCGCCGGGTCAGCCACAGCTGACCGGCTCTGGCCTCGGTGAAGTTGTCCTCGGCCTTCTTGCCGCCCGCGGTGACGATCGTCTTCGCGACGCCCGTGTCGTAGAGCTGCTTGGCCTTCGCCAGCCGGGCGGCGTAGATGTCCGACGGCTTGCCGTTGTACTGGGCCGCGCCCAGCACCACGATGACGTCGGCGGGGGTCCGGTCGTTCTCGCGGGCGACCTGCCACACCCGGAACGCGGTGCCGCCGACGAGCGCCACCAGCAGCAGGACCGTGCCGAGGGCGATCCGGCGCGCCCAGCTCGCGAGCGACGGTTTGGTGCGTTCAGCGGTACCCATCCGGGCCATTCTTTCAGAACCGGCTCAGAGCCAGCCACGCTCCTCGGCGACGCGCACCGCTTCGGCCCGCGTCCGCGCGCCGGTCTTGCCGATCGCCGCGGACAGGTGGTTGCGGACGGTGCCTTCCGAAAGGTGCAGGGCCTTGGCCACGTCGGCCACCGTGCTGCCGTCCTTGGCCTCCCGCAGCACGTCCCGCTCCCGCCCGGTGAGCGGGCTGGCGCCGGTGGCGAGGGATTCGGCGGCCAGTGCCGGATCCACCACGCGCAGTCCACTGTGGACCCGGCGGACGGCTTCGACGAGCTGCTCCGGCGGCGCGTCCTTGACGACGAACCCGGCCGCGCCCGCCGCCATCGCGCGGGCGAGGTAGCCGGGCCGGCCGAACGTCGTGCAGATGATCACCCGGCACGACGGCAGCGCGGCCCGCAGGTCGGCCGCGGCCTCCAGGCCGTCCTTGCCGGGCATCTGGACGTCCAGCAGGGCGACGTCCGGCTTCGTCTCGCGCGCGGCGGCCACCACCTCGTCGCCGGACCCCACCTGCCCGACCACTTCGATGTCGTTCTCGAGGCCCAGCACGGTGGCCAGCGCCCCGCGGACCATGGCCTGGTCGTCGGCCAGCAGCACCCGGATCAAGCGAGTCCTCCCGCGGGTTCGGCGCGCACGACCGGGGTGGCCGGGCTCGGTTCGGGCAGCGCGATCTCCGCCCGCACGGTCAATCCTCCCCCGGACCGGACCGACGTCCGCACCGTGCCCCCGATCGCGGCCAGCCGCTCGGACAACCCGCGCAGGCCGTTGCCCGCGACGACGCCGGTCGCGGTGCCGTCGTCCTCGATCTCCAGCCAGGTGTCGCCCAGCTTCACCGTCACCCGCTTGGCCCCGGAGTGCCGCAGCACGTTCGTCACCGTCTCCCGCAGCACGTAGCCGAAGGTCGGCTGGAACTCCGGCCGGACGTTGTCGACGGCGTGCGGCAGGTCGGCGTCGATCTCCGCCGCCCGCAGCGCCGCGCGAGCGCCGACGAGCTCCGCCGACAGCGACACCTCGCGGTTCGCCGACACGGTCGCGCGGACGTCGGAGAGGGCACTGCGGGTGAGGCTTTCCACCTCGCGGATCTCCTCGACCGCGCGCGGGATGTCACCGGCGCTTTCCAGCACCCGCCGGGCCAGCCCCGCCTTGACGGTGATCGTGGTGAGGCTGTGCCCGAGCAGGTCGTGCAGGTCGCGGGCCAGCCGCTCCCGCTCGTTCGCCACGGCCAGCGTGGCGATCTCCTTGTTGGCCAGTTCCAGGCCCCGGACGGCGCGGATCAGGCTGGACATGAAGAACATCGCCAGCGTGACCGACGCGACCGTGATCAGGTCGCCGTAGTTGTCCGCGAACCGGCCGGTCAGCAGCATGATCCCGGTCGCCAGCACCAGCGCCGCGCCGTCCAGGATGACCACCCACACCGGCGCCACCAGGAAGACCATCGCCGCGGTGGCGTAGAGCATGACGAAGGGGTTGGCTTCGATCACGGCGACAACCGCCAGCCCCGTGAGGAGCATCCCCACGCCGTAGGCGAAGCGGACCGAGCGGCTGCGGTCGAACACCTGCGGGAACAACGCGTACGAGACTGAGTAGCCGTAGACGAGCACCCACAGCGCCACCACGCCGGGCGTCACCCGGTCGACGGCCAGCAGCGACTTCGTCACCGGAATGAGGTAGGGCAGGGTGAACGCGATCGACAGGATCGGCCACCGCAGCTTGTCCGGACCGCCGCCGTTCCGGCCGCGCGGCGGGTCCGCCCACCACGTCTCCCGGTTGCCCAGCCCGAACCGGTGGCTCGCATCGTCCTTGGCCATTTTTCCCCTCCGGCCCTCAGACGCGGGCGCTGTCCTTACGGTAACGCCTGATCACCAGCGCTCCGAGCACGACCGTCCACGCCCCGAGCACGCCCGCCGCCTGGGGCAGCGAGACCACCATGTCACTGGTCACCGCGGGCCGGGCCACCTGCAGCACCCAGTACGTCGGCATGAGCTGGGCGACGTCGTGCATCCAGCCCGGCATCGTCTCGATCGGGATCCACAGCCCGCCCAGGAACCCCATGCCGAGCGTGACGAGCATGTTGATCGGCTGCATCGAGTCCGGCGTGCCGAACTGGCCGAGCAGCAGGCCCAGCAGCACCAGCGGGATGGTGCCGAGCCAGATGCCCGCGAAGATGCGCACCCAGCCGCTCGCGTCGACGTGCACGCCTTCGGCCATTACGGCCAGCAGCGGCACGAGGACCAGCGCGGGCAGCCCCACGAGCATCCCGGAGATTCCCTTGCCCGCCAGGTAACCGGTGCCGGTCAGCGGGGTCAGGCGCAGCTGCCGCTGCCAGCCGACGGCGCGTTCGAGGGCGAGCCGGGCCCCGCTGTTGGTCGCGGCAGCGAAGACGCCGAACGTCATCATGTTGATCATGATCACGGCCGCGATCTCGGCGTGGTGCGGGTCGCTGGCCTTGGTGAAGACGTTGGTCTGCAACAGGAACATCAGCACCGGGAACGCGACGACGAAGATCAGGAACCGCGGCGCCCGGAAGTTCCGGCGGATCTCGGTGAGCAGGTAGGTGGCGTTCATCGCACGGGCTCCGCGGTCTCGTCGGCGGTCAGGGACAGGAAGGCGCCTTCGAGGCCGACGGCGCTGATTTCGACGTCGTGCACGGCCGGCACCGCGGCCTTCAGCGCCCAGAGCGTGGCGTCGGAGTCGGCGCTGGAGATCGCGACGCGGTCGCCGCGCAGCTCGAACTCCTTGACGCCGGGCAGCGCGGCGATGACGGCGTCGGAGACGCCCGGGACGGCCGCGCGCAGGGTGCGGCCGCCGGCCAGCGCGCGGACCTCGGCGACGCTGCCGTCGGCGACGATCCGGCCGCGGCGCATCAGCACCACCCGGTCGGCGAACTCCTCGGCCTCTTCGAGGTAGTGCGTGGCGAACAGGACCGTGCGCCCGGACTCGGTGAAGGAGTACATCGACTGCCAGAACTCACGCCGGGTGCCGACGTCCATCGCCGCCGTCGGCTCGTCGAGGATCAGCAGGTCGGGGTTGCTGACCAGGGCGACCGCGAACCGCACCCGCTGCTTCTGTCCGCCGGAGAGCTTGTTCGCGCGACGGCCGGCCAGCTCCTCGACACCGGCGGCGCGCAGGGCCTCGGCGACCGACATCGGCCGGCGGTGCAGGGCCGCGACCATGCCGACGGTCTCGCCGACGGTCAGGTCGTCCATCAGGGCGCCGCCCTGCAGCATCGCGCCGATCAGGCCGGCGCGGACGGCGGCGATCGGCTTGCGCCCGAACACGCGCACTTCGCCGGCACCGGGGCTGGTCAGGCCGAGGATCATGTCGACGGTGGTGGACTTGCCCGCGCCGTTGGGGCCGAGCAGGGCGACCACTTCGCCCGGGGCGATCGTCAGGTCGACGCCGTCGACCGCGTGGACGTCACCGTAGTTCTTCCGCAGGCCGGTGAGGTGGATCGCGGCCCCCGCCGCCACCGCCTGGGTGTCTGTTTCTCGCATGCCCTCAGGCTGCCGCCCGCGGGGCCCACGTCCCCGGATCGTGCGTCACGACCTGGCCGTGACAGGTGTCAGGGGTGCCGGCGCCCGGAAAGACGTGAAGGCCACCTTCAGGAACTACAAGTTCCTCAAGGTGGCCTTCACGAACAAACGTCAGCAGCCGATGAGGCGGGCCGCCAGGTAGGACTCGAGCTGGTCGATCGCGATGCGCTCCTGCGTCATCGAGTCGCGCTCGCGCACCGTCACGGCCTGGTCTTCGAGCGAGTCGAAGTCGACCGTGACGCAGTACGGCGTGCCGATCTCGTCCTGACGGCGGTAGCGGCGGCCGATCGCCTGCGCGTCGTCGAAGTCGACGTTCCAGTGCTTGCGCAGGGTGGCCGCGACTTCCTTGGCCTTCGGGGTCAGGTCGGCGTTGCGCGAGAGCGGCAGCACCGCGACCTTGAACGGCGAAAGCCGCGGGTCGAGCCGGAGCACCACGCGGATGTCGGTGCCGCCCTTGGCGTTCGGCACCTCTTCCTCGACATAGGAGTCCACCAGGAACGCCATCATCGAGCGGCCGACACCCGCCGCCGGCTCGATGACGAACGGCCGGTACCGCTGACCCGAGGCCTGGTCGAAGAACGACAGGTCCTGGCCCGAGTGGTTCGAGTGCGTCGTCAGGTCGAAGTCGGTGCGGTTGGCGATGCCCTCGAGCTCGCCCCACTCCTGACCCGCGTTGAACGCGAACCGGTACTCGATGTCGACGGTGCGCTTCGCGTAGTGCGAGAGCTTTTCTTTCGGGTGCTCGAAGTGGCGCAGGTTCTCGGCCTTGATGCCGAGGTCCTTGTACCACTCGGTGCGCTGGTCGATCCAGTACTGGTGCCAGGTCTCGTCCTCGCCCGGCTCGACGAAGAACTCCATCTCCATCTGCTCGAACTCGCGCGTCCGGAAGATGAAGTTGCCCGGCGTGATCTCGTTGCGGAAGGACTTGCCGATCTGGCCGATGCCGAACGGCGGCTTCTTCCGCGACGTCGTCTGGACGTTGGAGAAGTTCACGAAGATGCCCTGCGCGGTCTCCGGGCGGAGGTAGTGCAGGCCCTCTTCGGACTCCACCGGGCCGAGGTAGGTCTTCAGCATCATGTTGAAGTCCCGCGGCGGGGTGTACTTGCCGCGCGTGCCGCAGTTCGGGCACGGCACCTCGGACAGGTCGTCCTCGCTGGTCTCCTTGCCGGTGCGCGCCGCGAACTCCTCGGCGAGCTGGTCGGCGCGGAACCGCTTGTGGCACGACAGGCACTCGATCAGCGGGTCGGTGAACACGTTGACGTGCCCCGACGCGACCCAGACCTCACGCGGCAGGATCACCGACGAGTCGAGGCCGACGACGTCGTCGCGGCCCTGGACGACGGTCTTCCACCACTGGCGCTTGATGTTGTCCTTGAGCTCGACCCCGAGCGGCCCGTAGTCCCACGCAGAGCGGGTGCCGCCGTAGATCTCTCCGCTGGCGAAGACGAAACCACGGCGTTTGCACAGGCTGATGATCTTCTCAATGGTGTTCGTGGGCACTCCACGCTCCGAAAAGCTTGCGGGGACGGTTCATCGGACTAGAACGTCCAGGGTATCCGCCGGGGCCCAGCGCTTTTCGCGCAGGTGAGCCTACGGCCGCGTCACCAGCGACGCCGTCACGACGCGGTTGTCCTCGTACCCCTCGCTGCCGCCGACGTACTCGCCGCCACAGGTGACCAGCAGCAGCTTGTGCGGCCCGTCCGGGTTGAACAGCTGCTCGGACCGGCCGGCGAGGTCCGACTTGTGCACGGTCTCGGTGGCCTCGATCCGGTACACCCAGTGGGCGCCCGCGGCGTCGGTCAGCTTGACGTCCTGCCCCTGCTTGACCTGCCAGAGCTCGTTGAACGGGCCCTTCTTGCCCTTCCAGTTCACGTGCCCGGACAGCAGCGCGACGCCGTGGTCGGCCCCCAGCTTCGCCCCCCACCAGGCGGCGTCGTCGAGCCCCTCCGGGATCTTCAGCGCGCCCGCGGCATCGAGGTCCTCCGCGATCAGTTTCGAGGTGCCGCCGCCGGGCAGGGTCAGCTGCGCCGGGTCGCTGCCGGGGCTCTGGGAGGTGGTCTGCGGCGCCGGCTGTTTCGCGCCCGCAACGGGCCCACCGGCGCCGTTCGCCGCGGCAGGTTCATCCTTTGCGGTGAACACGAGCAGGGTCGCGACCAGCGCCGCGACCACGAACGCCCCGGCGACGCCGACGATCCACCAGCGGCCGGAGCCCTTCTTCGGCTCCGCCGGGTTCCGCTCCTGCATGGGCTTGTGCTCCTTCGCTGTCATGGCCAGTGCACGGACAGACATGCTGCGAAGGGCGCGGAAGGTTGCAGCGAACTCGATCAGCCGGTCGGGCGCGTCACCAAGGTGGCCGTGACCAGGCGGTTCTCGTCGTAGCCCTCGGTTCCTCCGACGTAGTCGCCACCACAGGTCACCAGTACCAGCCGGTGCGGGCCGTCCTGCCCGAACCACCGGGCGGCCTGGGACGGCAACGACTCCTTCGGCAGCGTGACGACGTCGTCGACGCGGTAGACCCACCGGCCGCCGCGCGCGTCGACGACGCTGACCCGGTCGCCCTCACGCATGCGCCACAGCTCGTCGAACGGCCCGCGCCTGCCCTCCCAGTTCACGTGGCCCGACAGCAGGGCGGCGCCCTGGGCCGCGCCCAGCTTGGCGCCCCACCAGGCGGCGTCGCCGAGGCCGCGCGGGATGGGTAGCACGCCGGTGTCGGTGAGTTCGGTGCGGACCAGGCGGGCGGTGGCACCGTCGGGCAGCCGGACCGTGCCCGGCCGCTGCTGAGTGGCGGACTCGCTGTCCGCGGGGAGCACCGCCGGGGCCGCGTTCTCGCCCGGCAGCGTGCCGGGCGGGGGTGCCGCCGCCACCGGCGTCGCCGTCGGCGGCAGCCAGGTCAGCACGACGATCCCGGCCGCGAAGGCGGCCACGGCCAGCGCCGCCGAAACGGCGGCCAGCGCGGTGCGCAGCACCTAGCCCGACCCGGTCTTGCGCCGCCTGCCCAGCAGCAGGGCGACCGCGGCGAAGAACACCCCGCCGAAGAGCAGGCCGAGGCCGAGCGGGACGCGGGAGCCGTCACCGTCGGTGGCCGGGGCGGCCGCGCCCAGGTAGCCGGCCGGGACCTGCGTCGGCACGGTGGCCTGCGTCGCGGCCGTGCCGCCCGCGGGGGCGGCGGCCTTCGCGACGAACCCCTTCGGGATCGAGCAGCTGACCCCGCCGAGCACGATGGTCGTCTTCACGTCCTGCAGCGCGGCGCCCTGCGCGTCCTTGACGTGCGTGGTGATCTCGACCCGCCAGCCGGCGGCGGCCGTGTGGTCGCCCCCGCGCCAGCCGTCCTGGCGGATCAGCTGGTCGAAGGCGGCGACGCGGGTCAGCTTGAGGTCGGAGACGGTGGTCGCCTGGTCGGCGTTCGTGACGTCGCCGGGCGGGCCGAGCCGCAGGTTCGCCAGCTGGAGACCGGCGTTGCCGCCGGGCACCGGGACGATCCCGAGGCCGCCGCCGGCCTGGCGCACCCACAGCCGGGCCACGGCCGACGCGGCGGACAGCTTCGCCGGGCCGGTGCAGTCCACCGACGTCTTGGCGCCTTCCAGCACGAGCACGGTGTTGTCGGCCGGCTTGGTACCGCTCTGCCAGGTGTCCCGCAGCGCGTAGTTCGTCTCCGCGACGGCGGTGGGCACGGTGGTGGCCTGCAGCGCGGCGAAGACGTTGTGGTCCCGGCTGGGGACGCCCGGGGGGTACGGGTTCTGTGACGGGCTGTAGCGGCCGAGGTCGATCCGGTAGTGCCCGCCGAAGGTGGCGCGCTCGCCGTCGTCCTTGGGGACCGAGACGCGGTCCGCGCCGAGCTTCGACTGGCCGGGCAGCAGCGGGGATCGTTGCGTTTCGGTGATCAGGGCGCCACCGCGCTGGCCTTCGTCCCCGATCCGCACCGAGGCGATGTTCGCGAACGAGACCGGGCCGGTCTTCTCGTCGACAGCCTGGGTCTGCGCACCGGCGACACCCACGCCGGCCAGCGGAACCACCGCGATCGCCAGTGCGGCTGCCTTCGTCACCAAACGCGTCATGTCTCCCCACTGCTCTGTTCGGGACGGGTCGCCGGCGTCCGGGAAACGGCAGAACGCCCCGCGACAACCTTGCACCGTCGGCCACTACATGCGAAGCCGCAGGGCCAATATCCCACGAACTCACCCGAACGGGGTAATACGACCGGCCGTACCCCGCAGCTCGGCGCCGAGGCGGGGGTCCCGGACGGGGGAACACTAGGATGGTCGGGACCGTTATCGGCAATGACTACGGAATTCATGGTCGCGGGCGGCGCGACGAGCAGCGTGGAGGCGGGAATGGCGACGGTCACCGGGAGTGGCGCCCAGCCGGGGCTCGCGGACTGCAGCCCGGCGTCCGAAACGCCGCCGGCCCACCCCGCGCAGTCGGTGCTGACCGACGCGGGCGACCTGCTGCGTGCGCTGGCGGCCCCGGTCCGGATCGCGATCGTGCTGCAGCTGCGGGCGGCCGACCGGTGCGTGCACGAGCTGGTGGACGCCCTCGACGTCGCCCAGCCGCTGATCAGCCAGCACCTGCGGGTGCTGAAGACGGCCGGGGTGGTCCAGGGCGAGCGCCGTGGCCGCGAGGTCGTCTACCGGCTCGCCGACGACCACCTGGCGCACATCGTGGTCGACGCCGTCGCCCACGTGCAGGAAGGAAAGTGATGGACACCGCCGCTGAGCCTGCCGCACAACGCAGCCAGGCCCCGGTCCCCGGGCGCCGATCCACCCGGCAGCGATCCGCGGTCGTCGAACTGCTGAGCACGATCGACGACTTCCGTTCGGCCCAGGAGCTCCACGACGAGCTGCGCAAACGCGGCGACGGAATCGGCCTGACGACGGTGTACCGCACGCTCCAGTCGCTCTCGGAGGCCGGTGAGATCGACGTCCTGCGCACGGATTCGGGCGAGGCGATCTACCGCCGGTGTTCGGCGCACCACCACCATCACCTGGTGTGCCGCCTGTGCGGCCGCACGGTCGAGGTCGAAGGGCCGGCGGTGGAGCGCTGGGCGGAGAAGATCGCGGCCGAGCACGGCTTTTCGGAGATCTCGCACACCGTGGAGATCACCGGTACCTGCGCGGAGCACTAGTACTACAGGGCTGGATCGCCTTCCTGGCCCGGACCGAAGGGCCTTTCGGGTTCGTGCCGACCGGAGCGGCCAACTCGGCGGCCGGAACGGCCAACACGCTCGAGAACCCGGGCGAGTTGGCCGCTGCGGGTGTCGAGTTGGCCGTTCGGGCGATCCGCTCGCCACCGAACCGGCCTCAGCCCGGCCGCAGGCAACTGTCCCTGTAGTACCAGCGCACCCCACCGGACGACACGCGTACCCAGCCGGACGACAAGTCAGTACTCGTAGGGGTCCTTGGGGGCGGGGACGGATGTCAGCGAGGCCGGCGTGAAGTCCGGCGTGTAGCTGTTGTCCTTCGTGGCCGTGCCCGGCACCACCTGGCCCGTCACCTGGATCCACGCGTCGCTGGCCAGGTGGTCCGCTTCGCCGCCGCGGATGCGGACCGTCACCGGGAACGCGTCCGCCGCGCAGCAGCTGATCACCAGCCGTGCCAGGAGGGTGCTGCCTTCCGTGTGGACCACGAATCCCGTCAGCGAAACCGTGCGCCCGTTCAACGTGCCCGCAGCGTCCCAGCCCGCGCGGGTGACGAACTCGTTCACGGTCAACGACACCGGATTCCCCACCGGCAACGGCGGGAACGCCGCCGCGTTGGCCGCCGCCGCGGTCGAGGGGGCGCGGGCCTCCGTGCGGATCACCGAATCCGCTCCCAGGGCCGGCGGGGCGACCAGGAACACCGCCAGCACCGGCACCAGCAGCAGCCACGCCGGACGCGCCGGGTGCGAGTGGCCGTCGTGGTCCTCGTGGTCTTCGGGGACCGCCGCCCTCCGCGACGCCACCAGGTCGCGGACGATCGCGACCGCGCCCAGCAGCACCATCACCGCGCCGCCCGCGATGATCCACGGCTGCTGCGCCGGTTTGACGTACCGCAGGAAGTCGCCGTTGACCGCGATCTTGACCAGCGCCCCGCCGAGCAGGATCAGCAGGATGTTCTGGGTTTCCCGTTTCACGCGACCCCCACCAGGAATCCGGCCCCGAGTGCGCAGGCCACCGCCACCACGAACGTCACCGGCGCGAACCGCACCGCGAACGACTTCCCGAACGTGCCGACCTGCAACGCGAACAGCTTGACGTCGATCGCCGGTCCGACGACCAGGAACACCAGCTTCGGCAGCATCGGCAACGCCGCCAGCGACGCCGCGACGAACGCGTCCGCCTCACTGCACAGCGCCAGCACCACCGCCAGGACCGCCATCACCACCACGCCCAGCACGAGCTGGTCGCCCAGCACCCCGAACCACTTCGCCGGCACCAGCACGTTCAGCGCCGACGAGATCAACGCTCCCAGCACCAGGAAACCGCCCGCCTCGACCAGGTCCGTCCGGGCGGTCTCGGCGAACACCCGCCACCGCTGCCCGCCCGCCACGTCCGGGAGGCGCCGCAGCGCCCGCGAGGTGATCCACTCCAGCTTGCCCCAGCGGGCCCACAGCCAGCCCATCACCATCGCCGTGGCGAGCGAGCCGGCGAACCGCGCCAGCACCATCTCCGGCTTGCCGGGGAACGCGACGGCGGTCGCCACCAGCACCACCGGGTTCACCGCCGGCGCCGCGAGCAGGAACGTCAGCGCCGCGGCCGGCGCCACGCCCTGTCCCATCAGCCGCCGCGCCACCGGCACCGAAGCGCATTCGCACCCCGGCAGCGCGACCCCGGCCAGCCCGGCGACGCCGACCGCCGCCCCGGCCCGGCGGGGCAGCACCTTCTCCAGCACGCGCGCGGGCACGAACGCGGCGATGGCCCCGCTGATCAGCACGCCCAGCACGAGGAACGGCAGCGCCTGCACGCAGACGGCGACGAACACGGTCGAGCCGGTGCGCAACGCGGGCACGTCGAACAGGTCCTGCAGCCAGCCCTGGGCGAGGATCGCGATCAGCAGGATCGCGCACAGCACTTCGACCGAGCTGATCCGGAACCGGCGCGTGCGCCGGCCGGGCTCGGCCTCGGTGTCGGTAACGGTGTTCACGAAGGCGATGATGCCAGGACCGTCCGACAAGGCGGGACCCGCACGGGCCGCGAACGGAGGATCACAGTCCGTTTCGGACCCCGATCTTCCGTTCGCGGCGGAAAGTCCACCCCGGACGGGTCAGTCGCCGGACACGATTCCGGGCAGATCGGTCCGCAGCTGCGAAGCGGTCGACACGACCAGCATCAGCAACGTCCCGAGCGCGGCCGGGTCCAGTCCCACCGCCGGAAAGGCGTACCGCAACGTCACGTCGACGCCGTTGTCCGAGTGCCCGATCCCGAGCGTCCCGAACAGACCCTGCCCCGCCCGCTCGGCGACGGCGATCGACAGCTCCGGCGCGTCCGCGAGGTCCCAGCCGACCACACAGGTCAGGGTGAGCACCGTGAGGCCTTCGCCGAGCCGGGTCGCCTGGATCACGCACGGGACGCCGCCGTGGGAGAACGTCAGCGCGCCGTCGTCGTCGACGTGCACCTCGAGGTAGCGCTCCAGCGCCTCCCGGGCCCGCGTCAGCAGCTCCGCGGTTTCGACCGCTTCGGTCGCGCTCATGACGACGCCTGGTCGACGGCGCCGCCGAAGCGGCGATCCCGCTTCGCGAATTCCAGGCAGGCCCGCCACAGGTGGGTCCGGTCGAAGTCCGGGAACAAGGTGTCCTGGTAGACCATCTCCGCGTAGGCCGACTGCCACAGCAGGAAGTTCGACGTCCGCTGCTCGCCCGAAGGCCGCAGGAACAGGTCCACGTCCGGCATGTCCGGCTGGTACAGGTACTTCCCGATGGTCTTCTCGTTGACCTTGTCGGGGTTCAGTTTTCCGGCCGCGACGTCCTGCGCGATCCGCTGCATCGCGTCACCCAGCTCGGCGCGGCCGCCGTAGTTGACGCACATGGTCATGTTCAGCGCCGTGTTGTCCTTGGTCTTTTCCTCGGCCGCCTGCAGTTCCTTGATCACCGACGCCCACAGCTTCGGCCGCCGCCCCGCCCAGCGGATGCGCACGCCGATCGAGCCGAGGTAGTCGACCTGGCGGCGGATGGTGTCGCGGTTGAAGCCCATCAGGAACCGCACCTCTTCGGGGCTGCGCTTCCAGTTCTCGGTCGAGAACGCGTACACCGAGAGCCACTTGACGCCGATTTCGACGGCACCCGCGGCGACGTCGATCATCACCGCTTCGCCGCGCTTGTGGCCCTCGATCCGTGGCAGGCCGCGCTGGTTGGCCCAGCGGCCGTTGCCGTCCATGACCAGCGCGACGTGCTTGGGCACCAGCTCGCGCGGGATTTCCGGCGGTTTCGCGCCCGACGGGTGCGGATCCGGGGCCCGCAGCTCGTATCGCGACGCCTTGTTCTCGCGTCCCCTGCGCAGCACTGCGAGCCTCCCTGGATGGGTGAAACCGGTCAGCCCGACCCTACTGGCCGGGTACCACCTGTCTTTCGGGGGTCGGGTGGCGGAGCCCCCGGCTCAGGGCGAAGCCCTGAATGCCTCAACCGCCTCCCGGGCGCGTCGCTCGACCAGGGGCAGGGAGCGGAGCTGCCGCTCCAGGTGCCACTGCAGGTGCGCCGCGACCAGGCCGCTCGCGTCACGGCGGGTGCCGGGCAGGGTCGCCTCGGCCAGCGGCCATTCGCCGTGCAGCAGGGCGGTGAGCAGGTCCAGGACGTCGGGGGCGGGGTGCACGCAGCCGGCGATCCGGCAGTCGGAGCACATCGAGCCGCCCGCGGCGATGCTGAACGCCTTGTGCGGGCCGGGCAGACCGCAGCGGGCGCACTCGGTGAGCGCGGGCGCCCAGCCGGCGTAGGACATCGCGCGGAGCAGGAAGGCGTCGAGCACCAGGGACGAATCGCGCTCCCCTTCGGCCAGCGCCCGCAGCGCGCCGACGACGAGGAGGTACAGCTTGAGCACCGGCTCGCCCTCTTCGGCCGAGAGCCGGTCCGCGGTTTCGGCGATCGCGCTGGCCGTGGTGTAGCGCTGGTAGTCGGCGACCAGCGGCAGCTGGAACGCGTCGACGGTCTCGACCTGGGTGATGACGTCGAGCGTGCGCCCGGTGTAGAACTGCACGTCGACGTGGCCGAACGGCTCCAGCCGGGCCCCGAACCGCGACGAGGTGCGCCGCACGCCCTTCGCCACGGCACGGACCTTGCCGTGCCGCCGCGTCAGCAGGGTGACGATCCGGTCGGCCTCACCCAGCTTGTGCGTGCGCAACACCACCCCGGTGTCGCGGTAGAGGTTCACCACCCCGACATCGTCCCACTTCGGGGTGATGCCGGGGTGGAGCGCCCCGCGGGAATCAGCAGTAGGAGCCGTAGCAGGTGCTGACGGCCGTCGCGCCGGCGATCGCGACGATGATCATGATGATGGCGAAGACGCAGCCGAAGCCGCCCAGAACGGTGGAGATGATGCAGAGCGTCTTGGTGGTGCGCGAGGCCTGTTCCGCCATCGGGTAGTTGCCCTGCATCTTGTACGTGCCGACCTCGTTGGACTTCATGATCGCGAAGATCCCGAGGATGAGGCCGCCGAGGAAGAGCGAGGCGATCGCCCAGCCCTTGTAGTCCTTGATCTGGTTGATGTCGCCACCGCCGGGCATGCCGTAGCCGGGGGCGCCGAAGCCACCGGTGGGCGGCTGGCCGTACGGCGCGGGCTGTCCGTACGGCGCCTGCTGACCGTACGGCGCCGGCTGGCCGTAGGGCGCGGGCATGCCGCCGGACGGCGGGCCGTAGCCCGGCTGCTGCGGCTGCTGCGGCTGCTGGCCGTAGGGCTGCTGCTGGCCGTAGGGATTGGTCATGACGTTGTACCCCAACTATTCGTGAACTTCCGCCGGGTGACTCCGGCGGTGGTGCGGAGGAACGGGTCAGCGCTGCTCGTTCGGCGGCTGGCCGAACTGGCCCAGCTGGATCTTCTGGGTCGCCTCGGGTTCGCCCGGGACGTCCGGCCGCAGCATCTGGGTGCGCTCGGCCTGCTCGTCGAAGGCGCTCCCCGAGCCCGGGCGGAGCATCTGGGTGCGTTCCGCCTGCTCGTCGAAGGCGCCCCCACCCGGCGGCGGGGCGAGCGGCTGGCCCGGCTGCTGCCCGAAGCCGCCCGGCTGCGGGGGCTGCGCGAAGCCGCCGGAGGACAGCGGCTGGCCGAACCCGCCCGGCTGCGGCTGGCCGAAGCCACCCGGGGCGGGCTGCTGCTCGAAACCACCGGATTGTGGCTGCTGCTGCGGGAAACCGCCGGACGCGGGCTGCTGCGGGAAGCCGCCGGCGGGCGGCTGGCCGAACTGACCGGGCTGGCCCGGCTGCTGCCCCGGCGGCGGGAAGCCGCCGGCGAAGGCCTGCCCGCCCTGCGCGGCGAACGGCGCGGCCGCGTCGTCGGCGTTCACCACGACCGTGCCGACGATCTTGTCGGAGAGGGTCTGGGACTTGTCGTCCCACAGCGGCCACAGCCAGCCGACGTAACAGACAGCGCTGTCGACGGCGTGGGCGAGGTCGCGCAGGAAGGCCATGCCCGGGCCGACCGGCTGCCCGGTGTCCTCGCGGACGAGCTTGATCTTGGCGTAGCGCTTGCCCATCGACTGGCCGGTGTTGCCCTGCGTGATCCACCGGTTGTGGATGGACCAGCCGATCCAACCGAGCCAGCCGAGCAGAGCCACGACGAGCCACAGCGAGCCGATGTGCCCGAAGATGAAGAAAAGCGGAGTGAGGACCACGTACAGCACGAGGAGGGGGCTCAGGTCGATGAGCCAGCCGAGGGCGCGCTGGCCCCAGCTCGCGTAGTTGCGCGGCGGACCGAAAGGGTTGCCCTGCTGGCCGAACGGGGCCGGCTGACCGTAGGGCGCCTGCTGACCGTACGGCGCCTGCTGCCCGTAGGGCGCGGGCTGCCCGTACGGCGCCTGCCCCGGCTGCGGCTGCCCGAACGGCGGCCGGCCACCGGCCGGCTGCCCGAAGGACTGCTGACCGTAGGGATCGGTCATTGGGTGTCTTCCCCTCGCTGGTCACTTCCCCGACATGCGGAAACGGATCCGCCCTCATCGGTCCGGTCCGCGGGAGCGTACTCGGTTCACCTTCGGCTGCGCCGCCCAGGCTTCAGCTGTCCGGGTGAATCGCCTGCGCGTCCGACGCGGTCCGTGACCTTCCGGTTCCCGGCTGTCCCGAGATCAGACGTGGAGTGCCGTGAACGGGGCGAACGGCAGGTTGCGGATGACGAACCAGACCACGAAGACAATGGAAAACGCGAGTGGTGTCCACCGCCAGTGCAGCCAGCTGTCCATCGCGCGGCCGCGCAGGCGCCCGAGGGTCCACGCGATGGTGCTCCACACCAGCAGCAGCACGACGACGAACGAGACGGCGTTGTAGTGCAGGGCCGCGGGAATGTCGCCGTGCATCAGGCTGTACGCCATCCGCATGCCGCCGCAGCCCGGGCAGTCGATGCCGAGCAGTGCCTTCGTCGGGCAGATGGGCAGGAACCCGCCCGGGGTGGTCGGATCGCCGACCCAGACGGCCACGCAGCAGGCGCCGAGCCCGGCGACGACGGCCATCGGCGCGCCGAGGGCCCGCAGCTTGGCTTTGGCGCCGCGGGCGGGGTATCCCGTGTAGACGGTCGTGGTCATGGCGTCAGCCGGTTCGCGTTGACGCCGACGAACACGATCATCACCACGATGAAGACGACGTAGAGCAGCAGGAGGATCCCGGTCGAGATGGCCGACCACATCGCCCACTTGCGGGCGTCGGCGGCGGCCTTCTGCGCCTCGGCGGGGAAGCCCTGGAACCACAGCGTGTGCACCTGGTTGGCCTTGACGATCGCGACAATGCCCAGGGGCAGGCAGCAGAGCACCGTGCTCAGGATGGCCCACACGAGGTTGTTCTCCGGTGGCGGCCCGTAGTTCGGCGGTGGATAGCCGTAGCCGTAACCCGGCCCGCCCGGGGGCGGGTACGGCGGCGGGTACTGGTCGGTCACCGGGATCCTCCTACTGCTGTGCTACGTCAGTATCGCGGCGTGGTGGTGCCGAACGTGAAGACACCCGCGATCATCAGGATGATCCACAGCACGATCCACACGACGCCGACGACCGCCGAGATGATCGCCCACTTCTTGGCCGAGTTGGCGGCCTCCTGCGCGGCGGCCGTCTGGCCCTGCGCCCACAGGCCGTTCACCTTCGCGGCCTGCACGATCGACACGACGCCGAACGGGAGGCAGCACAGGATCGTGGTCAGGATGGCCCACACGAGGTTGTTGCTCGGGGGCGGGCCCGGCTGGTAGCCGCCCGGCTGCCCACCGGGGTAGTTCGGCTGGCCGCCGGGCTGGTTCGGCTGGTCGCCGGGGTAGTTGGGCATGCCCTGGCTGTCGGTCATGATCGGTTGTTCCCCTTCGTCGTGCTCCAGAGACGACCACCGGGTCCGCGGGCCGCCCCGACCGGCCGCGATGTGGTCGAAGCCGCGACTGTAGGGGGCGAGATCATCGCGCGCCCCGCGTTTCGTCCCGCCGCGACCGAATCGAGACCAGGAATTCCGCTGATCCGCCCCGGCGTGGGGAAAGCGCCGGTCAGAAGCCCAGCCGACGTAACTGACGGGGGTCGCGCTGCCACTCTTTGGCCACCTTGATGTGCAGGTCGAGGTAGACCTTCGAACCGAGCAGCGCCTCGATGTTCTTGCGCGCGGCGGCGCCGACCTCGCGCAGCCGTTCGCCCTTGTGCCCCAGGATGATGCCCTTCTGGCTGGGGCGTTCCACGAAGAGGAACGCGTGCACGTCGATGAGGTCGTCGCGGCCTTCGCGGGGCAGCATCTCCTCGACGGTGACGGCGATCGAGTGCGGCAGCTCGTCGCGGACGCCTTCCAGCGCCGCCTCGCGGATCAGCTCGGCGACCAGAGTCTGCTCGGGCTCGTCGGTGAGCTCGCCGCCCGGGTACAGCTGCGGGCCCTCGGGCAGCCGCTTGACCAGCAGGTCGGCCAGGGTGCCGACCTGGAAGCCGTCCACTGCGGACACCGGGACGAGCTCGGCGAAGTCCATCACTTGCTGCAGCGCAAGCAACTGTTCGGCGACCTGCTGGGGCTGGACGAGGTCGGTCTTGGTGACGATGCCGATGACCGGCGTCCGCTTGGCTATCTTCTGGAGCTCGGCGGCGATGAACTTGTCACCGGGCCCGATCTTCTCGTTCGCCGGCACGCAGAGGCCGACGACGTCCACTTCGGACCACGTCGTGTGCACGATGTCGTTGAGCCGCTCGCCCAGCAGGGTGCGCGGGCGGTGCAGGCCGGGCGTGTCGATCAGGACGAGCTGGGCGTCCTCGCGGTGGACGATCCCGCGGATCGCGTGCCGGGTGGTCTGCGGCTTGCTGGAGGTGATCGCGACCTTGGTGCCGACGAGGGCGTTGGTCAGCGTCGACTTGCCGGCGTTGGGCCGGCCGACGAAGCAGGCGAAGCCGGAACGGTGCTCGGTCATCGGGTCAGCACCTCGAGGATTTCGCCGTCCGGGTCGGCGAGGATGATCGGCGCGTACTTCGCGATGTCGCGGACCGCGTGCACGGACGCGCCCTTGAGGAGCCCTTCGCCGGTGACGACGGCGGCGGCCTCGATGCCCTCGGCGCCGCTGGACAGCGCGGCGGCGACCGCGGCCTGGAGCGCGGTCAGCTTGAAGGACGGCTGGTCGACCGTGCCGGCGGCGTACGTGCGGCCGTCGGTGTCGCGGACCGCGGCGCCCTCGGGAGCCTGGATGCGGGCGCGCGAGGACCTGGCCAGCGTGACGAGTTTCTGGTCCTCGGCCTCGAGGTCAGGCATGTTCGACGCTCCTGTCGCGTTCGTCGGGTTGGGGCAGGCGCGTACGGCGGCCCGTCCGGTCGACGGGGTCCGTCATCGCTTCGGCGTCGGCCGGGTGCACGACCACGGAGGTGATCCGCATGCGGCCGCGCCGGTCCTTGCCCCCTTCGGCGAACAGCCGAAGGCCGGCGACCTCGGCTTCGGCCCCCGGTAGCGGGACCCTACCCAGTCGTTCCGCGAGCAGCCCGCCCACGGTCTCCACGTCGTGGTCTTCGAGGTCGACGCCGAACAGTTCGCCCAGGTCGTCGACGCTCATCCGGGACGACACGCGGACGGCGCCGCCGTCGAGCTCTTCGACCTCGGGGCGTTCGTCGGCGTCGGACTCGTCGGTGATCTCGCCGACGATCTCCTCGAGGACGTCCTCGATGGTGAGCAGGCCCGCCGTGCCCCCGTACTCGTCGACGGCGATCGCCATGTGGTTGTGCGAGCGCTGCATCTCCTTGAGCAGCTCGTCCAGCCGTTTCGAGTCGGGCACGAAGGACGCCTGGTTCATCACGGAGTCGACGACGGTGCTCGGCCCGTCGGGGTCGAGGTAGCCGGTCATCAGGTCCTTGATGTTGACGACGCCGACGATGTCGTCGACGGACTCGTCGATCACCGGCAGCCGGGTGAAGCCGGTGCGCAGCGCCAGGGCCAGCGCCTGCCGGACGGTCTTGGTGCGCTCGATCCAGACGATCTCGGTGCGCGGCACCATGACCTCGCGGGCGACGGTGTCGCCGAGCTCGAACACCGAGTGGATCATCTCGCGTTCGGAGTCCTCGACGACGCCGCGTTCCTGGGCCATGTCGACGAGCTCGCGCAGCTCGACTTCGGAGGTGAACGGGCCTTCGCGAAAGCCCTGCCCGGGGGTGATGGCGTTACCGATGAGGATGAGCAGCCGGGACAGCGGGCCGAGGACGGAGCCGAGGACGCGGACGGGCCCGGCGACGTACCGGCCGATGCGGTAGGGGTGCTGGCGGCCGAGGGTGCGGGGGCCGACGCCGATGAGGACGTAGCTGACGACGACCATGACGACCGCGGCGACCAGCACCGCGAGGCCCAGCGGCGCCAGGCGGGTGCCGACGAACACCGTGACGAGCACGGTGGCGGTGAGTTCGCAGCCGAGGCGGAGCAGGAGCAACAGGTTGATGTGCCGGCGGCGTTCGGCGACGACGGCGGCGAGGTGCCGGGCGCCGGGCAGCCCGAGCCGGGCGAGACCTTCGGCCCGGGCCTGCGACACGGTGCTGATGGCGGCGTCCGCCGCCGCGAACACGCCCGCCAGGAGGATGAGCGCGATCGCGAAGAAGAGCTGTTCCATGGCTGGCGCCTAAAACCGCGTTCCGGGGTGCCGGCGGCAAGCGCCCCAATGTGGCCTTCGGTGCGTCTGACGCACCCAAGGCGGCCTTCGGTGCGTCAGACGCAACCAAGGCCGCCTTGGGGCGCTTGGTCCGGAGCCGGGATCGAGAGCGGAGGCGTGCGGCACTAGGGCGTTTCCCCGGCGGGTGGCTCGGCGGCGGCGGGCGTGTCGAGCCCGGCGATGCCGAGGACGCGGTCGTCGGTGTTGCGCTGGGCGTCCCGCTTGTCCAGGGCGGCCACGGCGTCCTGGTACTCGCCGAGGATCCGCTTCTGGAGGGCGAACATCTCGCGCTCCTCGGCGGGTTCGGCGTGGTCGTAGCCGAGGAGGTGGAGCACGCCGTGCACGGTGAGCAGGTGCAGCTCGTCGATCAGGGCATGGCCCGCGGTCTTGGCCTGGTCCTTGGCGAACGCCGGGCAGAGCACGATGTCCCCGAGCAGCGCCGGTGACGCGTCGGGCGCGTCGGGGCGGCGGGAGGAGTCGAGCTCGTCCATCGGGAAGGCCATGACGTCGGTGGGGCCCGGGAGGTCCATCCAGCGTTCGTGCAGGTCTTCCATGACTTCGAGGGTGACGAGGAGGATGGACAGCTCGGCGAGCGGGCTGACCTCCATCTTGTCGAGGGCGTAGCGGGCGGCGGAGACGATGGACGTCTCGTCGACGACCACGCCGGACTCGTTGGCGATCTCGATGCTCAACGCCGGTTGCCCTTCCAGCCGTCGTTCTGCTGGGCGTCCTGCACGGCCTGCCACTTCTCGTAGGCGTCGACGATGCTCGCGACGAGCCGGTGCCGGACGACGTCCTGGCTGGTCAGTTCGGCGAAGTGGAGGTCATCGACGCCGGTGAGGATGTCGCGCACGACCCGCAGGCCGCTGCGCTGCCCGCTGGGCAGGTCGACCTGGGTGATGTCGCCGGTGACGACGATCTTGGAGCCCTGGCCGAGCCGGGTGAGGAACATCTTCATCTGCTCGGGCGTGGTGTTCTGGGCCTCGTCGAGGATGATGAAGGCGTCATTCAGCGTGTTGTGCGTCAGCAGGTGGTCGTCGGTAACGTACAGCGAGTCCTCCGCCGCGACCTGGATACACACCGCTTCTGCGCGACCAGCCGGTTCGATGCTCTGGATGAACCGCATCGGACGGCCTCCGCCATCGGCTTCGCGGTACTTCAGCCGCTTGCGGGTCAGGCGGAACGGCTCGATGCCCGCGGGGAGCCGGATCTCGACGACGTGGGCGTCGTGCCGGTAGCCGACGTCGCGTCCGTTGGCCCGGCCCGGCTTGCGGCCGAGCGCGAGGCGACGCCGGGAATAGGCGACTCCGCCAAGCGACTGCACCAGACGGATGACATCGTCCTTCAGCTGCGGGGATGTCGTCGTGTACTGGATGCGGCAGGTGCGGGCGAGCTGGGTGACCGGCCCACCATCCGAGTCCAGGAGCCCCTGCAGGACCGCCAGCCGGACGTCTGCCGAGTTCTGGAGGTAGACCTCCGGCACGAACTTGGTGTGCGAGCGGGTCCCGATCAGGTGCAGTGCGCGCAGGGCGCCGGTGACCGGGTTTTCCAGGGTGATGACGTCACCCGGTTCCCTAACGCGGTTGAGGGTGTAGTCGACCCCGCCCTTGTGCCGCACGGACACGCCGGGCAACGCCGCCTCGAGGGCAACGACCAATTCCGGATCGTCGGTCGCGAAAGCCGGGGTGGTGGAGCCGGTCAGGCAGCCGTCGCCCAGCAGGAGCCCCAGTGCATACGGGTCCATCGGCACTTCGCGCCCGGGATGGCAAACCGGCGCCGTCAGCATCGGCAGCTCGTAACGGCGGGCGTGAGCGGCCCGGAGCTTGCCGATCATTTCCTTCGTCTCGAGGACACGCCACGGCTTGTTGCGGCGCTTGTCGGCCGCCGTCCGGACCGTCCAGAGGTGCTCGCCGCAGCAAAGCGTCGAAGCGCCGTCGCTCGCGGTGACCCGGTAGATGTCCTTCTCGCCCTGTGGGTACACACCGAGGACCGGAGTCGGTTCACCGTCGGACCCGATGACCAGGTCGCCAACCCGGAGCTCGCCGATGGGCCGGAAACCATCCGGCGTCAGCACGGGCGTGGTCGTCGGCTGCGCGCGGCCGCGCATGTAGGCCAGCGGCGCGATCTCGATCGTCCCGGCCTGCATCAGCCGCGGAATCGACTCGGGCTCGACCATGTCGTGCAGCGCGTCGTAGAGCGGCCGCAGGTAGGGGTCGATCTTCTCGTTCAGGGTGCCGGGCAGGTAGCCGAGGCGCTCGCCGGCTTCGACGGCCGGGCGGGTCAGCACGATGCGGGTGACCTGCTTGGCCTGCAGCGCCTGGACGGCTTTCGCCATGGCGAGGTAGGTCTTGCCGGTGCCGGCGGGGCCGATGCCGAAGACGACGGTGTGCTTGTCGATGGCGTCGACGTACCGCTTCTGGTTCAGCGTCTTGGGCCGGATGGTCTTCCCGCGCCGGGAGACGATGTTGAGGCTGAGGACCTCGGCCGGCGAGGCGTCTCCGGTGGAGAGCATGCCGATGGTGCGCCGGACGGTGTCGGGCCCGACCTGCTGGCCGCCGGTGGCGAGCTGCACGAGCTCGGCGAAGACGCGTTCGGCGAACGCGACGTCGGCGGGCGTCCCGGTCAGGGTGACCTCGTTGCCGCGAACGTGCACGTCCGCGGCGAGGAGCTCCTCGGCGACCCGCAGGTTCTCGTCACGGGACCCGAGCAGGCTGAGCGCGGCGGCGTCGGGGATGGGGAACCGGGACTGCGCAGCCTGAGCGGAGGCATCCTCGGTCTTGGCGACGTCCCCGGGGACGTCGGGTCGGGCGGCTCCACCCGGTACGGTTCCGGCCACGTGGCCTCAGGCCTGCTTTCTCGGTGAGGGAGAACGGACCCCTCCGATGCTACTGGCACCCACCGACAAGACGCAGGCCGGTTTCCCTAGTCCTCCTCCGGAGCCCCGAACAACCCCAGCGGCTCCCCGCCCAGAACATGGGCGTGCACGTGGAAGACGGTCTGCCCGGCATCCTCATCGGTGTTGAAGACAACCCGATACCCACTCCCCAGGACCCCCTCAAGCTCGGCAACCTTACGAGCGGCCAACACCACCCGGGCAAGCAGCTCCGGATCCCCGGCAGCAAGCTCCCCCAGATTCCGGTACCGCTTCCGAGGCACAACAAGCACGTGAACCCGAGCCTGAGGCCGGATATCCCGGAAGGCAAAGGTGGCATCATCCTGATAGACGACATCGGCGGGGATCTCCCCACCAATGATCCGTTCGAACAGCGTCTCGGCCTCAGTCTCGCTCATCCAAGCACCCTATCGACCACTCGACCACAACCCGCCCCACCCAACCGGACCACAGGCAAACGCGCGGGGGTCCGGGGCTCGCCCCGGCTGGGGGTCTGGGGGTCTGACCCCCAGAAAACACAACGAAACCAAACCGCGGCTCGACCGCGAGCGAAGCGAGCGAGGAGATGCCGCGGTGGCGGTGAAGCCTGGGGGTCGCCTCACCGCGACCGCGGCGGCCGCCGGACCGAGGGGGGAGGTGCCCGGCGGAGTCTTCTTCCCAGTAGCGCACCGAACGATGAACAGTGCGTTAGTAAATGAGAGTAACGGGTCGGAGCGTGATCGCGCCATAACTGGGCGCAAAATTCGCGCGGTTTTTTGGTGATCTCACTGCCAGCGAGTCGTGAGCGCACCGAGCGCGCCCAAGGCCACCGCGGCGGCCGTGGAGGTCCGCAGGACCGTTGTCCCCAACCGCACCGCCCGCGCGCCGGCTTCCTTCAGGACAGCGAGCTCGTCGTCCGTGACGCCGCCCTCGGGCCCCACGACCAGCAGCACGTCCCCGGCGTCGGGCAGGTCCAGGTCGGTGAGCCGCTCGGGGGCGTCGGACTCGAGCACGATGGCGAGCGACATCGTCGCCACGAGCCCGGCCAGCTCGCCCGTGGTCACCGGCTCGGTGACCTCCGGGACGTGGGCCCGCCGCGCCTGTTTCGCGGCCGCCCGGGCCGTCGCCCGCCACCGCGCGAGCGCCTTGTCCCCGCGGCCCCCGTCGTCCCACTTGGCGACGCTCCGGGCCGCTCGCCAGGGGACGATCGCGTCGACGCCGGCCTCGGTGGCGAGTTCGACCGCGAGTTCCCCGCGGTCCCCCTTGGCCAGCGCCTGCGCGACCAGGACGCGCAGCGCAGGCGGCTCCTCGGTCCAATGCGACTCGACCGCCAGCGTCACCAGCGCGTCGCGCCCGGCCTGGACGCCCTCGACGACGCACCGGGCCATCGCGCCGGCGCCGTCGGACAGGACCAGCCGCTCGCCCACGCGCAGGCGGCGGACGGTGGCCGCGTGCCGGGCTTCCTCGCCGTCGAGGACCGCGCGGCCCGAAGCCGGCACCGACGCGGCGAGGAAGACCGGCAGGGTGGTGTCGGGCACGGTCAGCGGTGGTTCTTGGCGCGCAGCTTGGAGAACAGGCCGCCGTGCTTGGTGCCGTTGGACGCCAGCGTCGGCACCTCTTCGCCGCGCTGCTGTGCGAGCTCGACGAGGAGTTCGCGCTGGGCTTCGTCGAGCTTGGTCGGGACCACGACGTCGATGTGGACGTGCAGGTCGCCGCGGCCGTCGACGCGGCCGGAGGACCGCAGCCGCGGCATGCCCTTGCCGGTGAGGACGAGCTCGGCGTTGGGCTGGGTGCCCGGTTCGACGTCGAGTTCGTAGTCGCCGTCGACGAGGGTCGAGATCGGCACCGTGGCACCGAGCGCGGCCGTCGTCATCGGGATGCGGAAGTTGCAGTGCAGGTCGTGGCCCTGCCGGACGAAGACCTCGTGCGGGGTCTCGTCGATCTCGACGTACAGGTCGCCGGCCGGGCCGCCGCCGGGGCCGACCTCGCCCTGGCCGGACAGCCGGATGCGCATGCCGTCGCCGACGCCCGGCGGGATCTTGGCGGTGACGTTGCGGCGGGCGCGGATGCGGCCGTCGCCGCCGCACTGGCGGCAGGGGTCGGGGATGACCTCGCCGAAGCCGCGGCAGACCGGGCAGGGGCGGGCGGTGACGACCTGGCCGAGGAACGACCGCTGGACGGACTGGACCTCGCCGGCGCCGCCGCAGGTGTCGCAGGTCTTGACCGAGGTGCCTTCGCTGGTGCCCGCGCCGCGGCAGAGGTCGCAGACGATGGCCGTGTCGACGGCGATTTCCTTGTCGACGCCGGTCGCGCACTCCTCGAGGGAGAGGCCGAGCCGGATCAGCGCGTCGGAGCCGGGCTGGACGCGGCTGCGCGGGCCTCGCCCGCGCCCCCCGCCACCGCCGGCCGCGCCGAAGAAGGCGTCCATGATGTCGCCGAGGCCGCCGAAGCCGGCGAACGGGTCGCCACCGCCCCCGCCGCGCCCGCCGCCGTCCATCGGGTCGCCGCCGAGGTCGACGATCTTGCGCTTCTGCGGGTCGGACAGCACCTCGTAGGCCGTCGTGACCTCGCCGAACTTGTGCTGCGCGTCTTCCGACGGGTTGACGTCGGGGTGCAGCTCCCTGGCCAGCTTCCGGTACGCGCGCTTGATGTCCTGATCGCTCGCGTTCTTGGCCACCCCGAGGATGCCGTAGTAGTCCCTCGCCACCGTCTCTGCTTCTCCTTCTGCTCTGCCCGGCTCAGCGGCCGTGCAGGATCTGCCCCACGTAGTTGGCGACCGCCCGCACCGCGGCGATCGTGCCGGGGTAGTCCATCCGGGTCGGTCCGACCACCCCCATGCCGCCGAGCACCATGTCCTGGCCGTATCCGATCGAGACGACCGAGGTGCTGCGCATCTGCTCGTCCTCATTTTCCTCACCGATGCGCACCGTGATCGCACCGGGGTTGCGCGCGGCGGCCAGCAGCTTGAGCACGACGACCTGTTCTTCGAGTGCTTCGAGGACCTGGCGCAGCGAGCCCGGGAAGTCGGCGACGTTGCGGGTGAGGTTCGCGGTACCCCCGAGCACCAGGCGCTCTTCGGGGTGTTCGGCCAGCGACTCGACCAGCACGGTGGTGACCCGGATGAGCGCGTCCCGCAGCTCGCCGGGCGACTTGTCGGGCAGTTCGGCGACGCGCGCCGCGGCGTCGTTGAGCCGCCGTCCGGACGTGGCCGCGTTGAGCACGGTGCGCAGCCGGGTGACGTCCTCTTCGGTGACGACGTCGCCGAGGTCGACCGTGCGCTGGTCGACGCGCCCGTTGTCGGTGATCAGCACCAGCATCAGCCGCGCCGGGGTGAGCGGCACCACTTCGAGGTGCCGCACCTTGGCGTTGGTCAGCATCGGGTACTGGACGACGGCGACCTGGCGGGTGAGCTGCGCGAGCAGCCGGACCGAGCGCTTGAGGACGTCGTCGAGGTCGGTGCCGCTGTCTAGGAACGTGGTGATGGCCCGGCGCTCGGCCGCGCTCAGCGGCTTGATCTCCGACAGCCGGTCGACGAAAAGGCGGTAGCCCTTGTCGGTCGGGACGCGGCCGGCACTGGTGTGCGGCTGCGTGATGTAGCCCTCTTCTTCGAGCGTGGCCATGTCGTTGCGCACGGTGGCGCTCGACACACCCAGGTTGTGCCGCTCGACGATCGCCTTGGACCCGACGGGTTCCTGGTTGGACACGTAGTCGGCCACGATCGCGCGCAGCACGTCGAAGCGGCGTTCCTCCGCGTTGGCCACCGGTTCCTCACCTACCTCGTTCGCTGCTCGAGCCAAGTTTACGGAAGCCTGAGCCGGTCGCGCTCAACGCGGCCCGTCCGAGCCCTGCCGCCCCCGGTGTCTTGAATGACTCATTCAGGACCTCCGGTGTCCTGAATGAGTCATTCAAGACCTTCTGCCACCCACCGACCGGCGGGTAAAGAGCACGCAAACCGATTCCCATGAATTGTTCTGGAAACGGTTTTCCCGCTTGAATGGGGAACCGAAAACCGGTTTGCTCCCTCTGATCCACGCATCCTTCCCCGACTGACGAGGTCGCTGTGAACAATTTTGACCCGGCTTCGGCCGGTATGCCCGAAATCGCCCGGCGCGCGGCCGAGGCGAAGGCGCGGTTGCAGCGTGTCTCGGCGACCGCCACGAGTGCCGACGGGGCCGTCACGGTCACCGTCAACACCGCCGGTGCGCTGCAGGAACTCAGCTTCGGCCCGCGTGCGGACGAGCTGCCGCGGACCCGGCTGGCCCAGGCGGTCCTGGCCGCGGCGCGCCGGGCGCAACTCGACGCGGCGCAGCAGCTGACCGGCATCATGGCACCCGTGATCGGCGAAGGCAGCGAGGCGATGGAATTCCTCAAGGAACAGATTCCGGCGCCCGAAGTCCCCGAAGAACCCACCCGGGAACCGCGCCGGAAACCGCCGTCCGACGACGACTTCGGCAGCCCGATCCTGCGCCGGGGGCTCTGATGACTCTGCAGGCTCTGAGGGTCGACTTCGACGTCCTCGGCGGACACGAAGACGAGATCCGCGAGATCGCCGCCAAGGTCCAGCAGGCGCTCGACGCCGCCGGCACCGCGCAGGCCCTCGACTTCGACGCGTTCGGGCTGGTCGGGCAGGTCTTCGCGCTCCCGATTCAGGCGTGGATCGACACAGCCGACAGCTTCCTCGCCGCCGCGGTCGAGGCCGGCCACGAGGTCGCGGACCGGGTGAAGACCGCGCACACGGCGTTCCGCGAGCACGAACACAAGACGAAGTGCCTGATCGAAGGCATCGGCAAGGAGCTGCCCGCATGACGGAGAATTCCCTGGTCGCGACGGCCGAGCCGGCAAGCGGCTTCTGGAGCGGCATGGGTGACGGCTCGAAGGGCGAGCCGGCCAACCTCAACGCGCAGACCGGCGGCGCGGGCATCTTCAGCGACGCCGCGTCGACGCTCACCGACGCCAGGGGCGGCGACTGGGGCAACCTCGCCCTGGACATCGGCACCGACGCCCTCGACCTGCTCGGCGCGGCGATGGATCCGCTCGGGACGCTGGCGAGTGCGGGGGTCGGCTGGCTGATCGAGCACATCAGCTTCCTCAAGGACGGCCTCGACAAGCTCGCCGGCAAGCCCGAAGCGATCACGGCCAAGGCTGTGACCTGGACGAACATCGCGAAGCAGCTCACCGAGACGGCCGAGAGCTACGAGCAGAAGGCCAAGAAGGTCCAGCAGTCGTTCAGCGACTGCGGCTCCGCGGAGGCGTACCAGCGGACGGCCGAAAGCTACGTCGGCGTCCTGCGCGGCGCGGCTTCGCACGCCGAAGGCGCGTCGACGGCGATCAACATCGGCGCGGCGCTGGTCGGCACCGAGCGCGGCCTGATCCGCGACCTGATCTCGTCGTTCGTGGGCGAGCTGATCGTCAAGGCGCTGGCCGCGCTGGCGGCGTCGTGGTGCACGTTCGGCGGGACGATCGCGGCGTTCATCGCGGACACGGTGATCGAGGGCGGGGTGCTGGCGGAGAAGATCAGCACGCGCATCGCGAAGATCGTCGAGAAGCTGGAGGGCCTGGCCAAGGGCGCGGGCAGGTCGAAGGCGGCCCTCGAAGGCGCGGCGAACGCGCTGAAGAAGGCGGGCAAGGCGGCCGACCGGATCGTGGACCGCAGCGTCGAGACGGCGGCGGGGATCGAGCGGAAGGCCACCGAGCTGAAGCAAGCGGGCCGGGAAGCGAAGTCCGCCGAAGAGACGGCGAAGGGCTGGAGCGACGCCGCCAAGGAGCGCGTCCCGGGCCGGGAGAAGCTGGAAGGCCCGGGCGAGTACTCCGAGGAGGGCCGCAGCGTCCTGAACCAGCACAAGCTCCTCGACCCGAACGAAAAGGTGCACTGGAACACGGCGGACACCGTCGGTGTGGCGACCGAGGGCCGCCGCCAGGAGAACGAACAGTACGACCGCTATCACGAGGCCCAAGAGGCCCACGAGAAGGAACACCCCGAAGGCGAGGGCGAGTGAGCGACCGGCCCGAGGTGGAGCTGGCCAACCGCAACGGCCTGCTCCACCCCGAGCAGCGCGGCGCGCTGCTCGACCTGAACTTCTGGGTGGCGGCGGCCCTCGTCGTGGCCGGGATCATGGCCACGGTGGGCCTCGCGGTCGCGGGTACGGCCGTGGCCGCCGTCCCGCTGCTGGCGATCACCGGCTGGTTCGCGTTCGTCTGCCGGCGCCGGCTCGCCGACGCCTTCGGCGGCCGGCTGACCGCGGTCACGGGCTGGACGCACGACTTCGACACCGCTCGCCTCACCGACGAGTACCCGATCGGCCTGCACCGCAGCCCGGAGGGGTTCAAGAGCCTCGAGTCGTTCAGCCTGCGCGCCGGCGGCCGGACCTACCCGCTGGAGCGGAAGCTCCGCGAGCGGATCCAGCCCAACCGGGTCAACACCGTACTGATCGCGCCGCGGTCCAAGGTGCTGATCAACGTCCTCCCGGCTTAGACCGCCTTGGTGAGGGCGTCGAACTCGGCGTCGGTCAGCTCGATGTCCGCGGCGGCGACGTTGTCCTCGAGGTGCGCGACCGACGACGTGCCCGGGATCGGCAGCACGACCGGCGACCGCTTGAGCAGCCAGGCCAGCGCGAGTTGCGACGGCGTCGCGTCGTGCTCCTTCGCGAGCGCGGTCAGCGGGCTGTCCGGCCCGGCCAGCGCCCCGGTGGCCAGCGGGAACCAGGGGATGAACGCGATGCCGTGCTCGGTGGCGTGCTCCAGTAGCGGCTCGGCGTCGCGGTTGGCCAGGTTGAACAGGTTCTGCACGGAAACGATCTCCGCGGTCTTCTGCGCCTCGGCGAGGTCGGCCACCCCGACCTCGGACAGGCCGATGTGCCGGATCTTGCCCTCGTCCTGCAGCTTCTTCAGCTCCCCGACCTGCTCGGCCACCGGCACCTTCGGATCGATCCGGTGCAGCTGCAGCAGATCGATCCGGTCGACGCCGAGGTGGCGCAGGCTCAGCTCGACCTGCTGACGCAGGTACTCGGGCCGCCCGACCGGGATCCACTGGCCGGGGCCTTGCCGGGTGAAGCCGGCCTTGGTCGCGATGACCAGGTCGTCGGCGTACGGGTGCAACGCCTTCTTGATCAGCAGGTCGGCGACGAACGGTCCGTAGGCGTCGGCGGTGTCGATCAGGTTCACGCCCAGCTCGACGGCCCGCCGCAGCACGCGGACGGCCTCTTCGGGGTCCTTCGGGTCGCCCCACACGCCCGGTCCGGTGAGCTGCATGGCGCCGTACCCGAGGCGGGTGACCGGGAGGTCGCCGCCGATGGTGAAGGTGCCGGAGTTCTTCGCGCTCATTCTTCGTCCTAACGTCGTCCGCGGGTCCCCCTGGTGCCAACCCGGCGGACCCGCGGAGGATTCCCCGCCTAGTACTACAGGGACACTTGTGCGCGCGACCTGGCAAAACCCGGCGGGCCGGTCTGCCGCAGCTGGTCGTGAGCGGTACGGCGCATCAGCGCCAACGGCCAACTCACCAACCGCAACGGCCAACTCACCAACCGCAGCGGCCAACTCACCCGCGTGCCCGGCGAGTTGGCTGCTGCGAGCGGTGAGTTGGCTGCTGCGAGCGGTGAGTTGGCCGTTCCTGTCCCGGCAGACCAGCCACCACTGCCACGCCGACCGAAGAACTGTCCCTGTAGTACTAGGAGTTGCGCGGGAAGCCCAGGTTGACCCCGGCGTGCGAGGTGTCCGGCCACCGCGACGTCACGACCTTCGTCCGGGTGAAGAAGTGGAACCCCTCCGGCCCGTACGCGTGGCTGTCGCCGAACAGCGAGTCCTTCCAGCCGCCGAACGAGTAGTAGCCGACCGGGACCGGGATCGGGACGTTGACCCCGACCATGCCCACCTCGACCTCGTTCTGGAACCGGCGCGCGGCGGCCCCGTCGCCGGTGAAGATGGCCGTGCCGTTGCCGTACGGGTTGGCGTTGATCAGCGCCAGCGCGTCGTCGTAGGAAGCCGTGCGCGCCACCGCCAGCACCGGGCCGAAGATCTCGTCGGTGTAGATCGACATCTCCGGGCGGACGTGGTCGAACAGCGTCGGGCCGAGCCAGAAGCCGTCCCCGGACACCTCGATGCCCCGGCCGTCGACGACCAGCGCGGCACCGGCGGCCACCCCGGCGTCCACATAGGACTCGACGCGGGCGTGGTGGGCCGCGGTGACCAGCGGGCCCATCTCCGACTCGGGATCACGGCCGTCGCCGACGCGCAGCCGGGCGATCCGCTCGGCGATCTTCGCGACCAGCTCGTCGCCGACCGGGTCGACGGCCACCACCACCGACACCGCCATGCACCGCTCCCCCGCCGAGCCGAACCCGGCCGACACCGCGGCGTCGGCGGCGAGGTCGAGGTCGGCGTCCGGCAGCACCACCATGTGGTTCTTCGCCCCGCCGAGGGCCTGGACGCGCTTGCCGTGCCGGGTGCCGGTTTCGTAGACGTACCGCGCGATCGGCGTCGACCCGACGAACGAGATCGCCTTGACGTCGGCGTGCGAGAGCAGCCCGTCGACGGCCACCTTGTCGCCGTGCAGCACGTTGAGCGCACCCGCGGGCAGGCCGGCCTCGGCGAACAGCTCCGCGATGAACACCGCCGCCGACGGGTCCTTCTCGCTCGGCTTGAGGACCACGGTGTTCCCGCAGGCCAGCGCGTTGGGGACGAACCAGAGCGGGACCATGGCCGGGAAGTTGAACGGCGAGATCACGCCGACCACGCCCAGCGGCTGGGCGATCGAATAGACGTCGACGCCGGTGGAGGCGTTCTCACTGAACCCGCCTTTGAGCAGCTGGGCCGCACCGCACGCGAACTCGACGTTCTCGATCGCGCGGGCGATCTCGCCTGCCGCGTCGGACTCGACCTTGCCGTGCTCGCTCGTGATGATCTTCGCCAGCTCGTGCTTGCGGGCGGACAGCAGCTCGCGGAAGGCGAACAGCACTCGCGTCCGCCCGGCCAGCGACGTCCCGCGCCAACCCGGCAGCGCCGCCTTGGCCGCGGCGACGGCGGCTTCGACCTCGGCGTCACCGGCGAAGTCGACGTGCGCCCGAATCTCCCCGGTGGCCGGGTCGAAGACCTCGCCGGACCGCGCGGCGGTCCCGCCGAACGGCTTGCCGTCGATCCAGTGGCTGATGCGGTCGGTCACAGCGGGCACTCCTCGCACTCGGCAACATCCCGTCACGAGTCTCCGGGCGGGCGCCACGCCACCGCCATCGGCAACGTGTACGGACTCGCCGCCGCGGCCGTACAGTCTGTTCCTTCCGCTGATCACACGCCGAGGAGCCATGTACCCGACCGTCGCCGAGGTCCTCGCGCTGCCGGTGCTGCGCCAGGGCCGGCCGCACGTCGTCGCCGGCGCCGCCGGGCTGGACGCGCCGGTGCGCTGGGCGCACGTCGCCGAGGTCGCCGACATCGCCCACCTGCTGCGCGGCGGCGAGCTGGTGCTGACCACCGGGGTCGCGCTGCCCGACGACGGCCCGGCGCTGGCCCGGTACGTCGCCGACCTGGCCGGGGTCGGCGCGGCCGGCGTCGTGGTCGAGCTGGTCCGGCACTGGAGCGACAAACTGCCCGCCGCGCTGGTCGGCGCGGCCGACGAGCACGGCCTGCCGTTGGTCACCCTTTCGCGGGAAACGCGGTTCGTGAGCATCACCGAAGCGGTGAACGGCCAGATCGTCGACGCCCAGGTCGCCGAGCTGCGCGCCGCCGAGCGCGTGCACGAGACGTTCACCGCGCTGACGGTGGCGGGCGCCGAACCCGGCGTCGTCCTGGGCGAGGTCGCCCGGCTCACCGAGCAGCCGGTGGTGCTCGAGACGCTCTCCCACGAGGTACTCGCCTACGACGCGGCGGGCACCGACCCGGCCGAACTGCTCCCCGGCTGGCCGGCCCGGTCGCGGGTGGTCCAGGTCGGCGAGCGGACCGGCTACCACCCCGGATCGGGCTGGCTGGTGACCGTGGTCGGCGCGCGCGGGCACGACTGGGGACGGCTGATCCTCGTCTGCGCCGACCAGCCGCCGCACCGGCACCGGGTGGTCGCCGAGCGGGCCGCGTCCGCGCTGGCCGTGCACCGGCTGGTCGCCAAGGATTCCGACGGTCTCGAACGCCAGGCCCACCGCGCGGTGCTCGCCGAGCTGCTCGCCTCGCCCGCGCCGACGGCGGAGCTGCTGGCCCGCGCCTCGGCGCTGGCCGTGCCGCTGCCCGGACGGCAGCTGGTCGGGCTGGCGGTCCGGCCGCGGCTGACCGGGACGGCCCGGCCCTCGCTGTCGACGCCGCCGGTGCTGCGCGAGCTGGCCGAGGCGACGGTGCTGGCGGCCCGCCGCGCGAAGGTGTCGGCGCTGGTGGCGACGGACGACCTCGGCGTGCGGGCCCTGCTCGCGCTGTCCCCGGAGGCGAACGCCGACGCCGTGCTGCACCGGCTCGCCACCGACGTCCGCGAGGCCCGCGGCAGCGCGCCGGGCGTGCTCGCGGTCGGCACCACGGTGTCGTCCCCCGCCGAAGCCCGCCGGACGCTGCTGGAAGCGAGCCAGGTCGCGGCGGCGGCGCTGGGCACCGGCGCGGACCGGGTGGTGCACCGGCTGTCGGACGTCCGCCTGCGCGGCCTGCTGCACCTGCTTTCCGGCGACGACCGCGTGACGGCGTTCGCGACGCGGGAGCTCGGCCCGCTGCTGCAGCGCGACGCGGCGTCGGGCAGCCGGCTCGTCCAGGCGCTGCGGCACTACTGCGAGCAGGGCGGCAACAAGTCGGCGGCGGCCGCGGCGGCCCACACGTCCCGGACGGCCTACTACCAGCAGCTCGCCCGGATCGAGCAGGTCCTCGGCGTCCGGCTGGAGGACCCGGAGTCGATGTTGTCGCTGTATGTCGCCCTGCTGGCGTGGGACCTCACCCGGACGAGCGAAGAAGACTCACCCGGACGTGCAGCACAGTGATCGACTCCGGACGGCCGATGACACCGATATGGCCCTCCTCCCCTTCGCAGCCTGTCTGATGAGCCTCGGCTGTCTGGCGCCGGCGCAACCCCCGGCCTCGACGCTGCAGCTGACCACCCACGACACCGCCGGCCGGATCGGCTCGGTGGTGCTGACGTGCGACCCGGTCGGCGGCACGCACCCCAAGCGCGACAAGGCGTGCGCGGTGCTGTCGGGCGCCGGCGGTGACTTTTCCCGGATCACCGCGCGGCACCAGGCGTGCACGCTGATCTACGCCCCGGTGGAAGTCACGGCGATCGGTACCTGGCGCGGCAAGCCGGTGTCGTTCCGCACGACGTACGCGAACCGCTGCGAGGCCGATCGCGATTCGGACGAGGTTTTCGCGTTCTGACGCCCCGTTGCGGCATTCGAACGCGCGGAAGCCGCCGGGCCGCCCCCACGACGGCCCGGTGACTTCCGCGTAACTCTTAACCACGCGCTGCCCACCGGTCCGGTTCAGCGGCAGGGGGTGACCGGGCCGAAAGTCACGTCGCGGGCCGCCGAACGGCTGACGTTCCACGCCGGCCAGCCGTCTTCCCGGTCGTCGCGGAGGACCTGCCGCAGCACGCAGCTGCGCAGCGGTTCCGCCAGCCGGGCCGACACGGCCGGGACCACGTCGGCCGAGAACCCGGCCAGGTAGCGGTCGTCCAGGGACTTGCCGGCCGCCGCGCGGTCGAGGTTCGCGTCGGCGATGAGGCGTTCCGGATCGAGGACGGCGAGGACCAGCAGCGCCGCGGCGGCCGTGCCGATCGCCGCGCGGGGAAGCCACGCCGGACGCAGCCGGACCAGTGCCACCAGGACCAGCACGAACACCGCACCGAACCAGAGTTCGCAGACCTCGACCAGCAGCCGCAGCACGGTGAAGCCGTACGCCTGCTGGTACGTCCACATGCGACTCAACGCCGAGCCGACGAGCACCAGGCTCAGCGCGCTGAGCGTCCCGAGCAGGACGCGCTGCCGGAGCCGGTCGCCCTTCGTCGCGTCCGGTGCCCACCGCAGCGCCGCGGCGACGATGGCCAGCGTCAGCACGGTGACGGCGCACAGCTGCCAGAAGCCGCCACGGGCGTACTCCGCCGACGTCAGGCCGCCGGTGCGCAGGACGTACTCGGTGCCGCCGAACAGCACGACCAGCCGCACCCCGACGAAGAGGCCGAACACCAGGACGAGGGCACCGAGCGGGACCGTCCACTCCAGACCGTATTTGGTCCGGTGTGGACGGTCGGCCGACGCGCGCGGCGCCGGCGCGGCCAGGAAGTAGCAGCTCCCGGCCGCGACCAAAGTGACGACGGCGAAGACGGAGCACCACCGCACGAGCGTCGCGACGCCGAGATCGGGCATGACGGCGTTGATGACGGCGGCGAAGGCGGCATCGGCACTGGCCAGCAGCGGCACGAAGACCCCGACGAGCGCGGCGGCGGCCAGCACGGCCAGCGCGATCCGCCGGGCCACCCCGTCACGGCGGGCGGTGAAGCGCCCGGCCCCGCGCCCGACCCACGGAATGGCCCGGAACGCCTCGATCGGGACGGCGAGCATGTCGTAGAGAACCGAGTGAACGGTCCGCTGCCGGACAATGGCCAACGACCCGGCAACGACGGCGGCGATCACGCAGAGGACGAACAGCCATCCCGACGCCCGCACGGTTCCCACGGCGAGCAGCGCGAGCGCGAGTGCGGCCCAGGCGGCGCTACGCCAGGTCGGAGCGCCTTCCGTGCCTTCAGTGCCTTCAGTGCCTTCACGCGAACGCCGGTCGGCCACCACGACGGCGACGACGACGGCCAGCCCGGAGAGCAGCCACCCGATCCCGGGCCGGTCGACGGGCAGCAGCAGCGCCCCGGCGACCCCGGCCAGCCCCGACGCGGGCAGAACCGCGGGCGGCAGCGGGACGACAACGTACTTCGGCGGTGGCATCGGCCGAAGAAGAACGGGCGGGGCCGCAACGGCGACCCCGCCGCCCGGGGCAGCGGGCATCCCGGCGGTCGCTTCCGGGCCGCGGACCGCCTCGGCCTCCTGCGTGGTCACCCGCGACGCGACCGATCGCTTACCCCGGGGCACACCGGAACCGACATGAGCTTTGGGCATTTCGCCCCTCCTCGAGTTCTCGTGTTCACGTTTGCAAATAGCGACGCCCAAGGTCTTGAATGACTCATTCAGGACCTCCCACGACCTGAATGAGTCATTCAAGACGCCGGAGCCGCGGGGCTAAGCCGGCAGCGTCACCCGGATCCGGCTTCCCGTCCCCGGCGACGGATCCACCACCCCGATCGTCCCGCCGTGCAGCTCCACCGCCCACCGGGCGATCGCCAGCCCCAGCCCCGTGCCCCCGCCCGACGGCCGCTCGCCGCGGGTGAACCGCTCGAACACCCGCTCCCGGTCCACCGCTGCGACGCCCGGGCCCTCGTCACACACGTCGATGCGCACCTCACCCGGCCGCACCTGCGCCTCCACCCGGACCTGGCCGCCGGCCGGGCCGTGCCGGGCCGCGTTCTCCAGCAGGTTCGCCACCACCTGGAACAGCCGCCCGCGGTCCGCCGTCACCACCGCCCCCTCCGGGGACACCGACACCTCGAACGTCACCCCGCGGCCCGCGAACTTCGCCTCCCCGACCACTTCCGACAGCAGCGACCACAGCGAAAACGACGTCTCGTGCAGCGCGATCGCCCCCGCGTCCAGCCGCGACAGGTCCAGCAACTCCTCGACCAGGGTCGTCAGGCGCTCGGTCTGCTGCAACGCCGTCTTCAGCGTCCCCGGATCGGGTTGCTCGACGCCGTCGACGAGGTTTTCCAGCACGCCGTTCAACGCCGTGATCGGCGTCCGCAGCTCGTGGGACACGTTCGCGATCAGCTCCCGGCGCTGCCGGTCGGCGTCGCCGAGGTCCCCCGCCATCTGGTTGAACGCCTGCGCCAGCACCCCGACTTCGTCACGCGTGGTGGCCCGGATCCGCCGGGTGTAGTCGCCCTTGGCCATCGCCCGCGCCGCCGCCGTCATCTCGCGCAGCGGGCGCGTCATCCCGTGGGCCAGCAGCTGCGACAACACCAGCGCGAGCAGGATCGCACCCGCCGTTGTCTTCGGCGGCAGCCAGCCGATCTGCCAGTTGAAGAACCCGAACGCGATCCCGCCGGAGGCGACCATCAGGATCGCCAGCTTCAGCTTGATCGACCGGATCCGGTCCAGCGGTCTCGGCACGAGGTTCACGATCCCGCCTCCAACGCATAACCGACGCCGTGCACGGTCCGGATCAGATCCGCGCCGAGCTTCCGCCGCAGCGCCTTGATGTGGCTGTCCACCGCCCGCGTCCCCGCGGACGTGCCGTGGACGTCCCAGTCCCACACCTCCGACAGCAGCCGTTCCCGCGGCTGCACCGCCCGCGGCCGCCGCGCGAAGTGCACCAGCAGGTCGAACTCGATCGGCGTCAGCTGCGCCGCGACCCCGGCCCGGGCAACCCGCCGCTGGTCGACGTCGATCTCGAGGTCGCCCAGCACGATCCGCGTGCCCGCCGCCGACGACGAGCGGTCCACCCGCCGCAGCAGTGCGTGCACCCGCGCGGTCAGCACTCGCATCGAGAACGGCTTCGTGAGGTAGTCGTCGGCGCCGACGCCGAGCCCGACCAGCATGTCCGTCTCGTCGGCGCGCGCGGTCAGCATCAGCACCGGCACCGGGCGGCGGCCCTGGATCCGGCGGCAGACCTCCAGGCCGTCGAACCCCGGCAGCATCACGTCGAGCACCACCAGGTCCGGCTCGGAAGCCGCCTCGGCCTCGACGGCCGCCGGTCCGTCGTGGACGACGTCCACCCCGAACCCCTCGGCTCGCAGCCGGGCCGCGATCGACGCGGCGATCGTGACGTCGTCCTCGACGACCAGCACCCGCCGTCCACCCAGTTCCATGCCCATGACCCTAAGCACCCCCGGTGGAGACGATTCGTGTGAAGTGTGAAGATCCTGTGGAGACGTTTCAGCCTCTTTGCCGGTTCGTGACGGCCGGATGTGTGACTCAGGTCATGCACTCCGGGACCCTTCGCGCAATCGACAGACTGCACTCCTGATCAGCGAAGAGTGAACAGACTGCCGTTGCAACGGCGATGACCAGGCGCGCAGGATTCCGCAATGGCGCCGACACCCGCAGACCAGCGCGTGCACGACGACGGCCGGGTCGAGCTCGACCCCGTCGCCGCCGGGTCTCTCGAAGGCAGCCGGTTCTTCAACGAAGAACTGGCCCCCGTCCCCGTTGCGAAACGGACCTGGACCACCTACAACTACTTCGCGCTCTGGATGGGGATGGCGCACAACATCCCCAGCTACGCCCTGGCCGCGTCGCTCATCGCGCTCGGCATGAACTGGGTGCAGGCGCTGCTCACCATCACGATCGGCAACCTGGTCGTGCTCGCGCCGATGCTGCTCAACAGCCACGCCGGCACCAAGTACGGCATCCCGTTCCCGGTGTTCGCCCGGGCGTTCTACGGCCTGCGCGGCGCCAACCTGGCCGCCCTGCTGCGCGCGTTCATCGCGTGCGGCTGGTTCGGCATCCAGACCTGGGTCGGCGGCGAGGCCATCTACGTCATCCTCGGGCGGCTGCTCGGCTCGTGGTGGCGTGACTCCGCGGTCGTCGCGGGGCAGCACTGGACGCTGTGGCTGTCCTTCGTGGTCTTCTGGATCGGCCAGATGCTCATCATCTGGCGCGGCATGGACGCGGTCCGCCGGTTCGAGAACTGGACGGCGCCGCTGGTGTCCGTCGGCTTCCTGATCATGCTCGGGTACGTCATGGTCAAGGCGGGCGGGCTCGGCCCGATCCTGTCCGACGGCGGCAAGCTGGGCTGGGGCCCGGACTTCTGGAAGGTGTTCGCGCCGGCCCTGATGGCGATGATCGCGTTCTGGTCGACGCTGTCGCTCAACATGCCGGACTTCACCCGCTTCGGCGGCAGCCAGCGCAAGCAGGTCCGCGGCCAGATCCTCGGCCTGCCGACGACGATGACGTTCATCGCGATCGTGGCCATCCTGACCACGTCGGGCGGGCACGTGCTCTACGGCGAGGACATCTGGGACCCGGCGAAACTGGCCGACAAGTTCGACAGCCCGGTCGTGGTCGTCGTCGCACTGGTCGCGCTGGTGCTGGCGACGATCTCGGCGAACCTCGCGGCCAACGTCGTCAGCCCGTCCTACGACTTCTCGAACGCGTTCCCGAAGAAGATCACCTTCGCCGTCGGCGGCGGGATCACCGGCGTCATCGGCGTCCTCATCCAGCCGTGGCGGCTGTACTCCGACCCGAACATCTACATCTTCGCCTGGCTCGGCTTCTACGGCGGCCTGCTCGGCGCGGTCGCCGGGGTGCTCGTCGCCGGCTACTGGTTCATCAACCGCACGGAGCTCCGGCTGAAGGACCTCTATACCCCCGATGGGGTGTATTGGTTCAGCGGCGGCTGGAACTGGCGCGCGCTGGTCGCGACGCTGGTGGGAGCGCTGCTGGCGGTCGGCGGGGCCTATGGCGGGCCGTTCCCCGCGGACGGTTTGATCCCGTTCCTCAAGCCGCTTTACGACTACAACTGGGTGGTCGGCCTGGTCGGCGCATTCGTCGTCTTCGCCGTCCTCTCCAGGTCCACAACCAAGGAGGAAGCAAGTGAGCGTGGTTCGAGCCGGCCTGATCCAGCAGCGGTGGACGGGTGACAAGGAGTCCATGATCAAGGCGGCGGTCGACCACATCGGCACCGCCGCTTCCCAGGGCGCCCAGGTCGTCTGCCTCCAGGAGCTGTTCTACGGGCCGTACTTCTGCCAGGTGCAGGACGCCGACTACTACTCCTACACCGAGGCCATCCCGGACGGGCCCACCACGAAGCTCATGCAGGAGGTGGCCGAGCGCCACGGCGTGGTGCTGATCGTGCCGATGTACGAGGTCGAGCAGCCCGGCGTCTACTACAACACGGCCGCGGTGATCGACGCCGACGGCACCTACCTCGGCAAGTACCGCAAGAACCACATCCCGCAGGTCCAGGGGTTCTGGGAGAAGTTCTACTTCCGGCCCGGCAACCTCGGCTACCCGGTGTTCGACACCGCCGTGGGCCGCATCGGCGTCTACATCTGCTACGAGCGGCACTTCCCGGAGGGCTGGCGCGCGCTCGGCCTGGCCGGGGCGAAGATCGTGTTCAACCCGTCGGCGACCAGCCGCAGCCTGTCGCAGTACCTGTGGAAGCTGGAACAGCCCGCGGCCGCGGTGGCGAACGAGTACTTCGTCGGCGCGATCAACCGGGTGGGCGTGGAACCGCTGGGCGACAACGACTTCTACGGCCAGACGTACTTCGTCGACCCCAAGGGCCAGCTCGTCGGCGACGCCGCGTCCGACACCGACGACGAGGTCGTGGTGCGCGACCTCGACCTGGGCCTGCTCGACGACGTCCGGAACCAGTGGGCGTTCTACCGCGACCGCCGCCCGGACACCTACGGCCCCCTCGCGGAGGCCTGATGACCACGCTCATCCAGGGCGGTCAGGTCGTCTCGCCGTCGGGCGCTTTTTCCGCGGATGTCCTCGTCGACGGCGAGACCATCGCCGCCGTCGGGGCGCCCGGCACGCTGACCGGCGACGAGACGATCGACGCCACCGGCAAGTACGTGCTGCCCGGCGGCATCGACGCTCACACGCACATGGAGATGCCGTTCGGCGGCACGCACTCCGTCGACACGTTCTCGACCGGCACCACGGCGGCCGCGTGGGGCGGCACGACCACGATCATCGACTTCGCCGTGCAGGCCAAGGGCACGTCGCTGCTGTCCACACTGGACAAGTGGCACGCCAAGGCGGACGGCAACTGCGCGATCGACTACGGCTTCCACATGATCGTCTCCGACGTCAACGACCAGTCGCTGAAGGAGATGGAAGCCTGCATCGACGGCGGCGTCGGCAGCTTCAAGATGTTCATGGCCTACCCGGGGGTGTTCTACTCCACGGACGGGGAAATCCTGCTGGCGATGCAGAAGGCGCGCGAAATCGGCGCTACGATCATGATGCACGCGGAGAACGGCATCGCGATCGACCAGCTGGCGGCACAGGCGTTCGAAGCGGGCAAGGTGGACCCAGTGCAGCACGGCCTGACCCGGCCGCCCGAGTTGGAAGGAGAGGCGACCTCACGAGCGATCCAGCTCGCCAAGGTGACCGGTTCGCCGCTCTACATCGTGCACCTGTCGGCGTCGCAAGCGCTTGCGGCGGTCGCGGAAGCGCGTAACGAGGGGCAGAACGTCTTCGCCGAGACGTGCCCGCAGTACCTGTACCTGTCCATCGAGGACTTGGCGAAGCCGGACTTCGAGGGCGCGAAGTACGTGGCTTCGCCGCCGCTGCGGGAGAAGTCGCACCAGGCCGACCTGTGGCGCGGGCTGCGGACCAACGACCTGTCCGTGGTGTCCACCGACCACTGCCCGTTCTGCTTCAAGGACCAGAAGGAAATGGGCCGAGGCGACTTCCGGGCCATCCCGAACGGGATGCCGGGCGTCGAGCACCGGATGGACCTGCTGCACCAGGGCGTCGTCGCCGGTCAGCTGACGCTCGGCCGGTGGGTGGAGACGTGCTCGGCGACGCCGGCGCGGATGTTCGGGCTGTACCCGCGCAAGGGCGTCATCGCCGCGGGTTCGGACGCGGACATCGTGATCTACGACCCTTCGGCGACGCAGACGCTGTCGGCCTCGACGCACCACATGAACGTCGATTACTCGGCGTACGAGGGGTTCGAGCTCACCGGCCGGGTGCACACGGTGCTTTCGCGTGGGCGCGTGGTCGTTTCACCTGACGGGTTCACGGGGTCGACGTCGCACGGCAAGTTCCTGTCCCGCTCGCTGAACCAGTACCTGAACTGAGGTAGTGATGGACTTCGGGATCGTGCTGCAGACCGACCCGCCCGCGCGGGAGGTCGTGCGGCTCATGAAGGACGCCGAGGACGCCGGGTTCCGCTACGGCTGGACGTTCGACTCGTGCGTGCTGTGGCAGGAGCCGTTCGTTATCTACTCGGCGATCCTCGCGGCGACGTCGTCGATGGTCGTGGGCCCGATGGTGACCAGTCCCGGAACGCGGGACTGGTCGGTGATGGCGTCGACGTTCGCCACGCTCAACGACATGTACGGCAACCGGACGGTCTGCGGCATCGGCCGCGGCGACTCGGCGCACCGGGTGGTCGGCAAACCGCCGTCCACGTTGGCCACCGTCCGCGACTGCATGAGCGTGGTCAAGGACCTGGCCGAGGGCCGCGCGGTGACCATGAACGAGAAGACCGTGCAGATCCCGTGGATCTCCAACGGGCAGCTCGAGATGTGGATGGCCGGCTACGGGCCCAAGGCGCTGCAGACAGTCGGCGAGCACGCCGACGGCTTCATCCTGCAGTGCGCGGACCCGGCGATCGCCCGCTGGACGATCGGCGCGGTCCGCGACGCGGCCCGCGCGGCCGGGCGAGACCCGGCTGGCATCACGATCTGCGTCGCGGCCCCGGCGTACGTCGGCGACGACCTGGCGCACCAGCGCGAACAGCTGCGCTGGTTCGGCGGGATGGTCGGCAACCACGTCGCGGACCTGGTGGCGCGGTACGGCTCGGCAGGGGCGGTGCCGCGGGAGCTGACGGACTACATCCGCGAGCGGGAAGGGTACGACTACAGCCACCACGGCAAGGCGGGCAACCCGTCGACGGAGTTCGTCCCGGACGAGATCGTCGACCGGTTCTGCCTGCTGGGGCCGCCTGCCGCCCACGTCGAACGGCTGCAGGAGCTGGCCGAGCTGGGCGTGGACCAGTTCTCCCTGTACCTCATGCACGACGACCGCGAGGCGACGCTGGCGTCCTACGGGTCGCAGATCATCCCGAAGCTCACCGCGTAGGGCCCGCCCTACCCCGGTTCCGGGGGCGCGCACCAGCGCGCCCCCGGTCCCGGTGCCGGGACGATCGGCAGATGAACTTTCGTGTTGCGCTGGCCCTGGGAACGGCCACGCTCGCGGTGGGCGCCCTCGCGCCCGCGGCCGCGGCGAGCCCCACCGGAATCGGCTGGGAAGCCTCCTGTGCCGCCGGTTACGAATGCGGCCACCTCGACGTCCCACTGTCCTATCAGGACCCGGCAGCGGGTACCGTCCGCATCGCCGTCGGTCGCTTGCCCGCCACCGACCAGGCCCGCAAGCTGGGCACGATCTTCTACAACCCGGGCGGCCCGGGCTCGTCCGGCCGGTTCGCGCCGGCGTTGACACCCGCCTTGCACGCCCGCTTCGACATCGTCGGCTTCGACCCGCGCGGCGTCGGCGCGAGCGCGAAGATCCACTGCTTCACCGACCCTTCGCAGCTCGAAGTGCTGCAACGCGCGCTCGGCACGTTCCCGCTGACCCGCGCGGCCGAGCGGCAGCAGATCGCCGACACCCGCACGGTCACCGACCTCTGCGAGCAGAACGCCGGCCCGCTGGCAAACCACCTGTCAACCGGGACGATCGCCCGCGACCTGGACCGGCTGCGCGCGGCGTTCGGCGAGCCGAAGCTGCGGTACTACGGCAAATCGTACGGAACGTACCTCGGCGAAACGTACGCGAACCTGTTCCCCGCCCGAGTCGGCTCGCTGGCCTTCGACGCGGTCGACGACCCGGTGCGCTGGTCGACCGGCTCCGCCCCGATGAGCTACCGCCTGCAGGGCTTCGCCGATGCCCCGCGAGCTCTGAAATCCTTTGTGGACGCTTGCGGTACGCGCTGCACGTTCGACTACGACAAGATCCTCGACCAGCTCGAACGCGGCCCGATCACGGTGACCGACACGACCGGGCGGCAGATCGTCGTCACCTACCAGAGCGCCATCGCCCGGATCCACAACCACCTGACCGACGCCCGGTCCGCGCCCGAGCTGGCGGCGTTCCTCCAGGCCCTGGCCGACCCGGCGTCTCCCGCACCGGCCTCGCCGGGCGGCCCACCCGACATCGACTCCATGCTGGGCGGCGGCGCCACCCTGTGCTCGGACGCGGCGAACCCGCACGATCCCGCGGTCTGGTGGGACTTCGCCCGGCGAGCCGACCAGGTGGGCCGCGGTTTCGGGCCGTTCGACGTCTACAAGACGCTGCCGTGCGCGACCTGGGACGTCACGGACACGGGCCGCTACGCCGGGCCGTGGAACCACCCGACGGCACCGATTCTCCTGATCGCCAACCGCCAGGGCGACCTGGAGACGCCGTACGCCGGGGCGCAGCGGACGGAACGGTTGCTGGCCAACGCACGCCTGCTGAGCCTGGACACGTACGGCCACGGTTCCCGCGGCAAGAGCGCGTGCATCGACGCGTGGCTGGACCGCTACTTCGGTACGGGCACGGTGCCTGCCCCGGGCACGGTCTGCGCGCCGGATCGCCGCCCGTTCGGCTGAGCGTCAGGGCGTCGCCGGGCCGTGTGGCCTTCGCTCAAGGGCCGGAAGTCACCGAAGGCCCGTGGCACGGAGGTACTGCATCGCCGCCTCGGGATCGCCCAGCCAGCCTTCGTAATCGGCCGGGTTCTCGAAGAGGTGCGCGAACCGGTGCGCCACCTCGGGCACGTGCTGGGCAGTGTCCAAAGTGGCCAGCACGTGCTCCGGTGGCGGGGCGAGGAGGTCGTTGTTGAACCGCGTCGCGGGCCGGGCGTGCTGCCAGTACCGGGCAAAGGCGTCGTGCATGAACTCTTCGTCGAACGGCCGGTCACCGCGCTCGACGATGGCTTCCTGGTAGGCCCGCGCCGCCCGGGCGGCCATGTTGGCACCCTGGCCGCCGATGGGATCGTTGGTCACCGCGGTATCGCCCATCGCGAGCACCTTCCGACCGGACGGCAGGGTCCCGACCGGCCGCCGCACAACCGGCGTGATCCGGCCGTGCAGCAGGTCGGCCGAAGCCACCGGACGCGCTTCATCGAGCAGCGCGGCCTGCCACGGGTAGTGGGCGCGCAGCAGCTTCCGGGCGGTCTCGTAGTGCTGCTCGACGTCGGCCACGCCGTCCCAGACGTCCATCGGGCCACCGGGCACGCCGAAGAAGCCGAGGCCGTGCACGGACCCGTGCACGGAGAGAACGGGCAGCAGGAAGAACTCGCCGACGTGCGACATCCCGAAGGTCAGCCCGGGAACGGCATCGATTTTCCCGGCCACGTAGAAGATCCCGATGGCCCGCTGCGGCTCCCGATAGGTCGACCGCTCATCGTCACGCGGGAAGAGCGAGTCGAACTGCGGCCCCCGCCCGGCGGCGACGACGAGCAGCTCGAACTCCCGAGCGCACTCATCCAGCTCATCCGGCCCGACACGCCGGATCCGCAGCTCGCCCCCGAGCCGGTCGAACTCCCCCATCCAGTCCGACACCTTGACGCGTTGATCGACGGATTGAGCGGGCCGATCGAGCCCCACCCGCCAGGCAATCGCCGGCTCGGCCCCCTCCCCGGCGGCCGCGAAGGCAACTTCACGGACGGGCGGGGCATCGGCGTCCCAGAAGTTGATGCCGAGCTCGCGTTCGCGCTCGAGGGCCGGGGCGAACAGGCACTGGTTGGAGATCAGCCGCCCGGCGCGCACGTCCTGCGCGGAACGCTCGGCGAACACCGTGACGTCGTAGCCCAGTTGCCGCAGTCCGATGCCGAGCACCAATCCCGCTTGCCCCGCACCGACGATCCCGATCCGCCGCATGGCCGCCCCCATCCCCCGGAAACCCTGTGCCTCCAACGTACTGGGTATCAGGCGAAAATCCCTGCCCGATCGGGCCGGCATCGTCAGGGGAGGCAGACGAGACGGTGCTGCTCAGTCCACCAGCGCCTGGTAAACCAGTTGCCGTAGCTGGGGTCGGAGCCGGTAGGTGCTGGACGGCAGCAGTTGCGTGTAGAACCCGACCGTCAGGTCCTCGTCCGGGTCCACCCAGAATGCCGTCGACGCCGCTCCGCCCCAGGCGAACTCCCCGGCCGAGGACAGCGTGCGGGCCTTCACCGGGTCCTCGAGGACGGAAAAGCCGAGCCCGAAACCGTGGCCGTCGAAGGGCATTTCCGCGAACAGCGGGCGGCCGAATGCCTCCAGGTCCACGCGGCCCGGCAGGTGGTTGCTCGCCATCAGCGCCACCGTTCGCGGGGACAGCAACCGGACGCCGTCCAGGGTGCCGCCGCGGAGGAGCATTTCCGTGAAACGCCAGTAGTCCGGTGCCGTGGACACCAGGCCGCCGCCGCCGGAGAGGCAGGTCGGGCGGGCCGTGCCCAGCCGGCCGAATGCGTCGTTGCGGATCGCGCGTCCCGATGAGGGGTCGCGGACGTACATGGCCGCCAGGCGCTCGGGCGACGGAGCCACGAAACCCGTGTCCGTCATGCCCAGCGGTGTGAAGATCCGCGACGCGAAGAACTCGTCCAGCGGAAGACCCGACACCACTTCGACGAGCCGGCCGAGTACGTCCGTCGCCACCGAGTAGTTCCACTCCGTGCCCGGCTGGAACAGCAGCGGCAGCGAAGCCCATTGCCGGGAGCAAGCGGCCAGGTCAAGCCCCGGCGGTGTGCCCCATTCGAAGCCCGCCGCGCGGTAGATCGCGTCGACCGGGTGACCGTGGTGGAAGCCGTACGTCAGGCCCGCCGTGTGCGTCAGCAGGTGCCACACCCGGATCGGCGAAGTGGCGGGCTCGGTCAGCGGCGCCAGAGCCGATCCCTTGACGTACACCTGCGGCGACGCGAACTCCGGCAACCAGCGCGCGATCGGGTCGTCCAGTTCCAGCAGGCCCTCTTCGGCGAGCATCATCGCCGCGACCGAGGTGATCGGCTTCGTCATCGAGAAGATCCGCCACAGCGTGTCCGTCTCGACGGGCAGCGAAGCTTCGACGTCCCGGGCTCCGCCGCGGCCCAGGTGGACGATCCGGCCGTGCCTGCTCACCACCGCGAGCCAGCCCGGCAACCGTCCGTCCTCGACATACCGGTCGAAATGCGCGTCGATCCGGGACAGCCGTGCCGCGTCGAAGCCGGCCTCCGCCGGGTCGACCTCCACCTCGAAATCCGCCATGCGGCGAGGCTACTGTGCCGATGAGTACCACTGTGCCGATGAGTACCAAGCCGACCACAGCCACGGCCGAATGACTTGGTGGCAACGGTTACGTGTCGCGTGGGGGTCGGCCTGCTTTTGGCCGGCTTGTCACTTCTCCCGCGCCCGCTCGGCCGCCTTCTCCTCGCGCCACGCTTCGTCGTTCTTGCCGTGGCGCCAGTACCCCGAGATCGAGAGCAGGTCGCGCCGCACTCCGCGCTCGTCGAGCAGGTACCGGCGCAGCTCGCGCACGAACCCCGCCTCGCCGTGGACGAACGCCTGGACGACGCCCTCGCGCCACGGCAGCTCCCGCACCGCGGCCGCGACATCGCCGCCGGACGACCGGTGCAGCCAGGTGATCTGCGCGTCCGCCTTCGTGACCAGCGGCTGGACCTCGTCCTCGTTCTCGACCAGGATCACCGCGTGCACCGGAACCCCGGCGGGCAGCGCTTCGAGCGACGCCGCGATGGCCGGCAGGGCGCTTTCGTCGCCGGCCAGCAGGTGCCAGTCCGCTTCGGTGCCGGGCGCGTACGCACCGCCCGGACCCAGCACCAGCAGCTCGTCGCCCGGCTGGGCCGAGGCCGCCCACGGACCCGCGATGCCCTCGTCGCCGTGGTGGACGAAGTCGAGGACGAGCTCGCCGGCCTGCGGGTCGAACGCGCGAACGGTGTAGGAGCGCTGGCGCGGCCAGTGCTCGCGTGGCATCGTCGCCCGGCACTCCTGGACGTCGAACGGCTCCGAGTACTCGACGCCGGGCACCTTGAACAGCACCTTCACGTAGGCGTCGGTGAACTCGTTCGGCGTGAACTCCGCGATCCCCTCGCCGCCCGCGACGATCCGGATCATGTGCGGGGTCAGCCGCTCGGTCCGCAGCACCCGCAGCCGCGCCGCGGGACGCCCGGACCGCCGGGGTGCTTCAGCCATCGGCCACTCCAACCATCGCTAAGGCTTACCTAAGTCAGCCTACGCGCCGAAATCGGCACGCGGCTACTCAGGTGTACCCAGTTCCGCGAGCAACCTCCCGAACCCGGCGGCCACCTCCCCTCGAAAGCCGATGAAGAACCGGTTCGCCAACGGCACACCCCACCGCCCTCGTGATGCCGCGTTGACCACCCGGTGCTCGACACGCGCCCCCGCCGGATCGGGGGTGACGCGGTACTCCCCGCGGTACCACCACCCGCCCTGCACCGCGACGAAGCCCTGCTCCCGGTCGACCTCCATCCGCATCGGGTGGCCACCACCCAGCTTCCGCCGCAGCCGTTCGAACACCTCCGCGGGTGGCCGCGCGACCACCCCCGACGCCTCCGCAAGCGTTTTCACCCGCGCGGATCCGAAACCCGCGTGTTCTGGAACGCCGTGATCAGCCATTCGCCCCCTTCCCGGACGAGCACGAAGGACACGGTCGACTCGCGCCCTTCGTCGGCGACCTCGGCTCCGGCCAGCGACGAGCCACCGCCGACGAGGACCACGGCGACGTCCGGCCGGACGAACCGCACCTTCGCCGCACCACCCAGCGAACCGGTGAGCTTCGACCCCCGCAACGGCCCTTCGAACAGGGCCCGGTGCGAGCTCTCGATCACCTCCCGACCCGGGAAGTTCAGCCCGAAGTACGTCACGTAGTCCGCGTCTTCGGTGAAGAGCCGCCCGTACGCGGCGGCATCGCCGGAGTTCCACGCCTCCGTGAGCCGGCCGAGCACTCCACGAACTTCGGTTTCAGCAGTCGTCGTCATCAGATCCCCCTTCGAACGTTGTTCGTCCTACGAACACCGTTCTACTCTCGAACGACGTTCGCGTCAAGTACAGTGTTCGAGTGACCGTTCCCCCGCCGCCGTGGCGCAGCGCTCCCCGCCGCCGCGCCGCGAAACCCGTCCTCTCCCAGGCCTCGATCGTGCGAGCGGCCTTGATCGTCCTGGACGACGAGGGGTTCGACGCGGTCACCATGCGGCGGATCGCCCAGGAACTGGAGACCGGGCCCGCGTCGCTCTACGCGCACGTCTCGAACAAGGACGAACTGGCGGAGCTGATGCTCGACGCCGTGCTCGCCGACGTGGCGGTCCCCGAGCCGGACCCGGCGCGCTGGGACGAGCAGGTCAAGGATCTCGTCCGCGACCAGATCCGGGTGATGGCCGCGCACCGCGGCATCGCGCGCATCGCGTGGGACATCGCCGTGCCGGTCACGCCCAACTCCCTGAAGCAGGGCGAAGGGATGCTCGCCCTGCTTCGCGCGGGCGGCCTGACCCTCAAGCAGGCGGCCTTCGCGGGCGACGCCCTTTCGCTCTACGCCAAGGCGTACGCCTACGAAGCGAGCAGCTGGACCTGGGGCGACATCGACCAGGCCGACGCCGGCGAACGGGGCAAGCAGATGGTGGCGTACATGCGGTCACTGCCCGCCGAGTCGTTCCCCAACATGCTGCACGTCGGCGAGTTCTTCTCCGCGGAGACGGCGGCGGAACGCCTCGAGTTCGCGCTCGAGGCGTTCCTCGCCGGGCTGAAGGTGCTGGCGAAGAACTAGGGCCGCAGCACGATCTTGCCGCGCGTGTGCCGCTGCTCCAGCTCGCGGTAGGCGTCCCGCACCTCGTCCAGCGGGTACACGCGGGCGATCGGCAGGGTCAGCAAGCCCTTGTCCAGCAGCAGGCCCAGCTCGCGCAGCACGTCGGCCGACGCCGCGGCCGCGTTGCCGTCGGTCTTCACGTTGTACCTCTCGGCCGCCGCGAAGTCGATGACCGTGTCGATCCGACCGGGGTGGATCCCCAGGTGCAGAGCCAGTTCCACGTACCCGGCGCCGAACGTGTCGACGAACGCGTGCACGCCGGAAGGCGCGGCTTCGCGAATCCGCTCGAGCACACCCTCGCCATAGGAAACCGGGATGACGCCGAGTTCACGCAGCCACTCGTGGTTCGCCTCGCCGGCCAGGCCGATCACCGTGGCGCCGGCCAGCTTCGCCAGCTGCACCGCGAGCGAGCCCACACCGCCCGCCGCTCCCGAGACGACGACGGTCTCCCCTTCGCGCGGGCACACCGCGCCCACCGCGGCGTACGCGGTCGTGCCGGCGACGAACAGCGAGCCGGCGACCTCCCACGGCACCCCGTCGGGTCGCGGCGTGAGGTTCGCCGCCTCCGCGACGACGAACTCGGCGTGGCTCGACCGGGTGTCGACGAACCCGATCACCTCGTCGCCGACGGCGATCTCCTCGACGCCTTCGCCGAGCGAAGCGACTACCCCGGCGAAGTCGCTGCCCTGCCCCGAAGGGAAGGTCGCCGGGTAGCGTTCGTGCAGGAAACCCTGCCGGATGGCGGCCTCGCCCGGGTTGATCCCGGCGGCGCGCACCTCGACGAGCACCTGACCCGGCCCCGGGGCCGGCCGGGGGACGTCCTCGACCCGGAGGACCTCCACGTCGCCGTACTCGTCGAACCTGATCGCGCGCGCCATGAGGCCTCCTCGAAAGTCGTTGCTGAATACAAGCAACGACCGGCCCCTGCCATTTATGCCCGAAGGCTCAGCCGGCGAGGCGGCGGACCACCCCGTCGGCCAGCAGCCGTCCACGATCGGTGAGCACCGCGCGGCCCCGGGAGTCCAATGCGGACGGATCGAGCAGGCCCTCGGCCGCGGCCGCCCGCGCCTCGGCGAGGCCCGGCTCGTCGAGCACGTCGAGCGGCAGGCCCTCGGCGACGCGCAGCTCGAGCATGATCCGCTCGAGGTGCTGGTCGTCGTCGGTGAGCACCTCCCGCCCGCCCGCGGGCGAGTCACCGGCGTCGAGCAGCGCGGCATAGCGGGCCGGGTGCTTGACGTTCCACCAGCGCACGCCGCCGACGTGGCTGTGCGCCCCCGGACCGGCACCCCACCAGTCGTCGCCTCGCCAGTAACCGAGGTTGTGGCGGCAGCGGGCCGCGTCGGAAGCGGCCCAGTTCGACACCTCGTACCAGCGCAGTCCCGCCGAGGACAGCGTGGCGTCGATCATCTCGTAGTCCGCGGCGAGGACGTCGTCGTCCGGCGCGGGCAGCTCGCCCCGGCGGACGCGGCGGGCCAGCGCGGTGCCCTCCTCGACGATCAGCGCGTACGCCGAGACGTGGTCGACGCCGGCGGCCAGCACGGCGTCGAGCGTCGCGCGCAGGTCGTCGGCGCGCTCCCCCGGCGTGCCGTAGATCACGTCGAGGTTCACGTGCTCGAACCCGGCCGCGCGCGCTTCGGCGGCGGCCTTGCCCGGACGGCCCGGGGTGTGCACGCGGTCGAGGATCTTCAGCACGTGCGGCGCCGCCGACTGCATGCCCAGGGACACCCGCGTGTAGCCCGCTTCGCGGATCCCGGCGAAGAACTCCGGCGACGTCGACTCCGGGTTCGACTCCGTCGTGACCTCGGCCCCGGGCGCCAGCCCGAAGACGTCGCGGACGGCGTCGAGCACCGCACCCAGCCCGTCCGCGCCCAGCAGCGACGGCGTGCCGCCGCCGACGAACACGGTGTCGGCGGCGGGCGGGACGACGAGCACGCGCGCGGCGAGTTCCAGCTCGCGCCGCAGCCCTTCGAGCCAGGACTGCGGCGACGAACCGGTGTCGAGCTCACCTGCGGTGTAGGTGTTGAAGTCGCAGTACCCGCAGCGCGTGGCGCAGAACGGGACGTGCACGTACACCCCGAAGGCTCTGCTGCCGAGCCCCTTCAGCGCGCTTTCCGGCAACGCCGGATCGATCGAGGTGGCGGGGTCGGGACGCAGCACGGGCACGCTCGAATTGTCCACCCCGTCACGCCCGGTCGCCTCAAGGGGCCGATCGGGTTAACACCCGTTACGACGACGCCGGAAGGTTGGCGGCCGCCCAGTCCGGGTCGACCGGGATCATCTCGATGACGTCGAGCAGCACGCCGTTCGGGTCGGCGACATAGAAGTGCCGCTGCCCGTAGACCTCGTCGACCACCGGCGTCACCAGCTCGACACCGGCTTCTTCCAGCCGTTTCGCCTCGACCCGGGCGTCTTCGACGACGAGCCCGAACATCAGGCCCGCCGTCTCCTGCGCGCGGTAAGCCGGCGGCACCGACTCGTGTCCGCGCTGCACGAAGCTGATCTCGTAGCCGGGCGCGCCGGCGTTGACGCTGGCGAACCAGTCGAGCTCGACGGTGACCGGCAGGCCGATGACGTCCGCGTAGAAGCGGGTGGTCGCCGCGACGTCGTCGACCAGGTAACCCGCCCCGAAACCCTTGACCTGCATCCCAGCTCCCTCTCCCCAAAGCACTGTACTTGAAGTACTCTAGCTGTAGTGGTTTGGGGACGCAAGAGTGTGCGCACCAGGCGGTTGACACAATTTCCGCAGGTAAGTGACCCTTCTCCCACCATGCGGGCAGCGCTGGACCACATTGTGGACGCGTGGCACGCTGACGTCGTGACTCATGCCGGTGTTCTCCTCGTGGCCCGCCGCCACGTCGACCTCCTGCGGGTCGCCAGCGCCCTCTGCGTACCTGTTCGCTGACTGCCGTCGCCACCACGAATTCTGGACAGCCGGCGCCGGAGGACCCCGCGAGCCGGCGGGCCTCCGCCGCCACGAAAGCCTCTCGGAGGACGCCGCCATGGCCACGCCCCAGACCCCAGCCCGCCCCGCGCGAGCCAAGCAGAAGCGCGGCGAAGGGCAGTGGGCGCTCGGTTACCGCGAGCCGCTGAACCCGAACGAGCGGTCCAAGAAGGACGACCACCCGCTCAACGTGCGGGCGCGCATCGAAAACATCTACGCCCACCGCGGGTTCGACGCGATCGACCCGGGCGACCTGCGTGGCCGGTTCCGCTGGTTCGGCCTCTACACCCAGCGCAAGCCGGGGATCGACGGCGGCCGCACGGCGACGCTGGAGCCCGAAGAGCTCGACGACCGCTACTTCATGCTGCGGGTCCGGCTCGACGGCGGCGCGCTGACCACCGGGCAGCTCACCGTGCTCGGCGAGATCTCGCAGCAGTACGCGCGCGACACGGCCGATATCACCGACCGGCAGAACATCCAGTACCACTGGATCCGGATCGAAGACGTGCCGACGATCTGGGCCAAGCTCGAAAACGCCGGCATGACGACGATGGAGGCGTGCGGCGACAGCCCGCGCGTCATCCTCGGCTCGCCGGTCGCGGGCATCGCGGCGGCCGAGGTGATCGACGGCACCCCGGCGATCGACGAGATCAAGCGCCGCTACATCGGCAAGCCGGAGTTCGCCAACCTGCCGCGCAAGTTCAAGACCGCGATCTCCGGCCAGCCCGACGTCGCGCACGAGATCCACGACGTGGCCTTCGTCGGCGTCGACCACCCCGAACACGGGCCCGGCTTCGACGTCTGGGTCGGCGGCGGCCTGTCGACCAACCCGATGCTCGGGCAGCGCCTCGGCGCCTGGGTGCCGCTGGACGAGGTCCCCGACGTCTGGGAAGGCGTCATTTCGGTCTTCCGCGACTACGGCTACCGGCGGCTGCGCTCCCGGGCCCGGATCAAGTTCCTGGTCAAGGACTGGGGCGCGGCGAAGTTCCGGCAGGTGCTGCAGGACGAGTACCTCAAGCGCGAACTGCTCGACGGCCCGCCGCCGGTGGACCCGGCCGTCCCGATCGACCACGTCGGCGTGCACCCGCAGGTCGACGGCAAGTTCTACGTCGGCGCGGCGCCGATCGCCGGCCGGTCGTCCGGCGGCACCCTCGTCGCCGTCGCCCAGGCCGCCGAGCGGGCCGGCTCCGGCCGAGTGCGGCTCACCCCGCAGCAGAAGCTCGTCGTGCTCGACGTCCCCGAGGCCCGGGTCGCCACCCTCGCCGCCGAGCTGGCCGAGCTGGGCCTGGAAGCCAAGCCGTCGCCGTGGCGGCGCGGGGTGATGGCCTGCACCGGGCTGGAGTTCTGCAAGCTCGCCATCGTCGAGACGAAGGCCCGCGCGCAGCAGCTCGTCGCGGACCTCGAGAAGTCCCTCGCCGACATCCAGGACGGCCTCGAGACGCCGGTGACCGTGCACCTCAACGGCTGCCCCAACTCCTGCGCGCGGATCCAGACCGCGGACATCGGCCTCAAGGGCCAGATCGTCACCGACGCCGACGGCAACCAGGTCGAAGGCTTCCAGGTGCACCTCGGCGGCGGCCTCGGCCTCGACGCCGGGTTCGGCCGGAAGCTGCGCGGACACAAGGTGACGTCGGGCGAGCTGACCGGGTACGTCGAGCGGGTCGTGCGCAACTACGTCACCGGGCGCGAACCGGGCGAACGGTTCCCGCAGTGGGCCGCCCGCGCCGAGGAAAGCGCCCTGCAGTGACATCCGACGAGCGCGCAGCACCGTACTACTGCCCGTATTGCGGCGACGAGGATCTCCGGCCGGAAGAGAACGGCGGCTGGCTGTGTTCCAGCTGTCGCCGGGTTTTCTCGGTCAAGTTCCTCGGCCTGTCCCTTCCGGAGGTTTCCCGATGACAGCCACCGCCGACTACAAGACCCTCGCCGAGCGCGCGTCGAAGGAGCTCGCCGACGCCACCGCCGACGAAGCGATCCGCTGGACCGTCGAGACATTCGGCAACGACTTCATCGTCGCGTCCAACATGCAGGACGCCGTGCTGATCGACCTGGCCACCCAGGTGAAGTCCGATGTGGACGTGCTGTTCCTGCAGACCGGCTACCACTTCCCTGAAACGATCGGCACGCGTGACGCCGTGCAGACGGTCTACCCGGGCGTGAAGATCGTCAACGCCCAGGCCGAGCAGAGCGTCGCCGAGCAGGACGCGGAGTACGGTGAGAAGCTGCACGACCGCGACCCGACGCTGTGCTGCAACCTGCGCAAGGTCGTGCCACTGCGCAAGACCCTGGCGAACTACTCGGCGTGGATCACCGGCGTCCGCCGGGTCGACGCGCCGACCCGCGCGAACACCCCGATCGTCACCTGGGACGACCGCAACGGCCTGGTGAAGGTCAACCCGATCGCGGCGTGGACCGACGACGAGTTCAACGGCTACATCCGCGAGCACGGGATCCTCGAGAACCCGCTGGTGTCGATCGGCTACCTCTCGATCGGCTGCGCGCCCTGCACGGCCCGCGTGGCGCCGGGGCAGGACCCACGCAGCGGCCGGTGGGCGGGCCAGAGCAAGACCGAGTGCGGACTGCACGGCTGATGTCAGACACCGAGGGACGCATGACAACACTGGAACCCGCCACCGATGCGGCACAAGACAACCTCGCGGCTTTGGAGTCCGAGGCCATCCACATCTTCCGGGAGGTGGCCGGCGAGTTCGACCGGCCGGTGATCCTGTTCTCCGGCGGCAAGGACTCGACGCTGCTGCTGCACCTGGCGATCAAGGCGTTCTGGCCGGCGCCGGTGCCGTTCCCGCTGCTGCACGTGGACACCGGGCACAACTTCGACGAGGTCATCGAGTTCCGCGACCGCGTCGTCGAGCGCCACGGCCTGCGCCTGGTCGTGGCGAAGGTGCAGGACTGGATCGACGACGGGCGCCTCGAAGAGCGCGCCGACGGGATGCGCAACCCGCTGCAGACCACGCCGTTGCTGGACACCATCTCGGAGAACAAGTTCGACGCCGTCTTCGGCGGCGGCCGCCGGGACGAGGAACGTGCCCGGGCGAAGGAGCGGATCTTCAGCCTCCGCAACGCTTTCGGCCAGTGGGAACCGCGGCGCCAGCGGCCCGAGCTGTGGAACCTCTACAACGGCCGGCACCGCCCGGGCGAGCAGGTCCGCGTCTTCCCGCTGTCCAACTGGACCGAGGCCGACGTCTGGAACTACATCGCCCGCGAGAAGGTCGAGCTGCCCTCGATCTACTACGCGCACCAGCGCGAGGTGTACCTGCGCGACGGGATGTGGCTCGCCGAAGGCCCGTGGGGCGGGCCGCGCCCGGGCGAAGAGGTCCGCGAGCGGACCGTGCGCTACCGGACCGTCGGCGACGGCTCGTGCACCGGCGCGATCGAGTCCACCGCGACCACCGTCGAAGAGGTCATCGCCGAGGTGTCGGCATCGCGGCTCACCGAGCGCGGGGCCACCCGGGCCGACGACCGGATGTCCGAGGCGGCCATGGAAGACCGCAAGCGTGAGGGGTACTTCTGATGAGTTCGCTGCTTCGCCTGGCCACCGCCGGAAGCGTCGACGACGGCAAGTCCACCCTGGTCGGGCGGCTGTTGTACGACACGAAGTCGGTGCTCGCCGACCAGCTCGACGCGGTCACCCGCGCGTCCGTCGACAAGGGACTGTCCACCCCGGACCTTTCGCTGCTGGTCGACGGCCTGCGCTCGGAGCGCGAGCAGGGCATCACCATCGACGTCGCCTACCGCTACTTCGCCACGCCGAAGCGGTCGTTCGTGCTGGCCGACACGCCGGGGCACGTGCAGTACACGCGCAACACGGTGACCGGCGCGTCCACCGCGCAGCTGGCCGTGCTGCTCGTCGACGCGCGCAAGGGCGTGATCGAGCAGACCCGGCGGCACGCGGCCGTGCTGGCCCTGCTCGGCGTGCCGCAGCTGGTACTGGCGGTGAACAAGATCGACCTGGTCGGCTACGACGAGGCGACCTTCACGGTGATCGCCGAGGAGTTCGCCGCGCACGCTCTCTCGCTGGGCTACGAGCGGGGGTCCGTGCTCGCCATTCCCGTGTCGGCGCTGGAAGGCGACAACGTCGCGACCCGCTCGGAGCGGACGCCGTGGTACACCGGACCCAGCCTGCTGGAGCACCTGGAGGACGTGCCGGTCGCGCCCGACCCGCACGACTCGGCGCTGCGGTTCCCGGTGCAGTACGTGATCCGCCCGCGCACGCCCGAGTACCCGGACTACCGCGGCTACGCGGGGCAGATCGCGGCGGGCACGGTCCGCCCCGGTGACGAGATCGTCGTGCTGCCGCAGGGCATCCGCAGCCGCGTCGAGCGCATCGACACCGCGGACGGGCCGCTCGCGGAAGCCGGTGCCGGAACGTCGGTGACGCTGCTGCTCACCGACGACATCGACATCTCCCGCGGCGACCTGATCGCCGCCGCGGACGCGCCACCGCGCGTCACCGACGAGATCACCGGCACCCTGTGCTGGCTGTCGTCCAAGCCGCTGAAGCCGGGCGCGCGCGTGCTGGTCAAGCACGGCGCCCGCACGGTGCAGGCACTGGTGGACGAGTTGCACGCCCGGTTCGACGAGCAGGCACTGTCCAGCGTGGACTCACCGGCGGCACTGGAGCTCAACGACATCGGGCTCGTCTCCCTGCGGCTGGCCGAGGAGCTGGGCGTCGACGACTACGGCGTCAGCCCGCGCACCGGCGCGTTCCTGGTGATCGACCCGAAGGACGGCGACACCCTCGCCGCCGGGCTGGTGGGTGAGCGCTTCTCGTGACACCACCCCTGGTCGCCGTCGCGCACGGCAGTCGTGATCCCCGCTCGGCGGCGACCGTGCGGGCGCTCGTCGACGTCGTGCGCGACCGGGCACCGGGCCTCTCGGTGTACGAGTCCTTTTTGGACTTGTCGGCACCGATCGTCTCTGATGTGCTGCGATCGTTGTACGCCGACGGGCACCGGACGGCGGTCGTGGTGCCGCTGCTGCTGGGCAGCGCGTTCCACGCCCGGGTCGACCTGCCGACGCTGATCGACTCGGTCGTCGCGGACTGCCCGGGCTTCCGGGTGCAGGTTTCGGACGTGCTCGGCGCCGACCCGGCGTTGGAGGCGGTCGCCCTGGACCGGCTGGCCGCGGCGCCGAACATCGGCGACCGGGGTGTGATCCTCAGTGCGGTCGGCTCGTCGAACGCCACGGCCAACGCCGTTGTCGCTTCGCTGGCTTCCCGCTGGGAAGAGCGGCTGGGTGTCCCGGTGAGCGAGGCGTTCGCTTCGGCCAGCCAGCCGAACATCCCCGCCGCGGCGGCGGCCTTGCGGTCGCGGGGCGCGCGGCACCTGGTCGTCGCGTCGTGGTTCCTGGCTCCGGGTCTGCTGCCGGACCGGATCGCGCGACTGGCCCGCGAAGCGGATCCGAGGGCGTTCATCGCGGCGCCGCTGGCCGACGACCCGCGCGTCGCCGACGTGGTGGTGGCGCGGTACGCCACCGCGGTCAGTGGCCTGCTTCGCCAGTACGCGTAGTCCAGGTATCCAAGATCGCGTACATGTCGGCCTTGGGCAGCGCGGGTGAAGACGCTGCCGCGGTGACCACGCTCAGGTCCTCATCGGACAGCAGCCGCCGGACCGTCGGGAAAGGGACGTTCGGGTGGCGGGCGGCGGCGTCTCGCGTGCTGGGCACAGGATCCGTGGCGATCTCGGCCACCAGCGGCGCGGGGAGATCGGGATACGAGCAGGCGACGGCCCGCAGGCTGGAGTCACGGCTGTGCGCGAACCGGAGGAAGGCATCCCGGGGAAAGCACGGGTGCTCCGTCAGCAACCGCCCGAACGCCTGGCTCTCGCCGTGCGAGAGAAACAGCTCTTCGAGTGCGGCCCCGGACACGGAATCGTGATGTGCCGCGGTGACGCGGCGGATCAACGTCGACTCGTCGGCCATCAGGCGGTCGATCACCCACTGCGGAAGATCCCGGCTGCCCGCCACGACCGTCCGGAAGAACTCGTACGGGGAGTCGAGGTACTCCAGGCGTCCGGCGAGTGGCATCTCGCGGAGCCACCCCACCTCCCTGAGGTCCAGCGACAGGTTGGACAGGTAATAGCCCACCGTCCACTCGCGGATGGGGTGCAGTGCGGGCACTTTGGCAAGAAGAGCGGCCCGGACGTCGTCCAGGGTGGCCTGGTTCAGCAGCAGGCCGACCATGAACATCTCGTTCTCGATCTCGGCGAGCGATCGAACCGTCCCGGAGGGCAGAGCGGGGTGGATGGCCAGGCGGAGGTTCTCCTCCGCGTCATCGGACTCGGTGAACCGGGTGATCAGCTCCGGCGTGAGGTCGGCGTACCGGAGGGCGTCCGCACTGGTCGCCGGGTCGGCGAGCAGCGCGCCGAGAAGGTCGGACGGTGGCGGGACGGCGGACCAGTGCAGTGCGGTGTAACGGACATCGCCGTCTTCGTCCGTCAGCCACGCCCGCAGCGCTTCCGGCGGCGGGGTGTGCCAGCGCGCGGCCAGCGTCTTGCGCACCTCGGGCGCGGGGTCGGCGGCGAGCCGGATGAGCACCTGCTCGTCCGCGGTCCCGCGAGCCACGGAGGCACGCACCTCGGCCGAAGGGTGTTCGGACAGGCGAAGCAGCACGCTCTGCGGCGTCGACTCGTTGCTCCCCAGCCACCGGGCGCCGTCGGCACCCAGTTCGATCACGGCGTCCGCGAAGCGTTCACTGATCTGCGCCCTCGCACGGATCACGTCGAAGGCCAGTTCGGGATCCTGGATCAGCCGGATCGCGAGGTCGTCGGGGGTAGCGGGATTCGAAGCCAGACCACGCACAGCGGCCTGGCGGCGGGTCGTGGCCATGTTCGAAGCCTACCGACCACTCTGCGTACCCGGGACCACAGCACGACCGCCAAAAGGTGAGTCTTATTCACATTTTGGTTACCCTTAGCGCATGGGAACAGTGAATCCTTGACGTGCTACTTAACTTGCCGGTAACAATCGGAACGGCTGCGCAGCTTTCTTCCCTCCCCTCGTGAAACCGCAGGTAGGTGGATACAGATGAAAGCTCTTCATTTTTCCCGACTCGCCGCGCTGACCGCGGCGGCGGTCCTGCCCGTCGCCCTCGCCGCCCCGGCGTCGGCGGCCACCAGCGTCGTCTTCGACTGCCAGGCCAACGCCCCGATCGTCGGGCCGCAGAAGGTGGCGCTGAACCAGGACGCCGCCGTCAGCGCGCCCGCCACGGTCGCACCCGGCGCCGCGTTCGACGTCGTCATCGACCCGGCGCCGAACACCGTGCCGGGCACGGTGAGCGGGAACAAGGTCAAGAACATCAACACCTTCGCGCTCAAGATCCCGATCCCGGCCAACTCCACCTACGTCGGCGCCGCGCTTTCCGGCGGCTCCGGACTCGGCTCCACCCCGCCGACCATCTCCGTCTCGAACGGCGTCGCCACGCTGAGCTTCCCGGGCCCGATCGCCGGGGGCGCGACGTTCGAACTGCCCACGGTGACGGCGCACCTGACCGCAGGGCAGTCGGGCACCATCCAGACCAAGCTGGCCGGCACCAGCTACACCGACCCGGGCCTGACGTTCAAGGCGGTGGCGAGCACCATCATCGGTGACCTCACCGCGCCGACGGCCTGCTTCCCCAACCCGAGCCCGGTCTTCACCACGACGACCATCGGCTGAGCGGAATCACCCTGCGGGCGGCCGGCCGCCCGTAGGGTGACCGCATGGGGAACTTCGAACTCGCCCAGGTCAACATCAGCCGGATGAAGGCACCGCTCGACGACGAGTCCTTCCGCGACTTCGTGGACGCGCTGGAGCCGGTGAACGCGATCGCCGACCGCGCACCGGGCTTCGTCTGGCGGCTGCAGACCGAAGACGGCGACGCGACGTCGATCCGCGCCTTCGAGTGGGACGTGCGCGGCACGTCCGGGATCCTGGTCAACATGTCCGTGTGGACGTCGGTGGAAGCGCTGGCGGACTTCGTGTTCTCCGGCGAGCACCTGGCGATCCTCAAGCGCCGCCGCGAGTGGTTCCACCGCGTCCAGGACGTGATGACCGCGCTGTGGTGGGTGCCCGCCGGGTACCGGCCGACGACCGCGGACGCCGAAGCGAAGATCAAGCACCTGCGCGTCCACGGCCCGACACCCGAGGCGTTCACGCTGAAGCAGCACTTCTCCCCGGCCGCCGCCGCTCACGAGGGTGACCCCGATTGGCTGTGCCCCGCGTAACACCGGCCGCGCGCGGCGGATGTGCAAGGGTGTCGGCATGGCTGACGAACTGGTGCACTACGACGTGGTGGGCGGCACCGCCACGATCACCCTGGACTCCCCGCACAACCGCAACGCGCTGTCGGCGCAGCTGCGCCGCGAGCTCTCGGACTCGCTGGCGAAGGCGGCCGCCGATGACGCCGTGCGCGTGATCGTGCTGACCCACACCGGGCCGGTGTTCTGCGCGGGAATGGACCTCAAGGAGGCCCGCGGAGCAGGCGCGGGTGACCAGGGCGTGAACGAGTTCCCGCGCATTCTCGAGCAGCTGTGGACCAGCCCGAAGCCGGTCGTCGCCCGCCTGGCCGGCCCCGCCCGCGCCGGCGGCATCGGCATGGTGGCGGCGTGCGACATCGCCGTGGCGGTGCCGGAAGCGACGTTCGCCTTCTCCGAAGTCCGCATCGGCGTGGTGCCGGCGATCATCTCCCTGACGGTCCTGCCGCGCCTCAACTCCCGCGCGGCCCACGAGCTTTTCCTGACCGGCGACACGTTCGACGCCCGGCGCGCGGTCGAGATCGGCCTGCTCAACTCGGCGTCCGAAGACCTCGACGGCGAGGTCGCCCGGTACGTCAAGGCACTCGCGGCAGGCGGCCCGAAGGCGCTGGCCGAGACGAAGGCGCTACTGAGCCGCCCCCGCCCGGCGACGCCTTCGGACGGCTTCGACGAAATGCTCGGCCTGTCGGCGAAGTTCTTCGCGAGCGAGGAAGGCCAGGAGGGCATCCTGGCCTTCGCTCAGAAGCGCAAACCGAACTGGGTGCCGCAGGACTGAAGCGCCCCAAGGCGGCCTTGGTTGCGTCTGACGCACCGAAGGCCGCCTTGGGTGCGTCAGACGCACCGAAGGCCACATTGGGGCGCTTGGGTCAGGCGTCCGGCAGCACCACGGTGAGCCGCCACGAACCGGCGCTGCGGCCGCTCGGGCCGAGTGCGCGCTGCGCGTCCGACAGCACGCTGCGGATGGCCAGGTACGTCTTGGGTTCGGCCTTGCGCAACGCGTCCGAGCCCGGCCAGATCAGCACGTGCTCGCCCGGTGGCAGCCACGACAGGTCGGTCAGGCAGTCGTAGAGCGCGTCGAGGTTGTGGCCGAAGTGGTCCGGAAAGGACAGTGCCTCGGCGAAGGCGGCGAGCGTGCCGGCCTTGTCGACGGCCGGCCGCGAGTTCACCAGGTGCGGGTACGCGCCCCGGGCGAACGCCTCTTCCGCGGCGGCCTTCGCCTGCTCGTCGGCGCTCATCGGACCGGGTCCACAACGACGAACGACGCGTAGTGGTCGCCGGTGTAGTACAGCTCGTGCGCCTGCCCGGTGATCAGCCGCCGCGCACCGCGGTCGGGGCTGCCCGGAGTCTTCACGGTGTACTCGTGGTAGTAGCCGGACTTCTTGCCGGGCAATCTCTTCTCGCGGTTCTCGAACACGACGTCGTCGTTGCGAGGGTAGGGGTACGGGCCGCCGGCCTCGATCAGCTTCCACGTGTCGGAGGCCTGCGGCGGCAGCGCGGAAAGCGCCTTCACCGGCAGCCCGGAGTCCGCGCCCGGAACGGCGGCACTGCCCTTGGCGGGTGTGCTGCTCTGGGCGGGAGCGCTCGCCGAAGTACCCGGAGCGGGCGACGACGAGCCGCCGCCCAGATTGTCCTTGACCAGCCAGCCCCCCAGCACCAGCACGAGGAGCCCGATCAGCGCGGCGGTGATCCGCCTTCGGTTGAACATGGTGCGCGAGCCTATGCCGACCCGTCGGAGTCGTCGTCACGCCCCGGAGCCAGCCGGCGGGCGAAGAGGCCGACGACCTTGTCGAGCACCCACGCGGCGGCCAGGCACAGCGGCACGACGACCACCATGACCAGCACGAACTGCACCGGGAACCAGGCCTGCGCGAGCCACAGCTCGACCCCGTCCCACCAGTCGGCCAGCCCGTTGAACACGGTGTGAGCCTACGCGCGCTCTGCTGCCGTCGCGCCGTAGGGGCGGTACGTTGCGAGGCATGTTCGCCGTGTACGCGCAGGAACCCAACGCCGACAGCCCGCTGGACTCGCTCGTCGTCGGCGAGCGCCCCGAACCCGAAGTGCCCGGCGGCTGGGTCCGCGTGCACGTCAAGGCGGCCAGCCTCAACATGCACGACCTCTGGACGCTGCGCGGGGTCGGGATCAAGCCGGAGCAGTTCCCGATGATCCTCGGCTGCGACGGCGCGGGCACCCTCGACGACGGCTCCGAGGTCGTCATCCACTCGGTGATCAACGCCCCGGGCTGGCAGGGCGACGACACCCTCGACCCGAAGCGCACGCTGCTCACCGAGAAGCACCAGGGCACCTTCGCCGACCAGGTCGTCGTACCGGCCCGCAACGTCGTCCCGAAGCCCGCGGCACTCAGCTTCGCCGAAGCCGCCACCATGGGCACGGCCTGGCTGACCGCCTACCGGATGCTGTTCGTGAAGTCCGGGTTGCGGCCGGGGCAGACGATGCTCGTGCAGGGCGCCTCCGGCGGCGTCTCGACGGCGCTGGTCCAGCTCGGCCGCGCGGCCGGGTTCCGGGTGTGGGTCACCGGCCGCACCGAGGAGAAGCGCGCGCTCGCCACCAGCCTCGGCGCGCACCAGGTGTTCGAATCCGGCGCGCGGCTGCCCGAGCGCGTCGACGCCGTGTTCGAGACCGTCGGCAAGGCAACCTGGTCACATTCGGTCAAATCGCTCAAACCGGGCGGGATCATCGTCGTCTCGGGCTCGACCAGCGGGCCGGACGCGCACGCCGAGCTGCAGCGCGTCTTCTTCCTCCAGCTGCGCATCGCCGGCTCGACCATGGGCACCCGCGACGAGCTCGCGGACCTGCTCGCCTACCTCGACCTGACCGGCGTCCGGCCGCAGATCGGCGCGGAACTTTCATTTTCCGAGGCACCCAAGGGGTTCCAGGCGATGCTCGACGGGGACACCGCCGGCAAGATCGTCTTCACCCGCTAGAACGCCGTGAGCTGGGCGGATCCCCGGATCCGCCCAGCGCGGAAATCTTTCCGGCAGCTGGTGAATTTTCGACGTATTCAGTTCGAGACCTGGTCGTTAGCGCCGAAATTCCACCAAAACCCAAGCCCGGCAAGGTATTCTGTAGTCATGACCGCAATGAAGCGGCCCGCGCCGGCTGTTCCGGGCGGCCGGCCCAGTGACGAGGACCCGATCCGGGTCTCCTTCCGGCGCTACGCCGGCGTCCGCACCCGCGTGCTCGAGGTCGGCGACCCCGAACCGGAGCAACCCACCGCGCGCCGCTCGCTGCGCCGCCGGGCGGCCGCGCCGCACGTCCGGCCCGCCACCCCACGACTGGTGCTCCTGCACGGCTACTGCGACAGCGCCGACACCTGGCGCCCCGCCCTGGAACAGCTCGCGGCCGCCGGGATTCCGGCGGTCGCGGTCGATCTGCCCGGGTTCGGCGACGCCCAGCCGCTGCGGCCGGGCCCGATGCTGCCGCAGCTCGACGCGTTCGCCACCGCCGTCGTCCGCGAACAGGCCGTGCTCGGCTCGGTCGTGCTGGCCGGGAACTCGCTCGGCGGCACCATGAGCCTGCGCGCGGCGCAGAACAGCCGCCTGCCGATCTCCGGCGTCGTGTCGATCGCCGCGCCGGGCTTCGTCGATTCGTGGCTGATCCGTGCGGTGGCACGCTATCCGCTGCCGCTGCGGCTGTACTCGTCCCTGCCCGTCCCGGTGCCGGGCTTCCTGGTGCGCAAGGTCGCCGAGCAGGTCGTCCCGCGGCTGCTGTACGCCGACTCCGGCCTGGCCGACGCGACCCAGGTACAGCGCTTCACCGCGCTCTTCCCGGACTACCGCGCGACCAAGAACCGGCTGGAGGAGGCCCGGCAGCTCGTCGCGGAGCTCGCCGACGCCTACCGCCTGGACTCGGTCGAGGTCCCGCTGCTGGTCGTCGCGTGCGGCAAGGACAAGCTCGTCACCGCGGCGTCCGGGCGGCAGCTGCACACGCTCGTGCCGCACAGCAGGCTGCTGGTCCGCGAGGACTGGGGGCACTGCCCGCAGCTCGACGACCCGGTGGAGATCGCGGAGCTGCTCACCTACTTCGCGGCGGGCGCGGTCCGGACCACTCAGGCCAAGCGGGCCGCCGCGACGGCGCCGAAGGCCGTCAGCGAGGACACCGCGGCGGGCTGACGCGCTCAGGCTGTCGGCCTCCGGAGTTGGCGGTAGGTTCCGGCGAGGGCCCGCGAACCGGGCCCTTCCACCGACCGTTCGGGAGACGACGATGTCCGCTCCAGGAGGCTCGAACTCCGGCATCTTCCGGCGCAAGCCGATCGACCAGATCCAGGACACGAGCGAAAGTGGCGGCCTGCAACGCACTCTGGGCCTGTGGCAGCTGACCGCGATCGGCATCGGCGGCATCATCGGTGCCGGGATCTTCGCCCTCGCCGGCAGCGTCGCGCACGGCGACGACGCCGCGGGCATCCCGGGTGTCGGCCCGGCCGTGCTGATCTCGTTCCTCATCGCCGGCGTCGCCAGCGCCGCGGCGGCGTTCTCCTACGCGGAGTTCGCCGGCCTGATCCCGAAAGCCGGGTCGGCCTACACCTACGGCTACGCGGTGCTCGGCGAGATCGTCGGCTGGTTCATCGGCTGGGACCTGCTGCTGGAGTACACCGCGATCGTGGCGGTGGTGGCCATCGGCATCTCCGGGTACTTCAGCTTCCTGCTCGGCCAGCTCGGCCTCGACCTGCCCGCGTGGATGCTCGGCGCGCCCGGCACCGGGCCGGGCCACAAGGTCGACCTGTTCGCCGCGCTGCTGTGCCTGCTGATCGCGTACCTGCTCAACCGCGGCATCCGCAGCGCCGCCCGGTTCGAGACGGCGATGGTCGGGATCAAGGTCCTGATCGTGCTGGTGGTCATCCTGGTCGGCTTCTTCTACGTCAAGACGGGCAACTACACGCCGTTCGCGCCCGCGGGCTTCGGCGGTGCGGTGACCGGCGCCGCGACGGTGTTCTTCGCCGTCTTCGGCTACGACGCCATGAGCACCGCGGCGGAAGAATCGAAGGACGCTCAGCGGCACATGCCGAAGGCGATCCTGTACTCGCTGGCCATCTCGATGGTGCTGTACGTGCTGGCCTGCCTGGTGCTGACGGGCATGCAGAAGTACACCGAGATCGACCCGAAGAGCGGGTTCTCGACGGCGTTCAAGTCGGTCGGCCTCGACGGGCTGGCCACGGTGATCGCGATCGGCGCGATCGTCGGCATCCTGACCGTGCTGTTCACGTTCCTGATGGGCGCCACCCGCGTCGGCTACTCGATGAGCCGTGACGGGCTGCTCCCGCCGTGGTTCGGCAAGACGAACCCGGCGCGCCAGGTGCCGAGCCGGATGACGTGGATCCTCGGTGGTGCGGCCGCGGTCATCGCCGGGGTGCTGCCGATCGGCGAGGCCGCCGAGCTGACGAACATCGGCATCCTGCTCGCGTTCGTCGTCGTCTGCGTCGCGGTGATCGTGCTGCGCTACAAGCAGCCGGACCTGCCGCGGACGTTCAAGACGCCGGGTATGCCGGTGGTGCCCACGATCGGCATCGTGTTCTCGATCTGGCTGATCACGTTCCTGCAGCCGGCGACCTGGCTGCGGTTCGCCGTCTGGTTCGTCATCGGCCTGGCCGTCTACTTCCTCTACAGCCGGCGGCACTCGGTGCTGAACCGCGGCTCGGACGCCTAACGGATCCGGTCGAGGCGTGCGGCGGCTTCGCGCGCCTCGACCTTCAGCCGCTCGATGATCACGGCGGCCGAGGCGTCGTAGGCGAGTGGGTACGTCTGGCCCGCCCACAGCGAGATGGCTTCCGGGTCGCCCGCCTTCGCCGACGCCTTGCGCACCGGGCCCGCGAGGTTGTTGAGCTGCGGATATGCCGCCGGCGCACCCTCGGACAGGGCGTCCATGAACTTGTTGACCAGCCCGCGCGCCGGGCGGCCGCTGAACGCGCGGGTGAACGCCGTCTCGCGCTCGGCGAGGGCGAGGGCCTTGCGGTGCGCCTCGGACGTCCCCGCTTCGTCCGCACGCAGGAAGACGGTGCCCAGCTGGGCGGCCACGGCCCCGGCGGCGAGCACGGCCGCGACGTCGGCCCCGTGCACCAGCCCGCCGGCGGCGATCAGCGGCAGGTCGACCCGGGCGGCGACCAGCCTCAGCAGCGCGAGCACGCCGTATTCGGCGCCGCCGCCGGGCAGGCGCGCGTCGTCGGTGAACAGGCTCCGGTGCCCGCCCGCCTCGAAGCCCTGCAGGACGAGCGCGTCGGCGCCGAGGCCGGCGGCCCGGTGGGCGGCCTCGGGCGTGGTCACGGTGACGACGGTCTTGCTGCCGGCTTCGCGGAGCCGGAGGACGTCCGACGGCGAGGGCGGCCCGAAGGTGAAGGACACCATGGGGACGCGCTTCTCGAGCACGACGTCCAGCTTCGCGGGGTACGCGTCGTCGTCCCACTTCGGTTCGCCGAGCTCGACGTCGTACTCGCGGGCGAACTCGTCGAGCCGCTCGCGGTGCGCGCCGATGTCGGCACCGGTGTCAGGCTGCGGGACGAAGAGGTTGACGCCGAACGGCCGCCCGGTGAGCTCGGCGGTGCGGTCGATCTGCGCGCTCAGCGCCGCGGGCGTGAGCATGCCGGCGGAGAGGAAGCCGAAGCCACCGGCCTCGGACACCGCGGCGACCAGCTCCGGGGTGGTGGGACCGCCGGCCATCGGCGCGGCGACGACCGGGAACGTCAGCTCGTCGAACATGCCACCGAGCGTAGCCTTCAGGCGGGCAGCACCATCGTGTAGAGCTTCTTGATCACCCCGTCCGCGACGAGGGCGACGTCGATCCCCCGCACGACCGGCGGCGCGCCTTCCGGACCGAGCTGCCAGGCGAGGTGGCCCAGGTCGTGGTTGGCGAGCACCGGGCCCGCGGGCGCGAACACAAAGCCCGGGGACTGCTCCAGCAGGCCCTTCGCCTTGGCGTTCAGGCCGTCGTGCCCGGTCACGAGCCCATCGGGATCGGCGAACTCGACGTCGGCCGCGTAGGTCGCCGCGATCGCCTTCGCCCGCCGCTCGTCGTCACGTTCGTTGAAGACGTCGAGCAGGTTCGCCCGCATCAGTTCCGCCACCGTCGCCATCGCGTCCTCCTCAGTCACGACCATAATAGGTGACATGTCACGCAACTGTCAGGGGTGGTCTTCCGGCCTCGGCAGGGTGCCGTGCTCGACCAGCGTGTCGTAGACCCGGTCGAGCAAGGTCGTCAGCTGCACCAGCTCAGCGGACTCGAGGACGCCCAGGAACGTCTGCCGCACGAACGCGACGTGGTCCGGTGCCGCTTGCCGCAACGACGCCCAGCCTGCCTCGGAGAGCACCACCTCGGTGCCCCGGCGATCCTCGGCAGCCGTCCCGGTCTCGACCAGTCCGCGGTCCCGCATGCGCTTCAGGTGGTGCGACAGCCTGCTGCGCTCCCAGCCGATGCGGATCGCGAGGTCGGTGACCCGCATCCGGCCGCCGGACGCGCTCGTCAGGGCGACCAGCACGTGGTAGTCGGCGAGTGAGATCCCGCTGTCGGCGCGCAGCTGCCGGTTCAGCTCGTACTCGAGCCGGAGGTGCACCTTCATGTAGGCGTACCAGGCGGCCGTCTCGGCGCTCGAGAGCAGCGCGAACGGCGAGCCCGGCGCGAAGTCCCGAGTCACGGACCGAGCCTAACCACCCAGTTTGGTCTAGACCATCCGCGGCGGAAATGCGACGATCCGGGCAGGTGCGACGGCGATGTCGCCCCCTTCTGCCTGGAGGTCCCCGGTGAAGACTCCGTTCGCGCGGCGGCTCGGCCGCGCCCTCGCCGTGCTGGCCCTGATCGGCGCCAGTACGACGGCCGCACAGCTCACGCCGGCCACGGCGGCCACCCCGGCGTTGCAGTCGATCGTGCCGGTGCCGGTCTCGGTGACCCCGGCGGCCGGCGTCACGTTCCCGCTGGTCTCGACCACGAAGATCGTCACCGAGGCCGGGTCCGCGCCGGCCCGGCAGGCCGGCGACTACCTGGCCGGCGTGCTGCGGCCCTCGACCGGCTTCGCGCTGCCGGTGTCCGACGCGCCAGCATCCGTGCCGTCGGACAGCATCGCGCTGCTGCTCAGCGGCGCACCGGCATCCGTCGGAACGCAGGGCTACCAGCTGGTGTCGACGGCGTCGTCGGTCACCGTGCGGGCCACCACCGCGGACGGGCTCTTCGCGGGCATCCAGACGTTGCGGCAGCTGCTGCCGGGCCGCGTGGAGAGCCCGACGGCTCAGCAGGGCACATGGAACGTCCCGGGTGCGACGATCGTGGACTACCCGCGTTTCGGCTACCGCGGCGCAATGCTCGACGTCGCCCGCCACTTCCACCCGGTGTCGACGGTCAAGCGGTACCTCGACCAGCTGGCCCAGTACAAGATCAACAATCTCCACCTGCACCTGGCGGACGACCAGGGCTGGCGCATCCAGATCGACAGCTGGCCCCGCCTGACGACCTACGGTGGCAGCACCCAGGTCGGCGGCGGCGCGGGCGGCTACTACACGAAGGCGCAGTACACCGACATCGTGAACTACGCGGCTTCGCGCCACATCACGATCATCCCGGAGATCGACATGCCGGGGCACGTGAACGCGGCCCTGGCGTCGTACGCGGAGCTGAACTGCAACGGGGTGGCCCCGGCCCTGCGCACGGACACGGCGGTCGGCTACAGCTCGTTGTGCATCGCGAAGGACATCACCTACACGTTCGTGGCGGACGTCCTGCGCGAACTGGCGGCCCTGACCCCGGGCCCGTACCTGCACATCGGCGGCGACGAAGCTTCGGCGACGTCGCAGGCGGACTACCTGACGTTCATGAACAAGGTCCTCCCCTTGGTCGCGGCAACGGGCAAGTCGGTGGTGGGCTGGCACGACATCGCGAAGGCTTCCCTGCCGGCTTCGGCCAGTCCGCAGTTCTGGGGGACGACGACGTCGGACTCGGGTGTCTCGACGGCGGTTTCCCGCGGCAGCAAGGTGATCCTGTCGCCGGCGAACAAGGCGTACCTGGACATGAAGTACAACAGCTCGACGCCCATCGGCTTGTCGTGGGCGGGCTACATCGAGGTCCAGGACGCGTACAACTGGAACCCGGGAGCGTACCTGTCGGGCGTGGGCGAGCCGGCGGTCCGCGGCGTGGAATCGCCGCTGTGGACGGAAACCGTGGTGACGCCGTCGAACATCGACTACCTGGCCTTCCCCCGCTTGGCGGCGCACGCGGAGCTGGGCTGGTCACCGTGGTCGACGCACGACTGGACGGCTTTCCGGACGCGATTGGGCGCCCAGGCACCGCGCTGGGTGGCGCAGGGGATCACCTTCTACCGGTCCTCGCAGGTCGCGTGGGACACGGGCGGAACGACGAACCCGGGCACGTGCACGGACCCGGCGTGGACCGCACCGCAGGTGTACACAGGCGGGAACGTGGTGTCCCACAACGGTCACAAGTGGACGGCGAAGTGGTGGACGCAGGGAGAGGAACCGGGGACAACGGGCCAGTGGGGAGTCTGGACCGACAACGGCGCCTGCTGAAGTAGCGCCGGGCCCACCCGCGCGGTGGGCCCGGCTCCTCGGGCGTGGCACAGTCGACGGGTGAGCAGAACGCCCGCACGACCGGACGGCCAGGACCCGGAACAGTTCGAGCCGGCGAGACGTCGCGCCGAGCGCCTCGGCAGGGTGCTCACCACTCGTGCCATCGTGCTCGCCGGGCTGATCGTCGTCGTTGTCGCGGTCGGGACGCTCTGGCTGCTGCTGGCGTTGTTCGGCGCCGGCACGCCGGCGGACCAGGCGCAGCTGGACGTTTTCCGCGCGACCGGGAACGTGGTGCTCGGCGCGGGTGGAGCGGTGGCGCTGGTGCTGGCCGCGCGACGCCAGCGCCTGGGTGAGCTCGAACTCCGCAGGAAGGAACAGGAGCTCGCCCAGCGGGACCACGCCCAGCGGCACGTCGAGCAGGTGGCTTCGGACACTGCCGCGCACCAGCAGCGGCTGGCCGAGGACGCCCGGGTCGACGCGGCGGAACGGCGCATCACCGAGCTCTACACCAAGGCAGCGGACCAGCTGGGATCCGAGAAGACACCGATCCGGCTGGCCGGCCTCTACGCGCTGGAGCGGCTGGCCCAGAACACGCCGGACCAGCGGCAGACGATCGTCAACCTCCTCTGCGCCTACCTCCGGCTGCCGTACACGCTGCCCACCGGGACCCGGCTGCCACCCTGGTCGTCGCTGCGCGCCCCCGGTCCGGAGCAGGACGCGACGGACTCGCAGCAGCCCGACACCGACGATCGAACGAGCGACCAGGAACTCGAGGTGCGCGGAACGGCCCAGCGCATCCTGGCCGACCACCTCTTCCCCGGCGACTCCCCCGGCGTGACGCGCCCGGAGTTCTGGCCCGGCATCACCCTCAACCTGACGGGCGCCGTACTGTGCCACTTCGACTTCCGGGGCTGCCGGATCGGCAACGTCCGGTTCGGCGGAGCGCGGTTCGCCGGCTGGACCCGCTTCGAGGACGTCGAGTTCACCGGCTACGCCATCTTCGGCGGCAGCGAGTTCGACCGGTCCGCGAACTTCAAACGCGCCCGCTTCCACGGCTCCGCGCTGTTCCGGGGAGCGATCTTCCGCAACGGCGCGCTGTTCGACGAAGCCGTGTTCCGGGACGAGGCGTTGTTCGGCGGAGTGCGCATGATCGACGGCGTACCCCACGAGGACGGCGCCGTGTTCGGCGGTGCCGTCTCCTTCGCCGCCGCGACCTTCGAGCGGGACGTCGTCCTCGAGCAAGTCCGGGTGGAGGACGACGCTGCCGAGCACGTCTGGCCGCCGGGCGGAACGACCCCGGCCTGACCGGTGCCGCACTACTCTGCGGTCATGCCGTGTCCGGTCTGCGCCAAGCACCAGGGTGCCGGGCCGTGGGTGGGCCCGGTGGCCTGGATTGCCGCTCGCGCCCTGCGGGCCGAACTGGAACCGGAGTCCGTGCACTCCGCCATCGCCGGGCGGGGACTGGCGCGGGCTCACTTCCACCAGCACGTCTTCGTGCGGCACCGGGGCACGCCCGCCGAGCTCGGGTGGATGGATGTCGACTGGCCGGGGGCGCCTCGGGCGGACATCGGCCTCCTGTGCGCACGGTTATCGGCGTACTTCGCGCCGTGAAGACGGGGCGCGCTGCCGGTCCGGCGGGCTAGGTTGGGGCCATGAGCGCTGATCTGGAGCAGGTTCGCACGCTGTCGCTGCAGGAGCACGGCCTCGCCACGGTCGCCACGACGCGCGCCGACGGCACCGTGCACTCCTCCGTCGTCAACGTCGGTGTCATCGACGATCCGGTGACCGGCGCCCCGGGTGTCGCGTACGTCGCCGTCGGGAAGGCGCACAAGCTTCTCCTACTGCGGCGGGCCGGGCACGCCACCGTCACCTTCCGGCGCGGCTGGAACTGGCTCTCCGTCACCGGCGCCACCCACCTCATCGGGCCCGACGACCCCGATCCCGCCTTCGACCCCGCGGGCCTGCCGCAGCTGCTGCGCGACGTCTTCATCGCCGCCACCGGGACTCACGACGACTGGGTCGAGTACGACCGCGTCATGGCCGAAGAGCGGCGGGTCGCGGTGTTCATCCGGGCAGACCGGATAATCGGCAATCCCTGACCCCTCCGGCCCCAGGAGTCGTCCCCTTGTCCGAGTCTCCGCCCCGCGTCAGCACGCCGGTCAAGGTCCTCGTCGGCTTGCTCCTCGTCACCGACGCCGGGTTCGGCGTGGCGCTCGCCACCGGGCTGGTGCGCGGCCTCTCGCCGTGGCTGATCGGCGGCGCCTACGCCGCGACCGTGCTCGCCGCTGTCGCGGCCTACCGCTTGTCCCGCGCCCGCGACCTCAAGCGCGGCTTCGAGGGCCTGCGCGACCTCACCATCGGCGACGAGGGCCTCCGCCTGCCCGCGGGAACCCTCAGCACGCGCCTGGTCCCCTGGCCGGAGATCGCGGAGGTGACCGTCCGGCGTTCGGCCCGCTTCGGCGACGGCTACCTGCGTGACGCCCTCTGGGTCGACCTGGTCACCGGCGGAGGCGTCGAGAGTTCCGTGCAGCGCTACGCGCCGCGAAGCAAGCTCGAACCGGCGCCACCCCAGCGGAGGCAGTTCGAGCAGACGGCGATCCTCCCCCCGGCCCTGTTCGACGCGATGCTCGACCGGCTCCGGAAGGAACTGCGTCACCGGCAGCTGGACGCCCAGCTCCGCGGCACCCACTTCCGGCCGGACTGACCGGCGCTGCGCTCAGCCGAGCCGGCCCAGCAGCTCCCGTGGCACGATCCGCACCGGGAAGGGCCGCTCGAGCTCGAGGACTTCGTCGCCCGCCGCCTTGGCCACCTGCTGGTAGCAGCCGTCCGCGTCCAGCTCGAACACCGTCAGCGTGGGGTCGACCGGATCGATCACCCAGTAGCTGCCGGTCCCGAGCCGCTCGTACACCGCCTTCTTGAGGTTCAGGTCGTAGATCGCCGTGCTGGGCGACAGCACCTCGACGGCCAGCACCGGCGGCGCGGGGAGATCCTTCTCGGTGAAGTCCTCGTCCCGGCCGACCAGGACGTCCGGCTGGAGTTCGATCTTGTCACCGTGGTGTACCGCGAACGGCGCCCCGACGACTTCGAACTCAAGCGGGCAAGCATCCTCCAGCACGCCGTAGAGGCGGTAGGCGATCTTCTGGTGCCGGAATCCGGGCGCCGGGGTCACCAGCAGCGTCCCGTCGACGAGTTCGTATCTTCGCCCGTCATCCGGCATCTCCTCGAGATCGCGCACCGTCATGGGGCCCGACCCGGTCGGATACTGGAAGTCCGTCATGAGAGTCATGGTGCCCTCCTTTCGCTCTTCGCACCAGAGGAAAGCAGACGGCACCGACAGAATCCGCATCGAACATCGGTTCGGCGCCGGTGTTCACTCGGAAGTGTGAATACCGGCGCCAGTGTCACTTCAGTGCGACACCCCTACTTCTTGTTCTTGCCAGAGTCCTCAGTGGACAGTGCGGCGACGAAGGCTTCCTGCGGGACCTCGACCCGGCCGACGGTCTTCATCCGCTTCTTGCCTTCCTTCTGCTTCTCCAGCAGCTTGCGCTTACGCGAAATGTCACCGCCGTAACACTTGGCGAGAACGTCCTTGCGGATCGCGCGGATGGTTTCGCGGGCGATGATCCGGGCACCGATGGCGGCCTGGATAGGCACCTCGAAATTCTGCCGCGGGATCAGCTCGCGAAGCCGGTTCACCATGCGGTTGCCGTAATTGTAGGCGTCTTCCTTGTGCACGATCGCGGAGAACGCGTCCACGCCTTCGCCCTGCAGGAGGATGTCCACCTTGACCAGGTCCGCCGCCTGCGTGCCGGCCTCTTCGTAGTCCAGGGACGCATACCCGCGCGTACGCGACTTCAGCGTGTCGAAGAAATCGAAGATGATCTCGCCCAGCGGCATGTTGTACCGCAGTTCGACCCGGTCCTCGGACAGGTAGTCCATCCCGAGCAGCTGGCCGCGCTTGTTCTGGCACAGCTCCATGATCGTGCCGATGAATTCCGACGGCGCCAGGATGCTGACCTTGCTGACCGGCTCCAGCACCTTGTCGATCTTGCTGCCGGTCGGCCAGTCCGACGGGTTGGTGACGTGGATTTCCTTGCCGTCGTCCAGCACCACGTCGTAGACCACGTTCGGCGCGGTGGAGATCAGGTCGAGGCCGAACTCGCGCTCGAGCCGGTCGCGGGTGATCTCCAGGTGCAGCAGGCCGAGGAAGCCGCAGCGGAAGCCGAAGCCCAGCGCCACCGACGTCTCCGGCTCGTAGTCCAGGGCGGCGTCGTTGAGCTGGAGCTTGTCCAGCGCCTCGCGCAGCTCGGGGTAGTCGGAGCCGTCCACCGGGTACAGGCCCGAGTAGACCATCGGCTTCGGCTCGCGGTAGCCCGCCAGCGCCTCCTTGGCGCCGTGCCGCTCCGACGTCACCGTGTCGCCGACCTTCGACTGGCGGACGTCCTTCACGCCGGTGATCAGGTAGCCGACCTCACCGACGCCGAGCCCCTTGCTGGGCTTGGGCTCCGGCGAGATGATCCCGACCTCGAGGAGCTCGTGAGTGGCACCGGTGGACATCATCTTGATCTTTTCGCGCGGCGTGATCTTGCCGTCGACGACGCGGATGTAGGTGACGACGCCGCGGTAGGTGTCGTAGACCGAGTCGAAGATCATCGCGCGGGCGGGGGCGTCGGCGTCGCCCACCGGCGCCGGGACCGACTTCACGACCTCGTCGAGCAGCGCGCCGACGCCCATGCCGGTCTTGGCCGAGACCCGCAGCACGTCGTCGGGCTCGCAGCCGATGATGTGGGCCAGCTCACCCGCGTACTTGTCGGGGTCGGCCGAGGGCAGGTCGATCTTGTTCAGCACCGGGATGATCTGGAGGTTGTTCTCCAAGGCCAGGTAGAGGTTGGCCAGCGTCTGGGCCTCGATCCCCTGCGCCGCGTCGACCAGCAGGACGGCGCCCTCGCACGCCTCCAGGGCCCGGGAAACCTCGTAGGTGAAGTCCACGTGGCCGGGCGTGTCGATCATGTGCAGGACGTGGTCCTGCCCGTCGACCTTCCAGGGCAGCCGGACGTTCTGCGCCTTGATCGTGATGCCGCGCTCGCGCTCGATGTCCATCCGGTCGAGGTACTGAGCGCGCATGGCCCGCTCTTCCACGACGCCGGTGAGCTGCAGCATGCGGTCGGCCAGGGTGGACTTGCCGTGGTCGATGTGCGCGATGATGCAGAAGTTCCGGATGAGCTCCGGAGGCGTGAAGGTGGTGTCGGCGAACTTGTTGAGCGCTGTCACTCGAATGAGTCCTCGGAAAGTCGGGGATGGCCACCTCTATCTTCCCATGGCCCTCCGGGTGCGGGTGGGGGTCATCCCCGATGCGGGGTTTCGCGATCCGTGGTGCCCTCGAAGTATGAGTACTCCGCACCAGCCGGCACCCCCTCCCCAGTCGGAGACCAGCGGGTTCGCCCGCGTCCTCGACCGGACGTTCGGTCACCCCTCCGGCGCGCTCGGCCGCCTCGGCGGCTGGGTGATGGCCCGCGGCAACGCCGCGACGGAACACCGCGTCGTCGACCTCGCGAAGATCGAGCCGGACGAGACCGTCCTGATCGTCGGGCCCGGCCCCGGCGTCGGCCTGGAAGCCGCCGCCCGCCTGGCCGGGCGCGCCGTCGGCGTCGACCCGTCCCCCGAGATGCTCACGCTGTGTCAGGAGCGCTGCGGCGACCGGGCCGAGCTCCGCGAGGGGTCGGCGGCGCACACCGGTGAGCCCGACGGGTCCGTCGACGTGGTCCTGAGCGTGAACAACGTCATGCTGTGGGAAGACCGTGCGGCGGGGTTCGCCGAGCTGTTCCGGGTGCTGCGCCCCGGCGGCCGGCTGCTGCTGTCCGCGCACGAGAAGTGGCTGCCCGTGAGCAGGCACGTCCTCGCCGACGAAGCCGCCGCCGCGGGCTTCGCCGACCTGCAGACCTGGACCTGGGAACCGCCGGGCTTCGCCGCCCTCGCCGCGCAGCTGCGCGCCGTCAAGCCCGCCTAGCGGGTGTCCGTGCGGATCGGGTGGCCCTCGGGCACCTCGACCAGCACGATGCGCGTGCCGTCCGGATCGGCGATCCAGGCCTCGTCGAGGCCCCACGGCATCCGCCGGGCGTCCTGCACCGGCTCCAGGCCCTTCGCCTTGAGGTCGGCCAGGGTGCCGGCGAGGTCCCGGACCTGCAGCCAGAGCACCAGATCGGGCGACGAGCCCGCCTCCCCCGCGCCGGAGACCTCCAGGGAGCCGTGGCCGAGGAAGAACACGGTGCCACCGGGGAATTCCCGCTCCACGGCCAGGCCGAGGGTGTCGCGGTAGAACGCCGTGGACGCGGCGGCGTCACGCGGGCGGATCAGCAGCCGGCTCTTCAGGATCTCCATCCGACCATCCCTACCGGACGGGCTCAGGCGGCCGCAATCGCCGCGATGCCCGACAGCACGATCAGCGACCCGGCCAGCCGCCGCACGGCGTCCCGCTCGCCCAGGACCAGCCACGCGGCGAGACCGCCGAGCACGATGCTCAGCTCCCGGGCGGGCGCCACGAGGCTGACCGGCGCCATGGTGAGGGCGAACAGCACGAGGATGTAGGCGATCGGCGACAGGACCGCGACGAGGACGACCTCGCGGCGCTGCTCGCGCCAGATCCGCGTCACCTCGGCGCGATCGGCCAGCGCGCCGGGCACGAGCAGCACGCTCTGCAGGACCGAGCCGAGGCCGAAGTAGACGACCGGCGGCACGCCGAGGCCGGTCACCGAATGCGCGTCCCAGAGCGTGTACCCGGCGATGACGGCCCCGGTCAGCAGGCCGTAGCGGATCCCGGCTTTCACCGCCCGGGGGTCGCCGGCCTTGCGGCCGGTGCCGATCACCAGCACCCCGGCGACGACCAGGAACGCGCCGAGCAGGCCGAGCGGGCCCGGCCGCTCGCCGAGCACCAGGACGGCGGCCAGCACCGACAGCAGCGGCCCGGTGCCGCGCGCGACGGGGTAGACGACGGAGAGGTCGCCGACGCGGTACCCGCGCTGCAGCACGACGCCGTAGGCGATGTGCAGGAAGGCCGTGACCACGGCGGCGAGCAGCCAGCTCCACTGTGGACGGTAGTTCTCGACGACGAGCAGCACGATCGTGACCGGAAGCATCAAGACGGCGCCGACGGTGCAGTAGAGCCAGACGAACTGGGTGCCACCGGAGGAGATCCGCTTGGCCGCCAGGTTCCACCCGGCGTGCACGACAGCGGCAACGAGGACGAGGGACAAGGCGGTGGTGTTCACGGGACCCCTTCGGGTTTTCGCGCGCGCGAAAACCGGGTCCTCCAGGCTTTTGCCCCGTCAGATGAACGACCGGCCGTCCAGGCCCGCCGATGGTGCCGCTCGGACCAGACCCGCCGGCCCTGGTTGTGGTGGACAGTGTGGTGCGGACCGCGTGTGGTGCGGACCGCTCGGACCGGCGACGGAACCCTAGGCACTGACGTCACCCACGGTACTCCCGGCGCCGGGCGCCGGCGGCCCGGCTGTTAGAGTTGTCGCTCGCTGCCCGTGCGGCATTCCGTCATGGAGGAAACCGGCTCATTCGAGCGGGGCCACTTCAGCGCGGCGGCGAATCTCACCGAGTGAAACAGGAGTTGCCCTATGGCCAACATCAAGTCGCAGATCAAGCGCATCACGACGAACGAGAAGGCGCGTCTGCGCAACCAGGCGATCCGGTCCTCGGTGAAGACCGCGATCCGCAAGGTCCGCGAAGCCGCCGAGGCCGGCGACAAGGCCAAGGCCGCCGAGCTCCAGCGCGACGCCGCCCAGAAGCTCGACAAGGCCGTCTCGAAGGGCGTCATCCACGCCAACCAGGCCGCCAACAAGAAGTCCGCGCTGGCCAAGCGCGTCAACGCGCTCTGAGCTGGTTGATTTCTGGGAAGGCCCCGGCTTCGGCCGGGGCCTTCTTCATGTCCGGACGCGGCTCGAGAGCCGGCACGCCCCGGCGCGCTGTCCGATGGTCGGCGCCGCCCGCAGCAATCAGCGGTCGCCCTTCGCCGCGGCCACCTCGAGGACCGCTCGTTCCAGCGCGTAGCCCGGGTCCGCCGCCGCGCCCTTGACCTCGGCGTTCAGCCGCGCGACCACCCGCATCGCCGTCGCCAGGCCGTCCGGGTTCCAGCCGCGGGACTGGCCCTGCGCCTTGCGGATCTTCCACGGCGGCATGCCGAGCTCGCCCGCCAGCTGGTTCGGGTTGCCCCGGCCGGCGCCGGAGACGCGAGCGATCGTGCGGACCGCGTCAGCCAGCGCGTCGGCGACGAGGACGTGCGGGACGCCCAGCTGCATCGCCCAGCGCAGCGACTCCAGGGCCGCCGAACGGTCGCCGCCGACCGCCTTCTCCGCGACCGCGAAGCCCGTCACATCGGCCCGGCCGCGGTGGTAGCGGCGGACCGCGTCGGCATCGACGGCGCCACCCGTGTCCGCGACCAGCTGCGTCGCCGCCGAGGAGAGTTCCCGCAGGTCGGAGCCCACGGCGTCGAGGAGAGCGGCGACCCCGGCCGGGTCGATCTTGCCGCCCACCCGGCGCACCTCGTGCCGCACGAACTGCTCCCGCTCGGCCGGTTTGGTCAGCTTCGGGCACTCGGTGACGACGGCGCCGGCCTTTTTCAGCCCAGCCGGGAGCGACTTGCCCGCCTTGCTGCGGCCGCCGCCGGTGTGCACGACGACGAGCACGACCCCGTCCGCCGGGTCCTTCAGGTAGGCCGCGACGGCATCGGACAGCTCCTGCGAGATGTCCTGCGCCGACTCGAGGACGATCACCCGGCCTTCGCTGAACAGCGACGGGCTGACCAGTTCGGCCAGCTCAGGGGCTGTGAGATCGGACACCCGGACGCGGGTCAGCTCCGCGGTCGGGTCCATCGCGCGGGCGGCGGCGAGCGTCTCGCGGACGGCCCGCTCGATCAGCAGTTCTTCCTCCCCCAGCACCAGCTGCAGCGGGGCCGGGGCGGTGGCTTGCGCGGTCACCCGGGAATCCTCTCACTTGCGCTCCCGTGCCTCCGCTCCGGTGATGTCGGGCGGCCACCGTGGCACGGTCCGAGCGCGATGTCGTACGGTGTAGCCGAGGCAGCCCGCCCCGGAAATTCCGGCGTGCGTGGCACCGACAACTGAATACCGCTCATCCAGAGGGGCAGAGGGAACGGCCCGACGAAGCCCCGGCAACCGGCGTACAGCCTGTCATCCCGCGATCGCGGGATAGCTGACGACCACGGTGCCAATTCCGGCCCGCTTCGGCGGGGCAGATGAGGAAGGAACCTCGCGATGACCGCCACCCTCGGAACGACCTCCACCACGAAGACCCCGGATCTCGGTCCCGCCGTCGAACTGGTGTCGAAGGAAGAGGGCCACCGGCAGCCGCTCGCTCCGGAGTTCGTCTCCGCCGAAGACTTCTCGCCGCTCGAGGTCGCCTACGACTTCGGCCGCGTCCGGCGCGAGGACATCGAGGCCGGCCCCAAGAACATCTGGCGCTACAAGAAGCTCCTTCCCGTTCCGTCCAACGTCGAAGAGATCCCGAACACCGAGCCGGGCGCGACGCGGCTGGTCCGCGCCGACCGTCTCGCCAAGGAACTCGGCCTCAAACGCGTGTGGGTCAAGGACGACACCGGCAACCCGACGCACTCGTTCAAGGACCGCGTCGTCGCCGTCGCGCTGGCCGCGGCCCGCGAGTTCGGGTTCGAGGTGCTCGCGTGTCCGTCGACCGGCAACCTGGCCAACGCGACGGCCGCCGCCGCGGCCCGCGCCGGCTGGCGGTCGGTCGTGCTGATCCCCAAGACCCTCGAGCGCGCCAAGATCCTCACCACCGCGGTGTACGACGGTGACCTCATCGCCATCGACGGCAACTACGACGACGTCAACCGTCTTGCCACCGAGCTCGCCGGTGAGCACCCGAAGTGGGCGTTCGTCAACGTGAACGTCCGGCCGTACTACTCGGAGGGCTCGAAGACGCTGGCCTTCGAGGTCGCCGAGCAGCTCGGCTGGCGCATCCCGCCGCAGATCGTCGTCCCGATCGCCTCCGGTTCGCAGCTGACCAAAGTGGACAAGGGTTTCCGCGAGCTGGGCCAGCTCGGTCTCGTGGACGCCAGCCCGTACAAGGTGTTCGGCGCGCAGGCCACCGGCTGCTCGCCGGTGTCGGCCGCGTTCCGCGAAGGCCACGACGTGGTCCAGCCGGTGAAGCCGGACACGATCGCCCGCTCGCTGGCGATCGGCAACCCGGCCGACGGCCCGTACGTGCTCGACATCGTCAACCGCACCGGCGGCGCGATCGAGGATGTCTCCGACGAAGAGGTCGTCGAAGGCATCCGCCTGCTGGCCCGCACCGAGGGCATCTTCACCGAGACGGCGGGCGGGGTCACCGTCGCCACGGCGAAGAAGCTGGTCGAAACGGGCAAGCTGGACCCGGACGCCGAGACGGTGTTGCTCATCACCGGCGACGGCCTCAAGACCCTCGACGCGATCGAGAACCACGTGGGCCCCAAGGCCACCCTGCCGCCCTCGGCCGCGGCCGTGAACAAGGCTCTCGGCTACTGAGCTCCGGCCGGGGCGGGCACCTCTTGGCCCGCCCCGGCACTCAGCGGCGAGGCGGCGACGCGGGCCGCGCGGCTCGCCTTTGACGGCAACACCTCCTTCCGGACTATCGGGCCGCTAGGGTCGACACCCGCCAGGGCGTTGACTCGATCGCGGGGGGTTCGGGATGAAGTGGGCTGCGGACACGTCCGGAGATCTCGGCAAGCATTGGATGGTCACGGCCGAGCGCGACGGCCAAGCCTTGCCGGTGACGGTCGTCGCGAGGTGGCGGTGGTACAAGAAGGGGTCTCGGCGAGACCGCATCAGATACGCCGCCGTGGAAGTCGCCGCTCTCACCGGTTCGGCCGCGATTCCGGTGGCCGCAGCCGCCCACCTCGACTCGGTCATCATCGCCGCGATAGGCGCCTTCGTGCTGATCGCCACCGGTGTCCGGACCACCTTCGGCCTGCACGAGAACTGGGTGGAGCACAGCCAGGTCGGCTACGCGATCGAGCGTGAAGCCGCATTGTTCCTCCAGTCGTCACCGCCTTACGAAGGCGCGGACGCCGTCCAGGTGCTGGTCGCCCGCGTCGAGACTCTTGCCGAAGAGGGCGGCCAGCAATGGGCTCGACGTCGGATGACCGTCGAGCGCAGCCGCCTGACCCACGAGAACGCCCAGAAGAATTGACGGTCCGCCTCACCGGCGAGGTGGACCGCGCGGCTCGCCGCGGCGGGCGATCGCCGTTCCGGTGACCACCGCGGTGTCGCCGTCCACGTCGGTGCGGGTGACTCGCGCGCCGAGGGCCGTCAGGGTGTCTATTGTGGACTTGCTGGGGTGACCGTAGCTGTTTCCCGCCCCCACGCTGACCAATGCCACCCGCGGGGCCACCGCCGCGAGGAACGCCGGCAGCGAGTAGCGGCTGCCATGATGGGGCACCTTCAACACCTCCGCCTTCAGATCTCCGATGTCGGCCAGCAGGTCCGCCTGCGCGGCCAGTTCGACGTCGCCGGTCAGCAGGACGCGGCCCGCCGTGGTCTCCGCTCGTAGCACCACCGAGCTGTTGTTGATCGTCGTGCCGTCCGGTGGCCCGTCCGTGCGGGCCGGCACGTAGCGCGGGCCCAGGACGTCGAGCGCCAGGCCGGGCCAGTCCAGCCGTTCGCCCGGGTTCAGTTCCACCAGCGCCACCGCCCGCCGGGCCGCCTCGGCGGCGACCTGGCGCCACGCCCACCCCGGCGACCGCCCCGGGCCGACGGCGATCGCGCCGACCGCGCGGCCGTCGAAGACCGAGGAGAGACCGCCGATGTGGTCGGCGTGCAGGTGGCTCAGGATCAGCAGCGGGATCCGGTCGACCGCCAGCCGGTGCAGGCACTCGTCGACCGGCCCCGGTTCGGGTCCGGCGTCGACGACGACCGCGCGTCCCGGCTCGGCGGTCGCCAGTACGACCGCGTCGCCCTGGCCGACGTCGCACTCGACCATCGCCCAGTTCCGCGGCGGCCACGCCGGTGCCAGCACCCGGACCGGCACGAACACCAGCAGCGCGCCGGCGACGAGCACCGCCAGCAGCACCCGCACCCGCCGGTGCCGGACCGCGAACACCAGCACCACGAGGACCGCGGCTGCCAGGAGACCACCCACCCAGCCACCGGGCCAAGCGATGACCGCACCCGGGGCTCGCGCGCCGTGCCGGGCCACCGTGATCAGCCACCGGGCCTCCGGGTCGGCCAAGTGCACCAGGACCTTCCCGGCGCCCGGCCACCACGGGCCGGTGACCGTCGCCAGCACGCCGAGCACCGTCGCCGGGGCCACCACGGGTGCGGCAAGGACGTTGGTCAGCACCGAGACCAGGCTCACCGAACCCGCCATCCCCGCGAGTACCGGCGCCGTCACCAGGAAGGCCGCCAGCGGGATCGCGAGCCCCTCCGCGAATCCCGGCGGGATCCCGCGGCGGACCAGAGCGTCGGCCCAGCGGGGCGCGAGCAGGACCAGCCCACCGGTGGCGCACACCGACAGCGCGAAGCCGAAGTCCGTGGCCATCGCCGGATCCGCCACCACCAGCAAGCACACCGCGAAGGCCAGCGCGGGCAGCGCCGAACCGCGGCGTCCCAGCGCCAGGGCCAGGAGCGCCACGGCCGCCATGACGCCCGCGCGCAGGACGCTCGCCTCCGGGCCGACCAGGACGAGGAACCCGGCCAGGCACGTCCCGGCCGCCGCGGCCGACAGCCGGGGACCGAGCCGGAGCAGGCGCAACAGGAGCAGCACCGCCCCGCAGACGACTGCGAGATTGCCCCCGCTGACCGCCGTGAGGTGCGCGAGGCCCGCGGAGACGAACTCCTGCTCGACGCGCGGGGACAACGCGCTCGTATCGCCCAGCACCAGGCCCGGGAGGAGACCCGCGGGTTCCTCCGGCAGGACCTGGCACAGGTCGTGGAGACCGGAGCGCAGCCCGGCCGCCGCCCGCTGCCACCACGGTGACGGACCGGGCTCCCCCGGTGGACCGCGTACCGACAGCACCGCCACGGTCAGGTCCGAGCCGCGCGGCGGCATCAGCAGGCCCGCCGCGGTCACCTCTTGGCCGGGCAGGAGGGACGACCACCGCTCGACCGGAGCCAGCAGCAGGACGCGGCCGGACGAGGTGACCGGCCGTCCGTCGACCGATGCCGTGCGCACGTCGGCCGCCAACACGACCGACCGGGCGCCGGCCTGCTGATCGGCGTACCCCGCGCTGCGTACGGGTTTCGGGCGCTCGGCAACATTGACCCGCAACGACGCCGGCAGGCCTTCTGCCGCGGAGGCGCGAAGCTCGTCGCGCTGCGCGTCGCGGATCCGCCAGGCGACCGGACCTGCGGCGAGCAGGCCCAGCACCAGCAGGGCCGCCGCCGCGTCGCGCGCCCGGGGATGGTCGCGGGCTCGCCACAGCACGAGCGCGGCGAGGACCGCCGAGGCGAGGCCGGTGGCGACGGCCGTCCACCAGCCGTGCAGCAAGCCGGCCAGCGCCGCAAACCAGCACGCCGCTGCTGCCGGGACCAGCCGCATGTCCTGCCTGGTATCGGGCACGGGAAAGGTGCTCATCCGGCCGTCACCTGCTCGCGCAATTTCTGGAACTTGCTTTCGCCGATGCCTTCGACATCCCGCAGCTGCTCCACCTTCGTGAAGCCGCCGTGGTCCGTGCGCCACTGGACGATGCGCTTGGCCATCACCTCGCCGACTCCCGGCAGCGTGTCCAGCTGGGCCGCCGAAGCCGTGTTGAGGTCGACCTTTCCGCCGGCCGCCGGGGATCCGGGCTCCGGTGGTGGTGCCGCCGGCGCCGGGATGCCGACCGCCAGCTGCTCACCGTCCGCCACCTTGCGGGCCAGGTTCAGTGCGCCCACGTCCGCTCCCGGCTCGGGGCCGCCTGCCGCGCGCAGCACGTCCGCCACGCGGGCGCCCTGGGGCACCGTGACCAGACCCGGCGACCGGACGCGGCCGATCACGCTGATCACCAGGCCCGGCTGGGGCGCCGCGCGCGCCTCCGCCACCCGTTTTTCGCTGGGCAGCGCGGTGGGAAGCGCGGGCGGCGGCTCGGGCGGCGGGCCGCCGCCCACCAGCGCGACCGCGCCGAGGACGATCGCCACCACCGCGGCGAGGACGCCGGCCAGTGCCCACCGGCGGCGGCCGGTACCGGCCGGTCCGCCCGGCAGCCAGCGCCGGATCAGCCGGCCGCCCGGGCCGACCGTGCTCGCATCGGGCGAGAGCTGGTCGGCCAGCCAGGAGAGCCGGTCGTTGAGGGGAGGGCCCGGATCCCGGGCGGGCTGCTCGAACACACGATCGACGTTAGGGCCCGCGGGGAGGGTCCGACAGGGGTGACGTCACGTCCTGTGGACAACCGGGGTGTTGTGGATGGATTGCCGGTACCGAGCCCGGGAGCCGGTGTTTCAGTCGTGCCCGGGTGCGGTGCGCGGGACCGCCCGCTGGACGACCACACCCAGTACCCCGGGACCCGTGTGCGCCCCGATCACCGCCCCCAGCTCGGAAACCACGCAGCCCGCCGAGCGCGGCACGGCCACTTCGAGCCGGTTCGCGAGCTCGACGGCCCGTTCCGGCGACGCGAGGTGGTGGACCGCGAGCTCGACGTCGTCCTCGGCCGCCGCCTGGGCCGCGAGCTCGACCAGGCGCGCGATCGCCCGGTTCATCGTGCGGACCTTCTCCAGCGGCAGGATCCGGCCGTCGGACATGTGCAGCACCGGCTTCACCGCCAGCGCCGTGCCGAGCAACGCCGCCGCCGGGCCGATCCGGCCGCCGCGGCGCAGGTGGTCCAGGGTCTCCACGACGAAGAACGTCGACGAGCAGCCGGCCGCCGTCACCGCGGCGGCTTCGACGGCGGCCGCCGGAACCCCGGCGGAGGCGGCCGAAGCGGCGCGCAGCGCGGCGAACCCGAGCCCCATCGCGGTGGTCCGCGAGTCGACGACGCGGACCCGGTCCGGCCCCACCTCCTGCGCCGCGAGCACCGCCGCTTCCCAGGTGCCCGACAGCTCGCGCGACAGGTGCACGGACACGATCGCGTCCGCGCCGTCGGCGAAGGCCGCCTGGTACTCCTTCACGAATTCGGTGGGGGTCGGCCGCGACGTCGTGACGATCTTCCGCTGCTTCATCGCCTCCGCGACCGCCGCCGGGCCGGTCTCGACGCCGTCGAGGGAAACCACGCCGTCGACCAGGACGTGCAGGGGCACCACCCGGACCGCGTGCCGTTCGGCGAAGCCCTCCGGCAGGTGGGCGGTGGAATCCGTGACTACGGCGACCGACACGCCGTCAGCCTACGTGGCCGGGGGCGGGCACCGGCGCCATCAACACGGACATCGCCTCGCCCACCGCGGCGTGGCCCGCCCAGCCCCAGTGCATGCCGTCCGGGTTGCCCGCACCGCTGAGCACGTGCTCCCCCACGACGGCTTCGAGGTCCAGCAACGGCACGTCCGCTCGGGAACTCCAAGCCGCCATCGCCGCCGCCGCGGCCGGGCGCGCGGTGTGCACGCCGCCGTAGGCCGCGGCACGGTGGACCGACGGCAGCCAGCCGAAGATCGGCAGCTCGGGCCGCAGGACGCGCAGCGCGCCCACGGCGGTGTCGAGGTACTGCACGGTGAGCTTGGCCGGCAGCACCGACGGGCGGCCGCGCAGGGCCACCGCCAGCCGCGGTTGCGCCGCGAGATAAGCCTTGCGCACCACGCGCCGCACCGGGTCGGGCCGCAGGTACCGCAGTCCGGTGCGCAGGTAGGTCGGCAACGGCGAGGGCAGCGTGTCCATGCTGCCGATCGCGAACACGACCGCGTCGACGTGGTGCAGGTCGGCCCAGACACGCGGGTCGCCGGTCAGCGACCACCAGGCGTCCCGGGCGTTCCAGCCGATCCCGGCGACCAGGTCGGCGGTGCCCCCGAGGGCGGCGGCCGCGACATTGGGCCACAGCCGCGGCTCGTCGGCGGCACAAGGTCCTTCGGGACCGTGAAAGCTCAGCGAATCGCCGAACACCAGCAGGCGCGGCCCCATCGGCTAGCCGTGCATCCCCGCGTTGTAGGCGTGCAGCCGCCACTTCCCGTCGCGGCGGCCCAGCTCGACCCAGTGGCAGTTCGAGATCCCGCCGAGCGACGGCCAGGTCTCCACCGGCAGGACCAGCAGCCGCGCGGTCAGGGCGATGATCAGCCCGCCGTGCGCGGCCAGCAGCACGGTGTCGCCCGCCGCGGAATTGGCCTGCTGCAGGTCGGTGACGACTTCGACCGCGCGGTCGGCGACGTCGACACGGCTCTCGCCGCCCGGCGGGGCCCAGGTCGCGTCGGTGCGCCAGCGGTCGCGCTCACCGGGGTACGCCTGGTCGACTTCCTCGCCGGTGAGCCCCTGCCACTCGCCCAGGTGCGTCTCGCGCAGCCGCTTGTCGATGCGCAGGGGGACGCCGATCGCGTCGGTGAGCACGGTGGCGGTGTCGGTGGCGCGACGCAGGTCGGAGGCGATGACGAGGTCCGGGGAGAAGCGGGCCAGTGCGGGCACCGCGAACCGGGCCTGGTTCCAGCCGCGCGGGGTCAGCGCCGAGTCGAGGTGACCCTGCATCCGCCCGGCGGCGTTGTAGTCCGTTTCGCCGTGACGCCAGAGCACCAGCCTCCGCGGGCTCACGGGACGTCCGGGTCCTCGTCCGCGGGTGGCTCCTCGAGACCGGCCACCTCGATGCGCGGGCAGTCCTTCCAGAGCCGCTCGAGGCCGTAGAAGGTGCGCTCTTCGACGTGCTGGACGTGCACGACGACATCGACGTAGTCGAGCAGCACCCAGCGCCCTTCACGGGCGCCTTCGCGGCGGACCGGCTTGTGCCCGCTCTCGCGCAGCTTCTCCTCGACGTTGTCGACGATCGCGCCGACGAGGCGCTCATTGGACGCGGAGGCGATGACGAAGGCGTCGGTGATGACGAGCTGTTCGGACACGTCCAGCACGACGACGTCGCTGGCCTTCTTGTCCGCCGCCGCGTGGGCGGCCGCTACGGCCAGCTCTCGTGCCTCGGACGTGGCTGTCACAGTGCTCCTTTTCCGGATCGGGTTCGCCCGAGAAGGGTACCCGCAGGCACCGACAGTGGTTCAGTCGCTCTTCCGGTAAAGGTCCTTCTTGGTGATGTAGCGGACGACACCGTCGGGCACGAGGTACCAGACCGGCTCCCCGCGTCCGACCCGATCGCGGCAGCCGGTGGACGAAATGGCCATCGCGGTGACCTCGACGAGGCTCACCTTGCCGCTGGGCAGGTGGTGGGAATTGAGCCGGTAGCCGGGCCGGGTGACGCCGATGAAGTGCGCGAAGTCGAACAGCTCGTCGGCCTTGTGCCAGGTCAGGATCTGTTCGAGCGCGTCCGCGCCGGTGATGAAGAAGAGCTCGTCCCCCGGGTACTCGGCGTGCAGGTCGCGGAGGGTGTCGACGGTGTAGGTCGGGCCGCCGCGGTCGATGTCCACGCGGCTGACGGAGAAGACCGGGTTGGACGCGGTCGCGATCACCGTCATCAGGTAGCGGTCCTCGGCCTTGGTCACCTCGCGGGCGGTCTTCTGCCACGGCTGCCCGGTGGGGACGAAGATCACCTCGTCGAGCCCGAACCGGGACTGGACCTCGCTCGCCGCGACGAGGTGACCGTGGTGCACGGGGTCGAAAGTGCCGCCCATGACCCCGATCCGCCGTGGTGACATGACCGGAGAGCCTATAAGGCCGGGCACCGTGCGGCCCGGTGCTCTTCGCCACCCCGCCCGACCGTGCGAAGTTGTGATTCGGGTCACAATACGGCCCGTATTCGTCGCGAACCCTCCGTTCGCGGCGCCGCCGATTCCCGATCTGTCGGTGTCATGGGGTAGACGTGGGGACGTGGACACGACCAGCACCACCTCAGCCCTCCGCGACCGCGCCGAGACCCTCCTCCGGGCACTGGCCGGCGATGCGGCGAAGCTGCGCGAAGACCAATGGACGGCCATCGAGGCCTTGGTCGCGCAGCGACGCCGCGCGCTGGTCGTGCAGCGCACCGGGTGGGGCAAGTCGGCGGTGTACTTCCTGGCCACGGCGTTGCTGCGCGAACAGGGCAGCGGGCCGACGGTCATCGTCTCGCCACTGCTGGCGCTGATGCGCAACCAGATCTCGGCGGCGGCGCGGGCCGGGATCCACGCGGCGACGATGAACTCGGCGAACCCGCAGGAGTGGGACCAGGTCCAGGCGTCGGTCGCGGCCGGCGAGGTGGACGTCCTGCTGGTCAGCCCCGAACGGCTGAACAACCCGGACTTCCGCGACAACGTGCTGCCGAAGCTGACCGCGAGCACCGGGCTGCTGGTGGTCGACGAGGCACACTGCATTTCGGACTGGGGCCACGACTTCCGGCCGGACTACCGGCGCTTGCGCACCTTGCTGGGGGACCTGCCCGACGGGGTGCCGGTGCTGGCGACCACCGCGACCGCGAACGACCGCGTGGTCACCGACGTCGCCGAGCAGCTGGGCCTCGGCACCGGCGCGGACACGCTGGTGCTGCGCGGCAGCCTCGACCGGGAGAGCCTGCGGCTGTCGGTGTGCCGGCTGCCGACGTCGCAGGCGCGGCTGGCCTGGCTCGCGGAGCACCTGGCCGAGCTGCCCGGTTCGGGGATCATCTACACGCTGACCGTCGCGGCGGCGCACGACGTCGCGTCGCTGCTGAAGGACCGCGGCTACCCGGTGGCGGCCTACACCGGCAAGACCGACCCGGCCGACCGGCAGGCGGCCGAGGACGACCTGCTCGGCAACCGCGTCAAGGCCCTGGTCGCGACGTCCGCGCTGGGCATGGGGTTCGACAAACCGGACCTCGGGTTCGTCGTGCACCTCGGCGCGCCGTCGTCGCCGATCGCCTACTACCAGCAGGTCGGCCGCGCCGGGCGTGGCGTGGAGCGCGCCGAGGTCGTGCTGCTGCCCGGGGAGGAGGACAAGGCGATCTGGGCGTACTTCGGGTCGCTGGCCTTCCCGGACGAGCTCCGGGTGACCCAGGTGCTGAACACCCTCTCCTACGCCGACCGTCCACTGTCGACGGCCGCGCTCGAGCCGTCGGTGGAGCTTTCCCGGTCACGGCTGGAAATGGTGCTCAAGGTCCTCGACGTCGACGGCGCGGTCCGGCGCGTCAAGGGCGGCTGGACGAGCACGGGCGAGGAATGGCAGTACGACCGCGGGCGGTACCGGCGGGTGGCGGAGGCGCGCGACCGCGAGCAGGAGGCGATGATCGGCTACCTCGCGACCGGCGGCTGCCGGATGGAGTACCTGCGGCGCCAGCTCGACGACCCCGACGCGGTGCCGTGCGGTCGATGCGACAACTGCACCGGACAGCACTGGGACACGACGGTGGCCGACGAGGTCGTCGACGCGACCCGGGAACGCCTGCAGCGGCCCGGCGTCGAGGTCGCGCCGCGGAAGCAGTGGCCGACGGGCATGTCCTCTTTGGACGTCCCGGTGTCCGGGCGGATCTCGGCCGACGACCAGGCCGAGCCGGGCCAGGTGCTCGGGCGGCTCACCGACGTCGGCTGGGGCAACCGGCTGCGGGAGCTCGTCGGTCCCCAGGCGAAGGACGGCGAGGTGCCGGACTCGGTGTTCAAGGCCTGCGTCCAGGTGCTCGCCGGGTGGCAGTGGGCGCAACGGCCGGTCGCGGTGGTCGCCGTCCCGTCGGAGACGCGGCCGCAGCTGGTGTACAGCCTGGCGACCCGGCTGGCCGAGATCGGCAGGCTGGACTTCATCGGCGCGCTCGACGCGGACGGCCCGCCACCACGCCAGGCGAACAGCGCGCAGAGGCTGGCCGACCTGTGGCGGCGGCTGAGCATGCCGGCCGACCTCGCGGCGGCGCTGCCGCCCGGGCCGGTGCTGCTGGTCGACGACGTCATCGACACCGGCTGGACGATGACGCTGGCCGCGCGGCTGCTGCGGCGGGCCGGGGCGCCCGCGGTGCTGCCGTTCGCGCTGGCCAGCACGGCCTGAGGGAGGAGGACGAAGAAACCGGGCAGTCAGGATCTTTCGCACTGCGAAGGAATGTGGCAAAGTCCCGTTCCACCTTCGGGTGACGTGGAGGCCGCCATGACCGAATCCGCCGTCCAGGTGTCACAGCGCCACCGGCTGCCGGTGCGCAAGCTGTTCGCCGCCAGTGCCGGGAACGCGCTGGAGTGGTTCGACTGGACGATCTACGCGACGTTCAGCATCTACTTCGCCAGTGCGTTCTTCCCCGCCGGGAACGACACGCTCGCGCTGATCAACACCTTCGCCGCCTACGCGCTGGCGTTCTTCTTCCGGCCGCTCGGCGGCATCCTGCTCGGGCGGTTCGCCGACACCCGCGGCCGGAAGCCCGCCATGATCCTCACCATCCTGCTGATGGCGGGCGGCTCGGTCGCGATCGGGCTGCTGCCGACGTTCGCGCAGGTCGGCTGGCTCGCGCCGATCCTGCTGCTGCTCGCGCGCATCGCCCAGGGGCTGTCGCTCGGCGGCGAGGTGTCTAACGCGTCGGCCTACCTGGGCGAGATCGCGCCGCCGGAACGTCGTGGCCGGTACTCGGCGTTCTTCTACATCTCGACCGGCTCGGCGGTGCTCGTCGCGACCGTGCTCGGCTTCGTCCTGGCCCGCGCGCTGGACAAGGCACAGCTCGCGTCGTGGGGCTGGCGGCTGCCGTTCCTGCTGGGCGGCGTCTTCGGCCTGGTCGGGCTGTGGCTGCGTCGCAGCCTCGCGGAGACCGAGCTGTTCGAGCAGACGAAGACCAAGGCGCGGAAGATCGAACGGCCGCTGCTGACGACGCTGACCCACCACCCGAAGGCTGTCGGCCGGCTCGTCGGCTTCACGATGCTGTCGACGCTTTGCTACTACACGTTCTTCAGCGCACTCACGTCGTTCGCGGTGAAGAACCGGCACGCCGACGCCGACACCGTCTTCCTCGCCCTTTCGGTCGGCACCGCGCTGTTCATCGCGCTGCAGTACCCGCTCGGCGCGCTGTCGGACCGGGTCGGCCGGAAGCCGCAGCTGCTCGTCTGGTCCGGAGCGACCGCGGTCGTCGTCGTGCCGCTGTCCACTTTGATCGGTCCCGGCATCGGCGGCCTGCTCGTGGTGTTCTGCGTCGGGCTCGGGCTGTACACGGCGATGACGTCGATCGCGCCGGCCATCATGAGCGAGCTGTTCCCCACCGAACTGCGCGCGCTGGGCATCGGGGCCTGGTACAACCTGACCGTCGCGATCTTCGGCGGCACCGCTCCCCTGCTCATCACGCTGTTCGGCGCCGTGTCGCCGACGCTCTACTTCTGGTACGTCGCCGCGGGCGCGGCGATCGCGTTCGCGGTCATCCTCACGCTTCCGGAGACCAAGGGCAGCGAGCTGGAGTAAACCCTTCGTCATCGGCCGGTCACGCTCGCTACGCTGCGGACTTCCGTGACCGAGCCGAAGGAGGGACACCGTGCACACCGCCGACGTTACCGAGGAGCTGGCACGCCGCGTGGTGACCGCCGCCGGCCGGGCACTGGACGTCGAACTGACGCCGGAGCAGGCGCTCGTCCAGGCGTCGCCACGCGAAGGCGTCGACTTCCAGGCCAACCTCGCGATGAGCCTGGGCAAGCAGCTCGGCCGGCCGCCGCGCGAGGTCGCCGCCCTCATCGCCGGGGCGCTGGAGCTCGACGGGATCGCCGACCCACCCGAGATCGCCGGGCCGGGCTTCCTGAACTTCGTGCTGCGCACGCACTGGCTCGAGTCGGCCACCGCCGCCCTGCTCGGCGATCCGCGTCTCGGCGTGCCGGAAACCACCGTGCCCCGGCGGATCGCGCTCGACTACAGCAGCCCGAACGTCGCCAAGGAGATGCACGTCGGGCACCTGCGCTCGTCCGTGATCGGCGATGCGCTCGCCCGGCTACTGCGGTTCGCCGGGCACGAAGTGCTGCCGCACAACCACCTCGGCGACTGGGGCACGCCGTTCGGCATGCTCATCGAGCACCTCCTCGACGTCTCCGCCGGGCAACGCGCGATCGCCGACCTGGACGCCTTCTACCGCGAAGCGCGCCGGAAGTTCGACAGCGACGAAGCGTTCGCGACGCGGGGGCGCACGCGTGTCGTCAAGCTGCAGAGCGGCGACGAAGACACCCTCGCCGTCTGGCAGGAGCTCGTCGACGAGTCGACCCGGCACTTCGACGAGGTCTACGCGCTGCTCGGGATTTCCTTGACCGGCAAGGACATTTACGGCGAAAGCTTCTACAACCCGTACCTCGCCACGGTCGTCGACGACCTCGGGGCAGCCGGCCTGACCGAGGTCAGCGACGGCGCGATCTGTGTGTTCCCCGAAGGGTTCCGCAACCGCGAAGGCGACCGGCTGCCGCTGATCGTCCGCAAGCGCGACGGCGGCTACGGGTACGCCGCCACGGACCTGGCGACCGTCCGGTACTGGACGGCCGAGCGCGGCGCGACCGACCTGCTCTACGTCGTCGGGACACCGCAGGCGCAGCACTTCGCGATGCTGTTCGCCACCTGCCGGGCGGCGGGCTGGCTGACCGGGCACGCCGAGCACATCGGCTTCGGCACCGTGCTGGGCGCGGACGGCAAGGCCATGAAGACCCGGGCCGGCGAGACCGTCAAGCTGGTAGACCTGCTGACCGAAGCCGTGACGCAGGCCGCGGCGGTCGTTGCCGAACGCAGTGAGCTCGACGCGGCGGGCCAGGCCGAAGTCGCCCGGGCGGTGGGCATCGGCGCGGTGAAGTACGCGGACCTGTCCGGCGACCGCGAGCGCGACTACGTCTTCGCCTGGGACCGGATGCTGGCCAAGGAGGGAAACACGTCGGTGTACCTCCAGTACGCACACGCACGGACGCAGTCGATCATTCGGAAGGCAGGCGGCTTGCCCGACGGCACCGACGTCCTGCTCGAAGAGCACGCGGAACGGGCGTTGGCGCTGAAGCTGCTCAGGTTCGGCGAAGCATTGAAGGCGGCGACGAGTGCCTACGCGCCGCACAAGCTGTGTACGTACCTGTACGAGACGGCTGTCGCTTTCTCGCGGTTCTACGATGACTGTCCGGTACTGAAGGCGCCTTCGTCCGAGCTGCGCGCGTCGCGGCTGAGGTTGGCTACGCTGACGTCGAACACGCTTGCGCTCGGGCTCTCCCTGCTCGGCATCGAAGCGCCCGACCGGCTCTAGCGGGAGACTACTGTGGAACTGCCCGGCGACCTGCTCGCTCTGCTGCGCGGGCCCAGCCTGTGCTTCCTGTCGACGGTGATGCCGGACGGCTCGCCGCAGCTCACCCAGACCTGGGTGGACACCGACGGCACGCACATCCTCGTCAACACCGTGCTGGGGCACCAGAAGCAGCGCAACATCGCGCGTGACCCGCGGGTGGCGCTCAACGTCGCCGACCGCGACCGGCCGTCGCGCTACTACGCGATCCGCGGGCAGGTCGTCGACATGACCGAGGACGGCGCCGTCGAGCACATCGAGGAGCTTGCGCAGCGCTACCTCGGCGGCCCTTACCCGTGGTGGGGCGGGCGCGATCAGACGCGGCTGCTGCTCACGATCAAGCCGGAGCGGATCGCGTCGTGATCATCGTGGCGGGGTGGCTCGCGGTCGCTCCCGAAGCCCGCGACGCCTACCTCGAAGGCTGCGCCGAAGCCGTGCGGCTCGCCCGCGAAGCCCCGGGTTGCCTCGAGTACGCACTGGGCGCCGACCTGCTCGCTCCCGAGCGGGTCACGGTGTACGAGCGCTGGGAATCCGACGAAGACCTGGAGCGCTTCCGCGGGTCCGGGCCGTCGGACGAGCAGGCGGTGCAGATCCTCGACGCTTCGGTGGCCCGCTACCGGATCTCGGCGGTCGAGGCGCCGTGATCCGACAGTAGCGCCACCAGTTCGTCCGCCAGACCGCCGTCGACCGGTTCGCGTGTCGCGAGGAGGCGGTACCAGAGCGTCCCGAACACGACGTCGATCACCGTGCCGGGGCGGACGCCGGCCGGGAGTTCACCGCGCTCGTGGGCGCGGTCGACGAGCGCGGCGAGCGCGGCGCGGCGACGGAACAGGAAGTCCTCGCGGAAGCGGTTGCCGAAGTCCGGGTCGATCTGCGCCTGGGCCATCAGCGCCCGGAGCGTGTCCGCGACCGGGGACTTGCCGCCCAGCTCGAACGTGCCGGCGAGGAAGCCGGCCAGGTCCGCGCGGAACGACCCGGCGTCGGGGACGGGGATCTGCAGGTCCGCCTTCGTCGCGAGCGCGTCGAGCAGGACGTCGGCCTTCGACGGCCACCAGCGGTAGATCGTCTGCTTGCCGACGCCCGAGCGCGCGGCGATGCCCTCGATGGTCAGCGCGCCGTAGCCGGCCTCCGCGACCAGTTCGAGCGTCGCGGCGAGGATCGCCAGGCGGCTCTGTTCGCTGCGTTTGCGTCCGGGGCGGGACTGGTCGGTCATGGGATCCGATGGTAGCGTCGATTTCGAAACGAGACGTACCGGTTCGAAATGAGGAACAAGCATGAGCATCGCTCTCGTGGCCGGCGGCACTTCGGGCATCGGCCTGGCGACCGCGCGACGGCTGCAGCAGCGGGGATACGACGTCCACGTCACCGGGCGCGGCAAGGAGCGCCTCGACGACGTCGCGTCGAGCGATCCGGAACTGACCGGACACCAAGCCGACGGCGGTGACGCCGTCGCGATGGCGGCGCTGGCCGGGTCGCTCGGGACGGTCGACGTACTGGTGGTGAGCCTGTCCGGCACCGAAGGGATGGGGCCGATCGACGCGCTGGACCTCGCGATGCTGCGGCGGGCGTTCGACGCGAAGTTCTGGGCGCACCTGACGACGATCCAGGCCGTGCTGCCGCACCTGGCGGCGGACGGGTCGATCACGCTGCTCAGCGCGATCACGGCCCGGGCGGCGATGGCCGGCACGGCGGGGATCGGCGCCCTGAACGCGGCAATCGAAGCGCTGGTCAAGCCGCTGGCGGTCGAGCTGGCGCCGAGGCGGGTGAACGCGGTGTCGCCGGGTGTGGTCGACACGGCTTGGTGGAGCGGCTTCCCGGAGGAGATGCGGGAGGGGTTCTTCGCGCAGACGGCGGCTTCGATCCCGGTCCGCCGGGTCGCGACGGCCGACGACGTCGCGGAGGTGGTCACCCTGGCGGCGACGAACCCGAACCTGACCGGCACGGTCCTGGAGGCCGACGGCGGAGCCCGCCTGGTCTCGCTGGGCTGAGCACGAGCGGCACTTTCACGTGAAAGTGCCGCCGGTCTCGCGTGGGGAGGGGCGACACGGTGATGCCCGTCCATTCACGCGAGATGCCCCGCGGATCACGCTTGGGTCAGCGGCGGAGGGGGACGAGGTCGTCGGCGTGGACTACCTCGCGGCGTTGCTCGGGCGGGAGTTCGGGGGTGGAGCGGCCGATCAGGTCCGGGAGCTCCGTCGCGTCGAAGGCCACCACTCCGCGGGCGACCGCGCGGTCCTTCGCGTCCACCAGGTCGACGACGTCGCCCGCCTGGAAATCGCCGTCCACGCCGGTGATGCCGGCCGCCAGGAGGGACCTGCGGCGGCGGACCACCGCGGTCACCGCGCCGTCGTCGAGGCGGAGCTTGCCCGTGGTGTCCGCCGCGTAGCCCAGCCAGAACCGGCGGGCCGACAGGCGGGTGTCCGCGGGGGCGAACGCTGTCCCCGGGGAAGCCGACGTCAACGCCGCCGCGGCTTCCGACGCCGCCGCCAGCAGGACCGGGATGCCCGCGCCCGCCGCCGTGCGAGCCGCCGCGAGCTTGGACACCATGCCGCCCGTTCCCAGGCCGGAGCTGGACATGCCGACCGAGATTCCGTCCACATCGGACTCCGAGAGGACCTCCGTCAGCTTGCGGGTCGCGCCGCCGCGGGGGTCTCCGTCGTACAGGCCGTCCACATCGGACAGCAGGACCAGCGCGTCGGCGCCGATCAGGTGGGCGACCAAGGCCGCCAGGCGGTCGTTGTCGCCGAAGCGGATTTCCTCGGTCGCCACCGTGTCGTTCTCGTTGACGACCGGGACCGCGCCGAGTGCCAGCAGGCGCGAAAACGTCCGCTGCGCGTTGCGGTAGTGCGAACGGCGGACGACGTCGTCGGAGGTCAGCAGCACCTGCCCGACCGTCAATGAGTACCGCCCGAACGACTCCGCGTACGCGTGCGCCAGCGCCAGCTGCCCGACGCTCGCCGCCGCCTGCTGCGTGGCGAGGTCGCGCGGCCGCTTGCCCAGCGAGAGCGGGGCCAAGCCGGCCCCGATCGCACCCGAGGACACGAGCACGATCTGGGTCTCCCGGGCGACGCGCTCGGCGATCGCGTCGACCAGCGCGTTCAGCCGGGCCGCGTCGAGCCCGCTGCCCGCGGTCGTCAGCGCCGACGACCCGACCTTGACCACCAGGCGCCGCGCGGCCGCGATGGCTTCGCGCGTGCCGCTCACTCCTCGACGTCCAGGACGTCCTCGAACTCGTCCGAGCCGGCCCGCCGGATCCGGCGGGCTTCCTTGCGCTCGGTGGCGCCGATCCGGTCGACGCGCTCCAGCCGGACGTCGGTGCCGCGCCCGGACAGGTGCATCGCGACGCTCGGCGTCGACGGCTCCCACTCGAACTGGACGTCGCCGACCGTGACCGGGCTGCCCGGCCTCGCGCCGAGCTTCGCCAGCTTGTCCTCGACGCCGAGGCGGTTGAGGCGGTCAGCGAGGTAGCCGACGGCCTCGTCGTTGCTGAAGTCGGTCTGGCGGATCCACCGCTCCGGGCGGGCGCCGCGCACGATGAACGCGCCCTCTTCCTCCGGGTCGACCTCGACGGTGAACCCGGAGTCGTCGACGGCCAGCGGCCGCAGGACGATCTGCTCCGGTTCCAGCACCGGCTGCGCCTCGCGGTACTTCTCGACGACCGCGGCGAGCGCGAAGGTCAGCTCCCGCAGCCCCTTGCGGGACGCCGTCGAGATCTCGAACACCTGCAGGCCGCGGGCCTCCAGCTCCGGGCGGACGAACTCGGCGAGTTCGGCGGCCTCCGGGACGTCGATCTTGTTGAGGACGACCACGCGCGGACGTTCTTCGAGCTTCCCGCCGAGACTCGGCGTGTACTTCGCGAGTTCCGCTTCCAGGGCATCGACATCGGACAGCGGGTCACGGCCGGGCTCCAGCGTCGCGCAGTCGACGACGTGCACCAGCACCGCGCAGCGCTCGATGTGGCGGAGGAAGTCGAGGCCCAGGCCCTTGCCTTCGGACGCGCCGGGGATGAGGCCGGGCACGTCGGCCATCGTGAACACCGTGTCGCCGCCGGTGATGACGCCGAGGTTCGGCACCAGTGTGGTGAACGGGTAGTCGGCGATCTTCGGCTTGGCCGCGGACAGCACCGAGATCAGCGACGACTTGCCGGCGGACGGGAACCCCAGCAGGCCGACGTCGGCGACCGACCGCAGCTCCAGCGTCAGGTCGCGGCTTTCGCCCGGCTCGCCCAGCAGCGCGAACCCGGGTGCCTTGCGAGCCTTCGACGACAGGGAGGCGTTGCCGAGCCCGCCCCGGCCGCCCTGGGCGGCGACGAACGTGGTGCCCGGACCGATCAGGTCGGCGACCATTTCGCCGTCTTCGGTGAACACGACGGTGCCGGACGGCACCTTCATCACCAGCGTCTCCCCCGCCGCGCCCGCGCGGTTGCTGCCCTGGCCCATCTTGCCGTTGCCGGCCTTGGCGTGCGGGCGGAAGTGGAAGTCGAGCAGGGTGTGTACGTTCGGGTCGACGACCAGCAGGACATCGCCGCCGTTGCCGCCGTTGCCGCCGTCGGGGCCGCCGAGGGGCTTGAACTTCTCGCGGTGCACCGAGGCGCAGCCGTTGCCCCCGTCACCGGCGGTCAGGTGGATGACCGCGCGGTCCACGAACCGGGACGCCATGACTTTGCCTCACTTCACTCGCAACAAAGGGACTACACAAAACAAACGAGGGGTGGCACCGGATATTCCGGCCCCACCCCTCGTCAGAGGTCTAGACAGAAGCCGAATCAGGCTTCGACTGGCACGACGATGTTGACCGTCTTGCGGCCACGCTTCTCGCCGAACTGGACCGCGCCGGCAGCCAGCGCGAACAGCGTGTCGTCGCCGCCACGGCCGACGTTCACGCCGGGGTGGAACTTGGTGCCACGCTGACGGATCAGGATCTCGCCCGCGTTGACTTCCTGGCCGCCGAAGCGCTTGACGCCGAGGCGCTGCGCGTTCGAGTCACGACCGTTGCGGGAGCTGGACGCACCCTTCTTGTGAGCCATAGCTCAGTCCTCTTTCTAAAACGAAGATCCGGAGAAGCCCTTACAGGGAGATGGCGGTGACCTCGACGCGGGTCAGCTTCTGCCGGTGACCCTGACGCTTGTGGTAGCCCGTCTTGTTCTTGAACTTGTGGATCCGGATCTTCGGGCCCTTGGTCTGCTCGACGACCTTGCCGGTGACCGAGACCTTCGCCAACGCGTCGACGTCCGTGGTGACCTCGCCACCGTCGACGTACAAAACGGCGGGGAGGATGTGCTCGGTGCCCGGCTCGCCCTCGAGCTTCTCGACCTCGACGACGTCGCCGACGGCCACCTTGTACTGCTTGCCGCCGGTCTTGACGATCGCGTACGCCGACACGGAAGTCTCCTGCATTGCTCGACAATGGGTGGGGGCTCCGCGCGACCGGCCCACCTGATGGAACGGCGGTCCTGGACTCGCGCAGACAACCTGCTCTGGTGGCAGGCCGTACTACAGGTTACGTGGGGTGCCCCGGTGCGTTACCACCGGGGTCCCCCTAGTTGTTCACTTGCTCTGGTCGGAGGCGTGCACCGGCGGACCTGCCGGCCGCGACGCCGCCCGGCGCGGACGGCGCCGGGTGGAGCGCACGGCCGGTTCGGGCACAGTGATCTCCGGGTCGGAGACCGGCTCCGAAGAGTCCACAGCCTCCACAGACCGCACTGCCGCGGTAACGGGCTCCTCGGCCGGCTCCGGGGCCGGGGAGCGCTCGACCTCGGGCTCCTCCTCCGGCGGCACCGGCACCTCGTCGGCCTCGGTGGTCACCGGGATGCCGGCCACCTCCCTGGCCGGCTCGGCGGACGGCTCGGCCGCCACCGGCGTCTCGTCCGCCTCCGTGGTCGCCGGGACGTCCGCGACCTCCCTGGCCGGCTCCGGGGCGGGCCCGTTGCCGTTCAGGGCGCCGTGGTCGTGGTCCTTGGCGGCCTTCGCGGCGTTGGCCACCGCCGCCACCGCGGACGCGATCGACTCGCGCCGCTCCGGCGGCGGAACGGCGTGCACCTCGGCCTTGGCGGCTTCGGCCTGCTCCTTGGCGGCCTCCTCGCCCTTGCCGCGGCCCCGCGAGCGACGGGAGCTCTTCTCCCCGCCGCCGCTGTTGCCACCACTGTTGCCGCTGTTGCCGCTGTTGCCGTTCCCGCCGTGGGACTGCGCCGAGCCGCCGCTCGTGCGCTGCACCTCGGTCGAGACGAGCACGCCCCGGCCCTTGCAGTGCTCGCACGGCGTCGAGAACGCTTCCAGCAGACCGGTGCCGATCTTCTTGCGGGTCATCTGCACCAGGCCGAGCGAGGTGACCTCGGCCACCTGGTGGCGCGTGCGGTCGCGGCCGAGGCACTCGGTGAGGCGGCGCAGCACCAGCTCGCGGTTGGACTCGAGCACCATGTCGATGAAGTCGATGACGATGATGCCGCCGATGTCCCGCAGCCGGAGCTGGCGGACGATCTCCTCCGCCGACTCCAGGTTGTTGCGGGTCACCGTCTCCTCGAGGTTGCCACCCGATCCGGTGAACTTGCCGGTGTTGACGTCGATCACCGTCATCGCCTCGGTGCGGTCGATGACCAGGTAACCACCCGAAGGCAGCCAGACCTTGCGGTCGAGGGCCTTGGTGATCTGCTCGTCGATCCGGTGGTCGGCGAACGCGTCACCGGTGCCGACGTAGCGCTTGAGGCGCTCGGTCAGCTCCGGGGCGACGTGGCTGACGTAGCCGTTGATCGTCTCCCACGACCGGTTGCCCTGGATCTCCAGCTTGGTGAAGTCCTCGGTGAAGAGGTCACGCACGACCTTGACCAGCAGGTCGGGCTCTTCGTAGAGCATGGTCGGAGCGCCGCCCTTCTTGCCGGACCCGCCGGCGGCCTTCTCCTTGATGACGTCCCACTGGGCCTTCAGGCGGTCGACGTCGCGGCCCAGCTCCTCCTCGCCGATGCCCTCGGAGGCGGTGCGGATGATGACACCCGCGTCCTCCGGGACGATCCGCTTGAGGATGTCCTTGAGCCGGCGGCGCTCGTTCTCGGGCAGCTTGCGGGAGATGCCGGTGGCGCCGCCCGCGGGCACGTACACGAGGAAGCGGCCGGGCAGCGAGATCTGCGTGGTCAGCCGGGCGCCCTTGTGCCCGACCGGGTCCTTGGTCACCTGGACCAGCACCGAGTCGCCGGTGGACAGCGCCTGCTCGATCTTGCGGGCCTTGCCCTCGAGGCCGGCGGCGTCCCAGTCGACCTCGCCGGCGTAGAGCACGGCGTTGCGGCCGCGGCCGATGTCGATGAACGCGGCTTCCATGCTCGGCAGCACGTTCTGGACGCGGCCGAGGTAGACGTTGCCGACGATCGAGCCGGAGCCCGACTGCGTCACGAAGTGCTCGACGAGGACGCCGTCCTCCAGCACCGCGATCTGGGTGGAGTCGCCGTGCTCGGCGACGACCATCGTGCGCTCGACCGCCTCGCGGCGGGCCAGGAACTCGGCCTCGGACAGGATCGGGGCCCGGCGGCGGCCGGCCTCGCGGCCGTCGCGGCGGCGCTGGCGCTTGGCCTCCAGCCGGGTCGACCCGCGGACGCTGCGCACCTCGTCGCGCGCCGGGCGCTCGGACTGCTCGGCCTTCGCCTGGCGGACGTGGGTGACGGTGTTGGGCGGGTCGTCGGTGGTCTCGGCCTCGTCACCGTCCGAGCCCTTGCGGCGACGGCGACGGCGACGACGGCGGCTGCCACCTTCACCCTCGTCGGCGTCGCTGTCGGCCTCCGAAGACGACACAGAGGACACAGCCGACACAGAGGACACAGCCGACTCAGCGGCGTCCTCGGCCTCCTCGGTGTCCGCTTCGGGCTTTTCGTCACCGTTGCGGCGCTTGCGGCGCGGCTGCTCCTCGACCTGGTCGTCCTCGGTCTCGCCGGCCTCGTCGCCACCCTCGGCGCCCTTGCCACGGCCACGGCCGCGACGGCCCCGGCGGCGGCGACGGCGGCTGCCGGCGTCGTCACCGTCGTCGTCGGCACCGGTGTCGGCGTCCGGCGTGGTGTCTTCGACCTCTTCCTCGGCGACCTCGGGCTCGGGACGCGACGGCGGCTCCGCGAACGGGTCGACCGGCTTGCGGGCCGGCTTGGCCGCACGCTCGGCCGGCTCCGGCGGCAGGAAGACCGGCGACGGCGCGGCGAACACCGGCAGGTGCGCGCGGGTCTTCTGCCTCGGCCGCGGCTTCTCGGCCTCAACGACCGGCACCGACGGCACCGACGGGCGGGTCTCGGCGGGCTGCCGGGTCTCCTGGGCCACCGGCTCGGCCGGCGTGTCTTCGGTCTCACCGGGCGTTTCGCCGGGTGCGAAGGCCTCGGCCACCTTGAGCGCCACGTCCCTGGTCACGCTCGACTGCGCACTGCGCACGCTTTCGCCCAGCTCGGCGAGCTTCGCGAGGATGTCCCGGCTGTGCGACTCCAGCAGCTTGGCCAGCGCGTGCACCCGGATCCGGGGTGGCAGGTCGGCCAACGGGCCGCCCGTGGGTGTGGCGGGATTCCCGCCGGTCTGCTCGGCGGGTGTTTCCGCGTTCGACATGTGTCTCCTCCGCCCCCGGGCGCGTCTGCCGATTCGCACCGGCAGGGACGCGGCCGCGCAGGGGCCCCTTTCTGTTCGTTCCGCCGTGGTGGTCACCAGCGGCGGGAATCCTTGCCCGACAACCGGGCGCCGCACCACCGCTTCCGGTGGGGCGCAACCCGGCCAAAGGTCTGCTCGGCGGCGTGCTTGGCCAGGCTTTCGCGGCCCCCGGGCCGCCTGCCACGTCGTCCAGCCGCCCGGTTCGCGGGCGGCGACGCGCGTCACGCTGTTCATGCACATCACCGGGCCACAACGCCGCAGGCAGCACCTCTCACATGCGCCCCGCGGCCCAGCGGCCTCCCCGAGTATCCCACACCGGGTGACCACTCCGGTGTACTCGGTACCTCCCGCAGGCACCCGGGCGCGCCGTAGCGCCCCCACCCGCCCCACGGCCGGGGGAACTTCCCCGCAGCGCTTGTCCGCCGGGCACGGGGTGGCTACGGTGCGGCTCGGGGTGCCCGGGATCTCGCGCGCCGGCACCCGCGGTTCCTGCATCCGGTAGGAGGTCCGGTGTCCCTGCTGGCGCGGCCGCTGCGCGCGGCCGTGTGCACCGTCCTGGTGCTTTCGGGATGCGTCACCGCCGGTCCGGCGGTGGCCGCCGAGTCCGGCTGCGCCCACGGCCGGGCCCTCCGCTACGTCGTCACCTTCGACCGCGGCACCCCCGAGGCCGCGGCCCGGTCGGAGATCGGCGGCGCCTGCGGGACCACCACCGTCTACTACCCGCAGATCGCCGTCGCGGTCGCCACCTCCGGCGATCCGGAATTCGGCCGGCGGATCGGGCTGGACCGGGCGTTCAGCGCGCAGGCCGGGCGGCTGGCCGCGCAACGCGCCGCCGAGGTCAAGCCACAGCCCGCCCGGGCGACGCTGCCCGCGACCGATCCCGCGAAGGTGCCCACCGCGGACCTGAGCCAGCAGCAGTGGGACATGCGGATGATCGACGCCGGGGCCGGCCCGGTCGGCCCGGCTGGCTCGGCCGGCCGGCGTGCCGTCGTCGTCGGCGTGCTCGACTCCGGGATCGACCCGGACCACCCGGACCTGAGCGCCGCCATCGACCCCGGCGACTCCGCCGGCTGCCTGACCGGCGCGCCCGACCGGTCGCCGTCGGCGTGGGCGCCGACGACGTCGGTGCACGGAACGCACGTGGCGGGGATCATCGCGGCGGCCGACGACGGGCGCGGGGTGACGGGTGTGGCGCCCGGGGTGCGAGTGGCGTCGGTGAAGGTGATCGACGACCGTGGTTACGCCGACCCGGAAGCCGCGGTGTGCGGGCTGATGTGGGCCGCCTCACGGCACATGCGGATGACGAACAGCAGTTTCTTCGTCAACCCGTGGTCGCTGTCCTGCATCCGCGGCGACGACCGCGGGGTGGTGCACGAGGTGCTGGCCCGCGCGGTCGAGTACAGCACGTCGGCGGGGACGGTGAACGTGGCGGCGGCGACGAACGAGGCCGTGGACCTGACGCCGTCGGCGCGGTCGGGGACACGCGGGGTGAGCAGCGGCTGCGAGGCCCTGCCGGCCGGGCTGCGGGACGTCGTCGCGGTGTCCGCCGTCGGCGCGGGCCGGGTGAAGGCGGGCTACAGCTCGTACGGGCTGGGCGTGATCGACGTCACCGCGCCGGGCGGCGAGACGGGCGAGTGTGTGCTGTCGACGGTGCCGGGCGGGTATGCGCCGCTGTGCGGAACGTCGATGGCGGCGCCGCACGTCACCGGGGTGCTGGCCCTGCTGGCGTCGGCCGCGCCCGAGGCCCGGCCACGGCAGCTGCGGCGGGCGCTGGAGGCACAGGCGATGCCGATGCCGTGCCCGGCCGACTACGACCTGACCGGGGACGGGCTCCAGGACGCGTATTGCGCGGGGTACGAGGGGTACAACGGGTTTTACGGGCACGGGATGGTGCACGCCCCGGTGCCCGCCGCGGCGCCGGACGGGCCGCCCGACCAGGCCCGCTGACCTCGGCTGCCCGTGCGCGAAGCCGGGCCTCACGTGACGCAAGGCCGATGTCGCGTGATTGAGCGGGCATCTCGCGTGATTGGCGGGGCATCTCGCGTGATTGGGCGGGCATCACGTCAGGTCAGGAGGAGCTTGGCGATCCGGCGGGTCGCCGCCCAGAGGCCTACCGCGCCCAGGACCAGCAGGTATGCCAGGTTGACCAGCATGCTGCCGGACAGGATGCCGGTGGCGAGGCCGCGCATCAGCTCGATCGCGTGGTAGAGCGGGAGGCAGCGGACCACCCACTGCAGGGGCTCCGAATACACCGACAGCGGGTAGAACGTGGTCGCGAAGAGGAACATCGGGGTCAGGCCCAGCTGGATGTAGTCGAACTGGGCCGTCGACCGCAGGAACGTCACCAGGGCCATGCCGATCGCCGAGAACGCGAGGCCCACCAGCAACGCCGCCGGGACCATCAGCAGGGCCCACCACGACGCCAGCAGTCCCATCGCCGCCGCGATCGCGAGGAACGCCACCGCGTAGATGCCGCCGCGGGTGATCGCCCAGCCGAGCTCGCCCAGTGCCACGTCCAGCGGGCCGATCGGGGTCGCCAGCATCGCGTCGTACAGCTTCGCGTAGCGCAGCTTGAAGAACAGGTTGTACGTCGATTCGAACACCGCGCCGTTCATCGCCGACGTCGCCAGCAGCGCCGGCGCCACGAACGCGACGTAGCTCATCGGGTGCCCGCCGGGGCCCGTCACCTCCGTGACCAGCTTGCCGAACCCCAGCTGGAACGCCAGCAGGTAGAGGAACGGCTCGACCGCGCCGGACAGGAAGATCAGCCAGCTGCCGCGGTAGACCATCACCGAGCGTTCGACGAGCATGCGGGCACGGCCCGCGTACAGCGCGGGCGGGAGGATGCGCAGCAACAGGCCGGCACGGGTTTCCACGGTCGTCGTCATTCAGACCACCAGCCTCCGGTAGAAGGCCCGGTGCGCGAGCACCCACCCGGCCGCGAACAACGCCGCCAGCACGGCGAGGTGACCGAGCATCGCCCAGCCGCCGACGCCGCCGACGCTCACGCCGCGGGACAGCTGCGTGCCGTGCCACAGCGGCGAGATCCAGGCCAGCCAGCGGATCGCGCCCGGCAGCTGGGAGATCGGGAAGAACGTGCCGGAGAACAACGTCATCGGTATCAGGACGAACCGGAAGACCAGGCCGAAGCGCTGGCCTTCGTCGTAGGTCCGCGCGGCGAGCGCGGCCATCGGTGTAGTGCAGGCGAGCCCGGTGACGGTGCCGGCCAGGATCACCAGCAGCACGCCCGGCCCGGTCCAGGCGCCGAAGAACAGCGCGACGAGCGCGTAGATCACGCCCGCCAGGGTCAGCCGGAGAGCCGACCAGATCAGGTGGCCGCCGAACACCTGGCCCGGCGACACCGGCGTGGCCGTGACGGCCAGGTACTCCTTCTGCCACTTGAACCCGGAGAGCACCGGGTAGCTCGACTCGCCGACGGCCTGCTGCGCGGCCCCGGCGGCCAGCAGGGCGGGGGCGATGTATTGGAGGTAGGACAGGCCGCCGGTGACCTCGCCCGGCCGCACCTGCGAGCCGAAGCCGAGCCCCATCGCGGCGAGGAACAGCACCGGTTGCAGCCCGGTGGAGTACAAAGTGGACACCCAGTGGCGGCGGTACCAGGTCCAGCGCCCCTCGACCTGCAGCCAGGCGCCCTGCCACTTGCCGACCACCCGGCCGGTCGAGATCGTCGCCATCAGTCCACCAGCGTCCGGCCGGTGAGCCGGAGGAAGACGTCCTCCAGGGAACTGCGGCGCACCAGGCTCGACAGCGGGCGCACCCCGCGGGAATGGGCGCGCTCCAGGGTGTCCTCGCCGTCGTCGCTGTACAGCAGGACCCGGTCCGGCAGCACTTCCACGCGCTCGGACAGCCCCTCCACCTGCTGAGCGGCCGCGACCTGCTCCCCCGGCGCGAACCGCAGCTCGACCACCTCGCGCGTCGAATACCGCCGGATCAGGTCGGCCGGCGAGCCCTCCGCCGCGATGCGGCCGTGGTCCATCACCACCAGCCTGTCGCACAGCTGCTCGGCTTCGTCCATGTAGTGCGTGGTGACGATCAGCGTCGTGCCCTGGGCCTTGAGCCGGAACAGCCGGTCCCACAACAGGTGGCGGGCCTGCGGGTCGAGGCCCGTCGTCGGCTCGTCGAGCAGCAGCAGCTCCGGGTCGTTGACCAGCGAGCGGGCGATCGTCAGGCGCCGCTTCATACCGCCCGACAGCGGGTCGACCTTGTCGCCGGCCCGGTCACCGAGCTGCGCGAACTCCAGCAGCTCGTCGGCCTTGCTCCGCGCCGCCGCGCGCGACAGGCCGAAGTAGCGGCCGTAGATCAGCAGGTTCTCCCGGACCGTCAGCTCGACGTCCAGGTTGTCCTGCTGCGGCACCACGCCGAGGCGCGCGCGGATCCGCGGCCCGGCAGCCTCCGGGTCCAGCCCCAGCACGCGGAGGTCGCCGTCGGTGCGGGGCGACACGCAGGCGATCATCCGCATGGTCGACGACTTGCCGGCCCCGTTCGGGCCGAGGAAGCCGAACGCCTCCCCGCGCCGCACCTCGACGTCGATCCCGCGCACGGCTTCGAACTCGCCGAAGCGCTTCACCAGTGCCTTGGCCTGCACCAGTGCCGGTTCCCGGTCCTCCGATTCGTCCACGCTTCGCACCATAGAACCCACCACCGACAAAACCGAGCGGATTACTCGCGGACGGTCACGACCAGCGTGGCCACCACCCCGTTGACCAGCACCGACAGCCGCGCGACCCCCGGCCGCATCGCCGTCAGCACGCCCGAAGCCGGGTCGAACGCAACGACGCCCCGGCCGACCTGCCAGTCCGCGCTCACCGGATAGGACACCGGCACGTCCCGCGTCCCCTGCCGCACGGAAGCGCGCACCTGCGCGCGCTCACCGGGTGCCATCGAGGACGGCCCGGTGAGCGAAAGCGAGTCGACGTTCGGCCGCGTCTCGAACCGCACCGGCTGGGCGCGGTCGGCCGGGTCCACGCGCAGCAGCGTCCAGCCGACGAACCCGCCGTCGCCCGGCGCGGCCGCGGGCGCCTTGCCCGAGTTGCCGTTGACCAGGTACGGCACCCCGTCGACCCGCGACAGCGAGAACACGCCGGCATGCGAAGCCACCGAAGCCGCGGGTTTGCCGGAGGCCTGCTCGAACCCGGTCAGCCACTGGGTCAGCAGGGTCGCTTCCTTGCGGTCGTTCAGCTGGGAGTTCCCGGTCGGGCTCGGGTCCCGCACCGGGTGGTGCATGGCGACGACGACTCCGCGCACGGACCGCTCGGCCGCCGCGGAGTCGAGCGCCGACCGCAGCATCCGGACCTGGTCGAACCCGCCGGCCCGCAGCGAGCCGCGGGAGGAGTCCAGGATCACCAGCCGGATGCCGTGGACGTCGACGACCCGGTGCGTCTCCCCGAAGGCGGCCTGGAAGTTCGCCAGGCCGTTGCCGCCTTCCGCCTCGTGGTTGCCCGGCACGTAGTACCAGGGCGCCTTGCCGTCGAGCTCCTCGGTGAGCACCTGCCGGGCCAGCACGAAGTCGGGCGCCGTGCCGCGGTCGACGAAGTCGCCGTTGATCAGCACCAGGTCCGGTTTCGCCGCGACGGCTTCGCGCAACGCCCGCCGGGCCTGGGTGACCAGCGGCCCCGCCGGGTCGTCCGCGGTGAACTGGGCGTCGCTGACCACCGCCACCCGCAGGCCGCCGGCCAGGACGCCGTCCGTGACCAGTGCCGGGTCGTGCGGAGCGGGATCGGCGGGCACGGCCGTCGTCGGGGCGACCTCGAAGGTCAGGTCGTCGAACCCGAGCCGGCCCTCGTACTGCTGGTCCGGCAGGTTCTCGACGGCGTAGAAGCGCGCCAGCCGCTGTCCCGCGGGCAGCCCGGCCGGGATCGCGGCCGTGACGTACCGCCAGCCCGTCCAGTCCACGCTCAGCGATAGGTCCACAATGGACGCAACGTTCGCGGCGTCGCGCAGTTCCGCCCGCAGCCACGCGCCCTTGCCGTCGCCGTCGACCCACAGCCCGATCTTCTGCGTCCCCGGTGGCACCGGAAGCGGCGAAGACGGCGTCACGTAGGCCGCGCGTGTCGCGGTCGTGCCGGTCAGCCGGTAGTCCAGCGCGAGCCCGGCACCGCCGTCGTGGCCGGGTGCCGCGGAGAGCGCCGCGCCGACGACCGCCGGGAACACCGTGGCCGTCCAGCCCGCCGGGCCGTCCAGCGGCGCCGCCACCTGCGCCACCGTGCCGGCCGAAGCGGCCAGGTGCGTGGTCAGGCCGGCCGCCGAAGCCGTGATCGCCGAAGCGCCGGAGGACGTCAGCGCGGTCACCGCGTAGCCGTCACCCGACGGCTCGACCCGCACGACCGAGTGGTCGTAGTCGAGCTTGACGTCGTCGGGTTCGAGCCAGGTGCCGTAGCCGTCGGCGTCGTAGCCGTAGACCTTGAACGTGCTTCGCGCGCCCGCACCCGAGAGCGCGACCTGCTCGGTGCTCGTGCCGAGCCGGACCGGCCTGCCCAGCACCGAAAGGGCGGTCTTCCCGGACGCCCGGCCGGACCGCGCGACGACGTCGACGTCGCCCGCGCGGTGGCCGGTGACGACGCCGCGCGTCACGGTCGCCCGCCCCGGCTCCGACGTGCTCCAGCGCGGGTCGGCGGCCACCGCGGCGCCCGTCTCGTCGTGGCCGTCGGCGACCAGGTGCCGGGTCAGGCCGGAGAGCACGCGGTTCGCGCCGTCCGTCGCCACCGCGGGTGCCGGCGCGAAGCCGGTGAGCTTGCCACTGCCCGGCACGGTCGTGAAGCCGATCCCGTTGGGCACCAGGCGTTCCCCGCCGTCGGACGGCGAGTTCCGGATGCTCGGCGCGGCTTCGCCCTCGTTGCGCGCCAGGAGCGTCGACGACCCGCCGCCGTCGAGGTTGACGGCGTCGTCGGCACCGAGGCTCTTCAGGTGCCGCGCGAGTTCGAGCTCGGTCATCCCGCGGCTGTCGGCCTGCCGTCCGTCCACGGTGGCCAGCCACAGCTTCCGGCCGTCGGCGGAGAAGCCGACCGCGGTCCGCGGGTGCATGGCGACGTTGTCGACCGGCTGCACGACGCCGTCACGGAGCAGGACTTCGTTGCCGCCCACCGCGACCGCGATCTTCCCGGCGTCCGAGCGCGGCGCGTAGGCGACGCCGACCGCGTCCCCCGGCTGCAGCGCGGCGAGCGCGTCCGCCCCGGCTTCGCGGGCCAGCAGCAGGGTGGTGCCCGCTGCGATCGGACCGTCCGCCGGCTGCGCACGCACCGCGGTCACGACGCCGTCGCGCAGCTCGACCTCCCGCACCCGCGAAGTGCCCGCCACCGACGTCCGACGGCTCGAAGCGCCCCACAACGGCGTGTAGACGCCGATCGCGTCCGTGCCCAGGACCGGGCTGTTGAAGTTGGTCGCCCGCACGGCGCCGCCGGGCAGCGTCACGGCGGCTTCGAGGAAGACCGAGGCCAGGGCGGCCTTGCCTTCGTCGGTGATCGACGCGGTGAGGTTGTGCCCGGCGGCGGGCGCGGTCTGCAGCTGTCCGCGGTCGATGCCGACGCCGATCGGCGCGCCGGTGGCGTTGATGTCGAAGAAGTCCCCGTTGACGCCGGCCACCGCGCCCGCCCGCGCGATCTGCTGCGACAGCGGGGTGCGCGCGGAAACCGTGCCGGGGCTGAGGTACGTCGGCTCCAGCACCTTGCTGCCGAGGTCGACGGCGAGGGTGTCGCCGCGGATCCAGCCCGCCGGGTCGAACCGGTCGAACTGGGTGAGGCTGAGGCCGGGCGCAACTTCGGTGGTGGCGCTGCCGGTGACGAGCCCGTCATCGGGGTCCGCGGTGGCGAAAGCGGCCGGGCCCTCGTGGGCCGACGACGCGGCGGGCGCGGCCTCGACCGGCGGGGTGCCGAGCGGCGCTTCGAGGCGATCGGCGGGGACGACGAAAGCTGTCGCGAACAGGGCGACGAACGGCAGCGCGATGCGTGACTTCTTCACCGGGTACCCCAGTATCGAGTGAGAGTGAGCCGGACCAGCACAGCGCAGCGGCACGGCCGGGGGAAGACTTCCCGGTGAACGCCGCCTGAATGGTCTAGAACACCATCAGGGGGTCAGCGGCGCGGCGAGGAGCGCCGCCGCGGCCGCACCGGTGGCGTGTGGCTCCGGTCCGGTGCGCTTCCACAGGCGCAGCAGGAGATCGCGCGCAGGAGCTTCGACGGTCGCGCCGCCGGCGGCCGGGCCCAGCGCGGGCGGCTCGCCGGGGTGCACGGTCCAGACGTCGCCGGTGTCGGTGGCCCGCAGGGTGACGGGCCCGGGCAGCTGCGGGACGGCGTGCCAGCGCGTCACCCGCGGCAGCATCGCGCCGAGGACCTCGTCGACGCCGTCCGCCGCGACAGCCGGGTCGAGTACGTGGCCGCTTCCCGAGTCGGCGAGGTGGATGGCGGTCTCGTGCACCTGGCGGCGGAACCAGAAGGCCTTCGTCTTGCCGGTGCCGCCGAAGTGCCAGCACGGGTCCGCCGGATCGGTGGCCTCGAGCTCGCCGAGCAGGATCCGCGCGCTTTCGGCGTACCACGACACCAGGTCGGCGCCCGCGTCCACGGCAAAGTCCTGAGGGTGCGCTTCGCCGGTGCGGACGACCGTCGCGGCCCAGCGATGGACGTTGCCCAGGTGCGTCGCGAGGTCGGCGACGGTCCAGCCGGTGCAGTCGGGCACCGGCGCGGCCGGGTCGGCCGTGCGCAGCGCCTCGGTGAACGCACCGGTCAGCTCGGCCAGCACCGGGACGTAGTCGCGCGGCGCGAACGGCATCGTCGTCATGGAGGCTCCGGAAGCAGGAACCGGGGCCACGCGGACGTGGCCCCGGTCGCGGATCACAGGATCACAGGTCGGGGAACCAGAGCTTCAGCTCGCGCTCGGCCGACTCCGGCGAGTCCGAGCCGTGGACCAGGTTGTACTGGGTCTCCAGCGCGAAGTCGCCGCGGATGGTGCCCGGGGTGGCCTTCTCGACCGGGTCGGTGCCGCCGGCCAGCTGGCGGAACGCGGCGATGGCGCGCGGACCCTCGACGGCGAGCGCCACCAGCGAACCCGAGGTGATGAACTCCAGCAGGTCGCCGAAGAACGGACGCTCCTTGTGCTCGGCGTAGTGCTCCTCGGCCAGCGCCTGCGGAACGGTCCGCAGCTCGACCGCGGCGAGCTTGAGGCCCTTGCGCTCGATCCGCGAGATGACTTCGCCGACGAGGCCGCGCGCGACGCCATCGGGCTTGACCAGGACCAGCGTGCGTTCAGTCACGACGGTGTTTCTCCTTGATGCGGTGGGTTTCGGTGCGCGCGAGCCTAGCCGACCCTGCTCAGCGGCCCGCCGGGTGCAGTGTCTTCGACCACAGCGACGTCCCGGTCGCGTCGCGCAGGTCCACCGTGAGGTCGCCGCTCACGCCGTCGACGTTCAGCTCGCCGAAGTGCTGGAAGCCGTCGATCGGGGCGGTGTTCGCCACCGGCGGGGCGTGCACGAACACCGCCTGCGGGCCGAACGTCGGGTCCAGCGCGTTCGGTCCGAACGCGCCGGCGTTCAACGGTCCGGACACGAACTCCCAGAACGGGTCGAAGTCCTGGAAGGCCGCCCGGTCGGGTGAATAGTGGTGCGCGGCCGTGTAGTGGACGTCCGCGGTCAGCCAGACGACGTTGCGGACGCGGCGGCGCTGGATCTCCCGCAGCACCCACGCGAGCTCGGTCTCGCGGCCGCCCGGCGCGCCCGGCAGGTTGTTCGCCACGGCTTCGATGTTGGCGCCGTCCGGGACGACCAGGCCCAGCGGCATGTCGGCCTGGACGATCTTCCACGTCGCCGTGCTGCGGCCGAGCGCGTCAGCGAGCCAGCGGGCTTGGGCGTCGCCGAGGATGTAGCCCGGCTTCGTCTGGTCCGCGGTGTTGGCGTTGCGGTAGGTCCGCATGTCCAGGACGAAGATCTCGACGCGGGAGCCGTAGGTGAAACTGCGGTAGACGCGGCCGTCGACGGCCCGGCGCGAGTCGATCGGGTGCCACTCGTGGAACGCCTGGTACGCCCGCGGCGCGAGGACGTCGACGCGCTTCTCGGTGTAGGCCGGGTTGTCGAGGATCTTGCCCGGGTACCAGTTGTTCAGGACTTCGTGGTCGTCCCACTGGGCATAGACCGGCACCTGCGCGGCGAAGCGCTTGAAGTTGTCATCGAGGCGGTTGTAGGCGTGCTGGCCGCGGAACTCGTCGAGCGTTTCGGCGACCTTCGACTTCTCGGGCGTGACGACGTTGTGCCAGGTCCGGCCGCCGGGCAACGTCACGGACTCGGTCAGCGGCCCGTCGGAGTAGACCGTGTCGCCGCTGTGCAGGAACAGGTCCGGGCAGCGGGCGGCCATCGCGGAGAAGATCGTCATCCCGCCCAGCGCGGGGTTGATGCCCCAGTTCTGGCCGACGACGTCGCCCGACCACAGGATCCGGGCGTCGCGGCGGCCCACCGGCGCGGTGGCGAACCGGCCGGTCAGCGGCTCGCTCGTGGCGCGCCCGTCGAGGGCTTCGGCGGTGACGCGGTAGTGGTAGTCGGTGCCGGGCAGCAGCGCCGCGACGCGTACGCGGCCGGTGCCGCCGCTGTCCGGACCCACCAGCGGTCCGGGGACGCGGCGGGCGTGCCGGAACGACGGGTCCCGCGCGATTTCGACGACCAGGCGCGACGGCCGGTCCGCGCGCGACCAGACGATCGCCGAGCCCGGGGTGACGTCGCCGGACTGGACGCCGTGGGTGAGCACCGGCCGGTCGCGGCGGACGAGCGGGACCGCGGCGAAGGCCGTGGACGGCACGACGAGGCCGGCGGCGACCGCGGAGGCGCCGGTCAGCCCGGCCTTGAGCAAGGAACGGCGGGAGTGTTCGGTCATGCGCGGTTTCTATCCCGCCGCGGCCAACGGCGGCTTGCGCGCGGATGAACGAACATTGGGGTTTTCCCCCATACCCGGGCGTGATCGCCGTGGGTAGCGTGGTGATCACGACAAGGGGGTACGAATGACGCACATCCGGAAGGCGCTGGCCGTTCTAGCGGCCGCGCTCTCTGTCACCACACTCTGCACCGGCGTCGCGACGGCCGGGGAGGCCGGCGCGAAAGCCGTCCTGCGTTACACCGAACACGGCATCCCGCACATCGTCGCGAAGGACTTCGGCGGGCTCGGCTACGGGTACGGGTACGCCGCGGCGACCGACAACGTCTGCGAGCTCGCGAAGATCTACCTCACGGTGAGCGCGCAGCGGTCGCGGTACTTCGGCCCGGACGGCGAGGGCTACCCGTCGCTGTCGGAGGCGAAGGACAACCTGCACAGCGACCTGTTCTTCCAGCAGCTCAACGACTCCGGCGTGGTCGACCGCCTGGTCGCCCAGCCTGCGCCACAGGGGCCGCGGCCCGAGGTCCGGCAGGTCGTTTCGGGCTACGTCAGGGGGTACAACGCCTACCTGGCGCGCACCGGGCGGTCCGGGATCACCGATCCGGCCTGCCGCGGCGCGGACTGGGTGCGGCCGATCAGCGAGCAGGACTTCTACCGGCACTTCTATTCCATCGCCGTCACCGGCGGCCTCGGCTTCGTCACCGAAGGGCTGTTCGCGGCGCCACCGTCCGGTGCGCCGTCGCCGGCCGCGGGCACGCCCGCGCAGCTGTCGGCGAGCCTGCGGGACGGGCTCGGCAAGGGCGGCCTCGGCAGCAACGGCATCGCCGCGGGCGCCGACGGAACCGCGGCGGGCACGGGCAGCGTGCTGCTCGGCAATCCGCACTACCCGTGGCACGACGGACGGCGGTTCTGGCAGAGCCAGCTGACCATTCCCGGCCGGGTGGACGTGGCCGGGGCGAGCCTGCTCGGCATGCCGTTCGTGATGATCGGGCACACCGCGGACGCGGCCTGGACGCACACGGTGTCCACCCCGGTCACGTTCGGCCTGTTCGAGGTGCCGCTGGCGGCCGGTGACCCGACGACGTACGTGGTCGACGGCAAGCCCGAGAAGATGACCTCCCGCGAGGTCACGGTCCAGGTGCGCCAGGCCGACGGGTCGCTGAAGCCGGCCAGCCGGACCTTCTGGTCGACTCGGTACGGCCCGGTGCTGAACGACGTCGGCGGAATCCCGATGCCGTGGACGGCGAAGTCGGCGTTCGCGCTGCGGGACGCCAACGCGACCAACCTGCGCGGGCTGAACACGTGGTTCGAACTCGACCAGGCCCGCAGTACGGTCGACGTGGTCCGCGCGCTCAGCAGCACCCAGGGCGTGCCGTGGGTGAACACGATCGCCACCGACCGGGCGGGCAATGCGCTCTACGCCGACATCCAGGTCGTCCCGCACGTCACCGACGAACTGGCCCGGGCCTGCAGCACACCGGCCGGGCAGCAGACGCTCGCCGGCGACGGACTGGCCATTTTGGACGGTTCGCGGTCGTCCTGCCAGTGGGGCTCGGACCCGGGTGCGCTGGAGCCGGGGATCTTCGCGCCGTCGCGGCTGCCGCAGCAACAGCGCCGGGACTACGAGCTGAACACCAACGACAGCGCCTGGCTCGCGAACGCCCGGGCTCCGCTCACCGGATTCCCGCGGATCGTCAGCGACCAGGACACCGAGCGCTCCCCACGCACCCGCGAAGCGCTGCTGACGGCCGAGGCGAGCAAGTTCACCACGGAGTCGATGAAGAAGATGCTCTTCGCCGACCACAGCCTGTTCGCCGACCTGGCGGCGGCGGACCTGGCGAAGCTGTGCGCGTCGTTCCCGGACGGGCAGGCACCGTCGTCGGCCGGCCCGGTACCGGTCGGCCCGGCGTGCGCCGCGCTGACGAACTGGGACCACACGTACTCGCTCGACAGCCGTGGTTCGCTGCTGTTCCAGCGGTTCGGCGCACGCCTCGGCACTGTCGCCCGGTTCACCACACCGTTCGACCCGAAGGCACCGCTGACGACGCCGAACACGCTCAACGTCGGCGACGCGGGCGTCCGGAAGGCGTTCGGCGACGCACTGGTGGAACTGCGCGCGGCAGGCCTGCCGGCGGACGCCCGGCTACGCGACGGCCAAGCGGTGACACGCAACGGCGAGCGCATCCCGATCCACGGGGCACCGGGCTTCCTCGGGGTGCTCAACGTGATGACGCCGGTGTGGGATCCCGCACGCGGCAACGCCGAGGTCGCGCACGGGTCCAGCTTCATCCAGGTGGTGGGGTTCAGCGGGCGCGGGTGCCCGGACTCCTCGACGTTGCTGACGTATTCGCAGTCGGCCGATCCGGCGTCCCCGTACTTCAGTGACCAGACGAAGCTCTACAGCCGTGGCGAGTGGGTGAAGGGCCGGTTCTGCGAGGCCGACATCCTGCGCTCGCCCGCGTTGCGGGTGGTGGTGCTGCGGTAGCTACTAGCACTACATCCGGATATGCGGATATGGTGCGGGCATGCGCGTTCTCGTGGTGGGGCACGGCCCGGTGGCCCGGGTGCTGGCGACGTCGTTGGCCGAGAGTCACCGGGTCGGGTTCGCGGTGCGCGAACGGAGCGCGGAATCCCTGCTGGTCGAGAGCCGCCGGCTCCGCACCGCGGGATCTGCCCGGCAGGTCGAGCAGCGGAGCGTCGAACTGACGACGCCCGGCGAGGGCGCATCCGGGTGGGACGTGGTGATCAGCACGGCCTCGCCCGCCTCGCCGGGCGTCGCCGATCTGCTCGGGCAGTCGGCGATCGTCGCGGCGGTCACGCAGGTGCCGTCGGAGGTGGAACTGCTGCGCGAACTGGCGGGCACGCGGCCGTGGGGCTTGGTGGTTCCCGAGTTCTTCGCCGGCGGCGCGGATCCGACGTGGTGGTGGCCGCCGGCGCGGGTGCGGTTCACCGTTGCCGGTCCCGCGTCGGTCCTTCTCCGGTCCTTGTTCGCCCGGCCGCGGTGGGCGCGGACCGCACCGCTCGCGGCTCCCCTGGTGTCCGCGGCGACGACGATGCCCGTCGTGGCCGGACTGCACGCCGCGGGCTTCGACCTGAAGGCCACCCGCCGGTCGTCGCGGCAGCTCGCGGCGGCCGCGACGCAGGCGCGTGCGGCGGTCGCGGCCGGGTTCGGCGGCCCGAGCCCGCGTCCGGTCCGCTCGCAAGCCGTGCTCGCGGCGCTGACGGCGCTGCCCCGGCTGGCACCGTTCGACGTGCCGCGCTACCTGCGCACCCACTTCGGCGGGCACGGGCCGCAGACGGTCCGGATGCTGCGGGACTGGGCCGACCTGGGCCGGCAGCACGGCCTCCCGACCGGTGCGCTCGAAGAGCTGCTGGAGCAGGTGCCCGCGTGATCCAGGACGCGCTCACCACCGCACTGCCCGTGCTGCGGGCGCTCGGCGAAGCGACCCGGGTGCAGATCGTCGGAGTGTTCCTCGACCGGGGTGGATCCGCCACGGTCGGCGAGGTCCAGGAAGCGCTGGGGTTACCGCAGTCCACGGTGTCACGGCACCTGCGTGTCCTGCTCGACGCCCGCCTGCTGGCGGTGGCCCGGTCGGGCCCGCACCGGATCTACCGCCTCGACGTTCCGGCCGATGCCCTCGACGCGCTCGACGCGCTCACCACCCAGGTACGAGCCTGCCAGGCCGCGCCGCACCCGTGAAAGTCACGGCTGGGGCTGCTGGCTCGCCAGCGTCCCCGCGGCCAGCCGGCGCGCGACGTCCCGGCGCAGCCACAGCAGCCACAGCCACACCGCCAGGAAGATCGCGCCCAGCACGGCGATCGCGGGCAACCAGAACACCAGCGCGATCAGCACCACCTGCAGCGCCAGGATCACCGGCACCGCCCACGGGCGCTTGACGAACCCGCACGTCACGATCAGCAGGACGGCCACCGCGATGACCGTCCAGCCGGTGCCCGTCGAAAGCCCGCCGCCCAGCTTGTTCACCACCGGGAGGGCGAGGGCGACCGTGATCGCCTCCATGATCAGCGTCCCGGACATCACGCCGCGGAACCCCTTCATCGGGTCCTTCGGCTTCGGCGTCTCCTGCGACGTCACGCCGGCTCCTTCCCGAACAGCGTGCGCGCCTCTCCGGCCGTGACCACCGAGCCGGTGACCAGCACGCCGCCGCCCGCCAGGGGCTCTTCCGGGTCGTCGCTGGTCTCCACCAGCGCGATCGCCGTCTCGATCGCCGTCTCCAGGTCCGTCTCGGCGACGACGCGGTCTTCGCCGAACACCGAGATCGCCAGCTCGTTCAGCTGTTCCAGCGGCATCGACCGGGGCGAGGAGTTGCGCGTCACGACGATGTCCGACACCACCGGCTCGAGCGCGTCGAGGATGCCGAGGGCGTCCTTCTCGGCCATCACGCCGACCACCGCGACCAGGCGGCGGAAGGCGAACTCCTCGGAGACCGTCGTCGCGAGTGCGCGGGCGCCGTGCGGGTTGTGCGCCGCGTCGAGCAGGACCGTCGGGGCCGACCGGACGCGCTCGAGCCGTCCCGGCGTTTCGACCTCGGCGAACGCCTCGCGCACCGCCTCGACGACCAGCTGCCGGTCCTTGCCCGCGCCGAAGAACGCCTCGACCGCGGCCAGCGCCAGCGCGGCGTTCGCGGCCTGGTGGGCGCCGTGCAGCGGCAAGAAGATCTCGTCGTACACCCCGCCGAGGCCCTGCAGCTTCAGCAGCTGCCCGCCGACGGCGATCTCCTTCTCCAGCACGCCGAACTCGCTGCCCGCGCGGGCCACCGCGGCGTCGACCTCGACCGCGCGCTCCAGCAGCACCTTCAGCACCTCGGGGTCCTGCTCGCCGATCACCGCGACCGAGCCGGGCTTGATGATGCCCGCCTTTTCGCGCGCCGCGCTCACCGCGTCCGGCCCCAGGTACTCGACGTGGTCGAGGCCGATCGGGGTGAGCACGGCGACATCGGCGTCCGCGACGTTCGTGGCGTCCCAGGCGCCGCCCAGGCCCGCTTCGAGCACCGCGGCCTCCACCGGTGCGTCGGCGAACGCGGCGAACGCCATCCCGGTGAGGATCTCGAACTTGCTCATCGCGACGCCGTCCGCGGCCGCACCGTCCACCATGGACACGTACGGCGCGATGTCGTTCCAGAGCTCGGCATAGCGCGCGGCGGAGATCGGCCGGCCGTCGAGCGCGATCCGCTCGGTGACCAGCTGCAGGTGCGGGCTCGTGTAGCGGCCGACGCGCAGGCCCATCCGGGTCAGCAGCGCGTCGATCATCCGGGCCGTGGAGCCCTTGCCGTTCGTGCCGGCGACGTGCAGCACCGGGTAGCCGCGGTTCGGCTCGCCCAGCAGCTGCGTCAGCGCCGAAATGCGGGTCAGCGACGGCTCGATCTTCGTTTCCGGCCAGCGCTGGTTCAGCTCGGCCTCGACGGCCATCAGCTCGCGCCGCGCCTCGGGGCCGTCCGGGCTGCCGTACACCTCGGGTTCGCCCTGGTCGTCGAGCTCGTGCAGCTCGGCGTCCTCGGGCACGGTGAGGTCGGGCACCGGGCCGGTGGCGATGTTGTCCCCGAGCTGGCCGACCCCGCCGATCCCGCCGCGCGAGCCGCCGCCGGCGTCGAACGCGGTGTCGCGGACGTCCAGTTCCGGGTCGTTGTCGTCGGACTCCTCGTACCCCGTCGCCCCCAGTTCGTCGACGCCCGCGAAACTGTCCAGATCCGACAGGTCCGGCCTGCGACCTGTCTCATCCTGCGGCACTGAATCTCCTCCGGCCTGGGGTTTTCACACTTGCCTTCCGAGTCTACGTGCGTGGCCGGTGGCACTCTCGACGCATGCCGTTCAACCACAACGACCACTACCACCCGCTGTTGCTGGACCTGCTGCCGCCCGGTCCGGGGATCGCGCTGGACGTCGGGTGCGGTACCGGCCGGTTCGCCCGGCGGCTGGCCGCGACGGGCATGGCGGTGGAGGCGGTCGACGTCTCGGCGGCGATGGTCGAGGCGGCGGCCGGGCTGGGGTCGCCGGGGCCCGGCGAGATCGTCTACCGGCAGGCCGACATCACCACAGGCACCCTGCCCGAGGCGCACTACGACTACATCTCGTGCCTGGCGTCACTGCACCACATGCCGTTCGAGACGGTCACCAAGCTGCGCCGCGCGCTGGTGCCGGGCGGGGTGCTCGTGGTGCTGACCCCGGCCCGGCCGAGCAGCCCGCGGGACTGGGCGCGCGAGGCGGCCGCCGTGCCGCTGAACGCGCTGGCGCGGCTCGTCGTCCACGCCGCGGAACGGCTCAACGGCGGCGGCGACGGCGGGCCGCCGGCCCCCACACTGCTGCGGTTCCCGACGATCGCCGAGCTGCGCCGCGAGTCGGCCCGGCTGCTGCCCGGGAGCACGGTCCGGCCGTTGCTGTTCTGGCGCACCTTGATCACTTACCGTGAACACGGCGACGGTGACCCGACTGGCGGGTGAAGTCCGGCCCCTCACTGTCCGGCGCTCGCTACATCTGGAAGGAGCGTTCCGCAGAACAGAACGGGGTCTTCATGCGCACCACCCGGCTGCTCGTCGCCGTCTTCTCGGCAGCCATCCTGCTCACCACCGCCGCGACCGTTGCCTCGGCCACGGAATTCCATCACTACGTCGCTCTCGGCGACTCCTACACCTCGGGGCCGTTCGTTCCGGCGCAGCGGCTCGACCCGCTCGGCTGCGGGCGGTCGACGGCGAACTACCCGTCGGTCGTGGCGGCGTCGCTGGCGCCCGGCGAGTTCACCGACGTCAGCTGCGCCGGCGCCAACACCACCGCGATGACCCGGCCGCAGAAGGTGCCGTTCAACGGCACCAACGCCCCGCAGCTCGACGCCCTGCGGATCGACACCGACCTGGTCACCCTCGGCATCGGCGGCAACGACTACGGCGTGTTCGGCAGCCTGACCGGGACGTGCCCGGGGCTGCGGGCGGGCGACCCGACCGGCAACCCGTGCGAGAAGCACTTCACGTCCAACGGCGTCGACACCGTGGGCACGGCCATCACCTCCATCCAGCCGCGGATCGCCGCCGTGCTGGCCACGGTCCACCAGCGCTCGCCCGGCGCGCGGGTGCTCGTCGTCGGCTACCCGCGGATCGCGCCGGAGAACGGCTACTGCCCGGACCTCCTCCCATTCGCCGACGGCGACTACGCCTGGCTCAACCGCGTCGAGTCCGACCTGAACCAGGCACTCGAGGACGCGGCCGCGAACGGGGACGCGGAGTACGTCGACGCGTTCGGCCCGTCCCGCGGCCACGACGCCTGCGCACGCGGCGGGTCGGCGTGGATCAACGGCAAGAACCAGGACGTCTTCGCCGCGGCCGCCTACCACCCGCTGAAGGCCGGAATGGCGGGCGTGGCGGCAGTGGTGCTCAAGGCGTTGCGCTGACGAAGTCCAGCACCAGCCGGGCGAACTCGTCCGGCAGCTCGGCCGGGGCACCGTGCCCCGCGTCGATTTCGGCGGCGCGCGCGTCCGGGATCGCGGCGGCCAGCGCCCGCTGCTGGTCCGCCGTGACTATCCGGTCGTGCGCGCTGCCGAGCACCAGCACCGGCGCGGTGATCCGGCCGAGCACGGGCCGCAGGTCGACGGCGCGGTCGGCCTCGATCTGCCGGTCCGCGCCGGGCTGGAGCACCGTTTCCAGGGTTTTGACGAGCTGTTCGTTGCTCTCGGCGGTGGCCTGCGCCCAGTAGCGCGGCCCGAAGGCCATCAGCGGGAGCATCCGGGCGAAGGTCCCGGTTTCGAGCAGGTCCAGCCAGTAGCGGAACTCGGCGTCCTGCCGGACGTCGGTGACCGGCCAGGCGGCGTGCAGGACCGCGTTCCGGACGCGGTCCGGGCGGGTGCCGGCCAGGTGGGCGGCCACCACCCCGCCGAGCGAGTGTCCGACGACGTGGGCGGTTTCGAATCCGGCGTGGTCCAGGACGGCTTCGGCCTGGGCGGCGAGGGCGCCGACGGTGATCGGGCCGCCGTCGTCGGTCGTCAGGCCGGAGCCGGGGAAGTCGGGCGCCAGGACGGTGAAGCCGTCCGCCCGCGCGGTCAGCGGCCCCCATTGCTCGCGGGACGCGGCGGTGCCGTGCAGCAGGAGCAGCGCCGGGCCGTCGCCGGTCCGGTCGTAGTGGACGACGGTGTCTCCGAGCGGCACTTTCGGCATGGTTCGTCCCCTTCAGGCGATGTCACGGAGGGCGGCGGTGAACGCGCGCGGGTTTTCCTGGTGCGGCACGTGCCCGCAGCCGGCGAGCACGTGCACGCGGGCGCCGGGCGTTTCCGCGGCGCAGCCGCGCGGCACTTCGAGCGGGATCTGGGCGTCCAGCTCGCCGTGCAGGTAGGTGATCGGGACGGCGAGGTCCTTGAGCCGGGGCCGCGGGTCGTAGGTGGTGCATTCGGTGAACAGCTCGTCGATGTAAGGGCCGGAGTCGAGCAGCTGGCGGACGGTCCAGTCGACGAGTTCGCGTGCGGCGCCCGCGGCGAACCAGCCCGGCACCCAGCCCGCCACCGTGCCTGCCCGGTCGTCGACGAGCTGGGTGCGCAGGTCAAGAACCTGGCCGAGCATGCCGGTGCTCGGCCAGTACCCGGGGCCGTCGACCACGACGACGTGGTCGACGAGGTCCGGCTGGGCGAGCGCCAGCTCGGTGGCGAAGATGCCGCCGATGCTCGACCCGACGACGGTGGGCTCGATCTTCAGCACCTCGACCACCTGCACCAGGTCGGCGGTGATCTGGGCGATGGTGTTGCCGTCGGCGGGGTGGTCCGAGCGGCCGCACCCGCGCCAGTCGAGCGTGACGACGCGGTGGTCACGCACGAGATCGGGCAGGCACGAGTACCAGACGCGGCCGCTGGTTCCCCAGCCGTGCAGGAGCAGCAGGGCCGGGCCGGTGCCGGCGTCTTCGTAGTGGAGCCGGGTTCCGTTGACGTCCAAGTAGGGCATGACTCGAGCTTGGTGCCCGGGTTCGCGCTTTTCGATGAGCAGTCCGCTCCTACACTGATCACGAAGCCTGATGAATGGGGTCGTGGTGGAGCTGCGTCAGCTGAGGTATTTCGTGACGGTGGCGGAGGAGCTCCACTTCGGCCGCGCGGCGGAGCGCCTGCACATCGTCCAACCGGCGGTGAGCCAGCAGATCCGGCGGCTGGAGCGTTCACTGGGCGTGTCGTTGTTGTCGCGCACGACGCGAAGCGTGTCGCTGACGGAGGCGGGGCAGCGGTTCCTGCCCCAGGCGCGGGCGGTGTTGGCGGCGGCCGAACGGGCGGTGGACTCGGTTCTGGAGTTTCGTCCTCCCGGGGACTTGATCCGGTTGGGGACCAGCGAGGGGTTGGGTGACCGGCTGAACTCCTTGCTTCGCGCCTTCGCCCGGATTGCTCCGTCGGCGTCGTTGGAGTTGCTTCACGCGCCCACTCTTCAACGGTTGCAGCGGGTGCGAGACGGGTCCTTGGACGCGACCATCGTGCGGGGTTCCTGGCCTTCTTCCGGGCTCGACTTCACTCCTTTGTGGATGGACGAGGTCGTGGTGGCGTTGCCCTCGACGCACCCGCTGGCCGCTTCCGCCGAGGTTTCGTTCGCTTCGCTGGCGTCGCTTCCGGCGCGGCTGAGTCCGCCTTCGCGCAATCAACCCCTGTACGATCTGGTCGTTTCGTGTTGCCGCGAGGCCGGGTTCGAGCCGGAGCTCGGGAAGGAATTCACGACGGCGCAGGACACGCTGGGGACACTGGGGTTCGGGCGTCCACACTGGACGGTGTTCTACCGGGCGCACGCCAACCTGCTGCCGGTACCGGGGGTGGTGTTCCGGCCGCTTCGGGATCCTTCACCGCGGATGCCGACGTACCTCGCCACGCCCGCAGACCGGCGAGTGACGCCCGAGGTGGTGGCGTTGATCGAAGCCGCGCGGGAGACGGCGGCCGACTGAGCAGCCCCCGTTTTCCACGCTACCCGAGGGGTACGACGAAGCCCGGCACTCCGCGAGGGAGTGCCGGGCTTCCATCCACAACTCAGGAGGCCGGAAGAGCCGCCAGCCGGGCCGTGATCCGGTCGATGTCCGCCGCCGCCGTTTCCTTGCGGGTTTTGATCTTCGTCACCACCTGCTCCGGGGCCTTCGCGATGAATGCCTCGTTGCCGAGCTTCGCCTCCGTCTGGGTCAGCTCCTTCCGGGCCGCCGCGAGGTCCTTCTCCAGCCTCTTGCGCTCGGCCGCCACGTCGACCGTTCCCGACAGGTCCAGCTCCACGTTCACCACGCCGGCCGGCAGGGCCACCTCCAGCGATGCGCTCGCCGCGAAGTCGTCCGCCGGCTCGGTCAGCCGGACCAGCGACCGGATCGCCGGCTCGTGGCCGCCCGCGTAACCCGCCAGGCGGGCCGCCACCTTCTGGCCCGGCTTCAAGCCCTGGTCCGCGCGGAACCGGCGGATCTCCGTCACCAGCTTCTGGACGTCCGCGATCCGGGCGTCGGCCGCGGCGTCCGCGTAGCCCTCGAACGGGACCGGCCAGGCTGCGACCACCAACGACTCGCCGCCCATCAGCGCGGTCCAGAGCTTCTCCGTGATGAACGGGACGAACGGGTGCAGCAACCTGAGCACCGTGTCCAGTACGTGTCCCAGGACCGAACGGGTCGCCGAAACTCGCGAAGAATCCCCTTGGTACAGCTGGACCTTCGCCAGCTCCAGGTACCAGTCGCACAGCTCGTTCCAGGTGAACTGGTAGAGCGCGCCCGCCACCTTCGCGAACTGGAAGTCCTCGAACAGGCCGTCCACTTCGGACACCAGCGCGCTCAGGCGGCCGAGGATCCAGCGGTCGGACTCGGTCAGGTCAGCGGCCGGAGGAAGCGAGGACGAGACCGAAGCCCCGTTCATCATCGCGAACTTCGTGGCGTTCCACAGCTTCGTGCAGAAGTTGCGGGAGCCCGCCGCCCACTCGTCGGCCAGTGCCATGTCCGTGCCCGGGTTGGCGCCGCGGGCCAGGGTGAACCTGGTCGCGTCCGCGCCGTACGCGTCCATCCACTCCAGCGGGTCGATCACGTTTCCGCGCGACTTCGACATCTTCTTGCCCTGCGCGTCGCGGATCAGGCCGTGCAGGTAGACGTGGTCGAACGGCTGCTTGCCGTCCATCTGGTGCACGCCGAACATCATCATCCGGACGACCCAGAAGAACAGGATGTCGTAGCCCGTCGAAAGCACACTGGTCGGGTAGAAGCGAGCCAGGTCTTCGGAGTCGGAAGGCCAGCCCAGCGTCGACATCGGCCACAGGCCCGAGGAGAACCACGTGTCCAGCACGTCCGGGTCCTGCGTCCAGCCGGCACCGGACGGGGGCTGCTCGTCCGGGCCGACGCACACCACTTCGCCGTCCGGGCCGTAGTACACCGGGATGCGGTGACCCCACCACAGCTGGCGCGAGATCGTCCAGTCGTGCATGTTGTCGACCCAGTCGAAGTAGCGCTTGGCCAGCTCCGGCGGGTGGATCTTGGTGCGGCCGTCGCGGACCGCGTCGCCGGCCAGCTTGGCCAGCTCCTCGACCTTGACCCACCACTGCAGCGACAGCCGTGGCTCGACCACCGTGTCGCAGCGCGAGCAGTGCCCGACCGCGTGCACGTACGGCCGCTTCTCCGCGACGATCCGACCGGCCTCCCGCAGCGCGGCGACGACCGCCGGGCGCGCCTCGAAGCGGTCGAGACCCTCGAACGGCCCCGGCGCGGTGATCTCCGCGCGCTCGTTCATGATCGTCAGCATCGGCAGGTCGTGGCGGCGGCCGATCTCGAAGTCGTTCGGGTCGTGCGCCGGGGTGACCTTCACCGCACCCGTGCCGAACGCCGGGTCGACGTGCTTGTCGGCGACGATCGGGATGCGACGGCCGGTCAGCGGCAGCTCGACCTCGGTGCCGACCAGGTGCGCGTACCGCTCGTCGTCCGGGTGGACGGCGACCGCGGTGTCGCCCAGCATCGTCTCGGCGCGGGTGGTGGCCACCACGATCGCGTTCGCGCCGTCGCCGTAGCGGATCGACACGAGCTCGCCGTCGTCGTCGTTGTGGTCGACCTCGATGTCCGACAGCGCCGTCTGGCAGCGCGGGCACCAGTTGATGATCCGCTCGGCGCGGTAGATGAGCCCATCGTCGAAGAAGTTCTTGAACACCGTCTGGACGGCCTTCGAGAGGTTCTCGTCCATGGTGAACCGCTCACGCGACCAGTCGACGCCGTCGCCGAGGCGCTTCATCTGGCCGAGGATCTTGCCGCCGTACTCGGCCTTCCACTCCCAGACGCGCTCGACGAACTTCTCGCGGCCCAGGTCGTGGCGCGAAAGGCCCTCGCCGGCCAGCTGACGCTCGACGACGTTCTGCGTCGCGATGCCCGCGTGGTCCATGCCGGGCAGCCACAGCACCTCGTAGCCCTGCATGCGACGGCGGCGGCTCATCGCGTCCATCAGGGTGTGGTTGAGCGCGTGGCCCATGTGCAGCGAACCGGTTACGTTCGGCGGCGGCAGTACGATCGAGAACGGCGGCTTCCCCGACGAGGCGTCGGCCGTGAAGTACCCGGCCGCTACCCAGCGGTCGTACATCGGTGCTTCCTCGGCGGCCGGGTCCCAGGCACCCGGAAGGTCGGTGGTCTGCTGCGGAGCGTTCTCGGTCACAATGGACAAGTCTACGAACCCGTCACGGCGGGTCACCCAGGGGGAAGGCACTCGGGATGACACAGCCTCAGCAGCCGCAGGATCCGGACGATCGGCGCATCGAGACGCACCCGGACCTGATGAACCCGGACTGGCAGAAGTACGCCGCGCAGGACGCCTGGCTGGGCGCGAAGAAAGACCTCAAGAAGCGTCGCAAGCGCGAGCGCCGTGCGGGTGGTTACCGGCAGCCGGGGCAGAGCCGCTGGCCGGGCGTGCTGGCCCTGCTCATCGTGGTCGGGCTGGTCGCCGCGGCGATCATCGTGCACCAGCTCCAGGGCGTCGGCGTCAACGAATTCGCGTACTTCGGGTAACGCTCGTCCCCTGTCGTCGATGATCTGACGTCGACCTTGGGGGGACGCACGTGGACGAGGACAACCTGATCGACTCGCACCCGGACCTGATGGACCCGGAGTGGCGCAAGCACGCGCAGAAGGACGCCTGGCTGGGTTCGAAGAAGGACCGCAAGCAGTTCCGCAAGCAGCAGAAACGCGCCTCGCGCGGCCCACGCCGGCGCTGGTGGATCTTCGCGGTGTTCGTGCTGATCCTGGGTGTGACCACGGCAGCGATCGTGCTCGTCGGCCGGCGGCCCGCCCACGACGCCGCGCCGCCGAACCCGACGTCGGTGCCGGACGTCGCCCCGGTCGACCTGGCCCGGCCGTACGCGCACACCCCCGCCGACGTCTGGCCGAAGGGCATCGACGGCATCACGTCCCCGGCCGCGGCCGCCGTCGGCGCCTTCAAGACCGACGCGGTCGCCGCCGCCTACGCGAAGGTCAAGCAGGCCATCACCGCCGCACACCTCGACCCGGCGGTCCTGACCGGGCACGACGGCAAGGCGTACGCGGCCTTGTTCGCCCCCGACGACCGCGACCAGATCCTCCCGGAGCTGGCCAAGAAGCCGACCAAGCACCACGGCGGCTTCGCCGGCTACGTCACCGAGATCGCGGACGGCTACCACCTGCTCGACGCGGGCCCCCGCACCTTCGGCACGCTCACCGCGCGTGCCGGCGACAAGCCCGGCGAGCTGGTCGTCGAAGCGAAGTACGCGGTCGCCTACGCGTTCGACCACGCCCATCCCAAAGAACTGATGAGCCCCGCCGAAATCGTCACGTTCCGGCGCCTCGACGAGACGTACGTGCTCCGAAGTGGCTCGTCGTTCGAGAAGACCAGCCATGGCCTCTGGCTCGACAACACGACGAGCGCGTATTCGTCGGTGGGCTGTGCGGCGGCGAAGGACGGCTACCTGGCGCCGGGCTACGCGAACCCGCCGTCGGCCGCGCCGCCGACCGGCGACCACGACGCGCCCGGCTACTACGACCCGAAGTACCCGGTCCCGACCCTCGACGGCTGCCCGGCCTGACGAAGTTCGTGAAGGCCACCTTGAGGAACTTGTACTTCCTCAAGGTGGCCTTCACGAACCTGAGCCCCGAAATGCACAGCCTGGACTGCACAGCTAAACTGTGTACATGGGCGAAGTATCTCCGCACGTGGCCGAAAGCGCCGGCTGGATCCGCGGGGTCGTCGGGCAGCTGCACCGGCGGCTTCGGCAGGTCGACAACGCCGGGGTCCTGACCCCCTCGCAGTCGGCCGTGCTGAACCGGCTGCTCCGCGAAGGCCCGGCCACCCAGGGTGAGCTGGCCGCCGCCGAGCACGTGCGGCAGCAGTCGATGGCCGCCACCCTCGGCGTCCTCGACGAGCTCGGCTACCTCGCCCGCACGCCCGATCCGGCCGACCGGCGGCGTGTGGTGATCAGCCTCTCCGACGCCGGCCGCGACACCGTGCGCGGGATCCAGCAGCACCGCGACGAGTGGCTGGCCCAGGCCCTACTGGACGCACTGTCCCCCGCCGAACTCGACGCCGTCACGCGCGCGCTTCCGCTGCTCCAGCGCGTCGCCGAACACTGAAGGAGCCCCTCACGAGCACCGTCACCGCCCCCGCCGGGTTCGGCGCCCGCCTGGTCACCCCGCTGGTGGCCGGCGCGGTGCTCAACCCGATCAACTCCACGCTGATCGCCGTCGCCCTCGTGCCGATCGGCCAGAGCTTCGGCGCCGGCCCCGGGCAGACGGCCTGGCTGATCTCGGCGCTCTACCTGGCCACCGCCGTCGGGCAGCCGGTGGTCGGCCTGCTCGTCGACCGCCACGGCGCCCGCCGCGTCCTGCTCGCCGGCGCGAGCCTGGTGATCGTCGCGGGGATCGCGGGCATGATCCCCCTTTCCGTCGGCTGGCTGACCGGCGTGCGCGTCGTCCTCGGCCTGGGCACGTGTGCCGGGTTCCCGGCCGCGATGGCCGTGCTGCGCCACCACGCCGAAGCGAGCGGCCAAGGCGTGCCCGCGCGGGTGCTGTCGCTGCTGTCGATGTCCGCCCAGACGGTGATGGTGATCGGCCCGACCCTGGGCGGCGTGCTGATCGGCCTCTTCGGCTGGCCCGCGATCTTCGCGGTGAACATCCCGCTCGCCGGGTTGTCGCTGGTCCTGACCCTGCTGTGGGTGCCGGCGGACGACCGCGGCGAGCGCACCGCCACTCGGATCGACGTGCTCGGCATCGCGTTGTTCTCCGCGACGCTGCTCGCGCTGCTGTTCTTCCTGATGGACCCCGGCGCCGAGGTCTGGCTGCTCGCCATCGTCGCCGCCTTCGGGACCGCCTTCACGCTGGTCGAGCTCCGGCGCGACGCGCCGTTCCTCGATCTGCGGATGCTCGCGGCCAACGGCGCCATCCTGCGGACCTACCTGCGCCAAGCGCTCAGCTTCATGGCCATCTACGCGATCATGTTCGGGTACGCCCAGTGGCTGGAGACCGCGCGGCAGCTGTCGGAGGAGGCCGCCGGCCTGATGCTGCTGCCGATGTCGGGCACCGCCGTCTGCGCCGCGGCGTTCTCCGGGCGCGCGTCCGGCATCAAGGCGCGGCTGGTGACCGTCGCGGTGGCCCTGGCCGGCGGCTCGGCCCTGCTGCTGCTCGTCCACGACGGCACGTGGGCCGGCGCGCTGCTCGCCCTGGCCGCGTTGTTCGGCCTCGCCCAGGGCCTGACCAGCGTCGCGAACCAGACGACGCTGTACCGCGAAGCGCCCGCCGAGCAGATGGGCACCGCGAGCGGCCTGTTCCGCACGGCCCAGTACCTCGGCGCGATCGTGGCCTCGACGCTCATCGCGCTGTGCTATGGCCCGCACGCCGACTCCGCGGGCCTGCACCGGCTGGCCATTGCCCTGGTCGTCATCAGCGCGCTGCTGCTCGTGGTCACCGTCACCGACCGGGGTTTGCGCGCCGCACACGCGTGACCCCGGTGGCCGTGCCCGATCATCGAGGCGCACGATGAACACATGACCCGTGAAGCGCCGGCGCAGGACGTGGACGAAACCCGCCTCGAGGTGGGCAAGCCGAAGGGCTGGGCGGCCGGGATCCCCGGCGTCGCCGTGTCGCTCGCACGCAGCGTCGAGCAGATGGGCACCGGCCGGACGATCAAGGCGCTGCGGCTGCTGAACCAGCGCGAAGGCTTCGACTGCCCGGGCTGCGCGTGGCCGGAACCCCGCGAGGCCGACGGCGAGAAGCGCAAGCTGGCCGAGTTCTGCGAGAACGGCGCCAAGGCCGTCGCCGAGGAAGCCACGAAACGGCGGGTCGACCGGGAGTTCTTCGCCGCGCACCCGATCGCGGACCTGGAAACCAAGACCGACTACTGGCTGGGCCAGCAGGGCCGGATCACCGAGCCGTTCGTGCTGCGCGAAGGTGCCACGCACTACGAGCCGATCTCCTGGGACGACGCGTTCGAGCTGGTCGCGGGCGAGCTCAAGGCGCTGACCGACCCCAACGAGGCGATCTTCTACACCTCCGGCCGCACCAGCAACGAGGCCGCGTTCCTCTACCAGCTGCTGGTGCGCTCCTTCGGTACCAACAACCTGCCTGACTGCTCCAACATGTGCCACGAGTCTTCGGGCGCGGCACTCTCGGCCACCACCGGCGTCGGCAAGGGCTCGGTGAGCCTGGCGGACATCCACCGGGCCGACCTGATCGTCGTCGTCGGGCAGAACCCGGGCACCAACCACCCGCGGATGCTCTCGGCGCTCGAGGAGGCCAAGGGGAACGGCGCGCAGATCATCGCCGTGAACCCGCTGCCCGAGGCCGGGCTGATGCGGTTCAAGAACCCGCAGAACGTCCGCGGTGTCGTCGGCAAGGGCACGCCCCTGGCCGACGAGTTCGCCCAGGTCCGCCTCGGCGGCGACCTCGCGCTGTTCCAGGCCGTCGGGCACCTGCTGTTGGCCTGGGACGCCGAAGCGCCCGGCGCGATCGTCGACCGCGAGTTCGTCGAGCGGGTCACCGAGGGCTTCGACGACTACGCGAAGCACCTGCGGGAGATCGACTGGCCGAAGGTCGAGCGCGCGACCGGCCTCCCCCGCACGCAGATCGAGCGCGTCGCGCGGATGATCGCCTCCTCCCAGCGCACCATCTACTGCTGGGCGATGGGCCTCACCCAGCACAAGCACGCGGTCCCGACGATCTCCGAGATCGCGAACCTCGCCCTGATGCGCGGGATGATCGGCAAGCCGGGCGCCGGCCTGTGCCCGGTGCGCGGGCACTCGAACGTCCAAGGCGACCGGACCATGGGCATCTGGGAGAAGATGCCGCAGTCCTTCATGGACGCCCTTTCCGCCGAGTTCGGCATCGAGGTCCCGCGCGAGCACGGCTTCGACACCGTGGACGCGATCCGGGCGATGCGCGACGGCCACGGCAAGGTCTTCTTCGCCGTCGGCGGCAACTTCGCGTCGGCGACGCCGGACTCGGAGCTGACCGGGAAGGCGCTGCGCTCGTGCTCGCTGACCGCGCACGTGTCCACGAAGCTGAACCGCTCGCACGTCGTGCACGGCCGCACCGCGCTGATCCTGCCGACACTCGGCCGCACCGAGCGCGACGTCCAGGCGAGCGGTGAGCAGTTCGTCACGGTCGAGGACTCGATGTCGCAGGTGCACACCTCGCGCGGGCGGCTGAAGCCGGCGAGCGAGCACCTGCTCTCCGAGGTGGCCATCGTCTGCCGGCTGGCCGAGACGCTGTTCGGCGCGGGTCACGCCGTGCCGTGGCGGACGTTCGAGACCGGCTACGACCTGATCCGCGACCGGATCTCGCGGGTCGTGCCGGGCTGCCAGGACTACAACCGCCGGGTCCGCGAACCGGACGGGTTCGTGCTGCCGCACGCGCCGCGCGACTCCCGCGAGTTCACCGGGACCGCGAACGGCAAGGGCAACTTCACGGTGTCGGAGCTGGAGTACCCGCAGGTGCCCGAGGGCCGGCTGCTGCTGCAGACGATGCGCAGCCACGACCAGTACAACACCACGATCTACGGGCTCTCGGACCGCTACCGCGGGATCGAGAACGCCCGCCGCGTGGTGCTGGTGAACCCGGACGACCTCGCGGCCCTCGGCCTGGCCGACGGCGCCGTGGTCGACCTTGTTTCGGAGTGGCGCGACGATCCGGAACGGCGCGCACCGGCGTTCCGGATCGTCGCCTACCCGACCGCGCGCGGCTGCGCGGCGGCGTACTTCCCGGAGGCGAACGCGCTGGTGCCACTGGACTCGGTGGCGGACAAGTCGAACACGCCGGTGTCGAAGGCGATCGTCGTGCGGCTCGAACCGGTCCGGGCGGAACCTCAGCCCTGAAAGTCCTTCTGCAGCGTGCTGGTCATGTCCGTGACCACGGCTTGGACGTTGTCCAGCGTCGCGGCCGGGATCAGCGCGGCCTCGGTGCCGCCGTCGGCGATGGCCACGCCGAGCACGACGTTCCCGGTCCGCACGGCGGCCCACTGCTCGGAGAACCCGGCCTCGTCACCGACCCCGGTGGCGAGCCGGACGCCCGAGTGGTCGCCGAGCGCGTCGGTCATCAGCTGGCTGGCCTTGGCGGCGGCCTCGTCCACGTCGGACTGCGTGAAGCGCACGACGGCGATCGTGACGAGCCGGTAGTCCTGCAGGTTGGGCTTGCCGCCGCCGAGGTCGCGCGCGAACAGCCGGCGGCAGGTGGTGATCTCGTTGCCCTCGCTGGCGTGGTCGTCGGGGATGACCTTGGCCTCGGCGGCCTTCACGGAGTCGACCGGGATCTCGACGGTTCCGGGCGCGAGCTGCGCCTCTGCGTTCGGCCCTGGCAGCCGGCAGGCGTCGATCGCGCCCGGGTAGTGCACCGAAGCGGACGCCGACTGGCACCCGGCACAAAGAACGGCTGAAGCGAGGATGGGCAAGATCCACCCACCCCGGGTGACGCTGCTGCGCATAAATTCCGGACTTTCCGTATTCCCTGAAATCAATTTTCCAAGATCGCCCACCGATCGGGTGAACTTTCGGCCGCCGCGTGGTCCTGCCCGCGGTGACAGTCACCGCACCCTGCCTCACCAGTGCGGCAGCGTCAAGACCACTGACCCGGGTGGTCCACCGTGGTCCAGTGCGGCGATACTCACGGGGAATTCCCCCGCATTTCAGGGATTCGACGGAAAATCCGGAACTTCGCCGTCGATCAATTCATCGCCGGTCAATCGACACAGACGACGCCGTTCGAGGTGATCGGCTCGTCCGAAGCGCCCCCGGGAGCACCGCCGCCCGCGGCCGCGCCGGGACCGGCGTAGACCGTCCCGAGCACCACCTCGATGTGCCCGGCCGGCACCGACGCCGACTGCTGCGTCGTCAGGCCGCCCAGCGCCTTCGCCACCTCGGCGCCGCGCCCGGCCAGGTCGGGGCCGAAGCGGACCAGCGACGTCCGCCGGCTGTCCGTGTTGCCGGCCGGCTGCGAGGTGAACCCCTTCTCCCGCAGAACCCCCGCGACGCGGGCCGCGAGGCCCGCCTTCGAGCTCGCGTTGGAGACGTCGACGGTGACCGACGTGGCCGGCGCCTGCCCGGTGGGCGCGGCCGGGGCCACCGGCCCGATCAGGCTCGCCGCGAAGGCCTTGACCGCGACCGGATCGACCTGCACCGCCGTCGCCCGGGGGTTGTTCGCCGGGTCGTACCGGTAGTCGACGTTGACGACCGGGATCGTCGCGAACTGGATCCCGCCGCCACTGACCCCGCGCATCTGCCCGACGAAGTCGAGCAGATTCCACGAGTCGTCCAGTACGACCGAGCGCTTCACCGCGTCGATCAGGTCGGACAGCTTCCCCGGATCGGCCAGCGTGCCCGCCGAGAGCACCTGCCTGGCCAGCCCGGCGAGGAACACCTGCTGGCGCCGGACACGGGCGAAGTCGGTGCCCGGGAGGCCGTCACGCTGCCGCACGAAGGCGAGCGCGTCCGCACCCGAGACGCTCTGCGGCCCGGCCGGGAAGTCCGCACCCGAGTTCTTGTCCTTGGTGGCGTTCTTCAGGCAGACGTCGACGCCGCCGACGGCCTTGCTGATCTCGTAGAAGCTGAGCAGGTTGACCTCGGCGAAGTGGTCGATCTTCACCCCGGTGAGGTCCTCGACCGCCTGGCGCGTCGCGCGTCGCCCGGCCGTGAGCGCGCCCTGGTTGATCTTCGCCTTGTCGGTCTCGCCCGCGGTGCGCAGCCGCCGCGCTTCGGCCGCCTTCGCCCGCCCGAACGCGCCGTTGATCTTGCCCTTCCCGCCCGGCATCGAGACGAAGCTGTCCCGGGGGATGGAGAACGCTTTCACTTCCTTGGTGCCGTTCGGGATCCGCAGCACGATCAAGGTGTCGGTCAGGTCGTCGCCGTTCGCGCCGGCCCGCAGCTCACGCAGCACCTCCGGGGCCAGCGGCTTGCCCTGGTTGTCGTCGCGGGCGTCCCGGCCGACCAGCAGGATGTCGAGCGAGCCGTCGGCGGGTTGTTCGCCCGGCTTGGTCTCGCCGTCCGCGTCGATGACGCTGTCGCGCGTCACCTCGTCGAGGGCGCGGAGGTTCACGTAGCCGTACGCCGTGCCGCCGAACACGACGAGGGCCACCCCGGCGACAGCGATCTTCCCCAGTACATGCACGCCACCCAGGACGCCTGGGCGCCGGGAACCGCTGCACGAGTGAGACCTGTGTCACATCCGCCGAGCCCCGACGACCGGGCGCTTCAGCCGAACAGCTGCACCAGCTTCAGGAACAGCTGGTACACCCCGTACCCGAACGGGATCACCACCCACGCCCAGGCCAGCACGATCAGCGGCAACCGGTTGGGCTTCGCCGACGGTTCGCTCATCACGCCTCGCTTCCGACGGCCTCGCGGGCCGGCTCGTGGTACTTCTCCTTGACCGGGCGGACCAGCTCGTTGGCGACGAAGCCGACCACGAGCAGGCCGATCATGATGTAGAACGACGTCGTGTACAGGTCCGGGCCGGACTTGCCCGCCGCCTTCTCGCTGTCGGCGATGCGGTTGACGATCAGCGGGCCGAGCACGCCCGCCACCGACCACGCCGTGAGCAGCCGGCCGTGGATCGCGCCCACCTGGTAGGTGCCGAAGAGGTCCTTCAGGTACGCCGGGACGGTCGCGAACCCGCCGCCGTAGAACGACAGGATCACCATCGCGCACAGGATGAACACGAGCTTCGACGAGTTCTGCGTCAGCGCGATCACCAGGTACAGCAGCGCGCCGACGCCGAGGTAGGTGCGGTAGATGTTCCTGCGGCCGACCAGGTCCGAAGTGGACGACCAGACGAACCGGCCGAGCATGTTGCACAGCGACAGCAGCGCGACGAAGCCCGCCGCCGCGGCCACGCCCACCGGCGTCGACGTGCCCTTGAAGAAGTCCTGGATCATCGGCGACGCCTTCTCCAGGATCCCGATGCCCGCGGTGACGTTGAAGCACAGGACGACCCAAAGGCACCAGAACTGCGGCGTCTTGATCGCGTTGGCGGCCGAGACGTTCGCCGTGCTGATCATCGCCTTGCCGTGGTCGGTCTTCGGCTCCCAGCCCGCCGGCTTCCAGTCGTCGGCCGGCACCCGCACGAGCAGCCAGCCCATCGACATGAACACCGCGTAGACGATGCCGTGGACCAGGAACGCCGTCGCGATGGTGCCCGTCGTCGGCGCGGTGCCCAGCATCGACGACGACCACGGCGAGGCGATCAGCGCGCCGCCGCCGAAGCCCATGATCGCGATGCCGGTGGCCATGCCCGGCCGGTCGGGGAACCACTTGATCAGCGTCGACACCGGGGAGATGTAGCCGATGCCCAGACCCACCCCGCCGATGCCGCCGTAGCCGAGCACGACCAGCCAGAACTGCCCGGTCGCCACGCCGAGCGCGGAGATGAGGAAGCCGCTGACGAAGCAGCACATCGACACGAACATCGCCCAGCGCGGGCCGTTCTTCTCGACGAGCGTGCCACCGAACGCGGCGGACAGCCCCAGCATCACGATGCCGAGCTGGAACGGCAGCGAGCTCTGGGTGCCGTTGAGGTGCATCGTCTTCTCGAGCGGGGTCTTGAAGACGCTCCACGCGTAGGCCTGCCCGATCGACAGGTGTACCGACAGGGCCGCCGGTGGCACCAGCCAGCGCGTCCAGCTGGGCGGGGCCACGATCCGGGATCGGTCCAGGAAGCCGGGAGCCATCGGTTCCCTCCGTATTCTGGGGATGATGGAGGGAATGTATTACTAAATCACCGGTGTTGCACCATACGAGTGTCGAACTTTCGGGCAGCGAAGGATGTGCTGATGGGCAGGGTGACCGTGCGCAGGCCGGTGCGGCGGATCTCCGCGACCGGGGACCGGCGCCGCCCCGACGCACTGGCGGCCGAAGAGCCCCTGGAGCTGCGGGTCGGCGGCAAGGCGCTGGCCGTCACCATGCGCACGCCCGGCAACGACGTCGAGCTGGCCCACGGCTTCCTGCTGTCCGAGGGTGTGATCGGCGGCCGAGCCGACATCGCGGTCGCCCGGTACTGCGACGGCGTCGACGACCAGGGCCGCAACACCTACAACGTGCTGGACATCGCGCTGGCCGACGGCGTCCCGCCGCCGGACACCGGCGTCGAGCGCAACTTCTACACGACGTCGTCGTGCGGGGTCTGCGGCAAGGCCGCGCTGGACGCGGTCAAGCTCCGCACGCGCTTCTCCCCCGCCGAGGCGGCGTTCGCGGTGAAGAGCGAGACGCTGTCCGGCCTGCCGGACGCGTTGCGCGCCCGCCAGAAGGTGTTCGCCAGCACCGGTGGCCTCCACGCGGCGGCGCTGTTCACCCCGGACGGGGAGATCGACGTCGTCCGCGAAGACGTCGGCCGGCACAACGCGGTGGACAAGGTGCTCGGCTGGGCCGTCCTCGAAGACCGCATCCCGGCGCCCGGCCACGGCCTCCTGGTGTCCGGGCGCGCGTCGTTCGAACTGGTCCAGAAGGCCGCGATGGCGGGCATCGGGCTGCTGGCCGCGGTGTCGGCGCCGTCGTCCCTGGCGGTGGAGCTGGCCGAGGAGAACGGCATGACCCTGGTCGGCTTCCTCCGCGGCGACTCGATGAACCTCTACACCGGCGACCACCGCATCCTCACCTGAACCCGGCCCCGCCCGGCAAGCGCCCCAAGGCGGCCTTGGTTGCGTCTCACGCACCGAAGGCGGCCTTGGTTGCGTCTCACGCACCGAAGGCCGCCTTGGGTGCGTCTCACGCACCGAAGGCCACATTGGGGCGCTGGGCGACCGACGCGATCCAGTTGCCGTGGAAGCCGTGGGGGACGCGGTCCGGGAGGTGGATCGCGGCCACCGTCTCCAGCGTGCCCGCGTCCAGGATCGTCAGGTCGCTGCGCTGGGACGCCGGGTCGAACACGAAGCCCAGCAGGACGCCGTCGTCCTCGCCCGCGTCGTCGTGGCGGGGGACGAACACGAACTCGCCCGGCTGCCGTCCCGCGCCGAACGCGCGCTCGTCGCTCGAGCCGGTGTGGAAGTCGTGCTTGAACAGCGATCCGCCCGGGTCGGCGCCGCCGTCGGCCGACATCGCGTAGCCGTAGCGGTGGCGGCGGCCGATCAGGCGCTCGTCGACGCGCGGGAACTCCTGCCCGCGGTCGTCGAGGCGCTCCTCCAGCACCTTGCCCGCCGCCAGGTCGACCGTCCAGCGGTCCAGGGTCGGGCCGCCCTCGTCCGGGCCGTGCAGCTCGCGATCGAACATCCGGGGGTGGCGGACGACGTCGAGCACGACGCTGTCGTCAGATTCAACACTGTCGTAGGCGTTGAGCGGGTGGAAGACGTAGCACGGTTCGACGTCGAACCACCGGACGTCCCGGTTGCCGCCCGCGCGCGGCATGATCCCGATCCGCGCCGGGTACTTCGGGTCCCAGCGGTAGGGCAGGCCGCCGTTCGCGCCGATCTTGCGGGCCATCATCGCGGTCACCGGGTCCGGCACGCGGATCTTGCCCACCATGGCCGACACGACCAGCTTCGCCGGCGTGCGCAGTGCACCCGGCACGCTCGCGGCGACCGCCATCTCGGAGTTGAACGTCACCGGCAGGTCGTAGAAGACGACGTGGTTCTCGGTCAGCGAGAAGTCGTGCATCATCGGCGACCCGGTGACCTCGACGTCGACCGTGCGGCGGACGCGCCCGGCCGCGTCGATGACCGAGTACTGGACCTTGTTCCCCATGCCGAAGAAGTACGAGACGGCGTGCAGCTCGCCGGTGCGCGGGTCGCGCTTGGGGTGGGCGGTGTAGCCGCCGGGCAGCGTGCCGTCGAAGTCGCAGCGGCCGACGGTGTCGAGCTCGTCGGTCAGCTCGTAGATCGGCGCGCCCGCCTCGACCAGGGCGAGGGTCTTCCCCGCGTGGCCGATGACGTTGGTGTTGGCGCCGAGCGCGTCCAGCCCGCAGAACCGGCTCGCGTCTTCGCCGTTCAGCGCCGCCGCGACGGCGGGGTTGCGGACCCACCGGTTGCGGTACCACTCGGCCTTCCCGTCGCGCAGGCGCACGCCGTGGACCATGCCGTCGCCCATGAACCAGTGGTAGGCCGCCGGGTCCACTTCGGACAGCGGATTCGGGCCGTTGCGCAGGTACCGGCCGTCGAGGAACTCCGGGATCCGGCCGGTGACGGCGAGATCGGTGATCGTGTGCTCCCGGCTGACCGGGGCGAAATTTCCTTCGAGGAACTTGTTGCCCATGTGACCCCTCCACGGCTTCTATAACGCGGTTATGCATCCAGGTATAACAGGGTTATGGGATACTGGCAAGCATGAGCCCCAAACCGCGCGCGACCGACGTCAAGGCCCGCCTCGTCGAGGCGGCCATCCGGCTGCTCGACGAGAGCGGTCCCGAAGCCCTGCAGGCCCGCAAGCTGGCGGCGGAGGTCGGCGCGTCGACGATGGCGGTCTACACGCACTTCGGGGGCATGGCCGCGCTGGTCGACGAGGTCGCGCGGGCCGGCTTTCGCAGGCTCAGCGAATGGCTGGCCGGGGTCGGGGAGACCGACGACCCGGTCGCGGACATCTTCAGCCTGGCCCGCACCTACCGGCAGGCGGTCGCCGAGCAGCCGCAGCTGTTCGCCGTGACGTTCGGCCAGTCCGCGCCCGGCGGCAAGCGGGCGACGCTGTCCGACCTCACCACCGCGGAAGGCCGCGAAGCCGCTCAGGAAGGCCTGGAGGCCTTCGAACACATCGTCCGGGCGACCGCGCGGGCCATCGCGGCCGGCCGGTTCCGGCCCGCGGACGAGTACCAGGCCGCCGCCCAGCTCTGGAGTGCGCTGCACGGATTCGTCACACTGGAGGCGTCGGGCCACTTCGGCCCCGGTGAACAGGGCATAGACCACATTTTGATCCCCCTCGGGATCACCATGGCAGTGGGTCTCGGGGACACTATGGACGAAGCCGGACATTCGGCCGAGACCGCGAAAGCGGCTTGGCGAGCGAGGACCGGAAACGCCGGGCAGGGTGATGGCGAATAACCCGGTGAACGGGGACGCGAGGGAACGCGGAGCGGGTGCGCGGCGTCCTTGAGGAGGGGCCAGGGGGATGGAGACAGAGTTGACCGAGCACAACGGGGACGCGGAACCGGCCGGGGCGGTCGTCGAGGCGGTCCAGGGCGCCCGCCGGTGGATCGGCCGCCGGTCGGTGCTGATCGCGGGCGCGTCCGGGCTGGCGGTGACCGGGCTGGCCGTCGGCACCGCGACCGGCAAGCTGCCGTTCAGCCAGGCCCTGCAGCGGACGCTCGGCGTGACGTCGTCGAACCCGACGACCCAGCTGGGCAGCACCCGCGTCGAACGCGTCTACTCCGCGGCGCGCGGCCGGATGGTCGACCTGGTGTTCATCCTGCCGTCGAAGACCCCGCCGAAGGGGCTGCCGATGTCGCTCGCGCTGCACGGCCTGCACGGCAACGCCCGCAGCGCCGTGCCCACCGGCACGCTCAAGCAGCTCGCCAGCGACGTCGCCCGCAAGGCGGTCCCGGCGTTCGGCTTCGTGGCCGTCGACGGCGGCGACAACTACTGGCACGAGGTCCACCCCGGCGACGACCCGATGGCCATGCTGCTGGAGGAGGTCCCGCAGTGGCTGCGGGCCCGCGGCTTCGCCGGCCCGACCGGCCAGCCGTTCGCCTGCACGGGCATGTCCATGGGCGGGTTCGGCGCCCTGGTGTACACGCGCCGCCGGGTCGAGCGGCGCCAGCCGCCCGCCGCCGTCGCGACGCTGGCCCCGGCGCTGATCACGTCGTGGCCGGAGATGGCCAAGCGCCACATCTTCACCGGCATCCAGGACTGGACGGCGCTCGACCCGCTGCGGCACATCGACGAGACCAAGAGCGTGGCCAACGGCATCTGGTGCGGCACGGAGGACTCGTTCATCACCGGCGTCCGCCGCTACATCGAGGCGGCCCACCCGGCGGTCGCGCACACCGCGCACGGCAAGCACGGCGATCCGTTCAACCGCACGGTGGTGCCGAGCCTGATCAGCTTCCTCGGCAAGCACGTCCCCCGCGCCGACTGACCTTCACCAGGTCAGCGGGGTTTCACTCCACCCAACGGCCGACGACCGCGATCAGCCAGAAGCCGACCAGCGTCGCCATGGCGAACAGCAGCACCCAGTTGAACAGCTGACGCCGCTCGGTCACGCCACGGGCCTGCCGCAGCCCGTAGGCCGCGACGACGAACAACGGCACGGGGATGAGCGGCAACGGCGACAGCCGGGACACGACGGCGACGGCACACGTACCGGTGAACACGGCCAGCATGCCCATCAGCACGCGGTGCAGCCACGGGTAGCGGTCGGAGACGGACGCGATCACGCGCTCGCTCAGCTCACGGAACCCCAGGACCGGCCCGGCCGGGGTGGACCCGGCGGGTTCCGGGGCCGGCGGCGCCGGCGCTTGCACGCCGCCGCCAGATGCGGCCCCGGAACCCGGGAAGGAATCAGCAGTCATTCAGCTTTCCTGTCGAGTCTCCGGGCCGGGCGGCCCGGAGACGCCCGGCGTCAGGCCGACTTCTCGCCACGCTCACTGCGCGCTCGCCGCGTCGGCTGCCGGGCGACGATCGTCGGGTTCACGTTCTCCCGGACGGTCTGCTCGGTGATGACGACCTTCGCCACGTCGTCGCGGCTCGGGATGTCGTACATCACCGGCTGAAGCACTTCTTCCATGATCGCACGCAGCCCGCGGGCACCGGTCCCGCGCAGGACCGCCTGGTCGGCGATGGCCTCGAGCGCGGTGTCGGTGAACTCGAGCTCGACGTTGTCCATCTCGAAGAGCTTCTTGTACTGCTTCACCAGGGCGTTGCGCGGCTGGGTGAGGATGTTGACCAGCGAGTCCTTGTCCAGGTGGTTCACCGTCGCCACGACCGGGAGGCGGCCGATGAACTCCGGGATCAGCCCGAACTTGATCAGGTCCTCCGGCATGGTGTCGGAGAAGACGTCGCTCTCCTCGATCTCGGACTTGGTGCGGATCTCCGCACCGAAGCCGAGGCCGCGCTTGCCGACCCGCTCGTTGATGATCTTCTCCAGCCCGGCGAACGCGCCGGCCACGATGAACAGCACGTTCGTCGTGTCGATCTGGATGAACTCCTGGTGCGGGTGCTTGCGGCCGCCCTGCGGCGGGACCGAGGCGGTGGTGCCCTCGAGGATCTTCAGCAGCGCCTGCTGGACGCCCTCGCCGGAGACGTCCCGGGTGATCGACGGGTTCTCGCTCTTGCGGGCGATCTTGTCGACCTCGTCGATGTAAATGATCCCGGTCTCGGCCCGCTTGACGTCGTAGTCCGCCGCCTGGATGAGCTTGAGCAGGATGTTCTCGACGTCCTCGCCGACGTAACCGGCTTCGGTCAGCGCCGTGGCGTCCGCGATGGCGAACGGCACGTTCAGCAGCTTCGCGAGCGTCTGCGCCAGGTAAGTCTTGCCGCACCCGGTGGGGCCGAGCATCAGGATGTTCGACTTGGCGAGCTCGACCGACTCCTCCTTGGAGTCCTTCGGGCCGGCCTTGTCGTCCGCCTGGATGCGCTTGTAGTGGTTGTAAACAGCCACCGCCAGCGTCCGCTTGGCGTCTTCCTGACCGATGATGTACTGCTCGAGGAACTCGTGGATGTCGGCGGGCTTGGGCAGCTCGTCGAGCTTGACGTCGCCGGCCTCGGCCAGCTCCTCCTCGATGATCTCATTGCAGAGGTCGATGCACTCATCGCAGATGTAGACCCCGGGGCCGGCAATGAGCTTCTTCACCTGCTTCTGGCTCTTCCCGCAGAAAGAACACTTCAGCAGGTCTCCGCCGTCACCGATCCGTGCCATGGCCGTTGACCTCGTCCCCTCCGGCGCGGGTTTCCGCGCCTGACGTGTGTTGCGACGGTGCGACCCCCCGGCACGGTGACCGGGTGCGAGCCTCACGCATTGCCACTGACGGTACCCGTCCGATGCCGTGAGCGGGAACACCCACGAACTCCGGGAGCACGTCAGAGGACGACCCTAAACCAGGATGCCGGTATGTGTCGTCTTCTCGACACACACCGGCCTGGCGGATCTACAGAGCCGACGCCTTACGGTACGGCAGCACCTCGTCGATGATGCCGTACGACTTGGCCTCGTCGGCCGTGAGGATCTTGTCCCGCTCGATGTCCTTGCGGATCTGGTCCGGGTCCTTGCCCGTGTGCTTGCCCAGGATGACCTCCATCTGGCGCCGCACCCGCTGGATCTCGTTCGCCTGGATCTCCAGGTCGGAGACCTGGCCGTACGTGCCCTCGGTGGCGGGCTGGTGGATCAGCACCCGCGAGTTGGGCAGCGCGTACCGCTTGCCCGGGGTGCCGGCCGACAGCAGCACCGCGGCCGCGGAGGCGGCCTGGCCGAGGCAGTAGGTCTGGATGTCCGGACGGACGAACTGCATGGTGTCGTAGATCGCCATCAGCGAGGTGAACGAGCCACCCGGCGAGTTGATGTAGATCAGGATGTCGCGGTCCGGGTCCTCGTGCTCGAGGTGCAGGAGCTGGGCCATCACGTCGTTGGCCGACGCGTCGTCCACCTGCACGCCGAGGAAGATGACCCGCTCTTCGTACAGCTTGTTGTACGGGTTCGACTCCTTGACGCCGTAGCTGGTGCGCTCGACGTACGACGGCAGGATGTACCGCGACTGGGGAGTGTTCGGAGCCCGGAAGTCACCCGGGAGCCTGAAGTTGCTCATGATCGAGTCTCCTGTGTGCTTCGCGCTCAGTTCGAGCCCGGTCGGGCGATGTCGGCGGTGAGGACGTGGTCAACGAACCCGTAGTCCTTCGCCTCCTGCGCGGTGAACCAGCGGTCGCGGTCGCCGTCGGCGATGATCTGCTCGACCGACTGCCCGGTCTGGTCGGCCGTGATCCTGGCCAGCTCCTGCTTCCACTTGTTGAACAGGTCGGCCTGGATCGCGATGTCCGACGCGGTGCCGCCGACGCCGGCCGACGGCTGGTGCATCAGGATCCGCGCGTGCGGCAGCGAGTAGCGCTTGCCCGGCGTGCCCGAGGAGAGCAGGAACTGCCCCATCGAGGCCGCCATGCCCATCGCGTAGGTCGCGACGTCCGGGCGGATCAGCTGCATGGTGTCGTAGATGGCGAACCCGGCGGTGACCGAGCCACCCGGCGAGTTGATGTAGAAGCGGATGTCGGACTCGGCGTCGTCCGCGTCGAGCAGCAACAGCTGCGCGGTGATCCGGTTGGCGATCTCGTCGTTGACCTCGGAACCGAGGACGACGATGCGCTCCTGGAGCAACCGCTCGAACACCGAGTCGGTGAGGGTGAGCCCTGCGGTACCGGTCCGCGCCTCGGGCGTGTGCTGCGTCACGTCTGCCTGCCTTTTCGCCGGCGGCGGCCCGGTGCTGACGGCCACCGCTGTCGTTTCAGATGCTTGAGATCTTGTATCCGACCCTAACGAACTTGGGCGGTGCAGAATGCCTGACACCGCCCAAGTTCGCTCACAGCTTCACTCCGCCGGAGTCTTCGCCGTCTCGTCGGTGACCTGCGTCTCCTCGGTTGCCGGCTCGTCGGTGCCGAACAGCTCCGAAAGGTCGACCTCGGCGCCGGCGCCGTCGGTCACGGTGGCCTTGCGGACCACCGAGGCGAGGGCCTTGCCGCGGCGCACGTCGGCGTAGATCGCGGTCAGCTGGCCGGACTGCTGGGCGCGCTGGACGTACTCGTCCGGGCTGATCCCGAAGCGCTGGGCCTGGTAGATGATCCGCTCGGTGAGCTCGCCGTCGTTGACCGACACCTCTTCCTTGTCGGCGATGGTGTCCAGCAGCAGCTGCGTGCGGACGGCCTTCTCCGACTCGGCGCGGGTCTCCGCGTCGAACTCTTCGAGCGTGCGGCCCTCGGCCTCGAGGGCCTGCGCGAACTGGGCCTCGTCGTGGTCGAACGGGTGAATCGCGTCGTGCTTGCGGTTCTCGATCTCGGAGTCGAGCACCTTCTCCGGGATCGGCACCTCGGTACGCTCCAGGAGCTCGTCGAGCACCTTGTCGCGGGCCTGGACGCCCTGCTGCATCTTCTTGACGCGGCCGAGCCGCTCGCGCAGGTCGTTCTTGAGCTCGTCGATCGTGTCGAACTCGCTGGCCATCTGGGCGAACTCGTCGTCGGCCTCGGGCAGCTCGCGCGTCTTGACCGACTGGACGGTCACGGTCACCTCGGCGTCCTTGCCGGTGTGCTCCCCGGCGACGAGCTGGGTGGTGAACGTCCGGGTCTCCCCCGCGACGGCGCCGACGATCGCCTCGTCGATGCCGTCGACGAGCTGGCCGGAGCCGATCTCGTAGGACAGCCCGCTGGTGCTCGCCTCTTCGACGGCCTCGCCGTCGACGGCCGCGGACAGGTCGATCGAGACGAAGTCGCCGGTCTCGGCCGGGCGCTCGACGCCGGTCAGCGTGCCGAACCGGGCGCGCAGCTCGTCGAGCTGCTCGTCGACCTCCGCGTCGGTCAGCTCGACGTCGTCGACGGTGATCGCGAAGCCGTCCATGTCGGGCAGCTCGATCTCCGGGCGCACGTCGACCTCGGCGGTGAACTCGAGCACGTCGCGGTCCTCGAGCTTGGTCACGTCGAACTCGGGGTTGCCGAGCGTGCGGACCTCGTTGGCGCGGACGGCCTCGATGTACTTGGCCGGGATGGCCTCGTTGACGACCTCGTCGAGCACCGGGCCACGCCCGATCCGGCTTTCCAGGACGCGAGCGGGCGCCTTGCCGGGCCGGAAGCCCGGGATGCGCACCTGCTGGGCGATCTTGCGGTAGGCGCGGTCGAAGTTCGGCTTCAACTCGTCGAACGGCACCTCGACATTGATCTTGACTCGCGTCGGGCTCAGCTGCTCGACGGTGCTCTTCAAGGTCTTCTCCTCGAGCGGTAACGATTGTGGTGGACAATCCTGCGGAAATGTCCCCGGTCGCCTGCAGACCGGGACGTCCGAGTCTAGGCCAGTGGCCTCCGCCACCCGGCCGGGGGCCACCTGCGACGTCAGGCGCCCAGCATCCGGCCGATCACCCAGCGCATCTGGCCGCTCGCGTGCGCCACCGACCCGCTGGGCTGCACGAGGTGGGAGAGCAGCAGCCGGACGATCGCCTCGACCGCGACCGTCCACTCGGAGGGGGTCAGCCCGGCCTCCGGGTAGCACCGCGCGAACAGGGCCGCCACGGTGTCGACCGAGCGCTCGAGCACGCCCTCGGGCCGGGTGGTCAGCAGCGGGAGGAAGTCGTCGCGGCCGCCGTTCGGGCAGCCGAGCGCGACCAGCAGCAGCGGGTTGACCCTGGCGGCTTCGAGGGTCTGGCGGAACGCGGCGGTGACGCCGTCGACGGGTTGGCCCGGGTGGGCGGCGACGACCTCGGTCACGCGCTCGGCGAAGCGCTCGGTTTCCCGCAGCACCAGCGCCTCGGCCAGTTCGGCCTTGGAGCCGAGTTCGTTGTAGACGGTCTGCCTGCTGACGCCGACGTGCGCGGCCAGTTTGCCCATCGTCACCGCGGCCCAGCCGTCGTCGGCGATCAGGCCGGCGGCCGCGTCCAGCAGCCGATCTCGGGTGCGCGCCGGGGCGGGATGGGTGACAGCCTTCACAAGGGCAGCTTACCCACCGCTTGCGTTCGGCTGGCCGAGACCTTTTTTCGAAGCGTGGCGCGACGTTTACAAACGTCGGCGGGTTGTCTACGGTGACTCCCGCCTCGCCAGGAGCTTCTCGACCGAGGAGACCGCTCGATGCCCGTCGTCGATACCCCGCCGCGCGGCTCCCGGACGTCCGGAACCGCGCCGGCGGCCGACGTGCCGGGCCTGCCCTCGGTGCCCTCGCCCCGCATCCCGCTGCCCCGCGTTTCGGTGCCGACGCTCCTGTTGTTCTTCGGCGGCGCCGCCTTGTGGGTCACGGCGACCTGGCTGCTGCTGGCCGGGATCGCACCGCCGGCGTACACCGTGCCGCTGCACGCGATCGTCACTTTCACGATGTTCACCGTGGTGCACGAATCCGCCCACCACGCCGCAGGAAAGCTGACATGGGTCAACGAGGTGCTCGGGCGGTTGGCGATGCCGTTCGTCGCGGCATACGCGTCCTTCCCGCTGCTCCGGTTCATCCACAGTGAACACCACCGGAACACGAATGCGGACTCCCACACGGATCCCGACGCCTGGACGTCGCAGGGAGCCTGGTGGTCGCTGCCGTTCCGCTGGCTCACCATCGACTTCTGGTACGCCCGCTTCTACACCGCGCGCGTGCGCACCCGCCCGGCCCCGGAGCGGGCGGAGGCGATCGTGCTGCTGTCGCTGGCGTTCGTCGCGGGCGCGACGCTGATCGCCTTCGGCCACGGCCGGGAACTGCTGCTGGGGTACCTGCTGCCGCAGCGGATCGGGCTGGCCCTGCTGGCGTGGTGGTTCGACTGGCTGCCCCACCACGGCCTCCCCGCCGCGAAGCCGCGCGACAAGTTCGGCACCACGCGGGTACGGGTGGGGCTGGAGTGGCTGATGACGCCGATGATGCTGTTCCAGAACTACCACCTGGTGCACCACCTCCACCCCGCCGTGCCGTTCTACCGCTACCTGCGCGCGTGGCGGGACAACCGGGAGGCCTACCTGGCCCGCGATGTCCCGATCATCACGGCGTGGGGCCGCGAGCTGACGCCGGCGGAGTACCGCGCGTGGCGGCGGCTGGCCGACGGCCTCGGCGACCACGAGCCCTGCCCCGAGCCACCACCCCTGGGGCCGAGCCGGTTCCACCGGCTGCGGGTGCGCGAGGTCCGGCCGCTGACCGCGGACGCCGTCGCGATCACCTTCGACGTCCCGCCGCAGCTGGCGCCGGAGTTCCGGTTCGCGCCCGGCCAGCACGTGGCGGTCCGCGCGGTGATCGACGGCCGGCCCGTGCGGCGGACGTACTCGATCTGCGCGCCGGCGGACTCGGGCGAGCTGCGGATCGCGGTGAAGCGGCGAGCCGGCGGGGCCTTCTCCGGCTTCGCGACCACGACACTGGCGGCGGGCGACTCCCTCGACGTCCTGCCGCCCTCCGGCGCGTTCACGCTGACCCCGGATCCGGCGCGGGCCGCGCACTACGTGGCGCTGGCCGCGGGCAGCGGCATCACGCCGGTGCTGTCCATCCTGGTCAGCACGCTCACCGCCGAGCCGCACAGCCGGGCGACACTGCTGTACGTCAACACGTCCGGCGCGACGACGTTGTTCGCGGCGGAGCTGAGCGCACTCGCCGACGGGTTCGGCGGCCGGCTGCACGTCGTCCACTACCGCACCGACGAGCGAGACCCGGACCTGCACGTGCACCGGCCCCGGCAGTTCGACACGGTCGGCGAGGCGCTCGCCATCTCCCACGAGCGCTACCAGCGCGGGCGGCTCGACGGGACGCGGCTGCGCGCGCTGCTGCAGAACCGGCTGCACCCGGCGAAGGTCGACGAGTGGTTCCTGTGCGGGCCGCGCGGCCTCACCGAGCTGGCCCGCCGCACCCTGGCCGACGCGGATGTCCCGGAGGAGAACGTCCACTTCGAATTCTTCCGCGGCGCGGCACCCCTGCGCGACCCGGCGGGCACCCCGGCCCAGGTGGCGGTGACGCTGGGCGGCACGACGACGTGCGTCACGGCCGAAGCCGGGGAGACGGTCCTGGACGCGGCGTTGCGGGCCGGGTACGAGGTGCCGTACTCGTGCACGGGCGGCGCGTGCGGCACCTGCCGGGCGACGCTGCTGCACGGCCAGGTGGACATGGACGTCCGCTACGCGCTGACGGAGGACGACGTCGCGGCGAGCCGGATCCTGACGTGCCGCTCCCGCGCGACGACCCCGGAGGTCGCGGTCGACTACGACCGCCGCTGACCCGGCCCCGAGCGCCCCAAGGCGGCCTTGGTTGCGTCTGACGCACCGAAGGCCGCCTTGGGTGCGTCAGACGCACCGAAGGCCGCCTTGGGGCGCTCGAAAGCCAGGGTCAGCCGGTCCGGGTCGGGCCTCCCGATTCGCCGTCCGTCACCGAGGTCGCCGTCGCCGTGGTGCCCGACTCCGTGGCCACCACCGTGACCGTGTCGCCCGTCGCCAGGCCGGTCGCCTGTGCGGACGTGATCGTGTACGTCTTCGAGAAGCCGTCATCGCTCTTCGCGGTCAGGGACGTCGCGCTCAGCTCCGTCACCTCGCCGGTCTGCATGATCTTCGTGACGTAGCCGCCGTTGCCGTCGGAGGAGACGTACTCCCCGTGCAACGCCGCGCCCAGGCCGCCGCCGCCCGGCATGCCGCCGGGGCCGCCGGTCATGCCACCCGGCCCGGCCTGGCTGTCCGTGGCCGCCGACGACGAGGCGGCCCAGACCGCCGCTCCCCCGCCGGCCACGATCACCGCCGCGACCGCGCCCGCCGCGATCTTCTTGCCCGGCGACCAGCCCGGCTTCGGGGCCTGGTCCGGCGCGGGCGTCGCGCCCCACGTCTGGTCCGGAGTGGACGGTGCCTGCGGTGTGGTCATGGTGCTGCTCCTCAACGTGGTCGTTCGGTGCGTTCCACGGTGGAGCCGTTCACTGTGTACCGACTGTGTCCGCCGTCAGCCGTTCCTGTGACCGGACCCCACCGGAGAACCGGACATCCCGCAACGGGCCGGTCACCGCACAGGCACTTCACAGGCAGCGCACAACCCGCACACACGGCCCGGACGGACGCTGGATCCATGGCCGCGCGAACCATCCCGTCTCGTCCCCGCCGGGGGCGGCTTTCGCTGCGCGCGAAACTGACCGGCTCGGTGGTCGTGCTGCTCACCGTGGTGTGCTTGATCGTCGGCGTGGTCAGCGAATTCGCGCTCGACCTCTTCCTGACCCGCCAGATCGACCAGCAGCTCTCGGCCGCGGCGAACCGCTCCCTGATCTTCGCGAGCAACACCCGGCCGCCGGACGGCGGTCCGCCGCCGGAGAACCAGGGCCAGCACCCGCTCGGGCAGAACGTCGGCACGGTGAGCGCCACCTTCTCGGGGCAGCAGCTCGTCCACGACGACAGCATTTCCGAACACGGCGGACGGCTGTACCTGACCGCGGACCAGCAGGCCCTCATGCTGTCGGTGCCCACCGACGGCAAACCGCACACGATGTCCTTCGACGACCTCGGCGAGTACCGCCTGATGGCGCTGCCGGTCGCCGGGACGTCCGACGTCGTGGTGACCGGCCTGCCGATGAAGCCGGTCAACGACACGCTGCTCACCGTCGGCCTGATCCTGTTCGGCGTGGCCGCCGCCGGCGTGCTCGGCGCGGCCTTCCTGGGCGCGTTCGCGGTCCGCCGCACGCTGCGCCCGCTCGACCGCGTCGCGGCCACCGCCGGCCGCGTCACCGAGCTGCCGCTCGACCGCGGCCAGGTGGCGCTGTCCATCCGCGTCCCGGAAGCCGACACCGACCCGCGCACCGAGGTCGGCCAGGTCGGCTCGGCGCTGAACCTGATGCTCGGCCACGTCGCCCAGGCCCTCGAAGCGCGGCACGACAGCGAGATCCGGGTCCGGCAGTTCGTCGCGGACGCCAGCCACGAACTGCGCACGCCGCTGGCCGCGATCCGCGGGTACGCCGAGCTGGCCGCCCGCGGCAGCGCCCTGGTGCCGCCGGACGTCGCGCACTCGATGGGCCGGATCCAGTCCGAAGCCGTCCGGATGACGGCCCTGGTCGAGGACCTGCTGCTGCTCGCCCGGCTCGACGCGGGCCGTCCCCTGGACGTGCGCGACGTCGACCTCACCCGGCTGGTCGCCGACGCCGTCGGGGACGCCCAGGTCGCCGGACGGCAGCACCGGTGGCTCCTGGAGCTGCCGCCGGACCCGGTGCTCGTGTTCGGCGACGTCCAGCGCCTGCACCAGGTACTGGCGAACCTGCTGGCGAACGCCCGCACGCACACCCCGCCGGGCACCACGGTGGTGACCGCGCTGACCCGCTCGGCGGACGGCAGCGCGGTGCTCACGGTGACCGACAACGGTCCGGGCATCGCACCGGACCTGCTGCCGGACGTCTTCGAGCGGTTCGCCCGCGGCGACTCGTCGCGCTCCCGCCAGGCCGGCAGCACCGGGCTCGGGATGGCGATCGCCTCCGCCGTCGTCGTCGCCCACCACGGCTCGATCGAGGCGCACAGCCGGCCCGGGCGGACGGAGTTCGCGGTGCGCCTGCCCGTGGCCGTGCCCGCACAGCGCGTGCACAGCGTCGGCACAACCCGGCCCCAGCTGGAGACCGGAAGCTGATCTCATGACCGCTGTGACATCCGGGTCTTCGCCCCGGGCCGGGGGCTCCGCCACCCGGAGCCCCCGAGAAGCCCCTCTCACCACCCGCGAAACCGCCGCGCCTCCCGCACTGCCGGCTCGTCCGTCGTGGCAGCGTCCCGCCCTGGCCGTCCTCCTGCTCGGGACGGCGGCGCTCTACCTCTGGGGCCTCGGCGCGTCCGGCTGGGCCAACGCCTTCTACTCGGCGGCCGCGCAGGCGGGTTCGCAGAGCTGGCAGGCGCTGTTCTTCGGCTCCAGCGACGCGGCCAACGCGATCACCGTCGACAAGACTCCGGCCGCGCTGTGGGTGATGGGCCTGTCGGCAAGGCTGTTCGGCGTCAACGCGTGGAGCATCCTGGTGCCGCAGGCCCTGATGGGCGTGGGCTCGGTCTGGTTGCTGTACGCAACGGTCCGCCGTTCGTCCGGCCCGGCGGCCGGGCTGCTCGCGGGCCTGGTGCTGGCCCTGACGCCCGCCGCGGCGCTGATGTTCCGGTTCAACAACCCGGACGCCCTGCTCGTGCTGCTGCTGGTGGCGGGCGCGTACTGCGTGGTCCGGGCGTGCGAGAAGGCAAGCCCGCGCTGGCTCGCGCTGGCCGGCGTCGCGGTCGGTTTCGGCTTCTTGGCGAAGATGCTGCAGGCGTTCCTGGTCCTGCCCGCGTTCGCCGTCGCTTACCTCGTCGCCGCCCCGGTGTCGCTCGGCAAGCGGCTGCTGCACCTGCTCGGCGCACTGGTTTCGGTTCTGGTGGCGGCGGGCTGGTACCTGCTGGTCGTCGCCCTCTGGCCGGCGGCGTCGCGGCCCTACATCGGCGGATCCCAGACGAACTCCTTGTGGGATTTGATCTTCGGCTACAACGGCTTCGGCCGCATCACCGGCGACGAGGTCGGCAGCGTCGGCGGCGGCGCGGGCCGCGGCTGGGGTTCGACGGGCCTGACGAGGTTGTTCGGCAGTGAGATGGCGGGCGGCATCGCCTGGCTGCTGCCGGCGGCGCTGCTGGCCCTGGGCGCGGGCCTGTGGTTCACCCGCCGCGCCCCGCGCACGGACCCATCCCGCGCGGCCCTCCTGCTGTGGGGCGGCTGGCTGCTGGTGACGGCGCTGGTGTTCAGCTACATGAGCGGCATCATCCACCCGTACTACACGGTGGCCCTGGCCCCGGCGGTGGCGGCGCTGGTCGGCACGGCGGCGGTCCAGCTGTGGCGCCTGCGCGCCCACCCGGCGGCGTCGGGCCTGCTCAGCGGCGGCGTCGCGGTGACGGCGCTGACGGCGTACCTGCTGCTGGGTTCGTCGTGGCAGCCGTGGCTGGCCCCGACGGTGCTGGTGGGTGGCCTGCTGGCGGCGGTGGCGCTGTTCTTCGCCCCGCACCTGACCCGCGGGGCGGCTTCGGTCGTGGCGGCCATTTCGCTGGTCGTAGCGCTTGCGGGCACGGGCGCGTACACACTGGCGACGGCGGCGACGACGCACAGCGGAGCGATCCCGTCGGCGGGGCCTTCGTCGGGCTTCGGCGGCCGAGGTGCGGGCGGCTTCGGTGGCCCAGGCGGCTTCGGCGGCGGTGGTCGTGGGGGCGGCCCGGGTTCGCTGCTGTCGACGACGCTGCCCGGAGGGTCGCTGACCGCGTTGCTCCAGCAGGACGCGTCCAAGTACACCTGGACGGCGGCCACCGTGTTGTCCAACGCGGCGGCGGGTTACCAGCTGGCGAGCGGAGCGCCGGTGATGGCGGTGGGCGGTTTCAACGGCACGGACCCGTACCCGACGCTGGCGCAGTTCCAGCAGTACGTGGCGAGCGGGCAGATCCACTACTTCCTGGGCGAAGGCATGTCGATGCAGGGCAACAGCGGTTCGGACGCGGCCCAGCAGATCGCCGAGTGGGTCGCGGCGCATTACGAGTCATCCACTGTGGACGGCGTAACGGTGTACGACCTGACTGCGACCGTGTGAGACACGACGAAAGCAGGGTGTGACGCCGGTCCGGGCCCGGGCAACCTGGTCAAGAACCGGCTCACTCCGGCACACTGGTGGTGCCCAGGCGAACAGGAGTTCCTGCTGATGACCGAGCCTCACGTACGGCTGGCCGGATCGGCAGATCTGGAAACGTTCGCCAACGTCCTCCGTGACCGCGCATTCTTCGACGATCGCTACGAACGACAGCGGAATGGTCACGGCGTGCTGTTCCTGGGCTGGCTGGGTCACCGCCCCGCCGGAGTCGTCTACCTGTGGCTGACGGAAGCCGAGGAACAGCCCATCCGCGACCACCTGCCCGGCATCCCCCTGATCATGAACCTGCAGGTCCGCGAGGACCTACGGCGGCGTGGCGTCGGCACGGCCCTGGTCCGCGAGGCCGAGCGTCGCCTCCTCGCGAAGGGCCGCTACCGGGTCGCACTGGCCGTGCGCACCGACAACCACGACGCCGCCCGCCTGTACGACAACCTCGGCTATCGCGACTGGGGCCACGGGGACGTCATCTGCTTGGCGCGGACGACGTCCCCGGACGGCACGGTCCTGACCGAGAAGGAAGTCTGTCACGTACTGGTCAGGGACCTGGTGCCGATCACACCGGCGCCCCGGACGGAAGCACGGCCGATCGGCGCTGCACGCCCGTAGCGGGCGGGACGTCGACCTTGTTCCCGGCCCGGGCCAGCAGCGGGATACCGAGCGCTTCGACGGCATGCCCCACACTCGAACCGCCGTGGTGATCACGCCGGAGGTCGGTGATCCGCTGCCGCCAGCGCACGCAGTCCTGCTGCCAGGCGCGGAGGTACCGCACGCACAACTCCGGCGTGATCAGCTCACTGCGGCCGATCGCCGCCCGGAGGGAGTCGATCATCCGGGCCTGCTGGCCCGGCTCGATCGGCGACGCCTGCACCAGCTTGATGGTTTCCCGGATGATCCGGCGGCGGTCGGCGAGAAAGGCTTCGAAGTAGCTTTCGTCGGCGTTTGCCAAGCCGAGGTGACTGTCGAACAGGCCGAACACGCCCTCGGCCAAGGTGTCGCCCAGTTCCTCTCCGCGGGCACGACGGGGGTCGCGGTAGGGGTCGTAGGACTTCTGGACCGCCGTACCCGTGACTGCTGAGGGCCGCAGTTTCATGCCGTCCAGCAGAAAGAACCAGTCTTCGTTGTAAATGTTGGGAAAGAACGAACTGAATGCGGCTTCCTCCACCGCGAGCGCGCCGCCGCCGATGAAGGTGTCCTGCTTCCGGCCGGCGTCCCGGATCGCGTGACACACCACGGAGTTGTCCGGCATGCCGGCGTTGGCCAGGCCGACCACCGCGTATTCGCCGAGCAGGCCGGCCGCGACACCGAGGTCCGCGGGGTTCGGCAACGCGATGTCGTCGTCAAGGAAGAGGATCCGCTTCCACCCGGCGAGCACCGCGATGAGCAGTCCCAGATTGCGCTTGAAGCTCGTGTCAGTCTGCCGCCGGAAGCGGGTGAAGCGCACGATCTGATCGGTGGCGAACTCCGGGACCAGCCCCGGGCTCAGCAGATCGGTGTCGATGGCGAGCGCGCGGACACCGGCGCTCTTCGCTTCCAGGATCGCACCGGCGGTCGTCGACCGTTTGCTGCACAGGAAGAGCAGGAACGCGTCGCCGTCCTTTGCCGCCGCGATCGCCTGCCGCAGGTACGCGGCAGGGCGCGCAGTCGGCACGATGATCGCGTCCATCGTCGCGGCGGAGACGCCCTCGGTATCGAAGTGCGCCAGGAGGTCCTGGTGCGACTCGTGCTGCCGGGGGTTCACTCGGCAGCCTCGGGCCACTCGTGCAACCGGTTCTCCTCGCGGGTCCAGTCGGGAGTCAGCCCCTGTCCCCCGACGACAGGCACGCGGCTGATGATGCTGAAGGATTCCACATCGCCGAACCGCTCGTGCACATACGCGGTGTTACGGTCGCGGAAACGCGCATCCGTCAGCGCGCGAACCGCTCCGAGGGTGCCACGACCGTACATACCATTGCACACGGTTACGGTGCGCTTTCGGTTGAACGGACTTTCATCGCGGTAGAAGTGAGCGACGTCCTCCAACAGGTGCTCCTGGCTGTCGAGCTTGGGTTCGAACAGCGTCGAGTCGCCGTTTTCCTCCACCAGAAACCCGCCGTGCTCGGCCTCAGCCTTCCGAGGGACCTGCTTCACGGGAAGCTTCACCCGTTCGATGACGGTCTGGGTCACCGAGTTGAAGTCGACACCGCCGAGCAGGACGAGGTGGCTCGTGTAGTCGTCGGCCGTCAGCTCATCACTGGTGCAGAACTTGACGTTGTTGTCCGGGTTGCGCGAGCGGATGTGCCCGAAGAGCTCGATCAGCGCGTCCGGGTCGGCGTACGTGTACAGCGAGACGAAGTCCGCACTCTCCGAGTCCGCATAGGACAGGTGTTGCCGGTACTTCTCCGGCAGCCGGGCGCACACGATCGTGATGTTCTGGTCCTCGTCGAACGTCCAGATGTCCGGCACCGACCCCGGCGCGCCGGGGTGCCGGCCTTCCCACAGCCCCAGCAGCTCCTCCAGGAGCTCCTTGCGCCGCGTCCGCTCCCCGTCCGTCAGTTCGTGGACGGAGAGGACGTGCAGTGTCCCACCGTCGAGGGACCGCCGGGTCGCGAACAGCGTCGCGTAGGCCTCGAGCCGCCTGATCGGCGGCGCAACCGGCTTGTCCACGTTCTCCCAAGACGAGATCAGCGAGATACTGAGGGGCTTCTTTCCGCCGAGCGCCTGGGCGAGCTGAGTCTGGGTGATGCCGACGTCCGGCCACTGTGTGTCGCGCAGCGCGCGCAGGCGGCGGGCGAGCGCAGGCCGCGGCTGGTGAACTGGGGACACGACTCGGGCCGCCCTTCAGGAAATTTCAGTAATCCCGACGAGGGCGCCAATACTACTCCCGGTCACTAGTGGCTTTGTCGGCACCCCACCGAACCTGGGACTGAAACGTTACGCTCAGCGGAACTTCCCCGCACCGAACAGATAACACCGATTCATCTCAGTTGATCCGGGGTACTTCACGCCTTACAGTCTCCTTGACTGAACTTCAGTTTTAACCTGAAGGCAGGAGCAGGCCATGAGTACTCCAGCACAACACGTCCCCCTCCACCGGGCCATGGTGGCGGTCGACATCGAAGGCTCGACGACGCGGACCAACCCGGCGAGGGCCCAGCTCCGCGCTGTCCTGTTCGAGCTGCTGGACGAGGCCTTCCTGGCCGGAGGCATCACCAAGAAGTCCCGCGACAGCTTCGTCGACCGGGGTGACGGCGCGCTGTGCCTGGTCCGGCCGGTCGACCAGGCGCCGAAGCCGGTGCTGCTCACCACCGTCGTCCCGACCCTCGCCGAGTTGCTGGACAAGCACGCCGCGAGCCATCCCGAGCTCGCCTTCCGGCTCCGGGTCGCCGTGCACGCCGGCGAGGTGCACTACGACCGCCGCGGCCCGTACGGCGAGGACGTCGACATCACCTGCCGGTTCGTCGACGCGAGGGAGCTCCGGCGGCAGCTGAGTATCACGGCCGCCCCCCTCGTGCTCGTTATTTCACCGGAGATGCACCGCTCGGTCGTCCGCCACGGCTACCCCGGGATCGATCACACCACGTACTTCCAGACGGTGCCGATCAAGGTCGGCACCCAGCGGCTCCGCGGGTGGATCCACATTCCGGAAGCCGCCCGCCGCCCGGAGGACATGCCCGCGTAGCCGAAAAGAGGTGGGGACAGTGGAACCGACGGGATTCTGGGCCGAGCTGGCCCCGGCCGATCGCCGCAAGGTGGCGGAGTCCGCCACGCGGCGCTCCTACCGGCGCGGGCAGACCGTGTGCCGGGAGGGCGACCTCGCCAGTGTCGTGCAGGTGCTGCTGTCCGGGCACGTGCGGATCGTCCACGGCACGCCGGACGGGCGCGAGGTCGTCGTCGGGGTACGGGGTGCCGGCGACATCATCGGCGAGCTCGCCGCGATCGACGAACTGCCGCGTTCCGCGACCGTCGAGGCGCTCGACGACATCGACGTGCTCGAGGTCCCCGGCGACCGGTTCGTCACGCTGTGCCGGACGCGGCCGCGGATCTCGTGGGCGGTGCTGCTCGTGCTTTCGTCCCGGCTGCGGTCCGTCGCCCGGCAGTGGCTGGACATCGGCGGCGGCGCCGCGGCGCGGCGGGTGGCGGCGCAGCTCTTGCAGCTGGCCATCCAACACGGGGTGCCGCTCGGCAACGACATCCGGATCGCCGTCCCCGCCACCCAGGCCGAACTGGCGATGACCGCGGCGATGTCCCGGGAGTCCTGGGCGCGCGCGACGCGCGACCTGCGACACCAGGGGGTGATCAGCACCGGCAGAAGACAGGTGACGATCCACCGCATGGCCGAACTTCGGCGACTGGCGAGCTGAATCCCGCGCTCTGTGTCAGCTGACACAGAGGACACGGCGAGCCGGAGGTTTCCTGGACACACGGGCAGAGGAGGAGGGCTTTTCATGGACCCCTACACCACCCCACCGCGCCGCAGCCGCTGGCGCCGGGGCGTCTACGCGGCCGGTCTCGTCATCCCCTTCACCGCGACCCAGGTGTGGGCGCTGCTGGTGCTGCTGCGGCTCGCCCCGCTCGACGGGCTGGTGGGGCAGGCCTTCGTCCTCGTCCTGCTCGGCTCCGCCGTCGCGATCTGGGCCGGCTGGCGCTGGACCTGGCGGCTCGGCCGGGACCGCGACGGCTTTCGGGGGCCCCGGATGGCGGAGCCCCCGGCGCCGGGGCGAAGCCCCGGATATCACGTCGAACCCGAGCCCACCCCGAAGACCCGGATCCCGACATGACGTCCGGGCCGGTCATCGTCGCCGCGCTCGTGGTGGCCGCCGGTGCCGGACGTCTCCTGCGCCACCTCGGCGGCCTCCTCCGCCGCCGTCCCATCGAAAGGAGCACGGAAATGACCAGCACGCCTCCGACCTTCCCGCTGCGGATCTACCACTGGCGCTGGGAAATCCTGGCCGTGACGCTGTTCCCCTACGTCGTGGTGACCTTCGCGCTGTGGGCCGGCCCGCTCTGGGCGTCGGCTGTCCTCGCCACCGCACTCGGGGTGGCGGTGCTGCGCCGCCGCCAGGTGCAGGCCCGGATCCACGCCATCCGCCTGCAGCACCGGCTGCGCGCGGTGTTCCCCCACCTGCGCCTGCCCGGCGGCCGCCTCCCGGCCATCCTGTGGAGCCGGCCCCGCGGCGGCGACATCGTCGTGTCGCTGTTCGGGCGCGAGGCGTTCGAGCACCTGCACCGCCACCGCCACATCCTGGCCGTGGCCTGCGCGGTGCCCGAGGTGTATGTCGACCGCCACCCGAGGTACGCCGGCCTGGTGACGCTCACGATCAGCCCGACGGCGCCGAAGCGCGAGCCGGGTCGGGCTTCGCTGCCGAGCAACGTGGTTCCGCTGCGCGCGCACAGCTGAGCCCGCCCGGCCGCGAGCCGGGCACTGCACAGGAACCGCACAGAAAGAACACACGATCACCAAAGCGGCGGCCGCGATCGTAGGGGCATGACAGCCACCGCCCCCGCATCGCGGCCCGGGACCGTCCCGGTCGATCTGGCCGGCCCGCACCCCGTTCTCGACGTCGTCATCCCGGTCTACAACGAAGAGGCCGACCTCGAACCGTGCATCCGCCGGCTGCACGCGCACCTGGCCGAGCACGTCTCCTACCCGTACCGGATCACCGTCGCCGACAACGCGAGCACCGATGCGACGCTGCAGGTGGCCGAAAGACTCGCCCGCGAATTCTCCGAGGTGGCCGTCCACCACCTCGACGAGAAGGGCCGCGGCCGCGCGCTCAACGCCGTGTGGCGGGCCTCCGACGCCGCCGTTCTCGCCTACATGGACGTCGACCTTTCGACCGATCTCGCCGCGCTCGGGCCGCTCGTCGCGCCGCTGCTGTCCGGGCACTCCGATCTCGCCATCGGCAGCAGGCTCGCCCGGGGGGCGCGAGTGGTGCGGGGCCCGAAGCGCGAGTTCATTTCTCGCTGCTACAACCTGATCCTCCGCTCGACGCTCGCCGCGAAGTTCAGCGACGCGCAGTGCGGCTTCAAGGCCATCCGGGCCGACGTCGCCCGCGAGCTGCTGCCGCACGTCGTCGACACCGGGTGGTTCTTCGACACCGAACTGCTCGTCCTGGCCCAGCGCGCCGGGCTGCGGATCCACGAGGTGCCCGTCGACTGGGTCGACGACCCCGACTCGTCCGTCAACATCGTGCGCACCGCCACCGAGGACCTCAAGGGCATCGCCCGCGTCACCAAGGCCACCTTCACCGGGGAGATCCCGGTCAGCAAGCTGCGCGAGCAGCTCGGCAGGCAGCCGATCGGCGTCGACGCGCCGGGCGTGCCGCCGCGGCTGGTGACGCAACTGGTGCGGTTCGCCGCAATCGGCGTCAGCAGCACGCTCGCCTACCTCGTGCTGTTCCTGCTGCTGCGCACGGTCGTCGGCGCGCAACCGGCGAACTTCGCCGCGCTGCTGGTGACCGCGATCGGGAACACCGCGCTGAACCGGCGGCTCACCTTCGGCATCCGCGGCCGCGCCGGCGCCGGGCGGCACCAGTTCGAGGGACTGCTCGTGTTCGGCCTCGGGCTCGCGCTGACCAGCGGCTCGCTGGCCCTGCTCAACGGATCCACCACCCCCGGCCTGGTCCTGGAGATCACCGTGCTGGTGCTGGCGAACCTCGCCGCCACGGTGCTCCGGTTCCTGCTCCTGCGCGGCTGGGTCTTCAACCCGCGCCGCCAGGCCACCCCTCAGAAGGAGTACTGATGACCGCCGTCCTGTCCGACCCGGTTTCCGAACCCAGGCACCGCAAGGAGTCCGCCGCGCACGCGCCACCGCGCTGGGTCCGCCCGGCGGTGTTCGGGCTGCTGGCCGCGACCGCGGTGCTGTACTTCTGGAACCTCACCGCGTCCGGCTACGGCAACTCCTTCTACGCCGCCGCCGTCCAGTCCGGGACGCAGAGCTGGAAGGCCTGGCTGTTCGGCTCCCTGGACTCGGGGAACGTGCTGACCGTCGACAAGCCGCCCGCGGCGCTCTGGGTCGGCACGGCGTTCGCCCGGATCTTCGGGTTCTCCAGCTTCACCGTGCTGGCGCCGCAGGCGCTGATGGGCGTCGCGTCCGTCGGAATCCTTTACCTGACGGTGAAACGGACGTCGGGCCCGGTCGCGGGGCTGCTCGCCGGGGCGATGCTGGCGGTGACGCCGGTCGCGGCGCTGATGTTCCGCTTCAACAACCCGGACGCGCTGCTGGTGCTGCTGATGGTCGCGGGCGCCTACTTCGTCGTGCGCGCCACGGAAACGGCGAGCCCGCGGTGGCTGGCGCTGGCCGGGGCCGCGATCGGGTTCGGCTTCCTGACGAAGATGATGCAGGCGTTCCTGGTGCTGCCGGCGTTCGGCCTGGCGTACCTGCTCGCGGCGCCGACGTCGCTGGGCAAACGGCTGCTGCACCTCGGCGGCGCGGTCGTGGCGCTGGTCGTCTCGGCGGGCTGGTTCATCGCGCTGGTGGACCTGTGGCCGGCGTCGTCGCGCCCGTATATCGGCGGGTCGGAAGGGAACAGCCTGCTGGAACTCGCGCTGGGCTACAACGGCTTGGGCCGCATCTTCGGCGGCGAGGGCAACGGCGGCGGCATGGGTGGTGGCGGCATGGGCGGCAACACCGGGTTCGGCGGGTCGACGGGCCTGTTCCGGATGTTCGGCACCAGCTTCGGCACGGAGATTTCGTGGCTGCTGCCGGCCGCGCTGATCGGCCTGGTGGCCGGACTGTGGTTCACCCGCCGCGCGCCGAGGACGGACCGGACCCGGGCGGCGCTGGTGCTGTGGGGCGGCTGGCTGGTCGTCACGGCGCTGGTGTTCAGCTTCATGAGCGGCACGGTGCACCCGTACTACGCGGTGGCGCTGGCCCCGGCGATCGCCGCGCTGGTCGCGATTTCGGGCCGCGCGCTGTGGCAGGGCCGGGCCCACCTGGCGCCGCGGGCCGCGCTGGCCGGAATGGTCGTGGCGACGGCGGTGTGGTCGTTCATCCTGCTGGACCGGACGCCGGAGTGGTTCCCGGCGCTGCGCTGGGTCGTCGCGGTGCTCGGGGTGCTGGTCGGGACGGTGCTGGTGATGGGTGCCCCGGCTCCGCGTCGCTTGGTGTCCGTCGTGGCGGCGGCGGTCGTCCTGACGATCGGGGTGTCGTCCGCGGCGTACGGCGTCGAGACGGCGTCGGTGGCGCACAGCGGCTCGATCCCGACTTCGGGCCCGACGTCGAGCTCGATGGGCGGCTTCGGCGACGGCGGTTTCGATGATTCGTCGAGTGCGGTCGGCGCGTTGCTGGCGAAGACGACGACGAAGTGGGCGGCGGCGACGACGGGTTCGCAGAGCGCGGCGTCCTTGGAGCTGGCCAGCGGCAAGGCGGTGATCGGCATCGGCGGCTGGAGCGGCTCGGACCCGGCACCGACGCTGGCCGAGTTCAAAGCGTACGTGGCTGCCGGTGAGGTGAAGTACTACGTCGAGGGCGGCCGTGGCGGCGGCCCGGGCGGCGGATCGTCGGAAATCACGGAGTGGGTGACGGCGAACTTCACCGCCACCACGGTCGACGGCCAGACGGTGTACGACCTGCAGAGCTGAGTCTGCCGCGGCCGTCGTGAGTGGTAATTCGGGTTCTAACCCGAATTACCACTCACGACGCTTTGCGGCTTGCAGAAAAAGTATAGAAAGCTTACGTACCGTGGCGGCGACGGCGGCGGGGGCCGCCACAGGGGGTAAGCCATGACGCTCGATCGCCGGAACCTGCTCAAACTCACCGCAGGCGCGGTGACCGTCGCCGGGGCCGCGGTGCTCACCGGAGCCGCAACCGGAACGGCCGCCGCCGCGGACACCGGGTTGCCGCCCGTGCCCGGGATGCTCGGGGACCGCCGGGCCAACGAACTCTGGTACCAGCTCGACGAAATCGCGCTGTACCACCAGTCCCAGGAAGTCCAGGACGCCTACGCCGTGCTCTTCCCCTTCATCCAGCAGAACGCTCCGGAAGGCCTGTACGAGAAGTGGCGCGAGCTGAGCCGGGAACCGGCGTACCCGAAGAACTACGCCGAGTTCGCCAAGCCGGTCGAAGGGCCGCTGCGTGTCCTTTCGAAGCTGCAGCTCGACAACTTCGACCACTTCTACCGCGGTGACGAGGCCGGTCTCGTCAAGGCCTTCGCTGCCTTCGGGCAGGGCATCCTCTTCGACCCACGGCGGGCGCCGGAGGAGTCGGAAGTGCACACCATGAACGGAAATCCGCCGAGCGGCTACCACTTCTGGCACTCCGTCCTGCGCGCGCAGATGGCGCTGGGCATCGACCGGCACCGATGGGCGCGGATCGACCCGATGATCGGCTTCGGCTGGGCGCTGCAGTCCATCGCGAAACCCGACCACCGGCATGTCAACCCCGGCCTGCCGCGCGAGCAGGTCCGGACGCTGGCCCGGTACTGGCTGCCGCGCTCGCCCGCCGAACTCGACCGCGACTTCCAGTCGGCGCCCTATCCCGCCTGAGCGTCCAGGAGCCGCTGGTACGCCGCCCGCAGCGCCGGGCCCGGCGTGATCCCGAGCCGCTCGTCGAGGAGCCGGCGGCCGCGGTGGTACACCGTCACCGCGTCCGCCGGCCGCCCGCTCGCGCAGAGCGCGGCCATGAGCAGGGCCCGTGCGCGCTCCCGCAGCGGGTGCTCGAGGACGAACGCGGTCGCGTCGGGCACCGCGCGCACGTGGTCGCCCGACGCGACCTCGGCTTCGATGCGGCCTTCCAGCGCCGTCAGCCGCAGCTCGTCGAACCGCGCCGCCTCACCCGCGCGGAGCGGTTCGGCGACGCCGGCGAGCACCGGACCGCGCCACAACTCCAGTGCGGCGCGGAACCGCTCCGCCGCGCGGGCCGGGCGGTCCGCGCGCAGCTCGTCGTGCCCCGCGGAGGTCAGGCGCTCGAACTCCTCGGCGTCGACGGTGCCGCCCGGGGTCAGCAGGTAGCCGCCGCCGGTGCGGACGAGCCGCGCCGGGCGGCCGAGGGCCTTGCGCAGCCGGGAGACGTACGTGCACACCTGCGCGTCGACCGTCGAGGGCCGTTCGCCTTCCCACAGCAGCGAAATCAGCCGTTCGTCGGGCACCACGCGCCCGCGGGCCAGCAGCAACGCCGCCAGCAGCGTCCGCGGCTTGCGCCCGCCGAGCGCGGCCGGGCGGCCGTCGGCGCGCGACACCGTCAGCGGCCCCAGAATCCGGAACTCCATCCCCACCCCCTTTCCCACGATACCCGGAAAGTCTCAGCCGCCCCTTAGGTTCGCGGCGGATCATGGAGGTCAGAGGGGACGAGGAGGCCGCGATGATCACCACACGCCCGGGTTACCCACACTGGCACACCGCGAGTGCGCAGGGGCCGCGCTCACTCAACGCCGACGCTGTCGGAGCGTACGCCGCGGCCGGCGGGCCCGGCATCGCGTTCGCGCTCGCCGACGGTGTCGGAGACGATCCCGCCGCCGCGCGCGCCGCCCGCATCGCCGCCGCGGCCGCCGCGCGCACGCCGATCCACAAAGGACCGGTCGAGGCGGTTCTCGCCGCGCAGCGCGCGGTGCGCGAGCAGACGCTCGGGGACGCGGTGCTCGTCGTCGCCATGCCGGCCGAGCACGGCGGGTACCGCATCGCCTGGGTCGGGGACGCCCGCGCGTACGCCTGGGACGGCACCACGCTGAGCCGCCTGACCACCGATCACACGCTCGCCGAGTTCTTCCGCGCCCGCCACCAGCCGGTGACGCCGCGGATGGAGCACGTCGTCACCACCAGCGTCCGCACCGCGGAAGCGCACGAGATCGGCACGGCGGAGACGTCGAGCGCAGGCCTGCTGCTGACCAGCGACGGCGTCCACAAGCCGCTCACCGGCAGCGGCATCCGCGCGGTGCTGGCCCAGCCGGGCACGGGCGCTACGGAGCTCGTCGAAGCCGCGCTGGCCCGCGGCGGCTCGGACAACGCGACCGCCCTCTACGTCGAACCCCTGGAGGTCGACAGCACGACGGTCCGATTTCCCGTCGCCGCGTGAGCCTTGATACGGCAACGGCAGTCAGGTGAGTGAGCACCGGTCACGATCTAGGCTCACCGGGTGACGACCGATCTGCTGCTCGCGCCACCGGAGCGGGCGACCGAGGCTCCGGCGATCTTCGACGGCCTCTTGGATCCGGGGGTGCAGGCGGCGCAGGCGTTGCTGGTGCTGGGCCGGATCGCGCGCACCCGGTTCTACCTGCCGCCGAACATGGTGCGCCGGATGATCGCCGAATCCGATCCGGTGTTCAGCGCGGACGGGCAGACCTTGCGCGCGGAGTCCTTCTCCCCGTGCTGCGGCGTGCACGCCCGGCTGGACGTGCAGCCCTCGGGCAGGCTGAGTTCCGGGTGCACGAACGTGGATTTGGGCGAGGCGACCCGGGCGGCACTGGCCAAGGTGGTCGGCACGGAGCCGCTGCACCTGACCGTGCGCGGGGACGGCATCCGGCTGCGCACCCTGGACGGCGCGGAGTCCGAGGACCGGGTTCCACTGCCCAGTCGCTGGGTGGCCGGGTTCGCCGAGATCGCCGCGATCACCGCCACCGCGACGCGACGCGCCGACCTGGGTCAGACCGAGGCCCGGACCTTCCTCCGCCGGCTGCCGACGACGGGCACCATGGCTTGGGCGGTGCCCTCCGGCCGGAGCCTGCGGCTGACCGCACGAGGCGGTCCGGAGGCGATCCCGGCCACCGGCCTGCACCGGCTGCGCGTGGTCGAGCCGATGATCCGCTTCATCCAGGGCCTGTCCGTTTACGCCGCCCCCGGCGGAGAGTCGGCCAGTTGGGTGCTCCAGCTGGCCCGCGCCCGGCTCTCCGTCACCCTCTCGCCGGCGCCCGCCCGAGGTTTCTCCGGCGAGGGCGGCTGGCTGACCGCGCTCTCCGCGGGCCTGGACGCGCCCGAGTTGGTCAGCGGGCAGTCCGGGCACGACCTGGTGACCGGCGCCTGGTTCGCCCGCCCGCTTCCCAGCGGCGGCACGCCCGCCTACGCCCGGCTCACCAAGGCACGAGCCCTGGTCGAGGCGGGTGCCGTGCGGGCGCTGCCGGCGGGTGGCTACGAGATCGCGCACGGCGAGTCGCTGCAGCGGGTCCGCCTGGACCCGGCGGGCTGCACCTGCTCCTGGTGGGCGGAGCACCAGGAGCGGCGCGGCCCGTGCTCGCACCTGCTTGCCGCCCGGTTGTCAGCGGGCCAGGCGTGAGGCTGCCTTCGCCGATTTCGACGACCCGCTGAAGGCCGACAGCCAGTCCCTGGTGTCCGGGCTGACCGTGCCTGCGCCGCGCTCGGCCAAGTCCGCGGCCAGCTCCAGCAACGCGAACACGCCCTTCATCGACCGGTCAAGGGCAGGCAGCAAAGTGTCCACTACGGACAGAACGGCAACCGGGTGCTCGCTTGCCACCACATCCAGGCGTTTGACCAGCCGGGTCGGGGTGAGCGCGTTGCCCAGCACAGCCAGTCCCGCGCCCAGGGCGCGGGGGCCCAGCAGCCGAGTCTCCAACAGGGACAGCACCACGTCCACACCCCACTGGGCCGCGGTGGAGCGTTTGGTGTTCAGCGCGGCCGCGAGCAGCAGCGTGCCGCTGAAACCGGGAGTGTGCGGACGGTCCAGGTACGGGGGCAGACAGACCCGGTCTGTGGGGTAACCGGCCTCCTCGTCGTTGCCGAAGAGGTCCGCGGCAACGGTGGCCTCGATCAGCGTCCGGTCATAGGGCGCGCCGACGGCCTCGTGCGGGGTGCTGAACCCCAGCCATTCCCCGGTGTAGTCGCCGAGGCCCAGCAGACCCAGCCAGGGCACGTCGGGTTCCGGTGCCGCCGGGGTGCGCTCGAAGTCCAGCGCGTCCGCGCCCCAGGAGGTCTTGCCCAGCCGGGCCGTCCACACCATCGCGGGCACGGATTCCCCGCGCAGCACCGCAGCCGGATCGGCGGCCTCCGGATGCCGCGCCCTCGCGGCCGCGAGGCCCACCCAGCCGGGATCAGGCGCCTCCGCCGCACCCAGGGCGAAACGCACGGCCGTGGCGTGCGGGCCGGTCAGCGCGGCGGCGAGGGCACCGGCCTCGGCGCGGGTGTCCGGGGCCAGCCGGAGCAGCCCGTCCACCACGTCGTCCTGGCAGGCGTCCGGCAGGTCGATCAGCCGCCGCACGAAGACCACCGGGTCCAGCCAGCCGCCCTGGTGGGTCGGTGCCCCCACCGGGTTCGCGGTACCGGCCAGCAACGCGGCAACCCGATGCCGCAACGGCCGCAACCACCCCCGACCGGGCTCCGGCGGCTCGACCTCGCGTCCGGCCAGACCGAGCACCAGGGTGCCGACCAGCTTCCTGGCTGCCTCCTCGTACTCGCCGCCGGCCCTGACCGCCCGCTTCACCAGCGGTTTGAGCGCCGGCGCCAGGTCCTGCCCGGCCAGCCGGTGTGCGCCGTCCAGCACGGCCAGCAGCAGGTCTGCCTGGTAGATATCGGCCAGCAGCATCGAACACGCCTCGGCCAACGCGGCGGGCGAGTCCGGAATCTCCAGCGGGGTCACCAGCATCCGGCGCTCCGGCCACGGCGGCGGCACCGGCTCCGGGTACTCCGCCGAGCCCACCTCGGCGGGGGCCTGCGGCGGCAGCTCCAGCCGCGCGGCAGCCAGTTCGCGGACATCGCCTGCCTGGTGGCCCCGGGCGGCGTGGAAGACCTCGTTGGCCGATCCGGCCAGCTCGGGCCGTCGCTTGACCGCGTTCGCGGCCAGCCGCACCGCCAGCTTCGCGGTGCCCGCGGTTTGCCCGGCCGCCGCCGCGGGCAAGTGCCCGAGCACGACCTCCTCGTCCAGCAGCCCCGCCTTTTCCACCGCGAGCAGGGCCTTCACCGCGAAGGACACCGTGCGCGGGATGGCGCTGCCGCACAGCCGGGCGTACCGGTGCTGCGCGGCGGCCCGCTCCCGTGTGGTCGGGACGAGAGCCTCGTGCAGCGCGGCATACCACTGGGCACGGAAGGCGGGGAAGTCCCCGGCCAGCACCTCCAGCGTCAAAGCCAGCAGCCGAGCCCGGTCCACCTCGCCGGTGTGCACCAGCTCGACCAGGGCGGTTCGCCACTGGTTCGGCTCGGCCACGTACTTGTCGAAAGCGGCGAAACCGGCATCACCGTCGCCCTCCAGGGGCAACAGCTCCCACAGTTCGGTCAGCGCCCCCGGCTCCTCGCGCAGCCGCCCGGCCAGAGGCGTGCCCAGGTCCCGGCGAGCCCAGCCGAACCAGCCCGCGTAATACTCCGGGCCGCGCACCAGCTCGATCTCTCCGGCGCGCGCCAGCTCCCTGGCCAGCTCCCACCCGATCCGGGACCGCAGCAACCACGGCACCAGCGCCGCCCGTTCCGCCACCGGGCGGTCCAGCAGGGCCCGTCGCAGCACGTCCGCGTCATCGGGCCACACCGTCCGCCACCGCGGGTCGCGCGGCGGCAGAGCGGTCAGCAGTGCGGTGGTGGCCAGGCCCACCGTCCGCGCGTCCCTGGCGCCATAGGTGTTCGTGGCGACCTGCACGAACGCCACCGAGTGCTCCAGCACCGCGACCAGCTCCGGCACCAGCTCCGCGCGCCGCTCGCGACGCAGCGCGAGCATCCGCTCCAGCACCTCGGCCGGCGAGCCGGTCAGCAGTTCGGTCAGTGGCATGCGGCCAAACCTATCGCCCGAATGCCGTTGCGGTATCAGGCACCGCGCTTGAGCTGCCGGTACTCCCGCAGTACCAGCACGATGATCACGACGTCGAGCGCGGCGAAGAACGGCAGCGCGATCGAGTGGGTGTGCACCGCGCGGAAGACCTCGTACACCACGAACGCGGCAAGGATGGCCGCCGCCACCGGGTAGGCGCGGACGATCTTGCGGGCCAGCGCCCACACCAGGCCGAGCTTGATCAGCCCGTGGGCGAGCAGGTACGCGACAGCGAACGTCTTGGTGTCGCCGTGGAGGAAGTTCTCCGTCGCCGACTCGAGGTGGCGGGCCAGCGTGCCCGACGGGTCGCCGAGCAGGTCGCGGGTGATCACGGCGTGGGTGAACCCGCTGACCGTCGAGGCCGGGATGAACGCCAGGATCAGCGCCCCGACGACCTGCAGGGCGCCGTCGAGGCCCTTGAGCGCGATCGCGATCCGGAAGAAGCGCTCGGTCGGCGTGATTTTCTGCTCGGTCATGCCTCCAGCTCAGCAGAAACGGCGGGTCAGCGCACGTGGAGGCACTTTTCGCACCGTTCGTGCCGGGCTGTCCGGCCGGTCGGGTCCCTCCCGTAGAACGGGATACAAGCCGCGCCGCAGACGGCGAGGAAGATCGGCCCGCACCGGAGGGGGTGCGGGCCGACCTGGTGGGCGACGGCCAGTGCGCGCCACCGTGCGCCCGCTTCGGGGAGCCAGCCGTGGTCCGGGAGGCCGGCCCGGACCTCGGCGTCGAGCTCGTCGGCGCGGGTGATCAGATCCGCGCCCAGGTCGGCGAGCCGCTCCCCCAGGTCACGGAGGATGTCGGGGCGCGGTACCTCCTCGCCGACGGTCCGGGCCAGCCACGCCAGATCGGGCGCGAGCGAGGCGTGCAGGTCGCGGATGCGTTCCAGCAGCCGCTGGTCCCGGTCCGTGCCGGTCAGCACCGCGCCAGCCACGCCGACTCGCATGCGGCGCAGGTCGGATCGAACCAATTTCCGCCGAGCTGCGGAACATCCCGCACCGCGACGGTCACTTCTTCCCCGCACAAGGTCACGAACTGTTCCTCCGGACGCGGAGGGAACGGCCCGTCGAGCGCGTGGCGCTTTCCCTCCGCTTGCTGCCACCTCAACATGACGCTGATTGAACCTGTCCCGAGGCGTGGACGCCAAGACGCGAACGGGGCTTACCCCCGGCGCCGGTGCCGGGGAGGCCGGCACGGCGTCACAGGGCGGGCGGCGCCGCCTGCGTGCCCCACGCCGTGGGGGTGTCACTCAGAGAGAACCGGATCTTGCCCGCCCGCAGCAGGTCCGCGTGCGAGATCCAGCTGCGGCGGTAACTCCGGTGTCCGATCCGGACGTCCTTTGTGTACTGCAGCTTCGACGCGCTCGCCCCGGGCGCCTCGATCTCGATCTTGCGACCGCCGTCCGGGTGGATCTCGACCTTCTCGAACATCGGCGTGCTGAGCAGGTACGTCCCGGAACCCGGCTGGGCCTCGAAGACGCCGGCCATGCCGAAGACGAGCCACGACGAGATGGTGCCGAGGTCGTCGTTGCCCGGCATGCCGTACGGCGTGTCGGTGAACAGCGTCCGCGCCGCGCGCAGCACGGCCGAGGTCTTCCACGGCGCGCCCGTCCAGCTGTACATCCAGGGCGTGTGCAGGTCGGGCTCGTTGTTCGGGTTGAAGGCGAAGTTGTTGTGGTAGTCGTACGCGCCGTGGACCCAGGAGTCCTTGACCGCCTTCGCCGGGTCGGTGAGCAGCAGCGGCAGGTCGAAGAACGTGTCGAGCCGCTTCTCCGCCTGCGCCGGGCAAGCCCCAGATTCAAGCGCCCCAAGGCGGCCTTCGGTGCGTCAGGCGCACCCAAGGCGGCCTTCGGTGCGTCAGACGCAACCAAGGCCGCCTTGGGGCGCTCGGGTCTCAGCGATGACAGGTGACCGGCGGACGCGGGCGAGCACAGGCCGCGGCGTAGGTGTCGCACAGCTCGGTGATCACCGCCCCGGGCTCGGTGCGGAGACGACTCGGGAGGGTCTGCAAGAAAATGATCCCAGCCGCCGAGTAACGCGCATTCCGGGCCAGCGTCGCCGCGTAGTGATCACCGCCCTCGTGATACCCACGCGAGTCGATTTCCCAGGCGAACGCCACGTCTTCACACCAGGCATCCGGCTTTGAGATGAAGCCACCGTGCCGGTCGAAGACGCTGACGTTCCATTCGGCCGGCGGCAGGCCGGAAAGCTTCCAGATCTCCCAGGCATCGGCCTCGGCCACCGACTCCGCGCCTTCGAGGAGTGCCTGAAGTGCTCGTCGTGGGATGGCGGAGCCCCGCTGACTACCCCGGCTCAGCTCACGATCGAGTTGCTCGGGAGTGCATCTCCTTCGCTGCACGGCCTCCGCCAGCATTCCTTGCACGGTGTCGAAATTCCGGATGCGACGGGCTCCATCCAGCACCGCCCGGTGAACGGGCGCGACCGGCAGACCGTCGCGGAACACGGCGTCCGGCAGCCGGGTGGTGCGTTCCACGAGGGCGAAGCCCGCACTGGTGACCTCGCGTTCGTGCGGCACCAGGAGGTGAACGTCGTCCGGATCCGGCACCTGACGCAGGCCGTGGCGGCGCAACGCCCAGAGTCCGGTGAGCATGGAACGTTCGCCGCCGCGCAGGAGACCGGCTCTCAGCCGTTGCTCGTCGGTGGCTTCCGACGGGTGCAGCAGAATCACTCCGGGCAACAGCCGGCGCCATGGTCCGCCGGGCAGGCATCTGCGGTAGATGCTGCTGCGGGGCATACCGATCTCTTCGAGTTCGGAAACGCGCACGACATCCGGCTTGTCCGCGCGGCCGGTGACGAGCGGGTGTTTGGTCCAGGTTGGTCGGTACATGCCAGCGAGGATGACTACCAGGTCCGACAGTTTTCGGGCGTCGACCACCGCGAACGGTCGATTCAGGTCATTTTCGTCCGGAATCCTCCGTTCGCGGCCAGGCAGGCTCAAGCGCCCCAAGGCGGCCTTGGTTGCGTCTGACGCACCCAAGGCGGCCTTCGGTGCGTCTCACGCACCGAAGGCCACATTGGGGCGGGTGGGCCGGGTCAGACCTGGTGCGTCACGTGCCCGTCGACGATCGTCGCCGTGACCGGGAGGGTGCGCAGGTCCGCCGGGGACAGCGCCGACGGGTCCGTCACCGTCACCATCAGGTCCGCGACGTCCCCCACCGCCACCCCTCGGCGACCACCCGACGACGACGCCAGGGCGTCGGCGAACGGGATCGCCTGCTCCGGGTGCCACGGCGGACGGTCGTCGTCCGTGCGGGAGATCGCCGACGCCATGCCGTCCCACGGGTCCAGCGGCGCCACCGGGGCGTCCGAGCCGAACTCCAGGCGGGCGCCCGACTCCAGCAGCGACCGGTACGGGAACGCCCGCGCGGTCCGGCCGTGCCAGTGGCGGTCCGCGACGTCGCGGTCGTCCGGCTGGTGGGACGGCTGGACCGCCGCGATCACGCCCAGGGCAGCGAACCTCGGGACGTCGGACGGCGACAGCAGCTGCGCGTGCTCGATGCGGCCCGGGCAGCCGACCTCCTCGAAGGCGTCCAGCGCGATCGTGTTCGCCCGGTCGCCGATCGCGTGGACCGCCGGGAGCAGGCCGTGGTCGAACGCCCGCTGCAGCAACGGAACGAGCTCGGCCGGCGGCAGTTCCAGCAGGCCGGGGGAATCCACGCCGGGGTACGGGTCGTGGCAGTAGGCCGTGCGGGTGTTGAGGGACCCGTCCACGAAGAGCTTGAACGGCCCGACCGTCAGCAACCCGCCCGAGTCCGGCAGGACGTCGCCGGTGCGGTGGCCGCGCTCGATCGTCCGGTCCAGCAGGTGCTTCGCGATGACGCACGAGATGCGGGCCGCCGGGGCTCCGCGGCGGGTCCAGTCCGCCACCGTGTCCGCGTACTCGTAGTCGACGATCTGGGTGACGCCGCGCGCGGCCGCCGCGGCAACCGCTTCCGCCACCCAGCGATCCTGGACGTCGATCGCCGCCGTCGGGAGCTGGGCCGTCGCGCTCATGCAGTCGCCCTCCAGCAGGACGCCCGTCGGGTGGTCGCGGCCGATCAGCTTGAGCGCCGCCGGGCTCAGCCACACCGTGTGCAGGTCCGCGCTGAACAACGCGACCGCGCGCCCGGGCAGCGCCCGCTGCAGCAGGTCCTTGTGCGGCTTGTCCGGCCACAGCGCGTCGCGGAAACCCGCGCCCACGACGAGTTCCGTCTGCGGCGCCGGCGTCGCCAGCAGGTGCGCGAGCAGCAGCTCGACCGCTTCCCCCGCCGAGCGGGCCGCGTCCAGCGGGATGCGCCGCCGGAACGTCGCCCACTGCACGACGTGGACGTGCGCGTCGACCAGCCCCGGCAGCAGCGTCCCGCCGTGCCCGTCGACCACCCGTGCGGCGAACCCCGTGGAGCCCGGTTCGGTGATCGACGTGACCCGGCCGTCGTTCACCCGGACGTCGGCGAGGTCGCCGCCGAGACCCGGCCGGACGCGGCGCAGCAGGAGATCATCCATGCGGACCACCTTGCCAGCCGGGCCCGCCTGGGTGAAGCACGGCTTGAGATGGGAAATATCCGGGCATTCGCTACTGTTGCAGCAGATGGCAGCCGTCGCCCGCCGAAGGGTCAGGGCCGGTCAGGGGCGCCGCCTTCACAAGCCGCGCAGGGTTCGACTCCCTCGGTTGCCGCCCGAGTTCGTGAAGGCCACCTTGAGGAACTTGAAGTTCCTCAAGGTGGCCTTCACGAGTTTTACCCGAGCGGCATGTCGCGGCGCCGGAGAGCGAACAGGCCGGCAATGCCGGCGACCGCGGCGATGAGGACCAGGCAGAGGACCGGGGTAAGGGAGAACGTCCCGCCCGGCAGGCGCGGCAGGTGCTGGAACGGCGAAATTCCCAACACCACGTCGTTCCACTGCAACGCCGTCCCCACCAGCGACAACAACAGGAACGCCGCCAGCAGCCCCCAGGCCCCCGCCGCGAAGCGGGGGACGAAGCCGATCAGCAACGCCGCCAGCCCCGTCAGGACCCACACCCCGGGCAGCTGGGCCAGCGCCGCCGGGACCAGCCCGAAGCCGCTGCCGTACGCCGCCCCCGTTGCCCAGCCCGTCACCGCCAGCGCCAACGCCGGACCGAAGACCGCGAACGTCAGGTGGGCCAGCGCCCAGCGGACGCGCCCGACCGCCGTCGCCAGGACCGGTTCCGCGCGGCCGGCCGCCTCCTCCGCACGCAGCTTCAGCGTCGCCTGCACCGCGTAGCCCGCCGCCGCCAGGCCGAACAACGTCATCGTCCCCGCCAGGTACGCGTCCAGCACCGCACCTCCGCCGCCCATCCGGGAGAACAAGTCCGCGACCGCCCGGTTGTCCCGCATCATCTCCGCGACGTTCTGCGCGACCCCGCCCATCAGCAGCCCGACGAGCCCGAGGCAGCCGGTCCAGACCAGCAGCGTCCCCCGCTGCAGCCGCCAGGCCAGCGCCAGCGGCGAACGCAGAGACGGCTTCGCACCGGAACGCCCGAGCCGCGCCGGGAGCAGCGCCGCGCCGAGGTCCCGGCGCGCCGACAGGGCGACGGCCGCGGCCACCAGCGCCCCGGTCGCGAAGACTCCCAGCCCGAGCACCCACCACTGCTCCCCCGCGAACGGCCGCAGCCGATGCGCCCAGCCGATCGGCGACAGCCACGCGAGCCAGCTCGCCGAGCCGCTGCTGTCCCCGGCCGCGCGCAGCAGGAATGCCAGCATCAGGGCTCCGATGCCGAGACCCCGCGCGCCGCCCGCACCCCAGGTGAGCTGGGCGGCCACCGCGCCGGCTCCGGCGAACACCCAGCCCACCAAGGCGAATCCGGCCCCGAGCGCCAGCGCGCCCGCCGCCGGCTCGCCCTGCGCGGCGACGCCGAACGCGGCCAGCAGGCCGAACACCAGGGACGCACCGCAGGCGGCGAGCACCGCAGCGAGCAATCCCGCGTGCCGGCCGACGACGGTGGCGCCGGTGAGCTCGCGGCGGCCCGCTTCCTCCTCGGTCCGGGTGTGCCGGACCACGGTGAGCAGCGCGATCAGCCCGACGACGACCGGGACGAACCCGCACTGCCAGGCCAGCAGGTTCCCCACCGACGACCCGTACAGCGGGCCGTTGCGCACCACAAAAGTCGCGCTCGACGCGTTGAGGTCGTAGAAGTGCTGCCGTGCCGCGGCATCCGGGTACGCCGCCTTGATCGACGACAGGTAGCCCGCCGGCGCGAGCGCGAGGCCGATGATCCAGACCGGCATGAGCAGCCGGTCGCGGCGCAGCACCAGCCGCACCAGGGCCCAGGTCCCGGTCACCGTGCCACTCCGACCGGCTCGTCCTGGCGGTAGTGGCGCAGGAACAGCTCTTCGAGCGTCGGCGGGCGGCTCACCAGGTTCCGCAGCCCGGCCCCGGCGAGGTGCCGCATCACGTCGTCCAGCGCCGTCTGGTCGACGGACAGGTGGACGTGCGAGCCGTACGAGGTCAGGTCGTGCACGCCCGGCAGCGTCGCCAGGTCCGCCGGCACGTGCGCGAGCGAGGCGTCGATCGTGATCCGGCCCAGGTGCCGCAGCTCGTCCAGGGTGCCCGACTCGACCGTGCGGCCGGCCCGGATGATCGTGACGCGGTCGCACAGCGCCTCGACCTCGGAAAGGATGTGCGAGGACAGCAGGACGGTCCGGTCGCCGCGTTCGCGCTCTTCGGCGACGACCTCCCGGAACACCTCCTCCATCAGCGGATCGAGCCCGGACGTCGGCTCGTCGAGGATCAGCAGCTCCACATCGGACGCCAGCGCGGCGACGAGCGCGACCTTCTGCCGGTTGCCCTTGGAGTACGTCCGGCCCTTCTTGCGCGGGTCGAGGTCGAACCGCTCGATCAGCTCGGCGCGGCGAGCGGTGTCGAGGCCGCCGCGCAGCCGGCCGAGCAGGTCGATGACCTCGCCGCCGGTCAGGTTCGGCCACAGCGTGACATCGCCCGGGACGTATGCGAGCCGCCGGTGCAGCTCGGTGGCGTCGGTCCAGGGGTCGCCGCCGAGCAGGGTGGCGCGGCCGCCGTCGGCGCGCATCAGCCCCAGCAGGACGCGGATCGTGGTGGTCTTGCCGGCGCCGTTGGGCCCGAGGAAGCCGTGCACCTCGCCGGTGTGGACGGTCAGGTCGAGCCCGTCGAGGGCGCGTGTCCGGCCGAACGCCTTGGTGAGGCCGTCGGCGGTGATCGCGTCGGCCATCGTCATCCCTTTCGTTCACTGTCCAGTTCGGACAAGGCTTCGCGCGCCTTCGCGAGCTCTTCGGGCGCGGCAGGCGGGTGGGTCAGCACGTGCCCGGCGGCCGCCATGATCCGCAGGGTGGCTTCGTGGGTGTTCGGCGTTTCCCCGAGCACGTCGGCCATCGGGCCGTGGAAGACGAAGAGGCCGCCGGTCATCGCGACGAGCGCGGCCGCGGCGGCGCGCGGGTCGGGGCCGCCGAGGTCCGCGGCGCGGAAGTACGCCTCGGTCTCGTCGACGATCTCGGCGAACTGCCGGGCCGCCGCTTCCGAGCCGTCGATCATGGCCCGGCCCAGGTAGCGCCGCAGCAGCAGCTGGCGCGGGTCGAACGTCGGCAGGAAGCCGGCGTCCGCGCCGCCCTTTTCGAGCGCCTCCAGCTTGAACCGCAGCAGCTCGTCGTGGACGTGGGCGTCGCAGGCCTCGCGCAGGCCGTCCTTGGAGCCGAAGTGGTGGCGGATCAGGCCACCGGAGACGCCGGCCTCCTTGGCGATGTCCAGGATCGACGTCTTCTCCATGCCACGCTCGGTGAACAGCCGGATCGCGGCGTCGCGGATCCGCGCCCGGGCGGTGAGGTCTTCGGCGTTCATCAACTTCCCTATATTTGCATGTAGTGAACTACATGCAAATATAGGCCACTACACGCCCGTATAGCAAGGCGGCACTTTCACGTGAAAGTGCCGCTTCCGGTGACCGCCCAACCGCCGAGCGGATTAGGCCATTTGGCTCGCAACCAATTGCGGTCTATGGGCTAACTGTCTGATTGCTGACGAAGATCCCACCCTGTGTACTGCACGGACGCACATCTTCACGAAGGGTCGTTTCAGTGGAACAGCACAGATCGCGCTGGAGACGGCGGGCCGGGATCACCATCCTCGCCACCGCGCTCGGCGCCTCCGTCCTCGGCGTGGCCGTCCCGGTGGCCTCCGCCCAGCAGGCCCCGCCGACCAACGGCGCCGCCGACGGCAAGACCCTCGACGAGCACGACAAAGCGCTCGTCGCCGAAGCCGAGAAGGCCGGGAAGGCCGACGTCACGCTGCTGATCGCCGCGGAAAAGGGCCAGACCGGCACCGCCGTGAACGAGCTCAAGGCCCTCGGCGGCGTCGTCCAGTCCACCGACACCAAGCTCGACTACGTCAAGGTCAGCATCGCGCCGGCCAAGGCCGAGAAGGCCGCGAAGCTCAAGTCGGTCAACGCCGTCGACGTCGACGGGCTCATCGTGCGCGACGACCCGAAGCCCGACGGCGCGACCACCCCGCTGCCGCAGCCGGCCCCGGGCAAGAACACCCCGCGCGTCAACCCGTACCTGCCGACCGGGGACACCTACGCGGCGCAGTTCGGCCAGGTCCTGCCCAGCTGGGACGGCAAGGACACCACGGTCGCGGTGCTCGACTCCGGCGTCGACCTCGACTCCCCCGCGCTAGCCACCACCAGCCACGGCGAACGCAAGATCGTCGACTGGTACAACGCCAACGCCACCAACTCCGGCGACGGCACCTGGGTCAAGCAGTCGACCCAGACCTACACCGGCACCTTCACCTCCAACGGCAAGACCTGGACGGCCCCGGCGACCGGTGGCCCGTACACGTTCGGCCTCTTCGGGGAGACCGCGGGCGACCTGGGCGCCGCGGACAGCGAGACCGGCGGCGACATCAACCGCGACGGCGACCGCGCCGACTCCTGGGGCGTGCTGCTCGACAGCGCGACCAAGGAGGTCCGGGTCGACCTCAACGGCAACGGTGACTTCACCGACGAGAAGCCGATGACCGACTACAACAAGAAGTACGACGTCGGCTTCTTCGGCACCGACAACCCGGCGACCGACATCGCCGAGCGGATGGCCTTCGTGGTCCAGACCGACAAGCCGGGCTTCGTCGGCATCGGCATCGCCGGTGCGGAGCACGGTTCGCACGTCGCCGGCATCGCCGCCGGCAACGACCTGTTCGGCGGCAAGATGGACGGCGCCGCCCCGGGTGCGAAGGTGCTCGCGGTCAAGGTGTGCCTCACCAGCGCCGGCTGCACCTCCTCCGGCCTGATCGACGGTGTCGTCTACGCCGCCAGCCACGGCGCCGACGTCATCAACATCTCGATCGGCGGCCTGCCGGCCCTCAACGACGGCAACAACGCCCGCGCGGAGCTCTACAACCGCACGATCGCCGAGTACAACGTCCAGATCTTCATCTCGGCCGGCAACAGCGGCGCCGGGGCGAACACGGTCGGCGACCCGTCGGTGGCCACGGACGCGATCTCGGTCGGCTCGTACATCACCAAGGAGACCTGGCTGTCGAACTACGGCTCGGTCACCAAGAACCCCGAGTCGATGCACCCCTTCTCCTCGCGCGGCCCGCGTGAGGACGGCGGCTTCAAGCCGGACATCATCGCGCCCGGCGCGGCGATCGCCACCGTTCCGCGGTGGGAGCAGCCGAGCCCCGTTCCCGGCACGTACACCCTGCCGGCCGGCTACGCGATGCTGCAGGGCACGTCGATGGCGGCGCCGCAGGCGACCGGTGCGGCGGCGCTGCTGGTGAGTGCGTACAAGGCGACCCACAACGGCCAGCGGCCGCCGGTGGCGCAGCTGCGTGCGGCGATCAAGTCGACCGCGCGGTTCGTGCCGGGCATCGGCGCGTACGCCCAGGGTGCGGGCCTGTTCAACGTTCCCGCCGCGTTCGTCGCGCTGTCGCTCAACCCGAAGCCGGACGCCGTTTCGACGTCGGTCGAGGTGCACACCGTGCTGTCGGGCCTGCTGGCCAAGCCGAACACGGGCGTGGGCATCCACGACCGCGAAGGCGTGACCACGGGCAAGGCCTACACCCGGACGTACACGGTCACCCGCACCACGGGCTCGGCGCACCCGGTGCCGTACTTCGTGCGGTGGGTCGGCAACGACGGCACGTTCTCCTCCGGCGCCACGGTGGTCCTGCCGCTGAACACGCCGGTTTCGTTCAAGGTGAACGTGAACCCGAAGAGCGCCGGGGTCCACTCGGCCCTGCTCTACCTGGACAACCCGCTGACCATCGGCATCGACGTGCAGACCCTGAACACGGTGTTCGCGCCGCAGGAGTTCGTCGCCGGCAAGGGTTTCCAGGTCGACAACTCGGGCAAGGCCGCCCGCAACCAGGCGACCAGCTACTTCGTGCGGGTGCCGCAGGGCGCCAGCGCGCTGAAGGTGGACCTGGACGCCGGCGCCGGTGCCCCGGGCAAGGGCCAGGTGCGGTTCCTGCGGTACGACCCGACCGGGGTCGCGGCCGAGGCCAGCACCGCGACGACCGCGTGCTACCTGCCCGACGCGGGTGCGGGCTGCGCCGGCGGCACGCCGACCAGCCGGACCATCGCCAACCCGCTTCCGGGCGTGTGGGAGATAGTCGTCGAGGCGCGCCGGACGTCCGATGCGGCCGAAGCGCCGTACAAGCTGTCGGCCGCGGTGCTGGGCACGGCGATCTCGCCGAACCCGGACGTCATCGCCTCCGCCACGCTGAACACGCCGATCTCGCGGTCCTACACCGTGCAGAACACGCTCGGCGCGTTCACCGGCAAGCTCAACGGGGCCACCCTGGGCAGCGCGAAGACGCAGCGGCCGTCGATCGCCGAGGGCGCGCAGCAGCAGTACCAGATCCCGGTGACGGCCGGCTCGCAGTCGCTGACCGTCACGATCGGCAAGACGTCCGACGTCGGCGCCGACCTCGACCTGGTGCTCTACAACTGCACCACCGGGTCCTGCGTGCAGGCGGCGGTCAGCGCGGACGGTGACTCCGAGGAGTCGGTGACCGTGGCCAACCCGGCGGCGGGCGTGTGGGTCGCGCTGGTGGACGGCTACGCGGTGCCGGCCGGCACCACGGAGTACGACTACCTCGACGTGTTCGTCAACCCGGCGTTCGGTTCGGTCACGGTGACCGACGCCAACGCCCTGCGCGCGTCGGGCAGCTCGTGGACCGTGCCGGCGACGGTGACGGCCACCGCCGTCCCGGCCGCGGGCCGGACCCTGCGCGGTCAGCTGAGCGTGCAGACCGACACCGGCGTCACGGTCGGCACCTCGCTGGTGCAGATCACCGCGGTGAGCTAGGCAAAGTTCGTGAAGGCCACCTTGAGGAAGTTTAAGTTCCTGAAGGTGGCCTTCACGGCTTTCTAGGCCTCCTGCGCCCGGGTGACGAATGGTGCCGGGTCGGCCAGGACGCGGTGGATGACCCGGCCGGCCGCGCCGAGGGTCGCCGCGTCGCCGCCGAGCCGGGACGCGGTCAGGGACGGCGGCGTGCCGCGCAGGCCGCCGAGGCGGGTGGCCAGGACCTCCGAGACCGGGCCGGACAGCCACGGGTACAGCTGAGTGAACACGCCGCCGAGCACGATGCGGTCGAGGTCCAGCAGGTTCACCGCCGATGTCAGGGCGATGCCGAGGGCGCGGCCGGCCGCCGCGCACGCCGCCAGCGCCGTCTCGTCGCCGCGCTCGAGGGCAGCCAGCAAACCCGGCACCGAGGCGGCGTTCCCCGCCGCCAGCAAGGCTTCCTGCCCGGCGTAGGTCTCCAGGCAGCCACTGCCGCCGCAGCGGCAGGGCGCGCCCTCCGGGGCGACGACCACGTGCCCCAGCTCGCCGGCCAGGCCGGTCGCGCCGGAGTAGAGCACGCCGCCCACGACCAGGCCGGCGCCGATGCCGATTTCGCCGGACACGTAGAGGAAGTCGCGTTCGCCGTCGCCGAACCAGAGCTCACCGAGCGCCGCCAGGTTCGCCTCGTTGTCCAGCTCGACCGGGACCGGCAGCCGCAGCAGGTCGGCCGGGCGGACGTCCTGCCAGCCGAGGTTGGGGGCGCTGAACAGCACGCCGTCGCCGACCGGGCCGGACACCGCCAGCACCGCGCCCGCCGCCTCCAGCCCCAGGCGGTGGGCTTCGGCCAGCGCCTCCGAAGCCAGTTCCTGCAGCTCCCCCAGGACCTTCTTCGGCCGGGAGCCGCGGTTGTCGCGTTCGCGGCGGGCGGCGACCCGGACTTCGCCGGTGAGGTCGAGCACGCGCACCGCGAGGTAGTCGACGTTGACCTCCAGGCCGAGCGACGCCACCCGCGCCCCGCTCAGCACGACCGCCACCCCTGGCCGACCGCGTTCGCCCACCCGGGCGGGGCCGGTTTCGGCGAGCAGGCCCGCCTCCATCAGGTCGCCGACCAGCTTCGAGACGGTGGACTTGGTCAGGCCGGTGACTTCGGCGAGCGCGGCCCGGGTGAGCGGGCCGCCGCGGCTGACCGCCCCCAGCACGACCTCGAGGTTGCGGGCGCGCATCTCTTCGTGTCGCACGGCCTGCGTCATCGTGTCCTCCCGCGAAGCACTGTAACCCGGCCCCTTGACGCCGGGGACCCCCGCGGCGCATATTTAGTCTATAACGTGAACTAAATGAAGGGACAGTCATGAGCGACTACGCTCCCCAGCCGGCCGACAAGTTCACCTTCGGCCTCTGGACCGTGGGCTGGCCCGCGAACGACCCGTTCGGGGTCGCGACGCGGGCGCCGCTGGACCCGGTCGAGAGCGTGCACCGGCTCGCGGAGCTGGGCGCCTACGGCGTGACCTTCCACGACGACGACCTCCTGGCCACCGAGCCAGACCGCGACAAGGCGATCGAACGGTTCCGCAAGGCGCTCGCCGAGACCGGCCTCAAGGTCCCGATGGCGACGACGAACCTGTTCACCCACCCGGTGTTCAAGGACGGCGGCCTGACCAGCAACGACCGCGACGTCCGCCGGTACGCGCTGCGGAAGGTGCGCCGGAACATCGACCTCGCGGCCGAGCTGGGCGCGGAGACCTACGTCGTCTGGGGCGGCCGCGAAGGCGCCGAGTCCGACGCGGCGAAGGACGTCCGCGCGGCACTGGACCGCTACAAGGAGGGCCTCGACCTGCTCGCCGACTACGTCGTCGAGAAGGGCTACTCCCTGCGGTTCGCGCTGGAGCCCAAGCCGAACGAGCCGCGCGGCGACATCCTGCTGCCGACGATCGGGCACGCGCTGGGCTTCATCTCGCAGCTCGCGCGGCCGGAGCTGTTCGGGCTCAACCCGGAGGTCGGCCACGAGCAGATGGCCGGGCTGAACTTCGTGCACGGCATCTCGCAGGCGTTGTGGCAGGGCAAGCTGTTCCACATCGACCTCAACGGCCAGCACGGCCCCAAGTACGACCAGGACCTGGTCTTCGGCCACGGCGACCTGAAGAGCGCGTTCTTCCTGGTCGACCTGCTGGAGAACGGCGGCTACGACGGCCCGCGGCACTTCGACTACAAGCCGCTGCGCACCGAGGACGCCGACGACGTCTGGGTGTCGGCCGCGGCGAACATGCGGACGTACCTGATCCTCAAGGAGAAGTCGGCGGCGTTCCGGGCCGACCCGGAGGTCGCGGAGGCACTGGCGGCGTCCCGCGTCCCGGACCTCTCGACGCCGACGCTCGCGCCGGGCGAGACGTTCGACGACGTCCTGAACGACGAGTTCGACGTCGACGCGGCGGCTGCGCGGGGCTACCACTTCACCCGGCTCAACCAGCTCGCCCTGGAGCACCTGCTCGGCGTGCGCTGAGGCCGATTCGGCGGCGAACGGATCGCCCGCAACGGCCAACTCGCCGGCCGCAACGGCCAACTCAGCCCCAGGAGCGGCCAACTCGCCGGGCTCTCCGGTGTGTTGGCCGTTCCGGTCGGCACGAACTCCTTACTCGGTGGGGACGGCGGCCGCCAGCAGGAGGTCCTTGACCTCGGTGGCGTGGATCTTCTCGCGCGCGAATGCCGGGTCCGAGCACAGCAGCACCGGTCCGTCCCCGGGTGCGTCCGGAAGCCGGCCGTGGCTGCCGCGGACCGGGGCCGGATCCAGCGGGACCACCTGCATCGAATAGCGCAGGCCGAGCTTCTTGCGGGCCAGCGCGGCCGCCGCCTTCAGCTTGACCTTCGGGTCCTGCGGGTCGAAGAACAGCTCGGCCGGGTCGTAGCCCGGCTTGCGGTGGATTTCCACGGTCTTCGCGAAGTCCGGCGCGCGGTCGTCGCTGAGCCAGTAGTAGTAGGTGAACCACGCGTCCGGCTCGGCGATCGCGACCAGCTCGCCCGCCCGTTCGTGGTCGACGCCGAGCCCGGCCTGACCGGCGCGGTCGACCACGACGTCCACTCCGGACAGTCCGGCCACGATGTCCCGCACCCGCGGGATGTCGGCCGGATCGGCGACGTAGACGTGCGCGACCTGGTGGTCGGCCACCGCGAACGCCCGGGACGTCCACGGGTCCAGGTACTCCATGCCCGCCTGGACGTACACGCTCAGCAGGCCTTCGCGGCGCAGCGCCCGGTTGACGTCGACCGGCCGGCTCGCGTTCGTGATGCCGTACTCCGACAGGGCGACGACGGTGTGCCCGGCCGCGGCCGCTTGGTCCAGCAGCGGCTTCACCGCCGTGTCGATCTCCCGCGCGGCCGCCGCGGCCTGGGGTGCGTCCGGGCCGAAGCGCTGCAGGTCGTAGTCCAGGTGCGGGAGGTAGACCAGTGTCGTGTCCGGCCGGTCCAGGGCGAGCACTTGCCGCGCCGCCGCGATGATCCACTTCGACGACGTGATGGACGCCGTCGGACCCCAGTAGGTGAACAGCGGGAACTCGCCGAGGGCGCCGACCAGGCGGTCGTGCAGCTGCGGCGGGTGGGTGTAGCAGTCCGGGGACTTCTTGCCGTCGGCGTGGTAGATCGGCCGCGGGGTCACCGTGAGGTCGGTGGCCGCCCCCATCGCGTACCACCAGCAGACGTTCGCGACCCGGTGGCCGGGCTGCGCGCGGCGGGCCGCGTCCCAGAACTTGTCCCCCTGCACCAGCCGGTTGTGCTGGCGCCACAGGAACACCTCGCCGAGTTCGCGGAAGTACCAGCCGTTGCCGACGATGCCGTGCCCCGCCGGGGTGAGCCCGGTGAGGAACGTCGACTGCACCGAGCACGTGACGGCGGGGAACACGGTGTCCAACTGCGCGGTGAAGCCGGGTTCGGCCATCCGCCGCAGGTTCGGCATGTGCGGCAGCAGCCGCGGGGTGAGCCCAACGACGTCCAGGACGAGCAAACTCATGCGCACACCTCGCTGACGCTCGGCGCGGCCTGAGCCGAGAACGCAGTGTTGGATGATTCGTTCGCAAGCTCACTCATGCGCGCACCTCTTCCATGCCCAGGGTGGTCAGTTCCCGCCGGGTCCAGTCCAGCTCGGCCGCGATGCCCGCGACCAGCCCGGCGTCGTCGGCGGGTGCGTCCGGGAGCACCTGCCAGGTGTAGGTCTCGACCTCGACGTGGTCGGTGCGCGCGGCCGCGCCGCCGAACAGCTCCGCCAGGGTGCCCGCCAGCACCGGCCGGGTCGACGTCAGCGGCGGCGCCGGGTCCGCGTGCAGCGGCACGTGGAAGTGCACCCGCCACGGCGCCTTCCCCGGCAGGCCACCGGCCAGCGCCAGGTCCAGGTCGTCGGCACCGGGCGGGGCGCCCTCGGTGCTCTGGTGCAGGAACCGAGGTTCCACAAAGGACTCCAGAGCCGCCCGGGTCGCCGGGTCGGCCGGATCCGCCGCCTCCAGGGCGGCCGACGCCTGGAGCTTGACCACGGCCAGCCCGGCGGCTTCGAGCCGGCCCAGTGCCGCGGCCGGGTCCTCGAAGCCCACCGCGAGGTGGCAGGCGTCCAGGCAGATGCCCAGCCGGTCGGTGTCCACTTCGGACAGCAAAGCCGCGGCCTGCGCGGTGGTCTCGATGATGCAGCCGGGCTCCGGCTCGAACGCCACCCGGACCGGCCGGTCCTGCCCGGCCAGCCCCTTGGCGAGCACCTCGAGCTGCCCGTTGTCACCTCGCCAGTCCGTGCGCCAGCCGAGCGGCACCGTCGACACGCTGCCGCGCACGGCGTCGTCCGGCATCAGCTCGGCCAGCAGCCGGGCGAGGTCCAGGGTGTACCGCGTGCGTTCGGGCGCCGCCCAGTCCGGCCGGTACACCTTGTGCTTGACGACCGGGTCGTGAAAACCCTGGTACGGGAAGCCGTTGAAGGTGACGACCTCCAAGCCGCGCGCCGCCAGTTCGGTGCGCAGCCGGGCCACCGCGGCCGGGTCGCCGGCCAGTTCGGAAGCCACCGGCCGGGCCAGCCACAGGCCGAGCCCGAGCCGGTCCACGCCCAGGCGCTCGCGGACCGGCTCGCCGAAGCGGGCCAGCTGGGCGAGCACGCCGCCGAGGTCTTCGGCCTGGTGGACGTTGGTGCAGTAGGCGAGGTGGACGAGGGTGCCGTCGCGGTGCCGGAACCTCACTTGCGCGCCCCCCGCAGGATCGAGTTGCCCGCGAACTCGGCGGTCGGCGCGTCCGATTCCAGCGCAAGCCGCCCGCTCTGGCCGTAGAAGTCCACCGGGTTGCGCCACAGCACCCGGTCGACGTCGTCCTCGGTGAACCCGGCGGCCAGCATCGCGTCGCCGGTCCGCCGGGTCTTGAGCGGGTCGCTCCGGCCCCAGTCGGCGGCCGAGTTCACCAGCACGCGCTCGGTGCCGTACTCCCGCAGGATCGCGACCATCCGGTCCTCGTCCATCTTCGTGTCCGGGTAGATGGAGAAGCCCAGCCAGCAGCCGGCCTCCTTGGCCATCGCGACGGTCAGTTCGTTGAGGTGGTCGAGCACCACGCGCTCCGGCGCGATCCCCGACTCGCGGACGACGGCGATGCTCCGCTCGGTCCCCGCCGCCTTGTCGCGGTGCGGGGTGTGGACCAGCGCCGGGAGCTCGTGGGCGATCGCCAGCGCGAGCTGCGCGGCGAACGCCGTGTCCTCCTCGGCGGTCATCGAGTCGTAGCCGATCTCGCCGACCGCGACCACGCCGTCCTTCTCCAGGTACCGCGGCAGCAGGTCGAGCACCGGCACACAGCGCGGATCGTTGGCCTCTTTGGGGTTGAGCGCGATCGTGCAGTGGTGGGCGATGCCGAACTGGCTCGCGCGGAACGGTTCCCAGCCGATCAGGGCGTCGAAGTAGTCGGTGAAGCTGCCGACGCTCGTGCGCGGCTGGCCCAGCCAGAACGCCGGTTCGACCAGCGCCCGGACACCGGCGGCGTGCATGGCCGCGTAGTCGTCGGTCGTCCGGGAGCTCATGTGGATGTGGGGATCGAAGATGCGCATTCAGCCGTCCTGTTCGTTCAGCAGGGTGCGGAGGTCGGCGGGGACTTCGCGGCCCGCCGCGGTGCGTTCGGCGGCGAAGGAGCGCAGCATGCGCAGCAGCTCTTCGTCGGTCCGGCGGTCCAGGCCGGTCACGTCTTCCAGGGGGATGCCCATGAAGACGCACTTGAGGACGCCGTGGCGGTACGCGGGCGCGTCGAGGTGCGTGGCGGCGTACTCGCCCATGGCCGCGGCGACCAGCCGGGGGTCGTTGGTGCGGAGGGCATCCGCGACCAGCTCGATCCCGACTTCCCCGGTGTCCACAACGGACAGTCCGTGCAGGACCGCCCGTTTCTCCGCCGCGTCGCCGTAGCGGTAGAGATCGGGCAGTTCGGCGGCGGCGCCGGGAGTCGCCTTGAGCAGCTCCACCCGGGCAGCGTCGGCCACCGTCCGGCCGACCCGGCGGCCGACGGCGGGGAACACCGTGCGCAGCACCGTCGCGTCGGCGGCCACTTTCGTCAAGGCTTCGTCGAGCCAGGCGTTCACGCGGTCGCCGCCTTCCGCAGGAACTCCAGTGACTCGCGGGCGATCCGCGGGGCCGCGTGGCTGTCCCGTGGCAGTTCGACGGCGACGAGCCCGGGGTACGGCGCCAGCGCGGCCAGCACCGGCGGGAAGTCGATCTCCCCCGTCCCGAACTCCAGGTGCTCGTGCGTGCCGCGGCGCATGTCGTCGATCTGGACGTTCACCAGCCGCGGCAGGGCACGGCGGACGCAGTCGGGCACGGACGCCGTCTCGTTGCACCGGCAGTGCCCGATGTCCAGCGTCAGCCCGAACCGCTCCGGATCGCCGAGTCTTTCCGACAGCGCGAAGTAGCCGTCGAGGTCCTCGACGAGCATGCCTGGCTCGGGCTCGAACCCGAGCCTGACGTCGTGCTCGTCGGCGGCCTTGAGCACCTCCGCGCAGCCGTCGACCAGGTGCGTCCAGGCGTCCTCGGGAGCGACGTCCGCGGGTCTGTTGCCGCTCCAGAAGGACACGGCCTCCGCACCGAGGTCGGCCGCGATCTCCACGGCCCGGGTCAGGAACTCCACGCGGCGTGCGCGGTCGGGGTCGAGGAACGTCGGCGCGTGCTTGCGCCACGGATCCAGGAGGAACCGGGCGCCGGTCTCGATCACGACGGCGAGGCCCAGCCGATCCAGGTCCGCGGCGACGTCGGCGACGCGGCGGGCGAGACCGGGCCCGAACGGGTCGAGGTGCTGGTGGTCGAGGGTGAGCGCGACGCCGTCGTACCCGAGGTCGCCCAGCACCCGCAGGGCATCCCCGAGCCGGTGGTTGGCGAAGCCGTTGGTGCCGTACCCGAACCTCATGTCGGCGACACCTTCCGGCTCAGCACCCGCGCGAGCGGGAACGCCGCGGCCACGGCGAGCGCCGGGCGCCACGCGCCGGTCCGCGCGATCAGCCCGGCCTGCAGCGGGATCATGCCGTGGATCCCGGCGCCGACCGCCCGCCGGATCTTGCGCGCGGCCGGGTCGCGGACGGCGTCGTACTGCGCCCCGCCGGTGGTCACGACGTAGGTCCCCAGCAGCGCCGAGGACAGCAGGCCGCCCCGGCCGGCGACGACGCCCACCCCGGCCGTCGCGGCCAGGGCGGCCGCGGGCAGCGCGGGCGTGGCACCGTCCACTTCGGACCTCGACAGCGTTGTCACGGCGTAGGTGTGCGTCCCGACGGTCAGCGCCGCGGGCAGCGCGGCTTTCGTCCCGCCCGCGCCGAGCAGGACGTCGAGGGCGCGGGCCGCCGCCATCGCGGCCGGGCCCAGCACGGTCTTCTTGAGCACGAAGTCGTAGGCCCACACGGTCGCGGCCAGCCCCGCCGCGACGCGCAGGGCCCGCCGTCCCCCGGCGGCCGCGGCGAGGCCCAGCCCGCCCGCGGTCAGCGCGGTGGCGACACCGAGCGCCGTCTCCGGCGTGATCCGGCCCGACGGGATCGGCCGTTCGGGACGTTCGACGGCGTCGAGGTCGCGGTCGGCGTAGTCGTTGAGCGCCATGCCCGCCCAGTAGAGGCAGACCGAAGCACCGGTCAGGGCGAGCGTGCGGCGCCCGAACGGCCAGCCCGCCGCGGCGGCCCCGGCGACGACGTCCCCGGGCACGGTCAGCGCGGCGGGCGCCCGGACCAGCTCCACCAGGGCCTTCACCGGTGCGCCCACGCGCGCAGCGCCGCGTACTGCGACGCCAGATCGGGCGGGCCGTCACCCACCGGGTCCTTGAAGAAGAAGGCGAACTCGGCGATCGGCCCGGCCACGCCGTCGCGGCACGCCTTGCCGGTCAGCCGGGCGAGGTCGAGCACCAGCGGCGCGGCGAGCGCGGAGTCGCAGCCCTGCCAGGTGAGCTGCAGCGTCATGCGCGCGCCGAGGAAGCCTTCGAACAGCACGTGGTCCCAGGCGGTCTTCCAGTCGCCGAGCGCCGGCACGTAGTCGATGTGCACCTCGCCGTCGACCGGACGGCCGAGGTTCTGGTCCAGTACCTGCTGCTTGGACGCGTTCTTGCTCGACGCGGCCGCGGGATCGGCCAGCGTGGCGCCGTCGCCGCCGCCGAGCAGGTTCGTGCCCGACCAGGCCAGCACGTTCAGCCCACGCTGGGCGAACATCGGCGCGAGCACCGACCGCAGCAGCGTCTCCCCGGTCTTGCCGTCCCGGCCCGCGTACGGCTGCCCGGTGGTGCGGGCGAGTTCGTCGAGCGCGGGCAGGCGCGCGCCGGTGGACGGGGTGAAGTCGACAAAGCCACAACCCGCGCGGAAGGCGGCGTAGGCGTACAGCGCGCTCGCGGGCAGCACGTCTTCGTCCAGCGCGGTTTCGAGGGCGGCCAGGGAAGCGTGCGCCGGGTGCGGAGCGCACGGCGGTTCGGTGGAGGCGACGTTGAGGACGACGACGTGGTCCAGCCCCTCCCGGAACTCGGTCAGGTCCGCTGTCACCTGGTCGATCGCCGCGTGGCCGCCCCCGGACGGCGCCGGGCGCAGCCGGGCCTCGGCCGCGTCCAGCTCGGCCACGACCGCGCCGGGCAGCGCCGCCGGCAGCACGCCGGCGGCCACGAGGTGTTCAGCCCGCTTGACCAGCGGCGTGTCCGCGATGTCATGGCCCCCGAAGACCAGGTCCCCCAAGCCGGGCAGCGCGGCCCCGGCGAAGTCCGGCAGTTCGGTCACGCAGCCGGTGCGCGCGACGAGCCCCGCCCGCAGGGCCGCGGCCCCGGCGACGGCGGTGGTGGCCACCGAGCCGCGGGCGCCGATCAGCCAGACACCGATCTTCCCCATGGTTCCCTCCAGTTCCCCGGTTCAGCCCGCACCGGTCAGGCGCGGGTCCACACAGCGAGATCACGCGCCGGCCATGGCTCCGGCCGGCGCGGCGGTCCTGGGTTTCCTTGAGCGACAAGAACTTCACGGCCGACGCCGTCAGCCCCCATTTGCACGATACCGGCAGAAACGCCCATATCGGCCCGGCCATGAAGACAACTTGGGGGACAGGGCGCGGCCGGGGTTCGAACGTCGCGAATGACTCATTCCGGACCTCAGACGTCCCGAATGAGTCATTCGCGACACCGGCGAGCGCCCCAACGCCCCCTCAGCGGGCCTCGCCGTGGCACTCGGCTCCGGACTGCCCGACCGCAGGGCCCCGGCTAGTTTCGAAGCCGGGGAACGGGTACCCACCCGATGAACCACCCACCGAAAGGACCCCTCGTGACCAGCGTGCCCGTCATCGAACTCAACAACGGCGTGCGGATGCCGCAACTCGGCTATGGCGTGTTCCAGGTCCCGGACGACGAGACCGCCACCGCCGTGAAGGCCGCCCTCGAAGTGGGCTACCGCAGCATCGACACCGCGGCCGTCTACGGCAACGAAAAGGGCGTCGGCCAGGCCATCGCCGAGTCCGGCATCGCCCGCGACGAATTGTTCGTCACCACCAAGCTGTGGAACTCCGCCCAGGGCTACGACTCGACGCTCAAGGCGTTCGACGAGAGCATGACCAAGCTCGGCCTGGAGCAGCTGGACCTCTACCTGATCCACTGGCCGACCCCGGCGCGAGACAAGTACCTCGACACCTGGAAGGCGTTCGAGAAGCTCTACACCGACGGCCGGGTCCGCGCGATCGGCGTCTCCAACTTCCAGCCCGCACACCTCGAGCGCCTGCTGGACAACGCCGAAATCGCCCCGGCGGTCAACCAGGTCGAGCTGCACCCGTACCTGCAGCAGCCCGAGCTCCGCGAGTTCGACGCCAAGAACGGCATCGCGACCGAGGCGTGGAGCCCGCTCGCCAAGGGCGGCAGCCTGCTCGGCGACCCGGTGATCGCGGACCTCGCGGTGAAGTACAGCCGCACGCCCGCGCAGATCGTGCTGCGCTGGCACCTGCAGCTGGACAACGTGGTGATCCCGAAGTCGGTCACGCGGTCCCGGATCGAGGAGAACTTCGACGTGTTCGGGTTCACCCTCACGGAGGAGGAAATGGAGTCGCTGACCCCGCTGGACCGTGGCGAGCGGACCGGCCCGGACCCCGACACCTTCAACGCCGCCTGACCCGGCGAGGCCCCTCCTCAGCGCCCCAAGGCGGCCTTGGGTGCGTCAGACGCACCGAAGGCCGCCTTGGGTGCGTCTGACGCACCGAAGGCCACATTGGGGCGCTTGGGGCGGGCTTACTGCTTGCGGGCGACCCCGCCCAGCGTGAGGAAGTTCAGCTCGCCCAGTGGGTGCAGGCGCGGGCCGTCCGGCCACCATTCGTGCAGGTAGACCAGCCCCGGCCGGAGTACCTCGGTGCCGTCGAAGAAGCCGGCGATCTGCTCGCGCGTGCGGTGGACGCTGCCCAGGCCGGTGCCCTGGAAACTGGTCTCCAGCAGCCGCGCCAGCTCCTGGCGCGGGGAGTCCTCTTCCGGGTCGAAGTGGTGCGTGAGCAGCAGGAACGACCCGGGCGCGAGCGCGGCGACGTACTCGGAGACGATCGCCTTCGCGCGGTCGTAGTCGTCGATGTGGTGCACGATCGAGGTGAGGATCAGCGCCACCGGCCGGGAGAAGTCGAGGTACTCCTTGACGACGTCGTCGGCGAGGGTTTCGGCCGGCCGCGTCAGGTCGGCGCCGGTCACGTGGGTCAGGTAGTTCTCCTCGAGCAGCGCCCGGCCGTGCACCTGCACGACCGGGTCGTTGTCGACGTACACCACCTGCGCGTCCGGGTTGTACCGCTGCGCCACCTCGTGGGTGTTTTCCGCGGTCGGCATGCCGGAACCCAGGTCGAGGAACTGGTCGATGCCGCGTTTGCCGGCCAGGAACCGCACCGCGCGCACCAGCCAGTCGCGGTGCTCCTTCGCCATCGCCCGGGCGCCGGGCGCGATGGCCAGCAGCCGCCGCATCGCTTCGCGGTCCACCTCGTAGTGGTCGTGCCCGCCGAGGAGCGCGTCGGACAGCCGGGCCAGGCTCGCCTTGCTGAAATCGAGGGCGGCCGCACCGCCCTCGGTTCCGGACCGCAGGTCGCCAGGCGTCATCGGCTGCTCTCCCACTCTGCGCGTGGTGACGACACCCCTGCCCGGGATCGCTCACCGTGTCCGGCAACGGACAGTGCCCAGATTACGACATGGGGTTCACCAAGTGAACCGGGCGCAAGGGCCTTTGCTGCCAGGCACAACTACCCGAAACGCAGTTCGCGCCAGGTTTTTCCCCCATCCGTGGTCCGGTACACGGCGGAGCCGCCAAAGGCATCCGGCTGCCCATCGACCACGACCCCCGTCCCCCGGCCGGGGAAGTCGAGATCGGTCAGCGCGAAACCCCGCTCGGGCAGCTCGAGCGTCGTCCACGTGCGGCCGCCGTCGGCCGTGCTGTGCAGGAAGCCGACGCCGCCGCCCACGGCCGCGATCGTCGCGGACGTCGGCGAGGCCGCCGCGAAGCCCTGGTTGATGCCGGCGAACGGTGCCGCGTCGTCTCCGCTGAAGCCGGCGCCGAGCTGTGGTGCGTGGCGCAGCTGCCGTTCGGTCGAGCCGGGCTGCGGCGAGCCCGGGCCGCCGCTGCACAACGCCACGACCTGCCGGTCGCGGACGCCGGCAAGCGAGGCGACCTCCCCCTCCGGGCACGGCGGATCCGCCGGGGTGAACCGGGCACCGTCGTGGGAGGTCCAGTACTGCTCGGTGCCGTAGTCCGCGCCGAGCGCGACCTGCAGGCCGCCGCCGACGGCCAGGTCGCCGTAGGTAAGGCCGCCGGTGACCGCGAAGCCCGCCACGGGAACCAGCACCGGCGCGCCGGCGGCCCCCGAGTACAGCCGGGTCGAGCCGCTGCCCTCTCCGTAGGTGGTCAGCATCGCGAAGACCCGGCCGCCGGTTTCGGCGATCTTCGAGAGGTAGTACGGCTCCCGGGCCCCGACCAGGGTGACCGGCTGCCAGGTGGCGCCGCCGTCGCGGGTGGTGCGCACGTGGACGCCGTCGCTGACGTACGCGACCCGGTCGCCGAACACCCGCAGGGCGACGTGGTTGTGGTTGTCCGGCAGCGGGACCGGCGGCGCGCCCAGCCGCCGCCAGTGCCGCCCGGCGTCGGTGGTGCCCAGCAGCACCGGGCACCACGACTGGGCGCACGGCCGGTACCCGAGGACGTATCCGGTGTCCGGGCTCGTCCAGCTCGTCGACGCGGGCCGGAAGCCGGCCGGGACCACGGTCTCGGCCGTGGCGGGCGCGGCGAACGCGGCCAAGAGGGCGAGGACGGACACCAGCAGCGCACAGCGCCGGGGAGTTCTCATGATCACCTGACGCCCCGACCGGGCCGCGGGTTGCCCACCCGCGCACCGGTTGCGCCGCCCGGCTCAGCGCCGTGCGGCCAGCCGGGTGTCGAGCTCGGCCAGGTCGGCTACGAACCAGACGTCCTTGCCGCGGTTCGATTCCCGCACGACGTCGCGAAAGGCGGTGCTCGCCGCGAGGTGCCCGCCGACGTCGCCGAGCAGGACCAGCCGGTAGCCGTACTGGACGATCTTCGAGAAGAAGAGCCCGATGAGCTTCTCGTGCATGTCGAAGAACCGGGCGGGGAACCGCTCGACCGGCACGACGAGGACGTCGGCCCCCTGGCCGTAGGTGGCCCCGATCAGGTCGACGGCGTCCTGCTCGGTGGCGAGCTCGGGTCCGTCGGCGGGCTCGAACCACACCCCGGTGCCGTGCCGCCGGTCGATCACGATCGCCGTCCTTCCAGGAAGTTCGCGGCCGCTCCGGCCCAGCCGGGCAGGAAGTGCCCGGCGTCTTCGGCCAGCCGGACGTCGGCGTCCGGGAGGGCTTCCCGCAGCTTCGCCGCCGCGTCCCGCTGGTCGAGCAGGACGTCCCGGGCCCCGAAGTGCGCCTGCACCGGCATCACCAGTTCCCGCAGGCGCCCGACCGGGACCATCGGGATCGCCTCCAGGCGCGGCTTGAAGTGTTCGAACGTCGCGAGGGTGAACTCGCCGACCGCACGCCGGCCGGGGTCGGCGGGACTGCCCTTCGCGACCATGGCCAGCGACCGGCGCCGCCCCCAGCCGCCGAGGGCGCGGTAAAAGGCGAACTTCAGCAGCGGCGCGGTCCGGCGCCGGCCGATCCCGGACGGGTTGACCAGCGCCAGCGCACCGACCCGCTCGGGCCGGCGGAGCGCGTAGTCCAGCGCCCACCAGCCGCCCAGCGACGTGCCGAGGAAGGCCGCGCGCGGCAGTTCGAGCTCGTCGAGGACGTCGTCGAGCCACTCGGCGTAGGCCGGCGACCCGAGCGGGGGCCGCGCCTCGACCGTGCGGCCCGGCTCTCCGGGCGCGTCGACCGCGTACACCCGCAACCGCCCGGCCAGCGTGGCGATGTCCGGCAGCCAGTGCGCGGCGGTACCACCGGAGCCCTGCAGCGCGACGACCGGCGGCGCGTCCACCGGACCGGACACCACGGCGAAGGTGTCACCCAATCGGGTGCCCAGCGTGCGCCGCCCGGACGGCACCGGCCACTGGTCCAGGAGCGTGTCGTAGCGTTCGCGGACCGCGCTCGCCCCGGCCGCCGAACGGTAGATCGCGGTCACGTCAGGTTTTCCGTGACCGAGGCGACCCACCGCAGCAGGTCGGCCCCCGCGGCCAGGTCGCCGAGCACGATGATCTTCATGGTGGCGCGCTCCCCGTCGTAGATGGTTTCGACGCGCAGAGGCCGCTCGCCGCCGTCCCGCGGCCCGTTCACCGAGGCCACCACCATGGTCGCGATCCGGTCGGCCGCCGACCGGTCGACCCCGGCGATCTCGGCGACCCCCGACAGTTCCGCGGACGGCGCCGCGGACCGCTCGGCCACCGGCAGCCCGGTGAAGGCCGCCAGGTCCTCGGCCGTGATCCGGTACTGCTTGCCGATCCGGACCGCCTTCAGCCGCCCGTCCCGCACGTAGTTCCGGACCGTCCGGACGTGCAGGCCGAGCTTCGCGGCAACCTGCTCGACGGAGAAGACGTCCTGCGCCATGACCCTCCTTGCGTTCCTCAAACTACCCTATCACGCTGCCATTAGGGAAGTTTGGGGAGTTCGCGGTTCACTCACCCGGGTGCCGGGTATTTCGCGGATGTTGTTCCTGTTCGCCCAGATACGTCCACATCGGACAGTCGAAGGGACGCCGACGATGCCGTATCCCCCGCCCCCGGAGCCGTACGGAACGCCGTACGAGCCCGCCGCCACCGAAGAGATCGTGGAGCGCACCCACCCGCGCATCCGGGCCGTGCGCACGATCAACGCCCTCATCCACCTGGTCTGCGCGGTGTTCGCGCTGGTCCTGGCCGTGCACATCGTGCTGGTGCTGGGCGGGGCGAACTCGGCGAACGGTTTCGCGCACCTGATCTCGGAGTGGTCGGCGGGCGTGTCACTCGGCCTGCGGACCCTCTTCACGCCGGACTCGGAGGGGTTGCGGACGTTCCTCAACGACGGCCTCGCCGCGGTCCTCTGGCTCATCATCGGTGCCATCCTGACCGACGTCATCACCCGGATCGGCGTGCCCGGCCCCCGGCGCGTCTGGTACCGGCGCAGCTACCGCTGACCCCGGCCACGAAGAAGGCCTCCCCGGCACAGTGCCGGGGAGGCCTTCTTCACGGTCATCAGCGTTGCGGCTGTTCGGCACCCGGTTGAACGGGCTCCGGCTCGGGTTCGGGTAGAACCTGGCCGGCGGGCTCGCTGCCGCGGGGAGCGGGAACGCCCTCGGCGGCCATCGCGTCGAAGTGTTCACGGCACCAGCGGCCGTAGCGCCTTGCGTGCACAGTCATCGCGTCCACCTCCTCTCCACGGGCGGTCCTCGTCACACCCTCAGCGTCCTCCGCCGCGGTGCCGAAAGCCAACAGATTTAAGCGGGACTTAACACACACGAACGAGTGAAGTCCGTGCAGGACAACGGTTAGGCCGCGAACTCCCGCACGACTGCCTGACAGAAGGCCGGCAGGTCGTCCGGATTGCGGCTGGAGACCAGTCCGTTGTCCACTACGACCTCTTCGTCGACGACCGTGCCGCCGGCGTTACGGATGTCCGTCCGCACGCTCGGGTACGACGTCAGCGTGCGACCACGTACGACATCGGCTTCGACGAGCGTCCACGGACCGTGGCAGATCACCCCGACCGGCTTGCCCGCCCGCACGAAGTCGCCGACGAACTTGACCGCGGCGGGGTCCGTGCGCAGGTTGTCGGGGTTCATCGTGCCGCCGGGCAGCAGCAGCGCGTCGAAGTCGCCGATTTCGACGTCGGCCACCTTCCGGTCCACCGCAAACCGGTCACCCTTGTCGATGTCGCCGTTCATCGCCTGGATTTCGCCGGCGTCCAGCGAGACCAGCTCGACCGTCGCGCCCTCGTCGAGGACGGCCTGGCGCGGTTTTTCCAGCTCGACCTGTTCGACGCCGTCCGCGGCCAGGATCGCGACCCGGCGTCCTTGCAGTGCGTTCGCCATGGGGCTCCCTAGGTCGGAAACTGAGTGCACCGGGGTAATTACCCCCTCGTCACGGCCTCAAACCAAGTCCACAAAGGACGGTGCAATCAGTCCGCACATTCCACGGCGAGCACAGCGATATCGTCATGTGCCGAGCTGCCGAGCCAGTCGCGAACGGACTGACGCAGCTGCCGGACCACCTCACGCGCAGGCTCTCCCGCGGCCGCGGCGAGCACCGAGCGCAACCGGTCGTCTCCGAAGAGTTCCGTCTGGTCGTGCCGGTTGCGGGCTTCGGTGATGCCGTCGGTGTAGAGGAGACAGACGTCGCCGCGTTCCAGCCGCACCTCGGCCTCGGCGAACCGGGCCTGCGGCGAGATGCCGACCAGCGTGCCCGGAACCGTGACCTCCTCGACCACGCCCGCGCGCCGGACGATCAGCGGCGCCGGGTGGCCGCCGGAGGCCAGCGTCAGGCCGACGCCGCCGTCGGAGGGCTTCACCGTGCCGAGCACGAGGGTGGCGAACCGGCTGCTGCCGCCGGCGATGAGCAGCTCGTTGAGCAGCCGCAGCAGCGTGCGGCCGTCGCGTTCGACCATGGCGAGCGCGGTCAGGGCGTGCCGGACCCGGCCGGTCAGGGCCGCGGCCTCGGGGCCCTTGCCGCAGACGTCGCCGAGCACCAGGAACGCGCTGCCGTCGCCGTGGGGCAGGACGTCGAAGAAGTCGCCGCCGACGGCGAGCACCCCGCCCGCCGGCTCGTACCAGGTCTCGAACCGGGCGCCGTCGAGGCCGGGCGGGTCGACCGGGCGCAGCGTCGTCTCCAGCCCGCGGGTCGCCTCTTCCTGCCGGGCGAAGCGCTGGGCGTTGGCCAGCGCCGTCCCGGCCGCCGCGGCGAACTCGGCCACCGCGCGGGACTGTTCGGCGCCGAACTCGGCGTCGCCGTGGCGGCCCAGCAGCAGGGCGCCGGTGACCTCGGCGCCCACGCTCGGCCCGAGCGAGACGACCGAGACGTCGGCGTGCCCGGCGAACCGGTCGCCGACGACGGACGGCAGGGTGGCGACCTCGGGCGCGGGGACGGGCGCCTGCTGGGGCGGCCCGGTGGCCCCGAACGTCGCCGCCAGCACCGGCGCGACCTGGGCCGGCACCCGCCGGATCCGGCCGTGGCCCTGCGCGGCCGGCCGCTCGCAGCTCCACCACTCCCACCGGCCGCGGGTGGTCGGCAGCAGCACGAAGACGGTTTCGGCCAGCGCGGACGCGGCCAGCTCGGCGATCACCCGGGCGGTGCCGTGCCGCCCGCGCGCGGCGGCCAGCCGCGGGCCGGCCTCGGCCAGGAAGTCGCCCACGCGGCGCTGCAGGACGTCGTCCGCGAGGACGGTCCAGGCGTGCCAGCCGCCGGGCAGGGCGCGGATGCGGGCCGGGCGCAGGTGCCCGGCCAGTTCGACGTGGCCCGCCCTTGATTCTGCGGGAGTCCGGGTGACGGCGCCCCCGGACGTCACCGCGGGCACGTGCAGATAGGGCTCGGCGTCGCCGGCCAGCGCCCGCGCCGCCGGGTTCGACCAGCGCACCACACCCGCGGCGTCCTGCAGGAACACCGCGTCGCGGACATCCTCGAGAGCCGCCCGAGCGAAGGCGTCGATGCCCGGCGGCCCGCCGTCACCGGGCATCGGCGGCAGGGCCGTCGAGGCCGGGGCCGGACGTGACACCATGCACGGACCTCCTGCCTCCGGACTGCTGTCGCACGGCTACCGCGTGAGCGGGCGGGCTGGCTCGAAGTGTAGGGCGAAGCATGGCACGCTGGGTCGACGACCATGGCTGGCGCATGCGTGGTGGAGAGGGTCGGCACACATGACAACGGAATCCCAGAGCGAGGCGGCCGCGCTGGAGCGGGTGCTGGTCGCGGTGCGGGATCTCGGGGACGGCAACTTCCGCCGGCGGCTCGTCCCGCACGGCGATGGCATCTCGGCGCAGCTCGCGGTCGCGTTCAACGACATCGCCGAGCGCAACCAGCGGCTGGTCAGTGAGCTGCTGCGGGTCCGCGCGGCCGTCGGGCAGGAAGGCAGGCTCAGCGAGCGGCTCGAAGGCCAGGTCGGACCCGGGGGCTGGACGACCGCCGTCGACGCCGTCAACGGCCTGGTCGAGGACCTCACCCGGCCGGCGACCGAGCTGGAGCGCGTGCTCGGCGGGGTCGCCGACGGCGACCTGTCCCAGCCGATGACGCTGACCCTCGACGGGCGCCCCCTGCAGGGCGCGTACGCCACGCTGGCGAAGACGGTCAACGGCCTCATCGCGCAGCTGTCACGCTTCGCCGCCGAGGTGACGAGGCTCTCCCGCGAGATCGCGGGTGAGGGACGTCTCGGTGGCCAGGCGGTCGTCCCGGGCGTGTCGGGCACCTGGCGCGACCTGACCGACTCGGTCAACTTCATGGCCGACAACCTCACCGAGCAGGTCCGCAACATCGCCCAGGTCACCACCGCCGTCGCGCGCGGCGACCTGACCCAGAAGATCAACGTCGACGCCCGCGGCGAGATCCTCGAGCTCAAGAACACCATCAACACGATGGTCGACCAGCTCTCGGCGTTCGCCGACGAGGTCACCCGCGTCTCGCGCGAGGTCGGTTCGGACGGCAAGCTCGGCGGCCAGGCCCAGGTGCCGGGCGTCGCCGGGACGTGGCGCGACCTGACCGACTCGGTCAACCTGATGGCCGACAACCTCACCGACCAGGTCCGCGGGATCTCCCAGGTGGCGACCGCGGTGGCCAGCGGCGACCTGACGAAGAAGATCGACGTCGACGCCCGCGGCGAGATCCTGCAGCTGAAGAACACGCTGAACACGATGGTCGACCAGCTCTCGGCGTTCGCCGGCGAAGTCACCCGGGTCGCGCGCGAGGTCGGCAGCGAGGGCAAGCTGGGCGGGCAGGCCGAGGTGGCCGGCGCGGCCGGGACGTGGCGCAGCCTCACCGACTCGGTCAACCAGATGGCCGACAACCTCACCGACCAGGTCCGGAACATCTCGCACGTCACCACGGCCGTGGCGAAGGGCGACCTGACCCAGAAGATCACCGTCGACGCCCGCGGCGAGTTCTTCGAACTCAAGACGACGATGAACACGATGGTGGACCAGCTGTCCGCCTTCGCGGACGAAGTCACCCGGGTGGCGCGCGAGGTGGGTACGGAAGGTCAGCTGGGCGGGCAGGCGCAGGTCCCCGGCGTCGCCGGCACCTGGCGCGACCTCACCGGGTCCGTGAACTTCATGGCGAACAACCTGACCACCCAGGTGCGCAACATCGCCCAGGTCGCGACGGCCGTCGCGCGCGGCGACCTGACGCAGAAGATCGCGGTGGACGCCCGCGGCGAGATCCTCGAACTCAAGACCACGCTGAACACGATGGTGGACCAGCTGTCCGCCTTCGCGGACGAAGTCACCCGCGTGGCGCGCGAGGTCGGCACCGAGGGCAAGCTCGGCGGCCAGGCCACCGTGCCCGGCGTCGCCGGGACCTGGAAGGACCTCACCGACAACGTCAACTCGATGGCGAACAACCTGACCGACCAGGTCCGGAACATCGCCACGGTGACGGCGGCGGTCGCGAAGGGCGACCTGACGCAGAAGATCACCGTCGACGCCCGCGGCGAGATCCTCGAACTCAAGACCACGCTGAACACGATGGTGGACCAGCTGTCCGCCTTCGCGGACGAAGTCACCCGAGTGGCACGCGAAGTCGGCACCGAAGGCATCCTCGGCGGCCAGGCGCGGGTCCGCGGCGTCGCGGGCACGTGGAAGGACCTCACCGACAACGTCAACGTCATGGCCGACAACCTGACCGACCAGGTGCGCAACATCGCCACCGTGGCGAGCGCGGTGGCCAACGGCGACCTGTCGAAGAAGATCCGGATCGAGGCCCAGGGTGAGGTCGCGGCGCTGGCCGAGACGCTGAACGGGATGGTCGAGACGCTGCGCGCGTTCGCCGACGAGGTCACCCGCGTCGCCCGCGAAGTCGGCACGGAAGGCATCCTCGGTGGTCAGGCCCGCGTGCCCGGTGTCGCCGGGACCTGGAAGGACCTGACCGAGAACGTCAACTTCATGGCGCACAACCTGACCAGCCAGGTGCGCAACATCTCGCAGGTCACGACGGCGGTCGCGAAGGGCGACCTGACGAAGAAGATCGACGTCGACGCCCGCGGCGAGATCCTCGAGCTCAAGACCACGATGAACACGATGGTCGACCAGCTCTCGGCGTTCGCGTCCGAGGTCACGCGCGTGGCGCGCGAGGTCGGCACCGAGGGCAAGCTGGGCGGCCAGGCCGAGGTCGACGGCGTGTCGGGCACCTGGCAGCGGCTCACCGAGAGCGTGAACCAGCTGGCCGGGAACCTGACCACCCAGGTCCGCGCGATCGCCCAGGTGGCGACCGCGGTGACGGCGGGCGACCTGACCCGGCACATCACGGTCGACGCGTCCGGCGAGGTCGCCGACCTCAAGGACAACATCAACCAGATGATCGCGAACCTCAAGCAGACGACGAGGACCAACCGCGAGCAGGACTGGCTGAAGACGAACCTCGCGCAGCTGTCCGGGCGGATGCAGGGGCACCGCGACCTGGCGTCGGTCGCGGCGCTCATCCTGTCCGAGCTGGCCCCGCTGGTCCGGGCCCAGCAGGGCGCGTTCTTCCTGGCCCGCGACGACGACCGCGACGGCACGGTGCTGGAGTGCATCGCGGCCTACGGGCTCGCGCAGTCCCGGGCGGGGCTGCGGTTCGCGATGGGCGAGTCGCTGATCGGCCAGGCCGCCGTCGACCAGCGCACGGTCCTGGTGCACAACGCGCCGCCGGAGTACGCGCTGATCTCGTCCGGGCTCGGCGCGGCCGCGCCGGTGAACCTGATCGTGCTGCCGGTGCTGTTCCAGGGCGAGGTGCTCGGGGTGCTGGAGCTGGCCTCGGTGAACGAGTTCAGCACGGTCCACCAGGACCTGCTGGAGCAGCTGCGCCACACCATCGGCGTCAACGTGAACACGATCCTGTCGAACTCGCGGACCGAAGCGCTCCTGACGGAGTCGCAGCGGCTGGCCCAGGAGCTGCGGGCGCGGTCGGAGCAGCTGCAGGCCCAGCAGGGCGAGCTGCGGCGGTCCAACACCGAGCTGGCCGAGAAGGCCGCGCTGCTGGCCCAGCAGAACCGCGACATCGAGGTCAAGAACAGCGAGATCGAGCAGGCGCGTCAGGAGCTCGAGGAGCGCGCCGGGCAGCTGACGGTGGCGTCGCAGTACAAGACCGAGTTCATGGCGAACATGTCGCACGAGCTGCGGACGCCGCTGAACAGCGCGTTGATCCTGGCGAAGCTGCTGTCGGAGAACCCGGAAGGGAACCTGACGGAGAAGCAGATCCAGTTCGCCAGGACGATCTACGCGGCCGGGTCGGACCTGCAGCAGCTGATCAACGACATCCTGGACCTGGCCAAGGTCGAGGCGGGCCGGCTGGACATGCAGATGACCGACATCACGCTGCCGGAGCTGGTGGACTACGTCGAGTCGCTGTGCCGGCCGCTGACCGCGGACAAGGGCCTCGAGTTCGCCGTCCACATCGACCCGCCGGTGCCCGGCAGTGTCCACACCGACGAGCACCGCCTCCAGCAGATCCTCCGCAACCTGCTGTCGAACGCGGCGAAGTTCACCAACGAGGGCCGGGTGCGGCTGCACATCCGCGCGGCGGACCCGGCGGAGGTGGAGCAGGAGGCGCTGCGCGGCGCGCCCGGCATCATCGCGTTCGCCGTCGAGGACACCGGGATAGGGATCCCGGAGGAGAAGCTGGCGGTCATCTTCGAGGCGTTCCGCCAGGCGGACGGCACGACGAGCCGCAAGTACGGCGGCACGGGCCTCGGGCTGAACATCAGCCAGCAGCTGACGGAGCTCCTGGGCGGCGAGCTGCGCGTGGTGAGCGAGCCGGGCGTGGGCTCGACGTTCACCCTGTACCTCCCGGTGGCGGCGGCCAACCTGGTGGACCCGGCCTTGACGGCGCTGTCATCGCCCCGCCTCCCCGCGGTACCCGGCACGGTGCTGGTGGCAGCCCCGGACGTGACGCCCAAGCGTTTCCACGGCGAGAAGGTCCTGATCGTCGACGACGACCTCCGGAACGTGTTCGCCCTGGCGGCGGTCCTGGAGCAGGCGGGCCTGGAGGTGATCTACGCGGAGACGGGCGTCGACGGCATCCGGGCCCTGGAGCGCAACGAGGACACGGCCCTGGTCCTGATGGACGTGATGATGCCGGAACTGGACGGCAACGCGACGATCGCGGCGATCCGGGCCGAGGCGGCCAACGCGGACCTGCCGGTGATCGCCGTCACAGCCAAGGCGACGGCGGAGGACCGGGCACGCACTCTGGCCAGCGGCGCGGACGACTACATCACGAAGCCGGTGGACACGGACAAGCTGCTGGACGTGATCGCGACCTCGCTGGAGGCGGACGCCGCTTCGACCCGCGACGCCGCCTCTTCGGCTTGACCCTCGTTGAGCGGGTGACGGGAATCGAACCCGCGTAGCTAGTTTGGAAGACTAGGGCTCTACCATTGAGCTACACCCGCGTGCCCCCAGAGGTACCCGGGTGCGAAGCCAGCTTAGCGTGACCCGCTAGGCTGATCGCACACCCCCCCCTGGGGGTGTGCCGGGATGTGGCGCAGCTTGGTAGCGCATCCGCTTTGGGAGCGGAGGGTCGCAGGTTCAAATCCTGTCATCCCGACGGACTGGGCTGGACCTGCGGGTTCAGCCCTTTTTCGTGTCGGCGGATCCGGCTCGGGAGCTAGCACAGCGCTTGGTGACACTCCTATTTGAAGGTGTGGACATGCGCAACCGAGTCCTCGTGCCAACCCCTCCAGCTTGGCAAGCACTGATCGACGAGTGGCTATGACACTCGAAGCCGAGAACAAGAGCCCCCGAACGTCGAGGACTCCACCGCATGGCTCGCCTTGGTCCCAGCGGAGCCTGCCGAACCGGCCGACTACGAGCCAAACCACTACAAGCGCTGGCAACGCGCACAACAACTACCGAGCACTCCACGCTTGGGGGTCTGGCTACTAGACGAAGATGAGCTCGACGTGCACCCGATGGCAAAGCTCAAGCCCCCCGCACGTCCCGGATCAGCCGCCGCCCGTCACACCCGCCGACTTCATGAAGAAGGTTCTCAAGGATTGCCAGGGCAAGGACTTCATGAGTCGGCGCGACGAGGCGATCATCAGGCTGATCTGGGACACCGGCGGGCGACTCTCCGAGATCGCGAGCCTGGATTTGACTGACGTCGATTTGCAACGGCGTGTCGTCGAGGTCATCGGCAAAGGCGGGAAACGCCGAGGGTTGCCGTTCAGCCCAATGACCGGCGATGCGACTGGCTGCTGGTGTTGGCAGTGCCTGGACTGGCCGGTCGTCGCGGTAAGTGTCACCTTGGGAGCCTCCGGTCCCGGCTTCGGTGTTTCTCGGCGAGCCGGGTCGTGGCTTGCGTCACGACGGCCTGCCGCCATGGGCGCCGGCTGGAGGATGCGGCATCAGACGTCCGGGCACGGTGCCGGAGCTGGCGCGGGAGATCCCTCCCCCGCCACCCGTCAACGAACCTCAGACGCGCGACTAGCCGACATCGTCGGCAAAATCCTCCCGACTCGACGGCACCGCACCTGTCCCCGCGCGGTGAAACACTTGCTTCACAACGCCTATCGCGCCAAGAAGCGCACGAAGCCAGCCAGCACCCGACACCCCGGCCCAGCCACGATCAGGCTGCGCAGCCTCACTCGCACAGCAAGATCATCTCGAGCTACGCGAGCATTGCGAACGAACCCGCCTCCACCAAATAGACGAGCAATTCAAGTGCTTACCTTGATCAGTAGACGGACGAACGAAATGCAATCAGCTCGCCAGCCGCCAAATTGCCACCAGGAGCGCTACCTGAATCCATCCCCTCCGGCACCTGGAAGCCGCCGGCCGCATGCTGAGCGGCTCGAGCAGCCCACCAACGCGCCGCCTCTGTATTGCAAACCGATACCGCACGCTGAGCCAGACCGAGTGCAAACTCGGCGGTCACGGCAGTGCAACAGACCGGGCTCATTTTGGTCGCCAGATCCAGATTTGTCAGGACGCCGCCACTGGCAGGGATTTGCTTGACCGCGAGAACCTCGACACTATTCACTATTGAACCCTTTCGGTCTATCACGGCGACACCCAGGTAGATATCGCTGCAATCAGCCTATCAAGGAGAAGTCGGGCAAGTTGATAAAATCCATATTTTTCGGGTAGGATCCGCGAAAATCTCGGAAGAACAGAGTGCCCGAAGGGGCGCATGAGACATTTCGGGTGATGTTCTGTGACGCTGTGTGATATTAGGACGCGTCGAGCATGTCGACCACCATAGGCGGGTTTCACGCCAGTGTGCGCTCAGCACCCTGACGACTGCTGCGCGTACGAGCCGCAGCGAGCGTGGCGTCCGTCTTGGTCGCCGGCGATGTCGCCGCAGGCGGCCCCGACGGTCGACCTGTCACCTGATCTTCGGTCGTCTCCCCGCCGAGGGATTTGGCGTAGGCGGATAGGTCGCCGGCCGTCTTCGTCACGGCGTTGCTCAGGTCAGTCGTGCCCTTGACCGCCTCGGCCAGCAACCCCAGCGCCTGAGTGACCTCGTGCTACCTGCTGCCCTGGGTGGGCCTCCCCGCCCGGCTGGTGCCGTCGGTTGGCCCGGCGACGCATGCGTGCAACCAGGTCATCGGCAACTTCGGAGAGCCTGGCAGCTTCCTCACAGCGCGGTGGCCGTCACCGGCACCCTCTTCGTGCTGTTCCATTTGGTTCCCTTGTTGCAGTAGGAGAATCTTCGGCAGGCTGCCTTGCAGTGGCAACGCAGTCTGAGGTTGGAGGTGTCGCCGTCCGGCTGATCGGCATCGAGCCGGGCAGCTCGATGCCGACATCTCCACTGTTTCTTTCCACACGCACTCAACCCACCGCCGGGGTCGGGCGTGTTCAGGGTTGAACCGCGTGAAGGTGCGCGGTCGAGCGGAAGGAGACGTGCGCAGAACGACCACCCTCGTGCCGAGAGAGGGGATCTCCGGTGGGCGCCAGTCCTGCTCGGACGTCACCTCACCCGGCTTCGCCGCGCCCATGCAGGTCGCCACGACGGTCCGGGTCGCCGTTTTTCCTCGATTTCCGACGGCGATCTTCGCGAACCAGCCTTACGGATTCCACCGCTCTGTTCGCATATTTTCTGCGAATTCCACAATTCACGCCGGTGTCGTAACCTTCTGCGACCCACCGGCGATGACGTCACCAGAACCCGCCGATTTCGGCCGGGTGACTGCAGTTCGTACGAGGGGGTTCGACCATGTCGTGGCTTTCCGCTGCGCCGACGATGTTGCTGTGCGGAGCACTGCTCGTCCTACCCGGACTACCCCTCACCTATCTGCTCGGGCTGCGGCGGCTGGCGATGGTGGCGCTCGCCCCCGTCGTCGTGGTGGCCGTGGTGGCCACGACGGCGATCGTCGCGTCGAAACTCGGCATCCGGTGGTCGGTGCCGCTGGTGCTCCTCGTCTTCGCCGGCTCGGCAGTGGTGCTCGGCGGCGTCGTCCTGCCCCTGCGCAAACGTCTGCCGCGGCCCGCTGCCGGTGACAGCCTGCCGGTCCTCGCCGCCGCCGTGGCGGGGCTGGCCGTCGCCCTGGTGCTCGGTGTGCTCACCGTGCGTGCCGCGATCAGCAGCCCCGAGGAACTGCTCAAGACCGACGACTCGTCGTTCCACTACAACGCCATCGCCACGATCCTCAACACCGGTGAAGCGTCCACCTTCTGGATCGACACCCTCGGCGTACCCGGCCGCGTCCGCGGGTTCTACCCCGCGGGCTGGCACGACCTCGGGTCGCTGCTCGTCCTGATCACCGGTATCTCGGTGCCGGCCGCGGCGAACATCCAGTCGGTCACCATCGCGCTGGTCGTCTGGCCGCTGGGCTGTGTCCTGCTGATGCGGCAGCTGGCCGGGCCGGCCCGCCCGGCACTGGCACTCGCCGGGCTGCTCAGCGTCGCGTTCGGCACGTTCCCCTGGGAACTGCTCGGCTGGGGCATCCTCTGGCCCAACCTGCTGGGACTCGCCCTCGTGCCGGCCGGGGTGGCCGTCGTGGTGTCGATGGCCGGGCTGGCCAAGGACGACGTCATCGGCCGTGGCCGGGCTTGGCTGCTCGCGCCGGTGCTGCTGACCGGGGTGGGCATCGCGCACCCGAACGCGGTGATCAGCCTGGCCGCGATCACCGTCCCCATGGTCGCCGTCAGCCTCGCGCGGGCCGCCGTCCGGCGGCACCGGGACGGCCGACGGGCGCTCGCTGTCCTGTTCGCCACGCCCCTCGTGCTCGCCGCACCGGCGTACTGGCTGGTGGTCGTCAAGTGGGACGTGTTCGCGGGGCCGAAAAGCTCGGACTCGTCGCCCTTCGAATCGCCTTCGCAGGCGCTCGGCGAGGTGCTGACCGGGGCGACGAACAACCACAGCGCCGGCTGGGTCCTGGCCGCGCTGGTGATCGTGGGTGCCGTCTCGTGCCTCCGGCAGCGCTCCCGCCGCTGGCTGGTGGCCGGGCACGCCATCTCCGGCGGCCTGTACGTGCTCGCCGCGGGAGTGCCCGGCGCGACGCGGCGCCTCTTCACCGGATTCTGGTACACCGACTCCCACCGGCTCGCCGCCATGCTGCCGATCACCGGCATCCCGCTCGCGGTGATCGGCGTGCTCGCGATCGTCTCGGTGGTGCGCGGCCGGTTCGCGTGGGACGTCGTCGTGCTGCGCCGGCAACGCACGTGGTCCGCCGCAGCACCGATCCTCGTCGTGGCCGGCTTGCTGCTGGTGACCGGCGGCCTGCACTTCGCCGATCACCGCAACCGGGTGCTGGCCGCGTACCCCAAGGCCACTCCGCTGGTGACCCCGGACGAGTACGCGTTGTTCACGCGGATCGGCCAGCGGACCGAGCCGGGCACCATCGTGGCCCAGATGCCGTACAACGGCAGCCCGGCCGTGCAGGCCATGACCCGCCGGCAGGTCCTGTTCCCGCAGCTCAACCTGGGCCGGTTGACGCCGGACCAGGTGTACCTGGCCAAGCACCTCAACCAGGCGGCGACCGACCCGCAGGTGTGCGAGATCGTCAACCGGCTCCAGGTCCGCTACCTGCTGAGCAACCACATCGCCAAGGGCACCATGTGGGACGGCACCGCCTACCCGGCGCCGTCGGCCGGGTTCCGCCAGATCGACCAGGCCGGCGCGTACCGGCTGTACCGGGTCAGCCCGTGCGACAAGGCAGCCGACTCACGCTGAGGGCAATCCCGCCAGCCAGGCCGCCACCGTCTCGGCCAGCGCTTCCGGCTGGTCCTCCGGGGTGTGGTGGCCGGCCTTCTCCGGACGGCTCACCACCTCCAGGGAGGCGAAGTTCGCCGCGCACCACTGCACCATCGACGGCGTCAGCATCGTGTCGAAGCCCGGCTCGAAGGTCACCAGCAGCTTGGGGATCTCCACCGAGGACGCCAGCCAGCGGCCGAACGCCTCGATCCGGGCCACCACCGCGGCCGGCTCGCCGCCCAGGGGCAACGAGCGGGCCCACTGCAGGAGCGGGCGGTGGTGCGTCGTCGCGTACTCCGGCGGGAGGCCGGAAAGGAAGCCGGTGACCAGGGATTCCCCCACACCGGGCGTCTTGATCGCGCGGAACAGCTCCGCGCCCGCCGGTGGGAACTCCTCCCACGTCATCGGCTTCAAGACCGCTTCGGTGAACGCCAATGCCCGGACCCGCGACGGGTGCCGGGACGCCCAGTCCGCCGCCAGCGCGCCACCCCAGTCGTGGCCGAGCAGGACCACGTCGGTCAACGACAAGGCGTCGAACCATTCGTCCAGGTAGCGGGCGTGGTCGTCGAACGTGTACGCGATGTCCGGCCGCGGGGAATCGCCCATGCCGATCAGGTCCGGGGCCAGCCGCCACCCCGGCAGGGACGGCATCACGTTGCGCCACAAGTAGGACGACGTCGGATTGCCGTGCAGGAGCACCACCGGCGAACCGGCGCCGGAGGAACGATGAGCCAGCGTCGTCACTTGAAGGCCCCCGCGAACCGGGACGCCCACTCGGCGAACGGACGCGGCGGGCGGCCGAGCACCCGCGAGACGTCCGGGCTGACCCGCTGCTCCTCCGGCGTCGGTGTGCCGAGGATGGCCAGCGTCGACTCCGCCACCTCCGGTGGCATGAAGCCCAGCAGCGCGGAAAGGGCCTCCTCCCGCGTCTGCGGGACGAACCGCACCGGCTCCCCCACCGCCTCGCCGATCGCCGCCGCCTGGTCTTGCGGGGACACCGGGGACGGACCGGTCAGTACATACGTCTTGCCCTCGTGCGACGGGGAAAGCAGCGCCGCTGCCGCCACCGAAGCGATGTCCTCCGGGTCGATCACCGGCAGGGCCACGTCACCGAATGGGGCAGCGACCTCGCGTCCGGCGCGGACGCTTTCCGCCCACTGGAACGCGTTCGACGCGAACCCCGCCGGACGCAGGATCGTCCACTTCAGACCCGAGGACCGCACCGCCTCCTCGAACACCGCCGGGTGACGGCCCGTCCCCACGCCCTGGGACGACAGCAGCACCACCCGTTCGACCCCCGCCGCGCGTGCCCGGGCCAGCACCGGCTCCAACGAGCCCTGGAACCCCGGAGGCACCATCAAGAACGCCGCCACCCCTCCCCCGAAGTCCAGTGAGGCCAGATCTCCTTGCCGCACAACGACTCCCGGAGGTGCCAGCGCGATCCGGCGGGACACCGCCGTCACCTCTTCGCCCGCCTCGGACAGCATCCGCACCAGCGGTGCCCCGACATTTCCCGTCGCTCCCACAACCATGATCATGGGAACGACGCTACATTCGGACGTATAGTAGGTACCTAGAGGAAAGTATTGGCTGGAGGCGCAAAAGTGACCGAGACCACTCCCGAGCTGGCCTGTCCGATCGCCCCGGTGGTCGACATCGTCTTCAGCCGCTGGACCACGCCCATCCTGTGGTCACTCCACGAGTACGGCCGGCAGCGGTTCGTCGAACTGCAGCGCCGGATCGCCACGATCACGCCGAAAGTGCTCACCCAGCGGCTTCGGCAGCTGGAGCGCGACGGCCTCGTCGTGCGCACCTACCACGCCGAGGTCCCGCCGCGGGTCGAGTACGAGATCAGCGAGCTCGGCCGCAGCCTCGGTCCCCTGTTCGCGACCCTCGCCGATTGGTCCGGCAACCTCGGGAAGGTCGACGCCGCCCGGGAGGCCTACGACGAACGCAGCTCGGCCAGGTGAGCTGCGCCGTCGGGGACCTGCACCGGGCAGCCGTCGTAGGACTGCTCCGGGCCTGAGCTGCGAGCGAACTACGGGGAAACGTCCACGTAGTCGAGGTTCGCCGGGCCGTCGGCGGTCGTCGCGGTCAGGCGGACCGTGTGCGCACCCGCGGCCAGGCCGATCGGACGCGCGACCGTGCTCCACGTCGTCCAGGCGCCGGTCGCCGGGAACGGGACGGCCGCGGCAACGACCGTGCCGTCCACCGAGATGTCCACCGGGCGCGCCGCCGTCGTGCCGTTCGCGTAGCCGAACGTCAGCGTGGCCGCCGGTCCGGTGACCTGCCATTCGACGTAGCTGCCGACGGCGTTGGCGCCGTTCGCGAAGCCGGTCCCCGAGAAGCCCGCGTGGTTCGCGTCGATCGTGCCGCCCGCCGAAACGGAACCAGCCTCGGCTTCGTAGCGCGTCGAGCTGCCGGCACGGGACACCCGGTACAGCACCGTCGCGTGCGAGGGCACCGACGCGCTGATCGTGCCGGTGGTGGTGCGCACCGCCTTGCTCCACAGGTCCTTCAGCGAGTACGAGGACGCCCCGCCGATCCCGGTGGCGGACGCCGTCGTGCTGATCGTCGCCGTCGCGGCCGTTTCGTTGGACAGCGCCACCGCGCGGTCGCCGTTCGCCAGCACCTTGCTGTAGACGACGAGGCCCGCGTTCGCGCTCAGCACGGTCGCCTGCTTGCCCAGCGGGTCCTGGTCGAGCGCGATGACGTCGGTGTTCTTGAGGATCGCGAAGTTGTCGTCCGACACCTTGCGCAGGTCACTGCCGATCAGCAGGGGCGCCGCCATCATCGCCCAGAGGCTGAAGTGCGTGCGGTACTCCGCCGCGGTCATCCCGCCGTTGCCGACCTCCAGCATGTCGGGGTCGTTCCAGTGGCCGGGGCCGGCGTACTGCGCGAGGCCGCGGTTGGTCTGCGCCTTGCCGATCATGCTCGACCACTTGTCGGAGATGTCACCGGTGGTGCGCCACAGGTTCCCGACCGGCTCGGCCCAGTTCCACGGCTTGTTCTGCCCCCATTCGCAGATCGAGTACGCGATCGGGCGGCCGGACTTCGCGAGCGCGTCGCGCATCGCCTTGTACCGCTGCTGCGCGTCGGCACCCTGGTTGTTGCAGTTGTCGTACTTCAGGTAGTCGACGCCCCAGGAGGCGAACAGGTTCGCGTCCTGCTGCTCGTGGCCCAGCGCACCCGGGAAGCCAGCGGTGTTGCAGGTCTTCGTGCCGGCGCTGGTGTAGATGCCGAACTTCAGGCCTTTCCCGTGCACGTAGTCGGCGAGCGCCTTGATGCCGCCGGGAAACCGCGCCGGGTCGGGCACCAGGTTCCCCGCCGAGTTGCGGGACGGCAGCGCCCAGCAATCGTCGATGTTGACGTAGGTGTAGCCGGCGTCCTTCAGGCCCTTGCTGACGAAGATGTCCGCGATGCCTTTGATCATCGTTTCGTTGAACTCGGCACGGCACTGCGTCGAGTTCCAGTTGTTGAAGCCCATCGGCGGTGTGCGCAGCAGGCCGTTTTCGAGGGCCGACGCCGTGGGGGAACCCAGGACGAGACCGCTGGCCGCGATCGCCAACGCGGCGGCCGCGCTCGCGATGCGCCGGAGTGAAGACATGCGTGCTCCCGGAGGTGAGGGTGGGCAACCTCCGGTTAGTAAAAGATCCTTCCAATCAGGGCGTCAAGGTTTGGTGCACGAAACATCAGATATGACACCGAATCATCCCAGTCATCGGCACGCGGCGGGCAGCTCCTCGACCAGCCAGGTGTGGAGCTGCCGGGCCGCGTCCCCTACGTCGTCCCCCGGTTTCAGGGCGAGGACGGGCACTCGCGGGTCGGCACCCACTGCGCCGAACAGCCGCAGGTAAGCGCCGACGGTCGTCAGCTCGGCGTCCGTCGCCGTCTCGGGCAGCTCGTCGAACTCGACCTCCGCCGGGTCGGCGAGGACCACGCCGGTCGCGCCGGCGGCGTCCGCGACGACGGCGGCGAGCAGCGCACCCGAGCCGGACCCGAGCACGACGAACGGTTCGCCGTCCGCCTGGGCGCGGATCGCGTCGGCGGCCGTCGTGACCAGCGTGTCCAGGTCGGCCGGGGCGGGTGTCTCGCCGTCGAAGCCCGGGGCGGGCACCAGCCAGGTCTCCCGGACGCCGTCGAAGCGCGCGGTGACGTCTTCGCACCACCGTGTCGAGCCGGTGAGCGTGCCGAACGCGAACAGCAGCGGCCGGGACGCGCCCGTCGTCGCGCGCCGCAGCCGCGGCGTCCACGGTGCGGCGGGCAGGAACTGCGCGGCCGCGCCGAGGAACGTCCGGAACTCGGCCGTGCGGCCGGTTTCCCGGGCCGTTCGGTGCAGCGTCCCCAGCGAGCCGCTCGCCTCGGCCGGGGCCGCCGGGACGGTGGCCAGGAGGTGCCCGGCCAGCTCGCCGACCGTCGGGTAGTCCCAGACCAGCGCGGCGGGCAGCTCGAGGCCGGTCGCCGCGCTGATCCGGTTGCGCAGCTCGACGACGCCGAGGGAGGTGAACCCCAGTTCGGCGAACGCGGACTCCGGCTCGACCGCGTCGGCGGACGGGTGCCCGAGCGTCGCCGCGACTTCCGCCCGGACCCAGTCGAGGAGCCACGCCGGGCGATCGGCGGCCGGGAGGTTCGCCAGGCGCCCGGCGATCGGCTCGGCCTCCGGCGCGTCGCTCGGTTCGGGGGCCACCGTCTCCGGCAGCACTGTGTCCGGCAGCACTGTGTCCGGCAGCACTGTGTCCGGCAACATCATGTCCAGCCAGTACCGGCTGCGCTGGAAGGCGTAGGTGGGCAAATCGACGCGGGCGGCACCGGGGAAGAACGGCACCCAGCTGACCTCGCCACCGTGGACGTGAACAGTGCTCAAAGCAGAGAGCAGTGCTCTCTCTTCGGAGCGGTCGCGCCGCAACACCGGTACGGCGACACAGTTCGCACCGAGGGTTTCCCTGACCATCGCGCTGAGCACGCCGTCGGGACCCAGCTCCAGGAACACCCCGACCCCGGCCGCGTCCAAAGTGGACACACCATCGGCGAACCGGACGGCCTCCCGAACGTGCCGCACCCAATACTCCGCCGTGAACGACGAAGCGAGAGCACCGCTCACATTCGAGAGCACCGGAATCTCGGCCGGGTGGTAGGTCAGCGTTTCCGCGACCGCCCGGAAGTCCGCCAGCATCGGGTCCATCAGCGGCGAGTGGAACGCGTGGCTCACCTTCAGCCGCTTGGTCTTCGGGAACTTCGCCGCGATCGCCAGCACCGCGGCCTCCTCGCCCGAGATGACCACCGACGCCGGGCCGTTGACGGCGGCGACGGAAACGCCCTCGGTCAGCTCGATGTCGGCCTCGGCCGCGGCGATCGAGACCATCGCCCCGCCGGCGGGCAGCGCCTGCATCAGCGACGCCCGCGCCGACACCAGGCGGCACGCGTCCGCCAACGTGAGCACCCCGGCCACGTGCGCGGCCGAGATCTCCCCGATCGAATGCCCGGCCACGAAATCGGGGCGGACGCCGAAGGACTCGACCAGGCGGAACAGCGCGACCTCGACCGCGAACAACGCGGGCTGGGTGAACTCGGTCCGGTCGAGCAGCTCAGGGTCGGAAAAGGCCTCGCGCAGCTTCGGGTCGAAGTGCGCGAGCACCGCATCGAAGGCGGCGGCGAAGGCCGGGAAGCGGGCGTGGAGGTCCCGGCCCATGCCGATCCGCTGCGCACCTTGCCCGGTGAACAGGGCCGCGAGCCGGCCGGGCCGTTCGCGTCCGGTGACGACGTTCGGCGCGGGCCGGCCGGCCGCCAACGCGGAGACCCCGCTCAGCAACTCCTCGGCGGTGGTGCCGTGGACGACGGCGCGGTGCGCGAACCGGCTTCGCGACGACACCAGCGACAACCCGACGTCGGCCGGGTGCGCGGTGACGTCCAGCAGCCGGGCGGCCTGCGCCCGCAGCGCCGCTTCCCCGCGGCCGGACAACACCCACGGCAGCACACCGGTTTCGTCGCGTTCCGGGGCGGCCGGCGGCGAAGGCGCCTGTTCGAGGATCGCGTGCGCGTTCGTCCCGCTGACGCCGAACGACGACACGCCCGCCCGCCGCGGCCGGTCGGCAGCCCACTCCCGGGCCTCGGTCAGCAGCTCCACGGCACCGGCCGTCCAGTCCACATGGGACGAAGGAGCGTCGACGTGCAGGGTCGCGGGCAGCACGCCGTGCCGCATCGCCATGATCATCTTGATCACGCCCGCCACCCCGGCGGCCGCCTGCGTGTGCCCGATGTTCGACTTCAGCGAGCCGAGCCACAGCGGCCGGTCCCCGGTGCGGTCCTGACCGTAGGTCGCCAGGATCGCCTGCGCCTCGATCGGGTCGCCCAGCGTCGTGCCGGTGCCGTGCCCCTCGACGACGTCCACTTCGGACGGTTGCAGCCCGGCCCCGGCCAGCGCGGCGCGGATCACCCGCTGCTGCGACGGCCCGTTCGGCGCGGTGAGGCCGTTCGACGCGCCGTCGGAGTTCACCGCCGTCCCGCGGACCACGGCGAGCACCGGGTGGCCGAGCCGCCGGGCGTCGGACAACCGCTCCACGGCGAGGATTCCGGCGCCCTCGCCCCAGCCGGTGCCGTCGGCCGCGTCGGCGAACGACTTGCACCGGCCGTCGGCGGCGAGACCGCGCTGCCGGCTGAAGTCGATGAACACGCCCGGCGTCGACAGCACCGTCACGCCGCCGGCCAGCGCGAGGTCGCACTCGCCCTGCCGCAGCGACTGGCACGCGAGGTGCAGCGCCACCAGCGACGACGAGCACGCCGTGTCCACGGTGATCGCCGGCCCTTCGAGGCCGAACGCGTACGCGACGCGGCCGGACACCACGCTGGCCGAGCTGCCGGTGCCGAGGAAGCCCTCGACGCCCGCGGGCACGGCGAGCGGCCGGGACGCGTAGTCGGAGTACATCACGCCGGTGAACACGCCGGTCCGGCTGCCGCGCAACGACTCCGGATCGATGTGCGCGCGTTCCAGTGCCTCCCACGACGTCTCCAGCAGCAGCCGCTGCTGCGGGTCCATGGCGAGCGCCTCGCGGGGCGAGATGCCGAAGAAGCCCGCGTCGAACTCGGCCGCGTCGTAGAGGAACCCGCCTTCCTTAGCGTAACTGGTGCCCGGGTGGTCCGGGTCGGGGTCGTAGAGGGCGTCGGCGTCCCAGCCGCGGTCGGCCGGGAGACCGCCGACCGCGTCGCGGCCCGCGGCGACGAGGTCCCAGAGGTCCTCCGGGCTCCGGACCCCGCCGGGGTAGCGGCAGCCGATGCCGACGACGACGATCGGGTCGCCGGCCACCCGGCGCTCCCGCACCACCACCGGCGCGGCGTCGCCGGACACCCGCTCGACCACGTACCGGGTGAGCGCCTGCGGGGTCGGGTGGTCGAAGACGAGCGTCGCCGGCAGCCGCAGCCCGGTCTCGGCGGCCAGGCGGTTGCGCAGTTCCAAGGCGGTCAGCGAGTCGAAGCCGAGTTCCTTGAAGGCGCGCGCCGGTTCGACGGCGGCGCCCGTCGCGTACCCGAGCACGCCCGCGACGAGCCCGCGGACGAGGTCGAGGACCTGCCGGACGCGGTCCTCCGCGCCCAGCCCGGCCAGCCGCCCGGCGAACGAAGACCGGCCGGTCGCGGCCGTGGCCTGCCGCCGGGCGGGCGGCAACAGGCCGTGGAGCAGCGCGGGCGGCACCGGCTGACGGCGCAGCGCCGCGAGTTCGAGCCGGACCGGCGCGAGCACCGCCCGGTCCGCGGCGACGGCCCGGTCGAACAGCGCCAGGCCGAGTTCGGTGTCCAGGGGCGTCATGCCCGCGCCGGCCATCCGGTGGCGGTCACCCTCGGCGAGGTGGCCGGTCATCGAGCTGGCTTCGGCCCAGAGCCCCCAGGCCAGCGAGACGGCGGGCAGGCCGTGGGCGCGGCGGTGCTGGGCCAGCGCGTCGAGGAACGCGTTCGCGGCGGCGTAGCCGGCCTGGCCCGCGCCGCCCATGGTGGCGGCGAAGGAGGAGAACAGGACGAAGGCCGAGAGGTCCGAGGTGAGTTCGTGGAGGTTGCGCGCCGCCTCGGCCTTGGGCCGCAGGACCGCGGCCAGGCGCTCCGGGGTGAGGGATTCGACGACGCCGTCGTCCAGCACGCCGGCCGCGTGGACGACCGCCGACACGCGGTGCCCTTCCAGGACCGCGGCCAGCTGCGCGCGGTCGGCGACGTCGCAGGCGACGGCCGTCGCGGTGGCGCCCAGCGCGGTGAGTTCGCCGGCGAGGTCCGCGGGCTCGCGGCGAGACAGCAGCAGGAGCCGCCGGACGCCGTGGTGGGTGACCAGGTGGCGGGCGATCAGGCCGCCGAGCAGGCCGGCCGCGCCGGTGATCAGCACCGCGCCGTCACCCCAGGCCGGCAAACTGTCCGAAGTGGACAGCCGGGCCAGCCGGGGAACGTGCCACTTCCCCGCGCGCCGGGCCAGCTGGGGTTCCCCGATCGGCAGTTCCGCCGGGACCTCGCCGGCGTCGACGAGCACGAACCGGCCGGGGTGCTCGGTCTGGGCCGACCGCACCAGGCCGGTCACGGCCGCGGCGGCGAGGTTCGGGCTGTCCTCGCCGCCCACCGAGACCGCGCCCGTGGTGTGCAGGGCCAGGAGCCCTTCGGCGGCAAGCCACTCCTGGAGCCGTTCGAGGACCGCCGCGGTCACTGCCCGCACCGGGCCGTCCGGGACCCGGAACACGGTGAACTCGCGGCTCGGCTCGGTGGCGGGGAGCTCGGGCCAGGTGACCTCGAAGAGCACGTCCGCCGCGGGCGAGGCCTCGGCGGGGCTCCGCAGCGACAGCGACCGCACCGCACCGACCGGAGCGCCGGTTCCGTCGGCCAGCGTCAGCGCGACGGCGTCCGCGGACACCGGGGTGAGCACCACTCGCAGCGCGGTCGCGCCGGACGCGGTCAGGGAGACGCCGCTCCACGCGAACGGAAGTTTCGGCCCGTCGCCGGTCGCGGTCAGCGCGCCGAACCCGGCCGCGTGCAGGGCCGCGTCGAGCAACGCCGGGTGCAGCCCGAACCGGCCCGCCTCGGCTCGCAGCGGCTCGGGCAGCTCGACCTCGGCGAAGACGTCGGAGCCGCGGGTCCACACCGCGCGCAGCCCGCGGAAGGCCGGGCCGTAGTCGACCCCGATGTCCGCCATAGCCGGGTAAAAACCGGCCACCTCCACCCGCGAAGCCCCCGCGGGCGGCCACTCGGAAGCGTCGCTTTCACGTGAAAGTGACGCCTCGGGAGCGTCGCTTTCACGTGAAAGCGACGCCTCGGTGAGGAGGCCGGTGGCGTGGCGGGTCCACGGGGTGAACTCGTCCGGGCGGGAGTGGATCGCGAGTTCGCCGTCCTCCGCCACCGAGACCTGGATGTGCACGCCGCCCTGGGCGGGCAGGACCAGCGGGGTTTCCAGGGTCAGCTCGTCCAGGGTGCGGCGCCTGGCCTGGTCGCCGGCGCGGAGCGCGAGCTCGACGAACGCCGTGCCCGGGAGCAGGACTTCCCCGCCCACGCGGTGGTCGGCCAGCCACGGCAGGCTGTGCAGCGAGAGCTTGCCGGTGAGAACCGTGCCGCCCGAGCCGGCCAGTGACACGACCGCGCCGAGCAGCGGGTGCCCGGCGGAGACCAGGCCGAGGCCGCTCGCGTCGCCGGCGGCGACCAGCCGCGGCCAGTAGCGTTCGTGCTGGAACGCGTACGTCGGCAGTTCGGTGCGGCGGGCGCCGGGAAACGCGTCGTCCCACCGGACGTCGGCGCCGTGCACCCAGGCTTCGGCCAGCGACGTGTGGAACCGGGCGAGGCCGCCTTCTTCGCGGCGCAGCGAGCCGAACGCGGTCACGTCCTCGCCGCCGATCGCCATGGTCAGCACAGGGTGCGGCGAAGCTTCGACGAACGTGCGGAAGCCCTGGTCCGTCAGCGCGGCCACGGCGGTGTCGAGCCGGACCGGGCGGCGGAGGTTGGTGTACCAGTACCCGGCGTCCAGTTCGGTGCCGTCGAGCCAGGCGCCGGTGACCGTGGAGAAGAAGCCGGTCGTGGCCGGCCGCGGCCGGATCGGGGCCAGGACCTCGAGGAGGCGTTCGCGGATCCGTTCCACCTGCGGCGAGTGCGAGGCGTAGTCGACGGGGACCCGCTTCGCGCGGACGTCGGTACAGGACGCCATCAGTTCGTCGAGGGCGTCCGGCGTCCCGGAGACGACCACCGCGGACGGGCCGTTGACCGCGGCGATCGACAGCCGCTCGCCCCAGGGCGCGATCCGGGCCGTGACCGCGTCGGCGGACTCGGCGATCGAGACCATCCCACCGCCGCCCGCGAGCGCGAGGATCGCCTGGCTGCGCAACGCCACCACGCGGGCGCCGTCCTCGAGCGACAGGGCACCGGAGACGACCGCGGCGGCGATCTCCCCCTGCGAGTGCCCGACGACCGCCGCGGGCTCGACGCCGTGGGAGCGCCAGAGTTCCGCCAGCGAGACCATCACCGCGAACAGTGCGGGTTGCACGACGTCGACGCGTTCCAGCAGGGCCGCGTCACTGATCGCCTCGGTGAGCGACCAGTCCACAAAGGACGACAAGGCGACCGCGCACTCGGCCATCCGCGCGGCGAACACCGGCGATTCGGCGAGGAGGCCGACGGCCATCCCGGCCCACTGGGAGCCCTGGCCGGGGAACACCATCGCGACTTTGCCCGCCGCGGCCGTCCCCTTGACGACGGCGGGTGCCGGGCGGTCTTCGGCCAGCGCCGCGAGCCCGGCGAGCAGCCCTGGGCGGTCGCCGAGGACCACCGCGCGGTGGTCGAACGCGGACCGCGTCGTGGCCAGCGACAGCCCGATGTCCCCGATGGGCCCGTCGACGCCGGCGAGCGCGGCGGCCTGTCCGCGAAGACCTTCCGGCGACCGGGCCGACACCACCCAGGGCACGACCCGGCCCGGCTCGTCGGGCCCGGCGGCAGGCGCGTCCTCGGCCGGCGCCTCTTCCAGGATCGTGTGCACGTTGGTGCCGCTCATGCCGAACGCGGAGACCGCGGCCCGGCGCGGCCGGTCCGACGGCCACTCGCGGCGCTCGGTGAGCAGCTCGACGGCCCCCGCCGACCAGTCCACCCGCGACGAGGGTTCCTGGGCGTGCAGGGTCGGCGGCAGCACGCCGTGCCGCATCGCCAGGACCATCTTGATCACCCCGGCGACGCCCGCGGCGGCCTGGGTGTGACCGATGTTCGACTTCACCGACCCCAGCCACAGCGGCGTTTCCCGGTCCTGGCCGTAGGTCGCCAGCAGCGCCTGCGCCTCGATGGGGTCGCCGAGCGTCGTGCCGGTGCCGTGGGCTTCGACCGCGTCGACGTCCGAAGTGGACAGACCGGCGTCGGCCAGTGCCGCCCGGATCACCCGCTGCTGTGAAGGACCGTTCGGCGCGGTCAGGCCGTTCGACGCGCCGTCGGAGTTCACCGCCGAACCGCGCACGACGGCCAGGACCGGGTGCCCGTGGCGGCGTGCGTCCGACAGCCGTTCCACGACGACCATACCGCTGCCCTCGCCCCACGAGGTGCCGTCGGCGGCTTCGGCGAACGCCTTGCACCGGCCGTCCGGGGCCAGGCCGCGCAGCCGGCTGAACGCGATGAACGACCCCGGCGTCGGCAGTACGGTCACGCCGCCGGCGAGCGCGAGGTCGCACTCCCCCTGCCGCAGGGCCTGCACCGCCAGGTGCAGCGCCACCAGCGACGACGAGCACGCCGTGTCGACCGTGAGCGTCGGCCCCTCCAGCCCGAACGCGTAGGCGACGCGTCCGGAAAGGACACTCGCCGCGTTGCTCGTCGCGAGGTGCCCTTCGAGGGCCTCGGCGGAGCCGAGCATGAGGGTGCCGTAGTCCTGGCCGTTGGAGCCGACGAAGACGCCCGTCCGGCTGCCCTTCAGCGACGGCGGCCGGATGCCCGCGTGCTCCAGCGCTTCCCAGGACGTCTCCAGCAACAGCCGCTGCTGCGGGTCCATGGCCAGTGCTTCGCGTGGGGAGATGCCGAAGAAGCCGGCGTCGAAGTCCGCGACGCCGTCGAGGAAGCCGCCTTCGCGCACGTACGACGTCCCGGGCGCCTCCGGGTCCGGGTCGTACAGCGAGCCGAGCTCCCAGCCGCGGTCCTCGGGAAAGCCGGAGATCGCGTCCCGGCCGGCCTCGACCAGGTCCCACAGCTGCGCCGGGGTGCGGACGCCGCCCGGGAACCGGCAGCCGAGGCCGACGATCGCGACCGGCTCGGTGGCCTGTGCCTCCTCGAGCCGGCGGCGGGTGTCCTGCAGATCGGCCGTGACCCGCTTGAGGAAGTAGCGGAGCTTCTCCTCGTTGTCCATCGTCTTCTCACTCCATGCAGTCGCGGGCGCCGGATCAGGAGATGCCGAACTCTTTGCCGAGGAGGTCGAACATCTCCTCGTCGCTGGCGGATTCGAGGCTCGGGGCGGCCGGTTCGCCCGCCCAGCCCGCGGTGAGCAGCCGCAGCTGCCCGGCGACGCGGGCCCGATCGGCCTCGCCGAGGGTGGCGCCGACCCGGCTCAGCTCGTCGAGCAGCCCGGCCACCCCCCGCGGCGCGGGCTCGTCGTCCCGCAGTTCCGCGGTCAGGTGCCGGGCCAGCGCGGACGGCGACGGGTGGTCGAAGACGAGCGTCGCGGGCAGGTTCAGCCCGGTGACGCGGTCCAGGCGGTTGCGCAGCTCGACCGCGGTCAGCGACGTGAAGCCGGTTTCGCTGAACGCCCGATCCGGGGCGACGTCGGCGGCCCGGCCGTGGCCGAGCACCGCCGCGACGTGCTCGCGGACGACGTCGAGGACCAGGTCGCCGGCGTCGGCGCCGGAAAGCGCAGACAGCCCGGCCAGGCGGCCGCCGAGCCCGGCCGGTGCTTCGGCGACCGGCGCCGCCGGGGCCAGTTCGGCGTAGAGCGGCCGGTTCGCGGCGTAGGTGTCCCAGTCGATGTCGGCGACGACCTGCGACCGCGTGCTTCGGGCGAGGGCCGCCGCGGCGTCGGTGGCGGGCAGCGGGGTGACCCCGGCGCGGCGCATCCGGTCGGCGTTCCCCGCCGCCATGCCCGCACCCGCCCACGGGCCCCAGGCGATCGAGGCGGCCGCCCGGCCGGACGCGCGACGCCGCTGGGCGAGGGCGTCCAGCTCGGCGTTGGCGGCCGCGTAGTTCGCCTGCCCCGCGGCGCCGACCGTGCCGGCGAGCGAGGAGAACAGGACGAAGGCGTCGAGGTCGCCGGTCAGCTCGTCGAGGAGCCGGGCGCCGGTCACCTTGGCCCGCAGGACCTCGGCGAACCGGTCGCCGGTCAGGGTGTCGACGACGCCGTCGTCGAGGACGCCCGCCGCGTGCACCACCGCCGACACCCGGTGTTCGGCCAGCATGGCCGCGACCGCGTCCCGGTCGGCGACGTCGCAGGCCACGACCGTCACCCGGTCGTCCGGCGCTTCGCCACCGCGACGGCCGGCCAGGACGACGTGCTCGGCGCCGTGGTCCAGCAGCCAGCGGGTGACGTGCCCGCCGAGCGCTCCGGTGCCGCCGGTGACGAGCACGGTGCCCCTCGGCGTCCACTGTGGACTTGCGCCGGTGTCGCGGACGAGGCGGCGGGCGAAGGCGCCGGTGGCGCGAACGGCGATTTCTTCCTCGCCACCGGCGGCGAGGACCGCGCACAGTCGCTCGCCGTCCTCGGCGCTCAGCGTGTCCGGCAGGTCGACCAGGCCGCCCCAGCGGTTCGGGTGCTCCATCGCGACCGTCCGGCCGAAGCCCCAGAACTGGGCCTGGGCCGGGTCCACGACAGACTCGCGGTCCGCCGTCGCGACCGCGCCGCGGGTGGCGCACCACAGCGGTGCGGTGACGCCGGCGTCGCCGAGCCCTTGGACCAGGGCGAGGGTCTGCGGGAGCCCGGCGGCCACGGCCGACGCCGGGGAGCCGGTCGCGAACGCGAGCAGGGACAGCGCGCCGACCGGCGTCGAGGCCTCTTCCGCCAGCTTGGCCTCGACCAGCTTCGCGACCGTGATGCGGTCGGCGTCCTCGGGCACCCGGACGACCAGGGGCCGCGCTCCGGACGTCGCGAAGGCGCCCGCCACCGCCGTCACCGCACCGGGGTCGTCGAGGGTTTCCGGCAGCACGAACAGCCAGTCGCCCGACACCGCGGCGGTTTGTTCGCGCAGCTTGCGCCAGACGACGCGGTAGCGCCAGGAACCGGAGCTCGCCCGGGTCTCCCGCCGCCAGCCGGACAGCGCCGGGAGCGCGGGGGCGATGGCCGCGTACTGGTCACCGTCGAGGCCGAGCAGCGCACCGAGCGAGTCCAGGTCCTCGCCTTCGACGGCCGTCCAGAACTCGGCGTCCGCTTCGGACACCGGCGCGGCGGGCGCGGGCTCGGGCCAGAACCGCTGCCGCTGGAAGGGATAGGTGGGGAGATCGACCGGGCGGGCAGGCGGGAAGAAGGCCGCCCAGTCGACATCCACACCGTGGACGTGAGCAGTGCTCAACGCGGAGAGCAGTGCTCTCTCTTCGGAGCGGTCGCGGCGCAGGGCCGGGATCGCGGTGCCGGGCACCATGGCGCTGAGCACCCCGTCGGGCCCCAGTTCGAGGAAGACGCGGACACCGGCGGCTTCGAGGGTGGTCACCCCATCGGCGAACCGGACGGTCTCGCGCACGTGCCGCACCCAGTAGTCCGCGGTGAACGGCTCGGCGAGAGCACCGCTCACATTCGAGAGCACCGGAATCTCGGCGGGGTGGTAGGTCAGCGTTTCCGCGACCGCGCGGAACTCCTCGAGCATGGGGTCCATCAGCGAGGAATGGAACGCGTGGCTCACGGTGACCCGCTTCGTCTTGGTGCCGCGCTCGGCGAACTCCGTGGCGATCTTCAGCACCGCGGCCTCCTCGCCGGAGATGACGACCGACTCGGGGCCGTTGACCGCCGCGATCGAAACCCCCTCGATCAAGGTGACGGCCGACTCCGGTGCGGCGATCGAGACCATCGCCCCGCCGGGGGGCAGCGCCTGCATGAGTGACGCGCGGGCCGCGACGAGCGTGCACGCGTCGGGCAGGGTCAGGACGCCGGCGACGTGGGCCGCGACCAGCTCGCCGATCGAGTGCCCGGCGACGAAGTCCGGGCGCACGCCCCAGGCCGTGACCAGGCGGTGGAGGGCGACCTCGAGCGCGAACAGCGCGGGCTGGGTGTACCCGGTCCGGTCGAGCCGCTCACCGCCGTCGAAGACGATCTCGCGCAGGGACGCGTCGAGCAGGCCGTCGAACTCCGCGCACACGGCGTCGAAGGCGTCGGCGAACACCGGGAACCGGTCGTACAGCTCGCGGCCCATCCCGGCGCGCTGGGCGCCCTGGCCGGTGAACAGCACGGCCAGCCGGCCGCCGGGAGCGGGGGTGCCGCGCACGGCGTTGTCCAGGTCCGCCAGCCCGGCGAGCAGCTCGTCCCGGTCGGCGCCGATCACCACGGCCCGGTGGTCCAGTGCCGCGCGGCCGGTGGCGAGGGTGCGGCCGACCTCGGCCGCCGAGGCACCGTCGGTGAGCGCCGACCGGAGGCGACGGGCCTGCTCGGTCAGGCCTTGCTCGTCACGCGCGGAGAGCGGCCACAAGGTGAGTCCGTTGTGGACTGCCGACGCGGGTTCGGGCTCGCCCGCTTCGAGGACCACGTGGGCGTTGGTGCCGCTGACGCCGAACGCGGACACGCCGGCGCGGCGGGCGCGCCCGGTCTCCGGCCACGGCGTCGCTTCGGTGAGCAGCTCCACCTCGCCCGCCGACCAGTCCACTTGGGACGAAGGCGCGTCGACGTGCAGCGTTCGCGGGAGGACGCCGTGGCGCATGGCCAGCACCATCTTGATCACCCCGGCGATGCCCGCGGCAGCCTGGGTGTGGCCGATGTTCGACTTGACCGAGCCGAGCAGCAGCGGCGTTCCGCGGTCCTGGCCGTAGGTGGCCAGCAGGGCCTGCGCCTCGATCGGGTCGCCCAGCTTCGTGCCGGTGCCGTGCGCTTCGACGGCGTCGACGTCCGAAGTGGACAGACCGGCGTCGGCCAGCGCGGCGCGGATGACCCGCTGCTGCGAAGGACCGTTCGGCGCGGTCAGGCCGTTGGACGCGCCGTCGGAGTTCACCGCTGATCCGCGGACGACCGCGAGCACCGGGTGGCCGTTGCGGCGGGCGTCCGACAGCCGCTCCAGCAGCACGAGCCCGGCGCCCTCGCCCCAGCCCGTGCCGTCCGCCGCCTCGGCGAACGCCTTGCACCGGCCGTCGGAAGCCAGGCCGCGCTGCCGGCTGAACTCGACGAACGTCGCCGGGGTGGACATCACGGTCGCGCCACCGGCGAGCGCGAGATCGCACTCGCCCCGGCGCAGTGCCTGCGCGGCGAGGTGGATCGCGACCAGCGACGACGAGCACGCCGTGTCGACGGTCAGCGCCGGGCCTTCGAGGCCGAACGCGTAGGCCAGCCGGCCGGACACGACCGCGGCGGCGTTGCCGGTGCCGATGAAACCGCCGACCTCCTCCCCCGCCGCGCCGAGCAGGCCCGCGTAGTCCTGGCCGTTGGTGCCGGCGAACACGCCGGTGCGGCTGCCGCGCAGCGCGTGCGGGTCGATCCCGGCCCGCTCGAAGACCTCCCACGTGATCTCCAGCAGCAGGCGCTGCTGCGGGTCCATCGCGAGGGCTTCGCGCGGCGAGATCCCGAAGAAGGCCGCGTCGAACTCCGCGGCGGTGTCGAGGAAACCGCCGTCGCGGACGTAGCTGTGGCCGCTCTTGCCCGGGTCCGGGTCGTAGAGCGCGCCGAGGTCCCAGCCGCGGTCCTCGGGCAGGCCGGTCATCGCGTCGACGCCGTCCGCGACGAGCCGCCAGAGGTCCTCCGGCGTGGCCACCGCGCCGGGGAACCGGCAGCCCATGGCGACGAGCGCGATCGGCTCGTCGGTGCCGATGTCGATGCCGGTGCGGGCCGGCGCGGTCTCGCCCGGCTCCGGCAGGCGGCCCCGCAGCTCGTGGTGCAGGTGCCGGGCCAGCGCGGCCGGCGTCGGGTGGTCGAACACGCACGTCGCGGGCAGGCTCAGCCCGGTCGCGGCGTCGAGGCGGTTGCGCAGTTCGACAGCGGTCAGGGAGGTGAACCCGCTGTCGGAGAACGCGCGCTCGGCGTCGACCGCGGCCGCGTCGGGGTAGCCGAGCACGGCCGCGACGTGCGTGCGGACCAGGTCGAGGACCGTCCGGGCGGCGTCCGGTTCGGACAGTCCGGTGAGCAGTCCCGCCGGTTCGGCCTCCGCGCTCGGGAGCGGCTCGCCGAACCCGGCGAACAGCGGCCGGGGCCGGACGGTCCGCAGCGCCGGGAGGTAGACGTCCCAGTCGAGATCGGCCACCACGGCCACCGGCGCGCCGGCCGTCGCTTCGAGCGCGAGTGCGTCGAGGGCGAGGCCGGGTTCCAGGGCGCCGACGCCCGCGGCACGCAGCCGCCGCCGCGCTTCGGCGTCGCCCGCCGCCATCCCGGCACCGGCCCACGGGCCCCACGCGATCGAGACCGCGGGCAGCCCGGCGGCGTGCCGCTGCTGCGCGAGCGCGTCGAGATGGGCGTTGGCCGCGGCGTAACTGCCCTGGCCCGCGGCGCCGAACGCGCCGGCCATCGACGAGAACAGGACGAACGCGTCGAGGCCGGTGGTGAGCGCGGACAGGTTCTCGGCCGCGGTCGCCTTCGCCCGCAGCACGGCGTCGAACCGCTCCGGCGTCAGGGACTCGATGACGCCGTCGTCGAGGACGCCCGCGGCGTGCACCACCGCACGGAGATCACCGGGGAGCACGGCGGCCAGTGCGTCGCGGTCGGCGGCGTCGACGGCCACGATCGAGACCTCGCAGCCGAGGGCGGCCAGCTCGCGTTCGAGGTCCGCGGCGCCCGGCGCCGCCGGTCCGCGCCGGCTGAGCAGCACCAGCCGCTCGGCACCACCCGCGGCCAGCCGGCGGGCGACCTGGGCGCCGAGAGCGCCGGTGCCGCCGGTGACCAGCACGGTGCCCCGGGGCTGCCAGGCCTCGCCCGTCGTCGTGGACCGCCGTTCCAGCCGGCGCGCGAAGACGCCGGACGGCCGGAGCGCAACCTCGTCCTCGGTGTCCTTGGTGTCCTTGGTGCCGGCGAGCACGGCGGCGAGCCGGGTGCGGCCGCGGTCGTCCAGTTCGGCGGGCAGGTCGATCAGGCCGCCCCAGCGCTGGGGGTACTCCATCGCCGCGGTGCGGCCGAGCCCCCAGACCTGGGCCTGGACCGGCGCATCGACCCGGTCGGACCGCACGGCCGCGACCGCGCCGCGGGTGAGGCACCACAGCCGTCCGCTCGCCCCGAGATCGCCGAGGTCGCCCAGCGCCTGGAGGAGGGTGGCCGTGCCCGCCGCGACACCGTGCCCGCCGTCGGCCAATGCCAGCAACGAAAGCACACCGTCCACTTCGGACCCGTTCAGCGCTTCGCGGAGGCGTCCGGCGAACTCCGCGCGCGGCAGCAGCGGGTCGATCCGCACGGGCGTGATCCGCGCGCCGCGTTCGATCACCGTCTGCGCGACACCGGCCACGACGCCGGGTTCGCCCGCCTCCGGCACGACCAGCAGCCAGTGCCCGGTGAGCGCGACCGCGGTCGGCGAGACCGGCCGCCAGGCGATGCCGTAGCGCCAGGACTCCACTGTGGACGCCTGGTGGCGGCGCCGGTACCAGGCCGACAGGGCCGGGGTGACCGTCTCGGCGACGTCCGCGTCCAGTTCGAGTTCGGCGGCCAGCTTGCCGCTGCGCACCACGTCCCAGAAGCCGGAGTCACCGCCGGGTGCCGCCGTGCCGGGTTCCGGGGCGAGCCAGTAGCTGCGGTGCCGGAAGGCGTACGTGGGCAGGTCGACCCGGCGGCCGCCGGGGAAAAACGGCGTCCAGTCGACGTCGACGCCGTGGACGTGAGCGGTGCTCAACGCGGAGAGCAGTGCTCTCACTTCGGAGCGGTCGCGCCGGAGGGCCGGGATCGCGATGCCGGGCACCATCGCGCTGAGCACGCCGTCCGGGCCCAGCTCCAGGAACACATCGGCGCCGGCGGCCCGCAGCGTCGCGATGCCGTCGGCGAACCGGACGGTCTCCCGCACGTGCCGCACCCAGTAGTCCGCGGTGAACGGCTCGGCGAGAGCACCGCTCACATTCGAGAGCACCGGTATCCGCGCCGGGTGGTACGTCAGGGTTTCCGCCACCGCCCGGAACTCGTCGAGCATCGGGTCCATCAGCGGGGAGTGGAACGCGTGGCTCACCTTGAGGCGCTTGGTCTTCGGGAACTTCGCCGCGATCGCCAGGACCGCGGCCTCCTCGCCGGAAATGACGACCGACTCCGGGCCGTTCACCGCCGCGAACGAGACACCTTCGGTCAAGGTGATCCCGGACTCCGGGGCGGCGATCGACACCATCGCTCCACCGGGCGGCAGCGCCTGCATCAGCGAGGCACGGGCGGCGACCAGCCGGCACGCGTCTTCCAGGGTGAGCACCCCGGCCACGTGCGCGGCCGAAATCTCGCCGATCGAGTGTCCGGCCACGAAATCCGGGCGGACGCCCCACGACTCGACGAGCCGGAAGAGGGCGACCTCGACGGCGAACAGCGCCGGTTGCGTGATGCCGGTGTCGTCCAGGGACTCGGTGCCGCCGAGGATCGTGTCCCGGAGGTCCGGGAAGTGCGCGCAGACCGCGTCGAAGGCCGACGCGTAGACCGGGAACCGGTCGTACAGCTCGCGTCCCATGCCCGGCCGCTGCGCTCCTTGGCCGGTGAACAGCACGGCCGGCCTGCGGTCCGGCCGCGCGACCCCGGTCACCGGCGGGTTCTCCAGTGCGGCCAGGAGTTCGGCGCGGTCGTCGCCGAACACCACGAGCCGGTGTTCGAGCGCGGCCCGGGTTTCCGCCAGGGAGAAGCCGATGTCGACCGGAGACAGGGACGGGTGGGCCTCGACGTGCGTGCGGAGGCGTTCGGCCTGCGCGGTCAGCGCGTCGGCGTCACGGGCGGACAGCAGCCACGGGATGGTGCCGGGCTCCTCCGAGCGCTCGGGCGCGGGTGGCGCGGCCGGGGCCTGCTCGATGATCGTGTGGGCGTTGGTGCCGGAGATGCCGAACGACGAGATGCCGGCCCGGCGCGGCCGTCCGGTTTCGGGCCAGCGGCGGGCCTCGGTGAGCAGCTCGATCGCGCCGGACTCCCAGTCGACGCGCGATGACGGCGCGTCGACGTGCAGGGTCCGGGGCAGGAGGCCGTGCCGCAGGGCCAGCACGACCTTGATGACCCCGGCGATGCCCGCGGCGGCCTGGGTGTGCCCGATGTTGGACTTGAGCGAGCCGAGCCGGAGCGGTTCCTCGCGGTCCTGCCCGTAGGTGGCCAGGAGGGCCTGCGCCTCGATCGGGTCGCCGAGGGTGGTGCCGGTGCCGTGCGCCTCGACGGCGTCCACTTCGGACGGACGCAGGCCCGCACCGGCCAGCGCGGCGCGGATGACCCGCTGCTGCGAGGGACCGTTCGGGGCGGTCAGGCCGTTGGACGCGCCGTCGGAGTTCACCGCGGAACCCCGCACCACGGCGAGGACTTCGTGCCCGTGACGCCGGGCGTCGGACAGGCGTTCCAGCAGCACCAGGCCGGCGCCTTCGCCCCAGCCGGTGCCGTCCGCGGCCTCCGCGAACGCTTTGCAGCGGCCGTCGGAGGCGAGCCCGCCCTGCCGGTCGAACTCCACGAACATGCCGGGCTGGGCCATCACGGCGACGCCACCGGCCAGTGCGAGGTCGCACTCGCCGCGGCGCAGGGCCTGGACCGCCCAGTGCAGCGCGACCAGTGACGACGAGCAGGCCGTGTCGATCGAGACGGCCGGGCCTTCGAAGCCGAAGGTGTAGGCGACGCGGCCGGAGACGACGCTGGTGGCGTTCCCGGTCAGCAGGTGGCCTTCGACGCCGGCCGCCACCTCGGCCACGCCGCTGCCGTAGGCCTGGTGCGCGGCGCCGACGAAGACGCCGGTGCTGCTGCCCCGCAGCGACCGCGGGTCGATCCCGGCGCGTTCCAGCGCTTCCCAGGAAATCTCGAGCAGCAGCCGCTGCTGCGGGTCCATGGCGAGGGCTTCGTGCGGGGAGATGCCGAAGAACTCGGCGTCGAAGGCGCCGGCGTCGTGGACGAACCCGCCCTCGGCGGCGTCGAGGGCGGCGAGGTCCCAGCCGCGGTCGGCGGGCAGCGCGGTGAGGGCGTCGCGGCCGGATTCGAGCAGGCGCCACAGGTCTTCCGGCGATGTCACCTCGCCCGGGTAGCGGCAGCTCATCGCGACGATGGCGATCGGGTCGTCGCCGGTGACGGTGGTGATCGCCGCCGTCGTGGCGGGCCCGGCGTCGCCGGCCAGCTCCGCCTGCAGCAGCGCGGCGAGGGCGTGGGGGTTCGGGTGGTCGAAGACGACCGTGGCGGGCAGGCGCAGGCCGGTCACCGCGGTGAGCCGGTTGCGCAGTTCGACGGCGGTCAGGGAGTCGAAGCCCAGGTCCTTGAACGCCTTGGCGGGTTCGACGGCGTCGGCGCCGTCGTGGCCGAGGACCGCGGCGACGTGGGTGCGGACGAGGTCGAGCAGGAACCGGCGGACGTCGTCGCCGGCGAGCCCGGCCAGCCGGGCGGCGAGGGCAGCGGTACCGGCGGTACCGGCGGGCAGCCCGGCCGCGCGGCGGGTGCGCACCCGGACCAGGCCGTGCCACAGCGCGGGCAGGTGCTCGGCCTGGGCGCGCAGCGCGGCGAGGTCGACCCGGACCGGGACCACGCACGCGGCCCCGGCGACCTGGGCGGCGTCGAACAGCGCGAGGGCTTCCGCAGTGCCGAGAGCGCCGATGCCGGACCGCGCGATCCGCGACCGGTCCTCGTCGTCGAGAGCGGCGGTCATGCCGCTCGCTTCGGCCCACTGGCCCCAGGCGAGGGAGACGCCGGGCAGGCCGTCGGCGCGGCGGCGGGCGGCGAGGGCGTCGAGCGCGGCGTTGGCGGCGGCGTAGTTGGCCTGGCCCGCGGCGCCGGCCACGCCGGCGAGCGAGGAGTACAGCGCGAACCAGGCGAGGTCGCGGTCGCGGGTCAGCTCGTGCAGGTTCAGCGCGGCGTCGATCTTCGGGCCGAGGACGGCGTCGATCCGCTCGGGGGTGAGCGACTCGACGACGCCGTCGTCGAGCACGCCCGCCGTGTGGACGACGCCGGTGAGATTCACCGGGCGCAGCAGCGCTTCGAGCTCCGCCCGGTCGGCGACATCACAGCTGACGACGCGGGTCTCGGCGCCCAGGGCGGTCAGTTCGGCGACCAGCTCGGCCGCGCCCGGGGCGTCGGGGCCGCGGCGGCCGGCCAGCAGCAGGTGCTTGACGCCGTGGGTGGTCACGAGGTGGCGGGCCAGCAGGCGGCCGAGGGTGCCGGTGCCGCCGGTGACGAGGACGGTGCCGTCGGGGTCCGGCGTGGCGGGGACGGTGAGGACGTTCTTGCCGACGTGCTTGGCCTGGCTGATGAACCGGAACGCGTCGGGTGCGCGGACGACGTCCCAGGCCTTGGTGGGCAGGGGGTGCAGCTCGCCGTCGGCGAACAGCCTCAGCAGGTCACGGAGGATTTCCTGGATGCGGTCCGGGCCGGGGTCGCCGAGGTCGAACGGGAGGTAGGTGACGCCTTCGGGGTCCCGCAGGTCGGTCTTGCCCAGTTCGAGGAACCGGCCGCCGGGTTTGAGGAGGGTGAGCGAGGCGTCGATGAACGGGCCGGTCAGCGAGTTGAGGACGACGTCGACTTCGGTGAACTTCTTCGCGAACTCGAGATCCCGCGAGGAGGCGATGTGGGTGACGCCGAGGGCGCGGACGGCGTCCTGCTTGGCCGGGCCGGCCGTGGCGAACACTTCGGCGTTCTTCGTCCGGGCGAGCTGGACGGCGGCCATCCCGACGCCACCGGCGGCCGCGTGGACGAGCACGGACTGGCCGGCTTCGAGACGGCCGAGGTCGAACAGGGCGTAGTAGGCGGTGACGAAGGCGACGGGCACGGACGCGGCCCTGGCGAAGGTCCAGCCGTCGGGCATCGGGACGAGCAGCCGGGCATCGGTCACGGCTTCGGGGCCGAACGCCCCGGTGAACAGGCCCAGCACCCGGTCGCCGACGGCGATCCCGGTGACGTCGGACGCGACTTCGGTGACGACCCCGGCGGCTTCGGAGCCGAGGACGGCGGCCGGGTCGGGGTACATGCCGAGCGCGATCAGGACGTCTCGGAAGTTGATCCCGGCCGCGCGCACGGCGACCCGCACTTCGCCCTTGGCGAGGTGCTTCGCGGGTTCCGGCCGGAGGGTGAGGCCGTCGAGGGTGCCGCCGGTGGTGGTGAGCCGCCAGGGTTCGCCGGGGACGGTGAGGGCGCCGCTGTGGGCGCGGGCCAGCCGCGGGGCGGTGAAGACGCCTTCGCGGACGTCGATCTGCGGCTCGGCGGGCAGGGTGGCGAGGTCGGGCCAGGGGCCGCCGTCGAGATCGAGGAGCTGGAACCGCCCGGGGTGCTCGGTCTGGGCGGAGCGGACCAGCCCTCGCGCGGCGGCCGCGGCGGGGTCGGTGTCGGCGTCGCGGGTGACGACGACCAGGCGGCCGTCCCGTTCGGCGGCGAGCCAGGAGTGGACGAGGGCGAGGGCTCTCTTCGTGGCCTGGTGGATGTTTTCGGCGACGATGGGGGCGAAGACGAGGTCGGCGTCGGTGTCCAGATCGGACACTGCGGGCAGGCCGAAGGCATCGGCACCGAGAACGACGGCTTCGACCCGCGCCCCGGCGGCGACGGGGATCCGGTCGAGGCGGAAGAGCGAGCCATCCGGAGCCGGGGCGGTGGCGGGTGAGAGGGGGCGGAGGACGAGCGAATCGATCGAGACGACGGGCCCACCGGCCTGGTCGCAGACGGCGACGGCGACGGCGTTGTCCCCGGCCGGGGAGAGCCGGACGCGCAGAGCGGTGGCGCCGGACGCGTGCAGGGTGACGCCGCTCCAGGAGAACGGCATGCCGCCGGAACCGGCCGGGCGGGCTGCGGTGCCACCGGCCGGGGAGGCGCCAGCCGGGGTGCCGCCGGCTGGGTGGGTTGCGGTGCCACCGGCCGGGGCGGCGGTGACTGTGGCGGCGGGCGGGTTCGGCGTGCCCGGGGCCGCCAGCCCCAGCGGGTGCAGGGCCGCGTCCAGCAGCGCCGGGTGCAGGCCGAAGGCCGCCGCGTCCCCGTGGAACTCCTCCGGCAGCGCCACCTCCGCGAACGTCTCCTCGCCGCGGCGCCACACCCGGCCCAGGCCGTGGAAAGCCGGGCCGTACGTGAACCCGAGGGCTTCCAGCTGGTCGTACAGCCCCTCCGTCGGGATGCGGGCCGCTCCCGGCGGGGGCCACTCTGTCAGCTCCACCGCCTGCCGGGCACCGGAAGCGAGCAGGCCGCTCGCGTGGCGGGTCCACGCGTCCTGCCCCGGTGCGGCACCGTCGTCCGGGCGGGAATACAGCGTCAGCTCGCGACGGCCCGTGCCGTCCGCCGGCCCGGCGTAGACCTGGACCGCCACCCCGCCTCGCGCCGGCAGGACGAGCGGCGCCTCCAATGTCAGCTCGTCGACGACGTCGCAGCCCACCTGGTCGCCCGCCCGGACGGCCAGCTCCAGCAGCGCCGTCCCCGGCACCAGGACCGTCCCGCCGAGCGCGTGGCCCGCCAGCCACGGCTGGGTCTCCAGCGACAGCCGCCCGGTGAAGACGACGCCGTCGTGGCCCGCCAAGCCGACCGCCGCCCCCAGCAGCGGGTGGTCCAGCGCGCCCAGGCCCAGCGAACCGGCATCACCGTGGGCGACGCCGCCGCGAGGCCAGAACCGCTCCCGCTGGAACGCGTACGCGGGCAAGTCGATCCGGCGGCCGCCGGGGAAGAACGACGTCCAGTCGACGTCCACGCCGTGGACGTGAACAGTGCTCAACGCTGTGAGCAGTGCTCTCTCTTCGGAGCGGTCGCGCCGCAGTGCCGGGACCGCCGTCCCGGGCACCATCGCGCTGAGCACCCCGTCCGGCCCCAGCTCCAGGAACACCCCGACCCCAGCTGCGTCCAAAGTGGACACACCGTCGGCGAACCGGACCGTCTCCCGCACGTGCCGCACCCAATACTCCGCCGTGAACGACGAAGCGAGAGCACCGCTCACATTCGAGAGCACCGGTATTTCCGCCGGGTGGTACGTCAACGACTCCGCCACCGCACGGAACTCGTCGAGCATCGGGTCCATCAGGGGCGAGTGGAACGCGTGACTCACAGCGAGGCGCTTGGTCTTCGGGAACTGGGCCGCGATCGCCAGCACCGCAGCCTCGTCCCCGGAGATCACCACCGACTCCGGCCCGTTCACCGCCGCGATCGAAACACCCTCGGTCAAGACGATCGCCGACTCCGGCGCGGCGATCGACACCATCGCCCCACCCGGCGGCAGGGCCTGCATCAGCGACGCCCGCGCCGACACCAAACGACAAGCGTCCACAAGGGACAACACCCCGGCCACGTGCGCCGCCGAGATCTCCCCGATCGAATGCCCGGCCACGAAGTCCGGCCGCACACCCCAGGAAGAGACCAGCCGGAACAACGCCACCTCGACCGCGAACAACGCAGGCTGGGTGAACTCGGTCCGATCCAGCAGCGCGGCATCGTCGAACGCGGCACGCAGCGCCGGATCGAACTGCGCGAGCACGGCATCGAACGCGGCCGCATACACCGGAAACCGCTCGTAGAGCTCCAAACCCATCCCGGCCCGCTGCGCACCCTGGCCGGTGAACAACACCGCCAGCGACGCATCCGGATCGGCCGTACCGGTGACGGCGTCCTCGATGCGCGCGAGACCGTCCCGCAGCGAGCCGCGATCAGCGCCGAGGACGACCGCACGCCGAGCCAGCCGTGCCCGCGTGACCGCCAGGGAGTAGCCGCCGTCGACCGGATCGGGATCCGCGTCCAGCAGCCGCCGGGCTTGCGCACGCACTGCCGCATCGTTCGCCCCGGAGATCACCCAGGGCAGGAGCCCGGCCGGAGGGGAGGCCGGTTCGAGCACGTCGGCCGCCGGTGCTTCCTCGACGATGACGTGCACGTTCGTCCCGCTGACGCCGAACGCCGACACCCCGGCCCGGCGCGGGGTCTCCCGCAAAGGCCACGGCCGTGGCGAGGTCAGCAGTTCCACCGCGCCCGCCGACCAGTCCACTTCGGACGACGGCGCGTCGACGTGCAGCGTGCGCGGCAGCACCTCGTGCCGCAGCGCCAGCACCATCTTGATGACACCCGCGATGCCGGACGCCGATTGCGTGTGCCCGATGTTCGACTTCAGCGCCCCGAGCCACAGCGGCCGGTCGGCGGGCCGGTCCTGGCCGTACGTCGCCAGCAGCGCCTGCGCCTCGATCGGGTCGCCCAGTGCGGTCCCGGTGCCGTGCGCCTCGACTGCGTCCACCTCCGAAGTGGACAGACCGGCGTTCGCCAACGCGGCGCGGATGACGCGTTGCTGCGACGGGCCGTTCGGGGCGGTCAGGCCGTTCGACGCGCCGTCGGAGTTGACCGCGGAGCCGCGGATCACACCGAGGATCCGGTGCCCGTTGCGCTGGGCGTCGGACAGCTTCTCCAGCAGCACCAGGCCGGCGCCTTCACCCCAGCCGGTGCCGTCGGCGGCGTCGGCGAAGGACTTGCACCGGCCGTCCGAAGCGAGGCCGCGCTGGCGGCTGAACTCCGCGAACGCCAACGGGCTCACCATCACCGTGACGCCCCCGGCCAGCGCGAGACCGCATTCGTCCTGCCGCAGCGCCTGGCAGGCCCAGTGCAGCGCGACCAGCGACGACGAACAGGCCGTGTCGACGGTGACCGACGGCCCCTCCAGCCCGAAGGTGTAGGACAGCCGCCCCGACATGACGCTGGGCGCCTCGCCGGTCAGCAGATACCCCTCGGAGCCCGCGGCCGCCTGCAGCGTGCTGCTGTAGCCGGACGCGTTCGCGCCGATGAACACGCCGGTCCGGCTGCCACGCAGCGAAAACGGGTCGAGCCGGCCGCGTTCGAGGAGCTCCCAGGACGTCTCGAGCAGCAGCCGCTGCTGGGGGTCCATCGCGAGGGCCTCGCGCGGCGAGATGCCGAACAGTCCGGGGTCGAACGAAGCCGCGTCGTGGACGAAGCCGCCTTCGACCGCGCGGGCGCCTTCCTCGCCGTACATGCGCTCGACGTCCCAGCCGCGGTCCTCCGGGAAGCCCGACATCGCGTCCGTGCCACCCGCGACGAGGTCCCACAGGTCCTCGGGCGAGGCGACCCCGCCCGGGTACCGGCAGGCGAGGGAAATGATGGCGATCGGCTCCTGCTCCGCCGCCTCGGCCGCCTGCAGCCGCTGCCTGGTCTGGTGCAGGTCGGCGGTCACGCGCTTGAGGTACTCGAGGAGCTTGTCCTGCTCTGCCATCGCCAACCTCATCCGTTCGTCCAAGTCAGGGGTCAGTGCCTCGGCGGCGGGGAAACCCCGAGCTCGTTGTCGATGAACGCGAAGACCTCGGCCGCCGAGGCGTCCGCGAGCTGCGCCTGCCGCGGGGCCGCGCGGTCCCCGCTCCACTGGTTCAGCAGGGACTTCAGCCGCATCTCGACGCGCATCCGGACGTTCTCGTCGGCCTCGAGGTCCGGCAGCGACGCCTCCAGGCGGTCGAGCGCGCCGAACGCCGAATCCGCGGGTGTGCCGCCGGGGGCGATCCCGGCCGCGAGGAACCGGGCCAGCGCGACCGGGGTCGGGTGGTCGAAGACGGCGGTGGCGGCCAGCCGAAGACCGGTGACCCGGCGCAGCCGGTTGCGCACCTCGACCGCGGTCACCGAGTCGAACCCGAGGTCGCGGAACGGCCGGGTGCTGCCGATCGCGTCGGCGCCGCGGTGGCCGAGCACGGCCGCGGCCTCGGTGCGGACCAGGTCGAGCACGGTCCGGTCGCGTTCGGCTTCCGGCAGCCCGGCCAGCCGCTCGCGCCACCCGGCCGCGGCGCCTTCACCAGGGCCCTCCTGGTCGGCTTCGAGCCGGTCCAGCACCTGCCGGACGGCCGGCAGGTCCTCGATCAGCGGGCGGCGCCGCGACGCCGTGAAGGCCGGTACGAACCGGTCCCAGTCGACGTCGGCCACGGCCAGGAAGGTCTCGTCGCGGTCGAGCGCACCCTGCAGCGCGGCCACGGCCCGTTCGGGCGCCATCGGCCGGAGGCCGCGGCGGCGCAGCTGCTGCTCGCCTTCGCCGGTGGCCATGCCGCCCCCGGCCCACAACCCCCAGGCCACCGAAGTCGCCTTCGCGCCGCGGGCGCGGCGCTGCTCGGCAAGCGCGTCCAGGTAGGCGTTCGCGGCGGCGTAAGCGCCCTGGCCCGCGCTGCCCCAGACGCCGGAGTTGGAAGAGAACAGCACGAACGCTTCGAGGTCGTCGCCGAGCAGGGCGTCCAGGTGCGCGGCGCCCGCGACCTTGGCCGCGAGGACGTCTTCGAACTCGTCCAGGCCGGTCTCGGCGAGGGTGCCCGACTGCGGCAGCCCGGCCGCATGCACGACCGCCACCGGCGGGTGCCCGAGGCTGTCCAGGAGGGCTTCGACGGCCTTGCGCTCGGCGACGTCGCACGCGGCGATGGTCACCGCGCAGCCGTACCCCCGCAGTTCTTCGGCCAGTTCGGCCGCGCCGGGAGCGGCTTCGCCCCGGCGGCTGGTGAGCACGAGGTGGTCGGCGCCGGACCGGCCCAGCCAGCGGGCGACGTGCGCGCCGAGCGCGCCCGTGCCCCCGGTGACGAGCACGGTTCCCCGCGGCCGCCACGGCTCGCCCGCCGGAGCGGGCCGCGCCGGACGCAGCCGCCGGGCCAGGATCCCGTGGTCCCGGATCGCGAGCTGGTCCTCGCCGCCGGGCTCAGCCAGCAACCCGGCCAGCCGGTCCGCGGCCCGCTCGTCGAGCGCGGCTGGCAGGTCGACCAGCCCGCCCCAGAGGCCGGGGTACTCCAGGCCGAGCACGCGGCCGAGGCCCCACAGCTGGGCGGGCACGCTCGACGCCGGGGCGTCGCCGGGCCCGGTGGCCACGGCGCCGCGGGTGAGCAGCCACAACGGGGCGTCGATCCCGGCGGCGGTCAGCGCCGGCGCGAGCGCGGCCGTCGCGGCCACGCCGGTCGCGATCAGCGGATGCCCGGGCAGCGGGGTTTCGTCCAGGCCCAGCAACGAAACGACACCGGTGTACTCCCCCGGCGACAGCTTCTCCGGCGAGGCGGTGACGACGTCGGCGCCGCGCGAGGCCAGCGCGTCGAGCACCGTCGTGACGAGTCCACTGTGGTCATTCGGAACGAAAGCCAGCCAGCGATCGGAGAGCAGCGGCAGCGCGGGCTCGGCGACCGGCGTCCAGCCGACCTTCAGGCACCAGGAGTCCACTGTGGATTCTTCGGCGCGCTCTGCGCGCCACCGCGTCAGGGCGGGCAGCACCTCGTCGAGCGCGCACTGGTCGACCCCGAGGACACCGGCGAGGTCGTCGGTTTCTTCGAGCTCCGTCCACAGCGGGTCGCGGGCCGGGGCCAAAGGGGCCGGGTCAAGCCAGTACCGCTGGTGGTCGAAGGCGTACGTCGGGAGCGGGATCAGCCGGGCGCCTTCGCCGAACGCGGGCGTCCAGTCGAGGTCGACGCCGTGCACCCAGGCCTCGGCGAACGACGCGTACAGCCGGGCGAGGCCGCCTTCGCCGCGACGCAGCGTGCCGGTCACGACGGCTTCGTCCACAGTGTCCTGGACACTCATCGTGAGCACCGGGTGCGGGCTGCATTCGAGGAAGACGTCGTAGCCGTCCTCGGCCAGCCGCCGCGTGGTCGTGCCGAACAGCACCGGATTGCGCAGGTTGGTGTACCAGTAGGTGCCGTCGAGCCCGGCGGCGTCCATCGGCTCGGCGGTCACCGTGGAGTAGAAGGCGATCTCCGACGACCGGGGCGAAACGGGGGCGAGCAGTTCGCGCAACTCGGCCTCGATCGCCTCGACCTGGACCGAGTGCGACGCGTAGTCCACCGGGACCCGCTTCGCGCGGATGCCGTCGGCTTCGCACGACTCGATCAGCTCGTCGAGGGCGGACGGCGAGCCGGACACCACGACCGCGGCCGGACCGTTGACGGCCGCGACCGACAGCTCCGCCGTGAGCCGCGCCTCGACGGTTTCGGGTGCGGCGGCCACCGACACCATGCCACCGTGGCCGGCCAGGGCCAGGATCGCCTTGCTGCGCAACGCGACCACGCGGGCGGCGTCCTGCAGGGACAGCGCGCCGGCGACCGCGGCGGCGGCGATCTCGCCTTGGGAGTGCCCGATCACGGCGTCGGGCTCCACGCCGTGGGCGCGCCAGACCTCGGCCAGCGACACCATGACCGCGAACAGCGCGGGCTGCACGACGTCGACCCGCTGGAGCATCGCGTCGTCGCCGAGGACTTCCGGCAGCGACCACTCGACGAACGGCGCCAGCGCACGTTCGCAGTCCCGCATGCGGGCCGCGAACGCCGGCGACGTGTCCATCAGGTCCAAAGCCATCCCCACCCACTGCGAGCCCTGCCCGGGAAAGACGAAGGCGACCTTGCCCCCGCGGCGGGCGCTGCCCCGCACCAGGCCGGGGGCGGCCCGGCCGTGGGCGAGCGCGCCCAGCGGGTCGTGGCCGTCGTGCTCGCCGCCGGCCACGAGCACCGCCCGTTGCTCGAACGTAGACCGGGATTTCGCGAGGGAGTACCCCACATCTGCGGCCCGGACCCCCTGTGCGGCCCCTACCCGCGCCTGCAGCCGTCCGGCCTGCGCGGCCAGCGAGGCAGGCGTCTTGGCGGACAGGATCCAGGGCACCGGGCCGGTCGTGGCCGGCCGCTCTTCGACGGCCGCGACCGGGGCCGCCTCCAGCACCGCGTGGGCGTTGGTGCCGCTCATCCCGAACGACGACACGGCGGCCCGGCGTGGCCGTCCGGTCTCGGGCCACGCGCGGGTTTCGTTCAGCAGCCGGACGTTCCCGGCCGTCCAGTCCACATGGGACGACGGCGTGGCCGCGTGCAGCGTGCCCGGGAGGACGCCGTGGCGCAGGGACAGGACCATCTTGATGACGCCGGCGACGCCGGACGCGGCCTGGCTGTGGCCGATGTTGGACTTCACCGAGCCGAGCCACAGGGGGTTCTCCCGGTCGTGGCCGTAGGTGGCCAGCAGCGCCTGGGCCTCGATCGGGTCGCCGAGGGTGGTGCCGGTGCCGTGGGCTTCGACGGCGTCGACGTCGTCGAAGGTCAGCCGGGCGTTGGCCACGGCCTGGCGGATGACCTGCTGCTGGGCGGGGCCGTTCGGGGCGGTCAGGCCGTTGGACGCGCCGTCCTGATTGACCGCCGAGCCACGGATCACGGCCAGGACCTCGTGGCCGTGGCGCTGGGCGTCGGCGAGCCGCTCGACCAGCAGGACGCCGGCGCCCTCGGCCATGCCCATGCCGTCGGCGTCGTCGGAGAAGGCCTTGCAGCGGCCATCGGCGGCGAGCGCGCGCTGGCGGCTGAACGCGACGAACGACGCCGGCGTCGACATCAGCGCCACCCCGCCGGCCAGCGCCATCGTGCACTCGCCGGAGCGCAGCGACTGGCAGGCCAGGTGCAGCGCGACCAGCGACGACGAGCACGCCGTGTCGACGGTGACGGCCGGGCCGGTGAGCCCGAAGGTGTAGGAGATCCGGCCGGAGACGACGCTGGCGGCGCCGCCGGTGAGCAGGTGCCCGGCCGAGCTGTCCGGCTGGGCGAGCCCGATGCCGTAGTCGGCGTAGTTGGTGCCGACGAAGACGCCGGTCGCGCTGCCCCGCAGGCTCTGCGGGTCGAGGCCGGCGCGTTCCATCGCCTCCCACGACGTCTCCAGGAGCAGGCGCTGCTGGGGGTCCATGGTCAGCGCTTCGCGGGGTGAGATGCCGAAGAAGCCCGGGTCGAAGTCACCGGCGTCGTGCAGGAAGCCTCCGTGGCGGGTGTAGCTGGTGCCGTCGTGGTCCGGATCGGGGTCGAACAGCGCGTCGACGTCCCAGCCGCGGTCGGCCGGGAACCCGGTGATCGCGTCGCCGCCGGCGGTGATCAGTTCCCACAGGTCCTCAGGGCTGCGGACGCCACCGGGGTAGCGGCAGCTCATCGCGACGATGGCGATCGGCTGGTCGTCGGCGACCGCGACGACGGTCTCGGTGACCTTGGCCGTGGCGCCGAGCAGGAACTCGGTGATGCGCTCGGCCGTCGGGTGGTCGAAGGCGAGGGTGGCGGGCAGGCTTTGCCCGGTTTCGGCGGCGAGGCGGTTGCGCAGCTCGACGGCGGTGAGCGAGTCGAAGCCGAGTTCCCGCAGGGCCACGCCGGGGGCGACGGCGTCCGGGCTGTCGTGGCCGAGCACGGCCGCCGCGGTGGCGCGGACCAGGTCGAGCACGGTCCGGGTGCGGTCAGCCGGGGACAGCCCGGCCGGCCAGCCCGTTTTGAGCTGGGGCTTTTCCACCGTCAGCGCCCGGCGGACCTCGGGCAGTTCGTCGAGCAGCGGACGCGGTCGCAGGGCGGTGAAGACGGGCGCGAACCGGGCCCAGTCGACGTCGGCGACGGCGAGGAACGTCTCGTCGTCGGCCAGGACCTGGCGCAGGCCCGCGAAGGCGAGGTCGGGATCGAGGAACGGCAGGCCTTGGCGCAGGAGCCGGCTCGCGTCGAAGTCCTGGTTCGCCTTGGCCGGGTCGGCGGCGTTCCAGACGCCCCAGGCGAGCGACGTGGCCCGCAGGCCGCGGGCGCGCCGGCGCTGGGCGAGGGCGTCGAGGTGGGCGTTGGCGGCGGCGTAGGCGGCGTGGTCGCCGCTGCCCCAGACGCCGGCGATGGACGAGAACAGGACGAAGGCATCGAGGTCACGGTCGAAGACGGCGTCGAGGTTTTCGGCCCCGCGGACTTTGGCGCGGGCGACGGCGGCGAACTCGGCGACGTCGGTGGCGTCGATCGAGGCGAGTTCGATGAGGGCGGCGGCGTGGACGACGGCCCGGATGTCGTGGGCTCCGGCAAGGGCCTCGACCTGGGCGCGATCGGTGACGTCGCAAGCGGCGAAGGTGATGCCCGGGTCGGGGTCGGCTTGACCGCCGTGACGGCTGGCGAGGACGACGTGCTCGGCACCGGCGCTGAGGAGCCAGCGGGCGATCCGCGGGCCGAGGGCGCCGGTGCCGCCGGTGACCAGGGCGGTGCCGCGCAGGGACCACGAGCCGGGTGCGGTTCGCGGCGGGGTGGCGCGGACGAGGCGGCGGACGAGGACGCCGGAGGGGCGGATGGCGAACTGGTCCTCGTCGCCGGGGGTGGCCAGGATGGCGGTGAGCTGTTCCACGGCACGGGCATCGGGATCGGCGGGCAGGTCGATCAACCCGCCCCAGCGACCCGGGTGTTCCAGGCCGATCACGCGCCCGAGGCCCCAGATCTGGGCCTGCGCGGGCGACGGCGAGTCCGTGTCGACGGCGCCGGAGGTCAGCAGCCACAGGGGCGCATCGATCCCCGCGTCGCCGAGGGCCTGGGCGAGCAAGAGCGTTCCGGCGACGCCGGCGGGCAGCTCGGGGAACTCCGGGTGCGGCCGCTCGTCGAAGCCCAGCAACGACACCACGCCCGCCACCTCCGGGCCGGCCTCGCGCAGCCGGGCGGCCAGGGTTTCGCGGTCGCCGGTCACCGGCACGACCTCGGCGCCGAGCGCATCCACGACGACCGAGTCGTCCCGCCCGGGTGCGACCACGGCGAGCCAGCGCCCAACCGCCGCTTTCACGTGAAAGCGACGTGGAGGGCCCGCCTCCGGGTCGCTTTCACGTGAAAGCGACGGGGCCGGGCGCCAGCGGATGTCGTAGCGCCAGGAGTCGACAGTGGACTTGTCGCGGGCCGTCCGGCGCCAGTCGCTCAAGACGGGGAGCAGCTCGCTGAGCGGAGCCTCGGGATCCACGCCGAGGGTCTCGGCGAGAGATCCGCTGTCGACCGCCTCCCAGAAGTCCGGATCCGCGACGGCCTGAGCGGGAGTGCCGGGCTTGAGCCAGTAGTGCCGCTGCTGGAACGCGTACGTGGGCAGATCGACCCGCGCGGCACCGGCGAAGTACGGCGACCAGTCGACCTTGACGCCGTGTACGTACGCCTCGGCCACCGACAGCGCGAAGCGGTCCAGGCCGCCTTCGTCGCGGCGCAGAGAGCCGAGCGCGACGGCGCTCTCCACGGTCTGCCCGATCGGCATCACCAGCACCGGGTGCGGAGACGCTTCCACGAATGCCCGGTAACCCTGCGCCGCCAGGGCGCGCACGGACTCCTCGAGCCGGACCGTCTGCCGCAGGTTGGTGTACCAGTACTCGGCGTCGAGGGCAGTGCCGTCGATCCAGTCCCCGGTCACGGTCGAGAAGAACCCGGCGTGACCCGCGCGCGGGGCGATCGGGTCCAGCACCTCCAGGAGCTCGTCGCGCAGTTGCTCCACCTGGACGGAGTGCGACGCGTAGTCCACCGGGATCCGGCGCGTGCGCAGTTCGACGCTCGCCATGAACTCGTCGAGCGCACCGGGCTCGCCGGAGACGACGGTCGCCTCCGGGCCGTTGACGGCGGCGATGCCGATCCGATCTCCCCAAGGGGCGGCGAGTTCTTCGGTCCGATCCCGGGAGGCGGCGACGGAGACCATGCCACCCGCGCCCGCCAACGCGAGGATGGCCTTGCTGCGCAACGCGACAACGCGCGCACCGTCCTCAAGGGACAATGCGCCGGACACGACCGCGGCCGCGATCTCGCCCTGGGAGTGGCCGAGCACCGCGTCCGGGCGCACGCCGTGGGCGGCCCACAGCTCGGCCAGGGACACCATCATCGCGAACAGCGCGGGCTGCACGACGTCGACGCGGTCCAGCTCGGCCGATTCGAGCAGCGAGAAGCCGGTGTACGGTTCGAGCGCCCGCGAACATTCGGCGTATCGAGCGGCGAAGACCGACGAAGTGGCCAGGAGTTCGGTGGCCATCCCGGTCCACTGGGCACCCTGGCCGGGGAAGACCATCGCGACCTTGCCGCTCCCGGCGACCGCCGAAACGACGTGGGGCGCGGGCGTGCCGTCGGCGAGCGCGCGGACCCCGGCCAGGAGCCGCTCCCGGTCCGCGCCGATCACGACGGCCCGGTGCGCGAAGGCCGATCGGGTCGTCGCCAGCGAGAAGGCGACATCCGCCGGGTCGGCGTCCACAAGAGACAGCCGGGCGGCCTGCTCGCGCAGGGCCTCCGCGGACTTGGCCGAGAGCACCCACGGCACCGCCGGCCCCAAGCGCCCCAAGGCGGCCTTCGGTGCGTCTGACGCACCGAAGGCCGCCTTGGGTGCGTCAGACGCAACCAAGGCCACATTGGGGCGCTCGGGTTCCTCCAGGATGAGGTGCGCGTTCGTGCCGGAAAGGCCGAAAGAAGAGACGGCTGCGCGCCGCGGCCGGTCGGCGGTCCACTCCCGGCCTTCCTGGAGCAGCTCGACCGCGCCGGCGGTCCAGTCGATCTTCGTCGACGGCGTCCCGGCGTGCAGGGTCGGCGGCATCCGGCGGTTCCGCAGCGCCATGACGAGCTTGACGACGCCGCTGACGCCCGCCGCGGCCTGCGTGTGCCCGATGTTCGACTTCACCGACCCCAGCCACAGCGGCGACGAGCGGTCCTGACCGTACGTGGCCAGGAGGGCCTGCGCCTCGATCGGGTCGCCCAGCGCCGTGCCGGTGCCGTGCGCCTCGACCAGGTCGACGTCCACAGTGGACAACCGGGCGTCGGCCAGTGCGTCGCGGATCACGCGCTGCTGGGACGGGCCGTTCGGCGCCGAGAGGCCACTGCTCGCGCCGTCCTGATTCACCGCGGAGCCGCGGATCACCGCCAGCACCGGGTGGCCGAGGCGCTGGGCGTCGGCCAGCCGCTCGACCAGCAACATGCCGGCGCCTTCGCCCCAGCCGGTGCCGTCGGCGCCGTCGGCGAACGCCTTGCACCGGCCGTTGCCGGACAGCCCGCCCTGACGGCTCATCTCGGTGAACATGTCCGGGTTGACCATCACCGCCGCGCCGCCGGCCAGCGCGAGGTCGGATTCTCCACGCCGCAGGGACTGCACCGCCAGGTGCAACGCGACCAGCGACGACGAACAGGCCGTGTCGACGGTGACCGACGGCCCCTCCAGGCCGAGGGTGTAGGAGATCCGGCCGGACAGGACGCTGGTGGCGGTGCCGGTCATCAGGTGCCCGGCGACCGCCTCGGCCTCCTCCCCCGCGCCGGTGCCGTAGCCCTGGGAGGCCGCGCCGACGAACACCGCCGAGCGGCTGCCGCGCAGCGTCTCCGGCACGATCCCGGCGCGTTCGAGGGCTTCCCACGACGTTTCCAGGAGCAGCCGCTGCTGCGGGTCCATGGCCAGGGCTTCGCGCGGCGAGATGCCGAAGAAACCCGCGTCGAACTTGCCCGCTTCGTGCACGAAGCCGCCTTCGGCGACGAAGCCGGCGTCGTGGGCGTCCGGCCAGCCGCGGTCGGCGGGGAACCCGGACATGCCGTCGCCGCCGGCATCCACCAGCCGCCACAGGTCCTCGGGCGAGCGGACGCCGCCGGGGAACCGGCAGGCCATCCCGACGATCGCGATCGGGGCGGACCCGGCGTCCTCGACCTCCTGGACGCGCTTGCGGGCGCGCCGGAGGTCCGCGGTCACCTTCTTCAGGTACTCCCGGAGCTTCGCGTCGTTGTCCATCAGGCCCCATCCCGTCGCGTGCCGTCCATTCAGGACAGTCCGAGTTCGTTGTCGATCAGGTCGAAGATCTCGTCGTCGCTCGCGGAGTCGAGTTCGGAGTCCGCGTTCTCGGAACTGCTCCGGCGGCGCGCGAGCAGGGTCTCCAGCCGCGCGGTGACCCGGCGACTGTCCCCGGCGCGTTCCAGCAGCCGCTCGAGTTCCGCCAGCACCGCCGCGTCCGCGTCGACGGCGGTCGGCGCGAGCCCGGCCAGCAGGTGTGCGGCCAGGTCGGCGGGTGACGGGTGGTCGAAGATCAGCGTGGCCGGCAGCCGGAGCCCGCTCTCGGCGGTGAGCCGGTTGCGCAGCTCCACCGCGGTGAGCGAGTCGAAGCCCAGGTCGAGGAAACCGCGGCCGCCTTCGACGTCGGCGGCCGAGCCGTGGCCCAGCACCGTGGCGACGTGCGCGCGCACGACGTCGAGCAGGAATTCGCCGCGCCCCGCCTCGGGCACGCCGGCCAGCCGCTCGGCCAGCGAAGGGCCTTCGCCCGGCACAGCCGCCGAAGCGGTCCGGCGGGCCGGCGCTCGCACCAGCGACGCGAAGAGCGGCGGCAGCCCGGACTGCGCACCCAGCGCGGCCGGGTCGAGCTGCAGCGGCAGCAGCGCCGGTTCCGGCCGGGCCGCCGCGACGTCGAACAGGTCGAGCCCGCGTTCGGCGGTGAACGGCACGAACGCGGACCGCGCCAGTTTCGCGCGGCCGGCTTCGCGGAGCATGCCGTCGGTGGCCCACGGGCCCCAGCCCAGCGACCCGGCCGGGAGCCCCCGGGCCGCGCGGTGCTGCGCCAAGGCGTCGAGGAACGCGTTCGCCGCGGCGTAGTTGCCCTGGCCGGGGCTGCCCAGCGTGGCCGCAGCCGAGGAGAACAGCACGAACGCCGAGAGACCGAGGTCCCGGGTGAGCTCGTGCAGGTTCAGGGCCGCGTCGACCTTCGGCCGCAGCACCGCGTCGAGCCGCTCCGGCGTCAGCGACGCGACGACGCCGTCGTCGAGGACACCGGCCGCGTGCACCACGCCGGTGAGCGCCGGGATCGTCGCCAGCACGGCGGCCAGTTCACGGCGGTCGGCGGCGTCGGCGGCCACCACCCGGACGTCCGCGCCGAGCTCACGCAGCCCCGCGGCCAGCTCGGCCGCACCGGGGGCGTCCGGCCCGCGCCGGCTCAGCAGGACCAGCTCCCGGACGCCGTGCCCGGTGACCAGCCGCCGGGCGACCAGGCCGCCCAGCGCGCCGGTACCGCCGGTGATCAGCACCGTGCCGTCGCCGAAGGACGGCGGCATGGTGAGCACCACCTTGCCGACGTGCTTGGCCTGGCTGACGAACCGGAACGCCTCGGGCGCGCGCCGGACGTCCCAGGTCCGCACCGGCAGCGGCGTCAGGGCACCCGCCTCGAACAGCGCGAGCACCTCGGTGAACAACTCCCGGATACGGTCCGGGCCCGCTTCGACCAGGTCGAACGCCTGGTACCGGACGCCCGGGTGGGCAGCGGCGACGGAGCCGGCGTCCCGCACGTCCGCCTTACCCATCTCGAGGAACCGCCCGCCGCGCGGCATCAGCGCGAAGGACGCGTCGACGAATTCGTTGGTGAGGGCGTTGAGCACGACGTCGACACCCCGGCCGCCACTGGCCTCGCGGAAGAGCTCCGCGAACCCGGTCGTGCGAGAGGAGGCGAGGTGCGCGTCGTCGAGCCCGGAGGCGCGCAGGACGTCCCACTTCCCGGGGCTCGCCGTGGCGTAGACCTCGGCGCCGAGGTGGCTGGCCAGCTGGATGGCGGCCATCCCGACGCCGCCGGCCCCCGCGTGCACCAGCACGGACTCGCCCGCCCGCAGCCCGGCCAGATCCACCAGCCCGTAGTAGGCGGTGAGGAAGACGATCGGCACCGACGCGGCTTCGCTGAACGACCAGCCGTCGGGGATCTTCGCCAGCATCCGCCGGTCCGCGACCGAGCGCGGGCCGAAGGAGCCGGGGAAGAAGCCCATCACCTTGTCGCCCGGGGCGAGCCCGGTGACGCCTTCGCCGCATTCGAGCACGACACCGGCGCCTTCGATGCCCATGAGCGGCTCGCCGGGGTACATGCCGAGGCCGATGAGGACGTCGCGGAAGTTCATCCCGGCGGCGCGGATGGCCACCCGGACCGTGCCCGGTTCGAGCGTCTCCGGCAGCGGGTTCGGCACGAGCGCGAGGTTCTGCAGGGTGCCGCGGCCGGTGCTGTCGAGCCGCCAGTCGCCTTCCGCGGGCGGCTGGAGCAGGGTGCCGGAGCCGGCCCGCACGAGCCGCGCGGCCAGCGCGCGGCCGTCCCGCAGCGCGAGCTGCGGTTCCCCGGAGGCGACCGCGCCGAGCAGGGCCGCCGAGCGCGGGTCCTCGTCGTCGAGGTCGACCAGGACGAACCGGCCGGGGTTCTCGAACTGCGCCGACCGCAGCAGGCCCCACACCGGTGCGGCGGTGAGGTCGGGGACGCGGTCGCCGTCGACCGCGCCGACCGCGCCGCGGGTCACCAGCACGAGCCGGGCGGTGGCGAACCGCTCGTCGGCCAGCCACTCGCGGACCAGCTCGAGCGCGAACGCCGCCCGCTCGCGCGGCTGCGCCGAGTGGCGGATCGCGGAGAACACGAACTGCGGTTCTTCGCCGCCTTCCCCGGTGCGGCGGCCCAGTTCCGCGAGGTCCACACAGGACTCGACGGTGCCCGCCGAGCCGAGCCCGGCGACCAGGCCGAGCGGGTCCGGGCCGATGACCGCGTACCGGCCGCCCGGCGCCTCCGGTACCGGAATCGGCGTCCATTCGACCTGGAACAGCGCGTCGCCGCCGTCCGGGCCGCGCAGGTGCCCGGCCGAGACCGGGCGCAGCACGAGCGCCTCGACCGACGCGACCGGGGCGCCGGTCGCGTCGGCGACGTCGACGGCCACCGCGTCCCCGGCGCCCGGCCGCAGGCGGACCCGCAGCGCGGTGGCACCGGTGGCGTGCAGGGTGACGCCGGTCCAGGCGAACGGCAGCCGTGGGCCGGTTTCGCCGTCGCACAGGCCCAGCGCGTGCAGCGCGGCGTCCAGCAGGGCGGGGTGCAGGCCGAACGCGCCCGCCTGCTGCTGCTCCGGCAGCGCGACTTCGGCGTAGATCTCCTCGCCGAGGCGCCAGGCCGCGCGCAGACCGCGGAAGGCCGGGCCGTAGCCGAACCCGGACGCCGCCAGGGTGTCGTAAAAGCCGGTCACCTCAACGGGTTCCGCTCCGGCGGGCGGCCAGTCGGCCCACGCGGCCGGCTCGGCCGTGGACGTCGGCGCGAGGACGCCCGCGGCGTGCGCGGTCCAGTCGTCGCGGCCTTCCGGACGGGAGTGGATGGTCAGCTCGCGGCGACCGTCGGCGGCCGGGGCGCCGACCGACACCTGGATCGCGACGGCGTCCCGCTCGCGCAGCACGAGCGGGGCGGCAAGGGTCAGTTCCTCGACCACCGGGCACCCGGCCTGGTCCCCGGCCCGGACGGCCAGCTCGACGAAGGCGGTGCCGGGCAGCAGGACGGTCCCGAGCACGGCGTGGTCGGCGAGCCACGGCTGCGTGGCGAGCGACAGCCGCCCGGTGAGGACGACGCCGTCGCCGCCGGCCAGCGGCAGGGTCGCGGCCAGCAGCGGGTGCGCCGCGTCGGTGAGCCCGGCCGCGCCGACGTCCCCGGCCGCGGCGGAGACCTCGGGCCAGTAGCGGCGGTGCTGGAAGGCGTAGGTCGGCAGCGGCACGCGGCGGGCACCGGTGAACGCGGCCGACAGGTCGACCGGGACACCGCGGACCCACAGCGCGGCGAGCGCGGCGGCGAACGTGCGTTCCTCGGGCCGGTCGCGGCGCACCAGCGGCACGGCCACGACGTCTTCGCCGAGGCAGTCCGCGGCCATGGCGCTGAGCACGGCGTCCGGCCCGATCTCGAGGAACGTCCGCACGCCCTGGCCGGCCAGGGTGGCGACGGCGTCGGCGAACCGGACCGACGCGCGCGCCTGCCGCACCCAGTAGTCCGGTGTGGACAGTTCGGGACCGGCGAGCGCGCCGGTGACGGTGGAGACCACGGCCCGTTCGGCCGGGTGGTAGGTCAGTGTCTCGGCGACAGCGGCGAAGTCGGCCAGCATCGCGTCCATCCGCGGGGAGTGGAACGCGTGGCTCACCTTGAGCCGCTTGGTCCGCACGCCCGCCGCGGCGAACCCGGCGGCCAGTTCGAGCACGACGTCCTCGTCGCCAGAGACGACGACCGAATCGGGCCCGTTCACCGCCGCGATGCCGGCCCGGCCGCCGGTCTTGGCCACCTCGGCGGCCACGGCTTCCTCACCGGCGCGCAGCGAAACCATCGCCCCGCCCTCCGGCAGGGCTTCCATCAGCCGGCCGCGCGCGGCGACCAGCTCGGCGGCGTCGGGCAGCGACAGCACCCCGGCGACGTGCGCGGCGACCAGCTCGCCGATCGAGTGGCCCGCGAGGTGGTCGGCCCGCACGCCCCAGCTCTCGCCCAGCCGGAACACGGCCAGCTCCACGGCGAACAGCGCCGGCTGGGTGTAGGCGGTCCGGTCGAGCAACGCGGCCTCGTCGGTGCCCGGCTCGGCGAAGACGAGGTCCCGGATCGAGTGCTCCAGGTGCGGGTCGAGGTGGGCGCAGGCCTCGTCGAACGCGTCGGCGTAGACGGCGAACCGGTGGTGGAGTTCCCGGCCCATCCCGGCGCGCTGGGCACCCTGCCCGGTGAACAGCACGGCGAGCGGACCGGTGGCGGTTTCACCCGAGACGACATCGGGCGTGGGCGTGCCCGCGGCGAGCGCCGCCAGTCCCGTCCGGAAGTCCTCGGCGGTCGTCCCGAGCACGACGGCGCGGTGGTCCAGCGCCGCCCGGCCGGTGGCGAGGGAGAACCCGACGTCCACGGGACTTCCGTCCACTTCGGACAGCCGAGCCGCCTGTGCCCGCAGCGCGGCCACCGACCGGCCCGAGACCGGCCACGGCACCGGCCCCGCCAAGCGCCCCAAGGCGGCCTTCGGTGCGTCTGACGCACCCAAGGCGGCCTTCGGTGCGTCTGACGCACCCAAGGCGGCCTTCGGTGCGTCTGACGCACCCAAGGCGGCCTTCGGTGCGTCTGACGCACCCAAGGCCGCATTGGGGCGCTCTGGTTCTTCGATGATGGTGTGCGCGTTGGTCCCGGAGATGCCGAAGGAGGAGATCCCGGCCCGGCGCGGGCGGTCGGCCGGCCAGTCCCGGGCCTCGGTCAGCAACTCGACCGCGCCCGCCGACCAGTCCACATGGGACGTCGGCGCGTCGACGTGCAGCGACTTCGGCAGCACGCCGTGGCGCATCGCCATGACCATCTTGATGATCCCGGCGGCCCCGGCGGCGGCCTGGGTGTGGCCGATGTTCGACTTCACCGAGCCCAGGTACAGCGGCGTCGAACGGTCCTGGCCGTAGGTGGCCAGCACCGCCTGCGCCTCGATCGGGTCACCCAGGGTCGTCCCGGTGCCGTGCGCCTCGACGACGTCCACATCGGACGGTGCCAGGCCCGCGTTCGCCAGTGCCGCCCGGATCACGCGCTGCTGCGAGGGCCCGTTCGGCGCGGTCAGGCCGTTCGACGCGCCATCGGAGTTGACCGCCGAACCACGGACGAGCGCCAGGACTTCGTGGCCGTTGCGCCGCGCGTCCGACAGCCGCTCCAGCAGGAGCAGACCGGCCCCTTCGGCCCAGCCGGTGCCGTCGGCCGCCTCGGCGAACGGCTTGCACCGGCCGTCGGGGGCCAGCCCGCGCTGCCGGCTGAACTCGATGAACGCGCCGGGGGTCGACAGGACCGTCACCCCGCCGGCGACGGCCATCGTGGACTCCCCCTGGCGCAGCGACTGGCAGGCCAGGTGCAGCGCGACCAGCGACGACGAGCACGCCGTGTCGACCGCGACCGACGGCCCCTCCAGCCCGAAGGTGTAGGAGACGCGCCCGGCGATGACGCTGGTGGTGTTGCCGGTCAGCAGGTGCCCCTCGACGCCCGCAGACCGGGCACTTTCACGTGAAAGTGCCGCGCCGAGCAGGGTGACGTAGTCCTGGCCGTTGGTGCCGGCGAACACCCCGGTCTTCGTGCCGCGCAGCGAGTGCGGGTCGATGCCCGCCCGCTCGAACAGCTCCCATGACGTCTCCAGCAGCAGGCGCTGCTGCGGGTCCATCGCGAGGGCTTCGCGCGGTGAGATGCCGAAGAAGGCCGCGTCGAACTCCGCCACGCCGTCGAGGAAGCCGCCCTCGCGGGCGTAGCTGCGGCCGCTCTTGCCCGGGTCCGGGTCGTAGAGCGCGCCGACGTCCCAGCCGCGGTCGGCCGGGAACGGCGCGATGCCGTCGCCGCCGGCGCCGACCAGCCGCCAGAGGTCTTCCGGCGAGCGCACGCCGCCCGGGTAGCGGCAGCTCATCGCGACGATCGCGATCGGGTCGTCGTCGATGGCGGCCGCGGCGACGGGCAGGTCCGGGGTTTCGGCGCCGAAGATCTCGCCGAGCAGGCGATCGGTCAGGTCCGCCGGGGTCGGGTGGTCGAACACGAGCGTCGAGGGCAGGGCCAGGCCGGTTTCGGCGGCCAGCCCGTTGCGCAGCTCGACGGCGGTGAGCGAGTCGAAGCCCAGGTCCTTGAAGGGCCGGACCGGCTCGATGGCCCCGGCACCGTCGTGGCCGAGGACCGCCGCGGCACGGGCGCGCACGACGTCCAGGAGCACGCGACGGCGTTCGGGTCCGGGCAGCGCGGCCAGGCGGGTGGTCAGCTCGGCCGTGCCACGTTCGGTGCGTTCTTCGCCGACGGCGAATTCGGGCAGTTCGCTCATCAGCGGCCGGGTCCGGGCGGCCGCGTACGACGGCGCGAACCGCGCCCAGTCGACGTCGGCGACGACGACGGTGGTCTCGTTCAGCTCGACGGCCTGCAGGAGCGCGCGCATCCCCAGCTCCGGGTCGAGCGGGCGGAGGCCGCGTCGGCGAAGCAGCTCTTCACCTTCTTCGGAGGCGCCCATGCCGGCGCCCGCCCACGGGCCCCAGGCGATCGACGTCCCGGCGCGCCCGGCCGCGCGACGGCGTTCGGCGAGGGCGTCGAGGTGCGCGTTCGCCGCCGCGTAGGCGCCCTGGTGACCGCTGCCCCAGACCCCGGCGATCGAGGAGAAGAGCACGAAGGCCTGGAGATCGCCGAGCAGCTCGTCGAGGTGGACGGCACCGGCCACCTTGGCGCCGACCACCTCCGCGAAGTCCGATGTGGACGATCCGGCGATCGGGGTGAACCGGCCGTGTCCGGCGGCGTGGAAGACGGCACGGATGTCCCGTCCGGCAATGACTTCCGCCAGTGCGGTGCGGTCGGCGACGTCGCAGGCCACGATCTCGGGCTCGGCGCCGAGATCACGCAGCTGCGCCGCGAGCTCGCCGGCGCCCGGGGCGTCCGGGCCGCGGCGGCTGAGCAGCAGCAGGTGCCGGGCGCCGCGGCCGGCCAGGGTCCGGGCGAGCGCGCTGCCCAGTGCCCCGGTGCCGCCGGTGATCAAGACGGTTCCTTCGGGCTGCCAGCCGCCGGGCTCGGCACCCGCCGGGGCGCGGACGAGCCGGGGCACGAACGCGCCGGACGCCCGCAGCGCCACCTGGTCTTCGCCGGTGCCCGCGGCCAGGAGGGCGGCGAGCCGGTCGTGGCCGCGGTCGTCGAGGGTGGCCGGGAGATCCAGGAGGCCGATTTCGCGGCCGGTGAGTTCGAGGATGGCGACCCGGCCGAGGCCCCAGACCTGCGAGAGGGCCGGCTCGGGTGCGGTGTCGGACCGGCCGGTGCGCACGGCTTCGGTAGTGCCGAGCCAGAGCGGGCCGGGCAGGTCCGCCTGCAGCACGGTGAGGGCCTCGTCGAGGTTCGCCGGGAAGGCGAGCGCTCCGGCGATGTCCGGCACCGCACCGAGGCGCCCGACGGGCACGGTGTGGACCTCGGCACCCCGCTCGGCCAGGCTCTCGGCGATTCCCGCGGGTGCGGTGCCGACGAGCAGCCAGGTGCCGGACAGCCGGCCGGCCGCGATCGGGTGCGGCCGCCAGGCGACGCGGTAGCGCCACGATTCGAGGGTGCTCGCCTCGCGGTGGCGGGTGCGCCAGGCCTGGAGCGCGGGCTGGATGGCGTCGGCGAGGTCTTCGCCGACGGCCAGGTCCCGGGCCAGGTCGCCGTGCTCGACGGCGGCCCAGAACTCGGCGTCGGCGGTGTCGGTGGCCGCCTGCGGGCGGGCGGGTTCGAGCCAGTACCGCCGGTGCTCGAAGGGGTACGTCGGCAGGGCGACGGCCCGCCCGGCCGAACCGGCGTACAGGCTCGCCCAATCGAGGTCGACGCCGGCGACGTGCAGCCGGGCCAGCGCGGTGTACAGGGTGCGTTCCTCGTCGCGGTCGCGACGCAGCACCGGGATCGCGGTGCCCGGGACCATCGAGCTGAGCACCCCGTCCGGCCCCAGCTCCAGGAACACCCCGACCCCGGCCGCGTCCAAAGTGGACACACCGGCGGCGAACCGGACCGTCTCCCGCACGTGCCGCACCCAATACTCCGCCGTGAACGACGAAGCGAGAGCACCGCTCACATTCGAGAGCACCGGAATCTCCGCCGGGTGATACGTCAAAGACTCCGCCACCGCGCGGAACTCGGCCAGCATCGGATCCATCAACGGCGAATGGAACGCGTGACTCACAGCGAGCCGCTTGGTCTTCGGGAACCGAGCCGCGATCGCCAGCACCGCGGCCTCGTCACCCGAGATCACCACCGACTCCGGCCCGTTCACCGCCGCGAGGGAAACCCCTTCGGTCAGCTCGATCTCGGCCTCCGGCGCGGCGATCGAGACCATCGCCCCACCCGGCGGCAGAGCCTGCATCAGCGACGCCCGCGCCGACACCAGGCGACAGGCGTCCTCCAGGGACAGCACCCCTGCCACGTGGGCGGCCGAGATCTCGCCGATCGAATGCCCGGCCACGAAATCGGGGCGCACACCCCACGAAGAAACCAGGCGGAACAGCGCGACCTCGACCGCGAACAACGCGGGCTGGGTGAACTCGGTCCGCTCCAGGCGCTCGGCGTCGTCGAAGGCGGCCCGCAGCTCCGGGCCGAAGTGCGCGCACACCGCGTCGAAAGCTTCGGCGTACACCGGGAACCGGTCGTAGAGCCCCAGGCCCATGCCCACCCGCTGGGCACCCTGGCCGGTGAACAGGACCGCCAGCAGGGCGTCCCGGTCGGCCGTGCCGGTGACCACGGCGGTGTCGGTGCCGCCGTCGGCGAGCACACCCAGCGCCCGGTCGAGCTCGTCGCCACTCGCGACGAGGACCGCGCGGTGGTCGTGCGTGGCGCGGGTGAACGCCAGCGAGTAGGCGAGATTCTGCGGTGCCACGTCCGTCGCGCGGAGCAGGCCGGCCTGGGCACGCAACGCCGTGGCGCTCCGGGCCGACAGCGGGACGAGCGGCGGCGTCGCGTCCGGACCCACCGCCGGAACCGCGACGGGCTCGGCTTGTTCGAGGACCACGTGCGCGTTGGTGCCGCTCACGCCGAACGCCGAGACGGCGGCGCGGCGCGGGCCGTCGGACGTCCACTCCCGGTCTTCGGTGAGCAGCTCGACGGCGCCGGCCGACCAGTCCACTTGCGACGATGGCGTGTCGACGTGCAGCGTGCGCGGCAGGAGACCGTGCCGCATGGCGAGCACCATCTTGATCACCCCGGCCACACCGGAAGCCGACTGCGTGTGCCCGATGTTGGACTTCAGTGAGCCGAGCCACAGCGGCCGGTCGCGGTCCTGGCCGTACGTCGCCAGCAGCGCCTGCGCCTCGATCGGGTCGCCCAGCCGAGTGCCGGTGCCATGTGCCTCGACCGCGTCGACGTCCGAAGCAGACAGACCGGCGTTCGCCAGCGCGGCCCGGATCACCCGCTGCTGCGAGGGACCGTTCGGCGCGCTCAGGCCGTTCGACGCACCATCCTGGTTCACTGCCGAACCGCGGACCACGGCGAGGATCTCGTGGCCGTTGCGCCGGGCGTCCGACAGCTTCTCCAGCAGCACGAGACCGACGCCTTCGCCCCAGCCGGTGCCGTCGGCGGCGTCGGCGAAGGACTTGCAGCGGCCGTCTGCGGCGAGGCCGCGCTGGCGGCTGAACTCGACGAACGCCGCCGGGTGCGCCATCACGGTGACCCCGCCGGCGAGGGCCATCGAGCACTCGCCCTGCCGCAGCGACTGGCACGCCAGGTGCAGCGCGACCAGCGACGACGAGCACGCCGTGTCGACGGTGACGGCCGGGCCCTCCAGCCCGAACGTGTAGGACAGGCGGCCGGAGACGACGGCCGGGGCGCTGCCGGTCAGCAGGTAGCCTTCGGAGCCGCCGGACTCGTCGCGCGCGCCGACGCCGTACCCGGAGGACGTCGCGCCGACGAACACGCCGGTTCCGCTGCCGCGCAAGGACTCCGGGTCGATGCCCGCGCGCTCGAACACCTCCCACGACGTCTCCAGGAGGACCCGTTGCTGGGGGTCCATGGCCAGGGCTTCGCGCGGCGAGATGCCGAAGAAGCCGGCGTCGAACTGCGCAGCCGTGGTCATGAACCCGCCTTCGCGGGTGTAGCTGGTGCCGAGGTTCGCCGGGTCCGGGTCGTAGAGCGCGGCCAGGTCCCAGCCGCGGTCGGCGGGGAACGGGCCGACGCCGTCCGCGCCGCCGGCCAGGAGGCGCCACAGGTCCTCCGGCGAGGACACGTCCCCCGGGTAGCGGCAGCCCATGGCGACAATGGCGATCGGCTCGGCGGACGCGGTGGGCACAGCCGTCGTCGTGGCGGCTTCGGCCCCGGTCACCTCCCGCAGGAGGTGGCCGGCGAGGGCGCGCGGGTGCGGGTGGTCGAAGACCACGGTCGACGGGAGGCGGACGCCGGTCGCGACCGTCAGCCGGTTGCGGAGTTCGACGGCGGTCAGCGAGTCGAAGCCGAGTTCGCGGAAGGCCCGGTCGGCGGGGACGGCCGCACCGGACTCGTGCCCCAGCACGGCGGCGGCCTGCGCGCGCACGAGGTCGAGGACGTGGTGCGCGGCCTCCCGCGGCCCGAGCCCGCGCACGGCGTCGGCGAGGCCGGGACCGACCTCGGTGACGACCTCCTCGGCGTGGACTTCCGCCAGGTCCTCGATCAGCGGACGGCGCCGGGCCGCGGTGAACCCGGCGGCGAACCGCGGCCAGTCCATGTCGGCGACGGCCACGAAGGTCTCGTCGGCGTCGAGGGCGTGCTGCAGGGCGGCGAGGGCCCGGTCCGGGTCCATTTCCCGCAGGCCGCGGCGGCGCAGGTGGTCCTTCGCCTCGGCGCTGCCCGCCATGCCGTCCCCGGCCCAGGACCCCCAGGCGACGGACGTCGCTTTCCGCCCGGCCGCCCGCCGCCGGACGGCGAGCGCATCGAGGTGCGCGTTCGCGGCGGCGTAGGCGCCCTGGCCGGCGCTGCCCCAGACCCCGGCGTTGGAGGAGAAGAGGACGAAGGCGTCGAGGTCGTCACCGAGGAGTTCGTCGAGGTGGTCGGCGCCGCCGGCCTTCGCCGCGAGAACGTCGGCGAAGTCCTCGACGCTGGTGTCCGCGATGGTTTTCGCTTGGGGAAGCCCGGCGGTGTGGACGACGGCGCGCACGTCCTCCAGGTCGCGGACGAGCGCGGCCACGGCGTCGCGGTCGGCGAGGTCGCAGGCGGCGAAGGTGACCCGGCAGTCCAGCTCCGCGGCGAGTTCGGCGGCACCGGGCGCACCGGCGCCGCGGCGGCTGACGAGGACCAGGTGGTCGGCGCCGGACCGGGCCAGCCACCGGGCGACGTGCCCGCCGAGGGCGCCGGTGCCGCCGGTGACGAGGACGGTGCCTTCGGGTCGCCAGTGCTGGGCGGGTTCGCTCGCGGGTGCGTGGGCGAGCCGGCGCGCGAAGAGGCCGGAAGCTCGGACGGCGACCTGGTCTTCGTGGTCGAGCCCGGAGAGAACGGCGGCCAGGCGGCGAGCGGCCCGGCGGTCGAGGGTGGTGGGGAGGTCGACGAGGCCGCCCCAGCGTTCCGGGTGTTCGAGACCGACGACCCGGCCGAGGGCCCAGATCTGGGCGGAATCGGCGGCGGGGGCCTGGTCGCCGGGCAGGGCGGCGACGGCGTGGTGGGTCAGGAGCCAGAGGGGCGCGGTGGTGCCGGCGAGCGCCTGGGTGAGGAGGAGGGTGCCGGGGGCATCGGGGAGGACGGAGACGACACCGGCGGCATCGGCAAGGCCCGCAGCCCCGCCACCCGCGGCGACCGGCCCGGCGGCGAGCGCACCACCACCGCCCGGCCACTCGAGCACCACCGGCTCCGCACCGGCGGCCGCGAGACAACTCGTCACCTCCGTCGTGTCCGTGCCGGGCGGAGCGACCACCACCCAGCGGCCGGACAGCACCCCTTCCGCCGGATCGGCGAGCGGCTTCCACTCCACCCGATACCGCCAGGCATCCACAGTGGACTTCTCCTGGCGCAACCGCCGCCAGCGGGCCAGGGCGGGCAGCAGCTCGGCGAAAGTCGTCTCGGCGGGGACGTCGATCAACTCGGCCAGCGCGCCGAGGTCACCACCGTCGACCGCCGTCCAGAAGCGGGCGTCCGCGGGGTCACCCGCCGCGGTCTGCCGGGGTGCGTCGAGCCAGTACCGCTTGCGCTGGAACGCATACGTCGGCAGGTCGATCACGCGCCCATCGGGAAACGCCGGCGTCCAGTCGACCGGCACCCCGGCCACGTGCGCCGAAGCGAGCGCCGTGTGGAAGCGGCTCAGCCCGCCGTCGTCCCGACGCAACGAGCCGAGCGCGACCACGTCGTCGCCGATCGCCATGGTCAGGACCGGGTGCGGTGAGGCCTCGATGAACGTCCCGAAGCCCTCGCTCTTCAACCGCTCGACGGCGACGTCCAGCCGCACCGGGCTGCGCAGGTTCCGGTACCAGTACTCGGCGTCGAGAGCACCGTCGGCCCACTCGCCGGTCACCGTCGAGAAGAACGCCGTCTCCCCCGCGCGCGGCACGATCGGGCCGAGGACCTCGAGGAGTTCCTCCCGCAGTTCCTCGACCTGAACGGAATGCGACGCGTAATCGACCGGCACCCGCTTGGCCCGGATCCCGTCGGCCTCACAGGAAGCGATCAGCGCCTCCAGATCGCCCGGCGAGCCGGAAACCACCACCGCGGCCGGACCGTTCACCGCTGCGATCGCCAGACCGTCCCCGAGCCGCTCTTCGACCGTGGACAGCGGCGCCGCCACCGACACCATCCCGCCACGGCCGGCCAGGGCCAGGATCGCCTTGCTCCGCAACGCAACGACCCGAGCACCGTCCTCAAGGGACAGCGCACCCGAGACGACCGCGGCCGCGATCTCGCCCTGGGAATGCCCGACGACGGCATCGGGAACCACCCCGAACGACCGCCACAGCTCAGCCAGCGACACCATCACGGCGAACAGCGCGGGCTGGACCACGTCGACCCGGGCGAGCGCGGCCGCGTCCGCCAGGACCTCCCGCAGCGACCAGTCCACAAAGGACGACAAGGCCACCGCGCACTCGTCGAGACGCGCGGCGAACACCGGCGAGGACGCGGCCAGCTCCAGCGCCATCCCGGCCCACTGCGACCCCTGCCCCGGGAAGACCAGTGCCACCTTGCCGCGGGCCGCCGCCTCCCCGGTGACCACCGCCGGACTCGGCGAACCGGCCGCGAGAGCCGCGAGCCCGCCCGCACCGGTGACGACCGCACGATGGTTCAGCAGCGCCCGCGACTTCACCAGCGAGAACCCGACGTCGACCGGGTCGCCGTCGTGCGCGAGGAGCGCGGCCGCCTGCGCCCGCAAGGCTTCCGGAGAACCCGCCGACACCACCCACGGCACCGGTCCCGAGGCCGCCCGCGGCGGCAGGGGCTCCTCCGCGGGCGCCTGCTCCAGGATCACGTGCGCGTTCGTCCCGCTGACCCCGAACGACGACACGCCGATCCGCCGCGGCTGCCCGGTCTCCGGCCACGGCGTCGCCTCGGTGAGCAGCCGCACGTCACCGGCGCTCCAGTCCACTTGGGACGACGGCGTGTCGATGTGCAGCGACCGCGGCAGCAGTCCCCGCCGCATGGCCTGGACAGACTTGATGATCCCGGCCACCCCGGCGGCGGCCTGGGTGTGCCCGAGGTTGGACTTGACCGAACCGAGCAGCAGCGGCCGGTCCGCCGCACGGCCGCGACCGTAGGTGGCCAGCAGCGCCTGTGCCTCGATCGGGTCGCCCAGCGTCGTTCCGGTGCCGTGCGCCTCCACCGCGTCGACGTCCGAAGTGGACAGACCAGCGCGCTCCAGCGCGGCCCGGATGACCCGCTGCTGCGCCGGCCCGTTCGGCGCGGTCAGGCCGCTGCTCGCGCCGTCCTGGTTGACCGCCGAGCCGCGGACGACGGCGAGCACCGGGTGGCCGTGGCGACGCGCGTCGGACAGGCGCTCCACCAGCAGCATCCCGGCGCCCTCGCCCCAGCCGGTGCCGTCGGCCGCGTCGGCGAAGGGCTTGCACCGGCCGTCGGCGGCCAGGCCGCGCTGGCGGCTGAACGCGGTGAACGTGCCCGGGGTGGCCATCACCGTGACGCCGCCGGCCAGGGCCAGCGCGCAGTCGCCGAGCCGGACGGCCTGGCAGGCCAGGTGCAGCGCGACGAGCGACGACGAGCACGCCGTGTCGATCGTGACGGCGGGGCCTTCGAGGCCGAGGGTGTAGGCGATCCGGCCGGAGGCGACGCTGCCCGCGCTGCCGTTGCCGAGGAAGGCCTCGAACTCCGCGAACACCTCGGGCGCGAGCAGCAGCCGGGCCGCGTAGTCGGAGTACATCACCCCCGCGTAGACGCCGACCTTCTCGCCGCGCACCGACGCCGGGTCGATGCCCGCCCGCTCCAGCGCCTCCCAGGACACCTCCAGCAGCAGCCGCTGCTGCGGGTCCATGGCCAGGGCTTCGCGCGGGGAGATGCCGAAGAACCCGGCGTCGAAGTCGGCCGCGTCGTGCAGGAACGCACCTTCGCGGGTGTAGCTGGTGCCCGCGCTGCCGGGGTCGGCGTCGTAGAGCGCTTCGAGGTCCCAGCCGCGATCGGCGGGGAAGGCCCCGACCGCGTCCTCCCCCGCTTCGAGCAGCTCCCACAGCTGTTCGGGGCTGCGGACGCCGCCGGGGAACCGGCAGCTCATGCCGACGATCGCGACCGGTTCCTGCGCGCGGTCTTCGTTCTCCTGCAGCCGCCGTCGGGCTTCGCGCAGGTCGGCCGTGGCGCGCTTGAGGTAGTCCAGGAGCTTCTGTTCGTTCGACATTCAGGACATCCCCAGTTCGTCGTCGAGGAGCTCGAAGATCTCCTCGGCGGTGGCGTCGGCCAGTTCCGTGCCGGGTTCCGTCCGGCGGTCGTCGGTCGCGGTCCACCGGGCCAGCAGTCCGCGCAGGCGCTCGGTGATCAGGTCGCGTTCGCCGGCCCCGGGTTCGGTCGCGGCGAGCACCGCGGTCAGCCGGTCCAGTTCGGCGTGGACGGGCAGGACGACCTGCGCTCCGCCGGAGGGCAGGTCGGCGCACAGGTGCTTGGTGAGCGCGTCCGGGTTCGGGTAGTCGAAGATCAGCGTGGCCGGCAGCCGCAGCCCGGTCACGGCGCCCAGCCGGTTGCGCAGTTCCAGCGCGGTCAGCGAGTCGAACCCGAGGTCGAGGAAGCCGCGGCCGGCCTCGACGGCGTGGCCCGACGCATACCCGAGCACCGCCGCCACCTGGCCGCGCACCACCTCGTCGACGAGGCGGAGCTGGTCGGCTTCCGACAGCCCCGCCAGCCGTTCGGCCAGCCCGGGGCCGGCCGGGACACCGTCGCGCACGGTCCGCCGCACCGACGTCCTGATCAGCCCGCGCAGCAGCGGCGGCACCTCGGCCCGGGCCCGCCAGGCGGCGAGGTCCAGCGCGACCGGCATGAGCAGCGGCTCGCCGGTCCCCAGGGCGAGGTCGAACAGCCGCAGCGCGCGATCCGTCGGCAGGGCACGGACCCCGGACCGGCCGAGCCGGGACACGTCGTCGTCGCCGAGGTGCGCGGTCAGGCCGCTGCGCGCCTCCCAGAGTCCCCACGCGAGCGAGGTGGCGGGCAGTCCCCGGCCGTGGCGGTGCTGGGCGAGGGCGTCGAGGTAGGCGTTGGCCGCCGAGTAGCCGGCCTGGCCCGCGCCGCCCATCGTCGTCGCGAAGGAGGAGAACAGGACGAACGCGTCGAGGTCCAGGTGCTCGGTCAGCTCGTGCAGGTGCCGGGCGGCGACCGCCTTGGGCCGGAGCACGGTGTCGAGCCGCTCCGGGGTCAGTGCTTCGAGGACGCCGTCGTCGAGTGCGCCCGCGGCGTGCACCACCGCCGTCAGCGGGTGCTCGGCGGGGATCGTCGCCAGGGCGTCTTCGAGGGCGGCCCGGTCGGCGACGTCGCAGGCGAGCGCCGTCACCGACGCAGGCAGTTCGCCGAGGTCGGGTGCGCTGCGGCTGAGCAGCAGCAGGTGCCGGACCCCGTGGACGGTCACCAGGTGCCGGGCGAGCAGGCCGCCGAGCACGCCGCTCGCGCCGGTGACCAGGACGGTCCCGTCCGGGTTCCAGGTGTGCTCTCGCCGCGGCGCGGCCGTCCGTGCCAGCCGCGGCACGTGGAGTTCGCCGCCGCGCAGCGCCAGCTGGGGCTCGCCGGACGCGGCGGCCGAACCGGACCAGGCGGCGAGGTTCTCGGTCGTGTCGACGTCGAGGAGGACGAACCGGTCCGGGTGCTCCGACTGCGCCGAACGCACGAGCCCCCAGACGGCCGCCGCGGCGGGGTCGGCGGGCGCCTCCCCGACAGCCGATTCGGTGACCAGGACCAGCCGCCCGGCTCCGGCCAGGAAGTCCTGCAGGATCTCGAGTGTCCGAGCCGTCACGTCGCCGCGGCACTCCGTGTAGGCGACCGGCCCCGGCTCGCCCAGCGGCACCGCCGGAGCGCCCGGCTCGGCGTCCAGGCGCTGCCAGGTCAGGGTGAAGAGGGCATCGGCGCCGTGGTCCGCGGCGGCGGCCAGCTGCCCGGCCGAAATCGGCCGCATCACCAGGGATTCGGCTTCGGCGACCGGCGCGCCGGTTTCGTCGGTGACGGCGACCGAGACGCCGTCCGCACCGAGCGCCCCGAGCCGGACCCGCAGGGTGGTCGCGCCGGTCGCGTAGAGCCGGACGCCGGTCCAGGCGAACGGCAGCCGGGCGCCGGCCTGGGCGCTGGTCAGGCCGATCGGGTGCAGGGCCGCGTCGAGCAGGGCCGGGTGCAGGCCGTAGCGGGCCGCTTCGGCGCGCTGGTCGGCGGGCAGGACGACCTCGGCGTAGAGGTCGTCGCCGTGCCGCCAGGCCGCCCGCAGGCCCTGGAACGCCGGGCCGTAGCGGTAGCCGTGGCCGGCGAGGGTGTCGTAGTGGCCGTCGACCGGCAGGGGTTCCGCGCCCGGCGGCGGCCACGCGGTGAGCGCCGTGCCCGGCTCGGCACCGACGGCCAGGATCCCTTCGGCGTGCCGGGTCCAGTCGAGGTCGTCGCCGGGTCGCGAGTGGACGGTCACCGCGCGGCGGCCGTGCTCGTCGGCGGCTTCGACCCGGACCTGGAGGGCGACGCCGCCGCGGCGGGGCAGCACCAGCGGCGCCTGCAGGGTCAGCTCTTCGACGGTCGCGCAGCCGACCTGGTCACCGGCCTGCACGGCCAGCTCGACGAACGCGGTGCCCGGCAGCAGCACGGTGTCGCCGACCGCGTGGTCGGCGAGCCACGGGTGCGTGCTCAGGGAAATTCGGCCGGTGAGCAGGGTGGTGCCGGTGCCCGCGACGGCCACGGCCGCGCCGAGCAGCGGGTGCCCGGCATCGGTCAGGCCGAGCCCACCGGCGTCACCGGCGGTGGCGGCGGTCCACTGTGGCCAGTACCGCTCCCGCTGGAACGGGTAGGTCGGGACGTCGGTGAACCGGGCGCCGGGGAAGGCCGGGGTCCAGTCGACGTCGACGCCGTTGACGTGCGCCTCGGCCAACGCGGTGTAGAAGCGGGCGAGCCCGCCGTCGTCCCTCTTCAAGGAACCCAGTGCGAGGACGTCGTCCCCGAGTGCCATGGTCAGCACCGGATGCGGCGAGGCCTCGACGAACGTGCCGAACCCTTCGCGCTTCAGCTGCTCGACGGCGATGTCGAGGCGCACGGTCCCGCGCAGGTTCCGGTACCAGTACTCGGCGTCCACAGTGGATCCGTCGAGCCACTCGCCGGTCACCGTGGAGAAGAACGCCGTCTCCCCCGTTCGCGGGGTGATCGGGCCCAGTACTTCGAGGAGTTCCTCGCGCAGTTGCTCCACCTGCACCGAGTGCGACGCGTAATCGACCGGGACGCGCTTGGCGCGGATGCCGTCGGCTTCGCAGGCCGCGATCAGGTCGTCGAGGGCGCCCGGCTCGCCGGACACCACCACGGCGGCCGGTCCGTTCACGGCCGCGATCGAGATTCCCTCGGTCAGCCGTTCTTCGACGGTGGCAAGCGGGGCGGCCACCGACACCATCCCGCCGCGACCGGCCAGGGCCAGGATCGCCTTACTGCGCAGCGCCACCACCCGGGCGCCGTCCTCAAGGGACAGTGCGCCCGAGACCACGGCCGCCGCGATCTCGCCCTGGGAGTGCCCGACGACCGCGTCCGGCACGACGCCGAACGACCGCCACAACTCCGCCAGCGAAACCATCACCGCGAACAAAGCAGGCTGCACGACGTCGACCCGGCTCAGAGCTTCCGCGTCGGCCAGCACGTCACGCAGCTGCCAGTCCAGAAAGGATTCGAGCGCGGCGGCGCAGTCGTCCAGGCGGGCCGCGAACACCGGCGAGGATCCGGCCAGTTCGAGGGCCATCCCGGCCCACTGCGAACCCTGGCCCGGGAAGACCAGGGCCACCTTGCCGGGCGTCCCGGCGATGCCCGTGACCGCGTTCGCCGCCGGTGTTCCCCCGGCGACGGCGGTCAGCGCGTCGGCGCCGAGCACCACCGCGCGGTGCGGGAACCGCGACCGGGCCGTGGCCAGGGAGAATCCGACGTCCGCCGGGTCCGCGTCCACCTCGGCGAGGGCGGCCGCCTGGTCGCGCAACGCGGCTTCGGTCCGGCCCGACAGCACCCACGGTACCGGTCCGGAGACCGGCTCGCGTTCCTCGGCGACGACGTCGGGCGCCTGCTCGAGGATCGTGTGGGCGTTGGTGCCCGAGATGCCGAACGACGACACCCCGGCCCGCCGGGGACGATCGGAAGTCCAGTCCCGCGACTCGGTGAGCAGCTCGACCGCACCGGCCGACCAGTCCACATGGGACGAAGGCGCGTCCACGTGCACGGTCTGCGGCAGGACACCGTGCCGCATCGCCATGACCATCTTGATGATCCCGGCAACCCCGGCCGCGGCCTGGGTGTGCCCGAGGTTGGACTTCACCGAGCCGAGCCAGAGCGGCGTGGCCCGGTCCTGCCCGTAGGTCGCGAGCACGGCCTGCGCTTCGATCGGGTCACCCAGGGTCGTCCCGGTGCCGTGCGCTTCCACAGTGTCCACTTCGGACGGCTTCAGGCCCGCGTCCGCGAGCGCCGCCCGGATGACGCGTTGCTGCGACGGGCCGTTCGGCGCGGTCAACCCGTTGGACGCGCCGTCGGAGTTCACCGCCGACCCCCGCACCACGGCGAGCACCCGGCGGCCCTCGCGCAGCGCGTCCGAGAGCCGCTGCACCAGCAGCATTCCCGCGCCTTCGGAGAACCCGGCGCCGTCAGCGGCCTCGGCGAAGGCCTTGCACCGGCCGTCCGCGGCGAGGCCGCGCTGGAGGCTGAAGTCGACGAACATGCCGGGGGTCGCCATCACGGTCGCACCACCGGCGAGGGCCATCGAACACTCGCCGCGCCGCAGCGCCTGCACCGCCAGGTGCAACGCCACCAGCGACGACGAACACGCCGTGTCCACCGTCAGCGACGGGCCTTCGAGACCGAACACATAGGACAGCCGGCCGGAGACGACGCTGGCCGCGTTGCCGACGCCGGCGTGGCCGTCCAGGGACTCGGTCGAGCGTTCCAGCAGGGCCGGGTAGTCCTGGCCGTTGGTACCCGCGAAGACGCCGATCCGCGCGCCCCGCACCGAAACCGGGTCGAGCCCGGCGCGTTCGAAGGCTTCCCAGGACGTCTGCAGGAGCAGCCGCTGCTGCGGGTCCATGGCGAGGGCTTCGCGCGGCGAGATCCCGAAGAAGCCGGGGTCGAAGCGGGTGGTGTCGGCGAGGAAGCCGCCCTCGCGGGCGTAGCTCTTGCCGGTGGCGCCGGGCTCGGGATCGTAGATCTCGTCGAGGTCCCAGCCGCGGTCGTCCGGGAACGACGTGATGCCGTCGCCGCCCGCGGCGACCAGCCGCCAGAGGTCCTCGGGCGAGCGGACCCCGCCCGGGAACCGGCAGCCGATACCGACGATGGCGATCGGCTCGTCCGCGGCGATTCCGGTGGCCGCTCCGGCTTCGGCCGAGGACCCGGTGCCGAGCAGCTCGCCGAGGAACCCGGCGAGGACGGTGACCGTGGGGTGGTCGAACACCAAGGTCGCGGGCAGCCGCAGGCCGGTCGCGGTGGCCAGCCGGGTGCGCAGCTCGACCGCCGTCAGCGAGTCGAAGCCGAGTTCGGAGAAGGCGCGTCCGACGTCGACGGCGGCCGGGGACGCGTGCCCGAGCACGGCCGCGGCCTGCGCGCGGACCAGGTCGACGAGCACGCGCTGGGCGTCCGCCGCGTTCAGCCCCACGAGCCCGGCGGCGTATCCGGACGGCTCGGGAGCGGTCTCCTCGTCGGCTTCCGGCAGCTCGGCGAGCAGCGGCCGGCGGCGGGCGGCGGCGAAGGCCGGGGCGAACCGCGGCCAGTCGACGTCGGCGACGACGACGGTGGTGTCGTCGAGGTCGAGGGCCCGTCCGAGCGCGGTCAGCGCCAGCTCGGGGTCGAGCGGCGGGACGCCCTCGGCCACCAGTCGGGCGCGGTCGACGCCTTCCTCGGCGTCCCAGACGCCCCAGGCGATCGACGTCGCGGCCTGCCCGCGGGCCCGGCGGCGCTCGGCGAGCGCGTCGAGGTGGGCGTTGGCCGCCGCGTAGGCGCCGTGGGCACCGCTGCCGACGACCGCGGCGATGGAGGAGAACAGGACGAAGGCGTCGAGGTCGTCCGGGAGCAGGGCGTCGAGGTGGTCGGCGGCGTCCGCCTTCACCCGGCACGCGCGGTCCAGGAGGTCCGGGCCCGTTTCGGCGAGGGGTGCCAGGTCCGTGACGCCGGCGGCGTGGAACACCGATCGCACCGGCCCGTGAGCGGCGAGCACCGCGGCGAGCTGGTCGCGATCGGCGACGTCGCACCGTGCCTCGAGCACTTCGGCGCCGTGCAGGGTTTCCACGCCGGGCAGGGCCGCCGCGGCGAGCACGATCCGGGTGGCACCCCGGGTGATCAGCCAGCGGGCGAGCCGCACGGCCGCGTGGCCCTCGACGTCGGTGACGAGGACCGTGCCCTCCGGGCGCCACCGCCGGACGGGTTCGGTGGGTTCGGTGTGCACGAGCCGGCGGGCGAAGACGCCGGAAGCGCGCAGCGCCACCTGGTCTTCGCCGGTGGTCCCGGCCAGGACGGCGGCCAGCTTCGCCGCGGTGGCTTCGTCGAGGACCGGCGGCAGGTCGACCAGGCCGCCCCAGCGGGTGGGGTGCTCGAGCCCGGCGATCCGGCCGAGCCCCCACACCCGCGCCTGAACGGGGTCGGGCGCGCGGTCGCCGGGTCCGGTGGCCACCGCTCCTTCGGTGAGGAGCCAGAGCGGGGCGTCGAGACGGGTCAGTTCGAGGGCGGTCGCGGTGTCCGGCCGGACGGCCACCACGCCGGTCAGGTCCTCGGCGTCCTGGACGATCTCGGCGCCGTGCGCGGCCAGGACGTCCCGGACGTCACCGTCTCCGACCACGAGCCAGCGGCCGGAGAGGCGGGCGGGCGGGGTGGCGACGGGCCGCCAGGCGATCCGGTAGCGCCAGGAGTCCGTGGTGGCCTCGTCGTGGCGGCGGCTGCGCCACTTCGCCAGGGCGGGCAGGACGGCGTCCAGCGGGGCGTCCTCGGGGAGGTCGAGGGCGCCGGCGAACGCCGGGACGTCCTGGTCGCCGACGACGTCCCAGAAGCGCTGATCAGCTTGGACCGGCTCGGCTTCCGGGACGTCGAGCCAGTAGCGTTCGCGCTGGAAGGCGTAGGTCGGGAGGTCGGCGGCGGGCGCACCGGCGAAGGCCGGGGTCCAGTCGACGGCGACCCCGTTGACGTGCGCTTCGGCGAGCGCGGTGTGGAAGCGGGTGAGGCCGCCGTCGTTCTTGCGGAGGGAGCCCAGCGCGACGACGTCGTCCCCGAGCGCCATGGTCAGCACCGGGTGCGGCGAGGCTTCGATGAACGTGCCGAAGCCTTCGCTCTTCAGCCGCTCGATCGCGCTGTCGAGACGGACCGTGCTGCGGAGGTTCGTGTACCAGTACTCGGCATCCACCTGTTCGTCCCACTCGCCGGTCACCGTCGAGAGGAACGCCGTGTGCCCCTGCTGCGGGGCCACCGGCGCCAGGACGTCCAGCAGCTCGTCGCGCAGCTGCTCGACCTGGGGCGAGTGGGACGCGTAGTCCACCGGCACCCGCTTCACGCGGATGCCGTCCGCGCGGCAGGCCGCCATGAACTCGTCCAGGGCTTCCGGTGCGCCGGAGACCACGACCGCCGCCGGGCCGTTCACGGCGGCGACCGAGACTCCTTCGGTCAGCCGTTCCTCGACGGTTTCCGCGGAGGCCGCGACCGACACCATGCCGCCGCCACCGGCCAGGGCCAGGATCGCCTTGCTGCGCAACGCCGCCACGCGAGCGCCGTCCTCAAGGGACAGTGTGCCCGCGACGACGGCGGCGGCGATCTCGCCTTGGGAGTGGCCGACCACCGCGTCCGGCACCACTCCGAACGAACGCCACAGCTCGGCGAGGGAGACCATCACCGCGAACAACGCGGGCTGGACGACATCGACCCGGCTCAACGCCTCCGCGTCGGCCAAGACCTCGCGCAGCGACCAGTCCACAAGGGACCCGAGAGCCGCGGCGCACTCGTCGAGGCGAGCCGCGAACACCGCCGATGACTCCGCCAGTTCGAGCGCCATCCCGGCCCACTGCGCGCCCTGACCGGGAAACACCAGCGCCACCTTGCCCGGTTCGCCCGCCTCTCCGGTGACGACGTTGGCCGCGGGAGCGCCCTCGGCGAGCGCGGCGAGGCCGCCGGCGAGATCCTCGCCGACCACGACCGCGCGGTGCCGGAACAGCGACCGCGCGGAAACCAGCGCCACCCCGACCGACGCGGCCGGAAGCTCACCTCGTCCGAGCAGCGCGGCCGCCTGCGCCCGCAACGCACCCGCCGTCCGGCCGGAGACGACCCACGGCACAACCGGCCCCGAGCGCCCCAATGTGGCCTTCGGTGCGTCAGACGCAACCAAGGCGGCCTTCGGTGCGTCTGACGCAACCAAGGCCGCCTTGGGGCGCTCGGGCTCCTCCAGGACCGCGTGCGCGTTGGTGCCGCTGACGCCGAACGATGAGACGCCCGCCCGCCGTGGGCGGTCGCCTTCCGGCCACTCGCGGGCTTCCGTCAGCAGCTCGACCGCGCCCGCCGACCAGTCCACATGCGACGAAGGCGCGTCGACGTGCAGCGTCCGCGGCAGGACGCCGTGCCGCATCGCCATCACCATCTTGATCACGCCGCCGACCCCGGCCGCCGCCTGCGTGTGGCCGATGTTCGACTTCAGCGAGCCCAGCCACAGCGGCGTTTCGCGGTCCTGGCCGTAGGTTTCCAGCAGCGCCTGCGCCTCGATCGGGTCGCCGAGGGTGGTGCCGGTGCCGTGCGCCTCGACGGCGTCCACTTCGGACGCCGTCAGTCCCGCTTCGGCCAGTGCCTGGCGAATCACCCGCTGCTGGGCCGGGCCGTTCGGCGCGGTCAGGCCGTTCGACGCGCCGTCCTGGTTCACCGCCGTCCCGCGGACGACCGCGAGCACCGGGTGACCGTTGCGGCGGGCGTCGGACAGCCGTTCCACCAGCAGGAGGCCGGCGCCCTCGCCCCAGCCGGTGCCGTCGGCGGCGTCCGCGAACGACTTGCACCGGCCGTCGGCCGCGAGGCCGCGCTGCCGGCTGAACTCGACGAACAGCGCGGGCGTCGCCAGCACCGTGACCCCGCCGGCCAGCGCCAGGTCGCACTCGCCCTGCCGCAGCGACTGGCACGCCAGGTGCAGGGCCACCAGCGACGACGAACACGCCGTGTCCACGGTGATCGCCGGGCCTTCGAGCCCGAGCGCGTAGGAGATCCGGCCGGAGGCGACGCTGCCGGCACTGCCGTTGCCGAGGTAGCCCTCGTAGCCCTCCAGTCCACTTCGGACGTTCTGCAGCCGGGTGGCGTAGTCCTGGTACATCACGCCGGCGAAGACGCCGGTCCGGCTGCCGCGCACCGCGTCCGGCACGATCCCGGCGCGCTCGAACGCCTCCCACGCGACTTCCAGCAGCAGCCGCTGCTGCGGGTCCGTCGCGGTCGCTTCCCGCGGGGACATGCCGAAGAACTCGGCGTCGAAATCGGCGGCGTCGTAGAGGAATCCGCCTTCGCGGACGTAGGACGTCCCGCCGTGGGCGGGATCGTCGTCGAAGAGATCGGGCCAGCCCCGGTCGGCGGGGAACGCCGAAACGGCGTCGCCACCCTCGGCGACCAGCCGCCAGAGGTCGTCCGGGGAGGTGACCCCGCCCGGGTAGCGGCAGCTCATCGCGACGATCGCGATGGGCTCGTCGGCGCCGGCCTTCTTCGTGACGGCGGTGTCCGCCGTCCGCCCGGCTAGGTGGGCGGCGAGCACCGCCGGGGTCGGGTGGTCGAACACCAGCGTGGCGGGCAGCCGCAGGCCAGTGGCGGCGGCGAGGCGGTTGCGCAGGTCGACCGCGGTCAGCGAGTCGAACCCGAGGTCCTTGAAGGCGCGGGCGGGGTCGACCGCCTGCGCCGACGCGTACCCGAGCACGGCCGCCACCTGCGTCCGGACCAGGTCGAGCAGGCCCTCTTCGGACAGCTCGCCGACGTGCCCGCCGGCCGCGGCGGTGCGGCGCGCGGGCGGCGGGAAGAGGCCGCGGAACAGCGGCGAGACAGCGCCTTCGGCCGCCTGCCGGCGCAGTGCGGCGGCGTCGAGGGCGATCGGGACCAGCGCGGCCGGGCCCGCGGCGACGGCGCGGTCGAACAACGCCAGGCCCTGCGCGGTGTCCAGGGGCCGCACGCCGGAGCGGCCGAGCCGGTCGCGCGCGCGGTCGTCGAGGTGCCCGGTCATCCCGCTCGCCTCGGCCCACAGGCCCCAGGCGAGCGACACGGCCGGCTGTCCGGCCGCCCGGCGTCGCTGCGCGAGGGCGTCGAGGTAGGCGTTGGCGGCGGCGTAGTTGCCCTGTCCGCTGCCGCCGGTGGTGCCCGCGGCGGCGGAGAAGAGCACGAAGGCGGTGAGCTCGGTGGTCAGCTCGTCGAGGTTGCGGGCGGCGGCGGCCTTCGGGCGCAGGACCGCGTCCAGCCGCTCCGGGGTGAGGGTCTCGACGACGCCGTCGTCGAGCACACCGGCGGCGTGCACGACAGCGGTGATCCGGTGCTTATCTAGGACTTCGGCGAGCCGGTCGCGGTCGGCGGCGTCGCAGGCGACGAAGACGGCGTCCGGCAGGTCGGCGGCGAGTTCGGCGGCGCCGGGGGCGTCCGCACCACGGCGGCTGAGCAGGACCAGTTTCCGGACGCCGTGCTGCCGCGCGAGGTGCCGGGCGACGAGTCCGCCGAGCTTGCCCGAGGCCCCGGTGACGAGGACGGCGCCGTCACCCCAGTCCGGCGTCTCCCCGGTGGCGGTGACGCGGGCGAGGCGGGGCACGAACAGCCGTCCGTCGCGCACGGCCGTCTGCGGCTCGGGCGGGACGACGGGGTGGTCCGGGTCGTCGGTGTCCAGCAGCGCGAACCGGCCGGGGTGTTCCGACTGGGCGGAGCGCACGAGCCCCCACGCGGCGGCGAGGCCGGGATCGGGGGCTTCCCCGTCGTGCACCGCGACGGCGCCGCTGCTGACGAAGACGAGAACTTCGGGGCGGTCGGCGGCGAGCCACTCCTGGACGAGCCCGAGCACGCGGTGGACCGGCGCCCCGCCGATCGGTTCGAAGACCGCCTCAGGTGCGGCAGGGGTCGACACGCGTGATCCGGAAGCCGACACGCGTGCTTGAAGGGTCGACACGGCACCGGAGCCCTGCGCGGTCGTGTCGGCGCCGGAATCACGCGTGTCGGCGTTCTGAGCACGCGTGTCGGCGATTTCGGTCCAGGTGACCTGGTACAGATCGTCGGTGGTCCGGTCGAGGCCGCCGTCGGGGAGTGGGCGGAGGACGAGGGACGCCGCCCTCGCGACCGGAGCGCCCGACGGGTCCGCGACCTCGACCGTGACCTCGTCCTCGCCGCGGCGGGTGAGGCGGACGCGAAGGGCCGAAGCGCCGGTCGCGTGCAGGGTCACGCCCGTCCAGGCGAACGGCAGGCGGGCCAGTCCGTCCTCGGTGGACACGGCCAGGGCGAGCGGGTGCAGGGCCGCGTCCAGCAACGCCGGGTGCAGGCCGAAGCGGGCGGCGTCGCGGTCCTCCGGCAGTGCGACCTCGGCGAAGATCTCGTCGCCGCGGCGCCACGCCGAACGCAGGCCCTGGAAAGCAGGCCCGTAGCCGTAGCCCGCCGCCGCGCGGAGGCCGTCGTAGAACCCGTCGAGGTCGATCCTGGCCGCGCCCTCGGGCGGCCAGGAGTCCAGGGTGAACCCGGCTTCGGGGGTGCCAGGCGCGAGTACGCCGGTGGCGTGCCGGGTCCAGGGATCGTCCTCGTCGCGCCGCGAATGGACCTCGACGCCGCGCCGGCCGGTCTCGTCGGCCGCACCCACCTGGACCTGCAGCGCGCGGGCGCCGCCGTCCGGCAGGGTCAGCGGGGTTTCGAGGGTGAGCTCCTCGACCGTGCCGCAGCCGGCGCGGTCACCGGCCTGCACGGCGAGTTCGACGAACGCGGTGCCGGGCAGCAGGATCGTGCCGTGCACGGCGTGGTCGGCCAGCCACGGCTGGGCCTGCGGGGAGACCCGGCCGGTGAGCACCAGGCCGTCGCCCGCGGACAGGGCGACCGCCGCGCCGAGCAGGGGGTGCCCGGTGGCGCTCAGGCCGAGCGCGCCCGCGTCGCCCGGCTCCGCGGCCACGGCGGGCCAGAACCGTTCGCGCTGGAAGGCGTAGGTGGGCAGGTCGACCGTGCGGGCGCCGGGGAAGGCCGGGGTCCAGTCGACAGCCACGCCGCGGACGTGCGCCTCGGCGAGCGCGGCGTGGAACCGGGTCAGGCCGCCGTCGTTCTTGCGGAGGGAGCCCAGCGCGACGACGTCTTCGCCGAGCGCCATGGTCAAAACCGGGTGCGGGGACACCTCGATGAACGTGCCGAAACCGGCGCTCTTCAGCCGTTCCACGGCGGTGTCCAGGCGGACTGTGCTGCGGAGGTTGGTGTACCAGTACTCGGCATCCACACGTTCGTTCCACTCGCCGGTGACCGTGGAGATGAAGGCCGTCTCGGCTTGGCGGGGCGTGATCGGCGCCAGAACGTCGAGCAGCTCGTCCCTCAGCTGCTCCACCTGGGGCGAGTGGGAGGCGTAGTCGACCGGGACCCGTTTCGCGCGGATCCCGTCGGCTTCGCAGGAATTGATCAGCTCATCGAGGGCTTGGGGTTCGCCGGAGACCACGACCGCGGCCGGGCCGTTAACCGCCGCGATCGACAGTTCCCCGGTCAGCCGCGCCTCGACCGTCTCCAGGGGTGCGGCCACCGAGACCATTCCGCCGCCACCGGCCAGCGCCAGGATCGCCCTGCTGCGCAACGCGACCACCCGAGAACCGTCCTCAAGGGACAGCGCACCCGAGACCACAGCCGCGGCGATTTCGCCCTGGGAGTGGCCGACCACCGCGTCCGGGACCACGCCGAACGAACGCCACAACTCCGCCAGCGACACCATCACGGCGAACAACGCGGGCTGCACGACATCGACGCGGCCCAGTGCTTCCGAGTCGGCCAGCACCTCACGGAGCTGCCAGTCCACAAAGGACTCCAGGGCGGTGGCGCATTCGTCGAGACGGGCCGCGAACACCGGCGAGGACTCCGCCAGTTCGAGGGCCATGCCCGCCCACTGCGATCCCTGGCCCGGGAAGACCAGCGCGACCTTGCCCGGCGCACCCGCTACCCCGGTGATGACGTTCGCCGCCGGAATTCCCTCGGCGAGCGCCGTGAGACCGCCGGCGAGATCGCCGATCACAACCGCGCGGCGCGGGAACGCTGAACGGGTCGTGACCAGCGAAAACCCGACGTCCGCCGCCGGTGCTCCGTGCCCGGCCAGCGCGGCGGCCTGGGCTTGCAGCGCGTCGGCGGTCCGCGCGGACAGCACCCACGGCACCGGGCCGTCCACGTTCGAAGGCGCCGGTTCCTCGCCGACCGGCGCGGCTTCGAGGATGGCGTGGGCGTTGGTGCCGCTCATGCCGAACGCGGACACGCCCGCGCGCCGGGGCTCGCCGGTCTCCGGCCAGGGCCGGGCCTCGGTGAGCAGCCGGACCCCGCCGGCCGCCCAGTCGACGTGCGACGTCGGGGCGTCGACGTGCAGCGTCCGCGGCAGGACGCCGTGCTGCATGGCCAGGACCATCTTGATCACCCCGGCCACGCCCGCGGCGCCCTGGGTGTGCCCGACGTTCGACTTCAGCGAACCGAGGTACAGCGGGTCGTCGCCGGTGCGGGCCCGGCCGTAGGTGGCCAGCAGGGCCTGCGCTTCGATCGGGTCGCCGAGGGTGGTGCCGGTGCCGTGCGCTTCGACCGCGTCGACCTGCTTCGCCGAGAGCCGCGCGCTGGCCAGCGTGTCGGCGATCACGCGCTCCTGCGCGGGGCCGTTGGGTGCGGTGAGGCCGTTGGACGCGCCGTCGGAGTTGATCGCCGAGCCGCGGACGACCGCGAGCACCGGGCGGCCGTGGCGCTGGGCGTCGGACAGCCGTTCCAGGACCAGCATGCCGGCGCCCTCGCCCCAGCCGGTGCCGTCGGCGGCGTCGGCGAAGGACTTGCAGCGGCCGTCGGGGGCCAGGCCGCGCTGCCGGCTGAACGCGACGAACGCGGCGGGGGTGGACAGGACGGTCACGCCGCCGGCAAGCGCGAGCGAGCACTCGCGGCGGCGGAGCGCGTGACAGGCCCAGTGCAGCGCGACGAGTGAGGACGAGCAGGCCGTGTCGACCGTGACGGCGGAGCCGGCGAGGCCGAGAAAGTACGCCAGCCGGCCGGAGACGACGGCGGTCGCGGTGCCCGTGAGCAGGTGACCTTCGAGGTTGTCGCCGGCGCCGCGCAGGAGGTTCGCGTAGTCCTGGCCGGTGTTGCCGACGAAGACGCCGGTCTCCGAGCCGGCCAGCGACGCCGGGTCGATGCGGGCGCGTTCGATGGCCTCCCAGGTCGTTTCCAGGAGCAGCCGCTGCTGGGGGTCCATGGCGAGGGCCTCGCGCGGGGAGATGCCGAAGAACCCGGCGTCGAAGTCGGCGACGTCGTGCAGGAAGCCGCCGGACGCGGTGTGCGAGGTGCCGGGCCGGTCCGGGTCGGGGTCGCGGAGCCCGTCGAGGTCCCAGCCGCGGTTCGCGGGAAACCCGGTGACGGCGTCGGTGCCCGCGGCGACCAGGTCCCACAGCTGTTCGGGGCTGCGGACACCGCCGGGCAGCCGGCAACCCATGCCGACGATCGCGATCGGTTCCTGCTCGGCTTCTTCGACCGCCTGCAGCCGCCGGCGCGTCTGGTGCAGAGTGGTCGTGACCCACCTGAGGTGCTCGCGCAGCGTCTCCTCGTCGGCCATGTCAGTGCCACCAGCCTTTTCTCCAGCGAAGTGCGGACACCCGGCACATCCGCGCGCCGAAGTGGCATCAAAGCGAGGCTATGGGACCGGTTTTGGGCCTACAACCCCTAATAATCCCCCTTAACAGGGGCCCCTACGCAGGGAAATCTCGCTTCCGGCGACACTTTTTCAGCGCGGCCTACAATTTACCGAGATCATTGTTGATGAATTCGAGAAGTGCGTCGTCGTCGGCGAAATCGAGCTCGCCGGTTTCATTGTCCGGCTCGGTGTAGCGGGCGAGCAGGGTTTGCAGCCGCACGGCGAGCTCGGTCCGTGTCAGCCGGTCGGGTTCGCCCGCGGCCAGTGCGGCTTCCAGCCGGTCGAGCTCGGCCAGTGCGCTCGGGGCGCCGTCGCCCAGCTGCGTCCGCAGGTGCTCGGCGAGCGCGGTGGCGTTGGGGTGGTTGAAGACGAGCGTCGGAGGCAGGGTGAGCCCGGTCGCGGCGGCGAGCCGGGTCCGCAGCTCGACGGCGGTGAGCGAGTCGAAGCCGAGTTCGGTGAAGGCCCGGTTCGCCTCGACCGCGGCGGTCGTGGCGTGCCCCAGCACCTGCGCGGCTTCGGTCCGGATCAGGGTGCGGAGTTCGGCGAGCAGGTCGGCGGGTGCCAGGCCGGCGAACCGCGTGGCCCCGGGCACCTTCGCTTCGGACGGCGCCTCCTCGGGCAGTTGCGCCTCGGGCAGTTCGCCGAGCAGCCGGCTCGGCCGGGTGGCGGTGAAGGCGGGAGCGAACCGCGCCCAGTCGACATCGGCGACGACCACGGCGGTCTCCCCCGCCCCGACGGCGGTGGCCAGCGCGGTGAGCGCCCCGCCGGGCGGCAGCGGCGTCAGCCCACGGCGCCGGAGGTGCTCCTGCTCGGCCGCGCCGGCGGCCATCCCGCTGCCGGCCCACGGGCCCCAGGCGATGGACGTCGCGGCCCGCCCGGCCGCACGCCGACGGGCAGCGACGGCGTCGAGCCGCGCGTTGGCCGCGGCGTAGGCGGTCTGGCCGCCCGCACCCCAGATGCCGGAGATGGAGGAGAAGAGGACGAAGGCGTCGAGGTCGTCGCCGAGGAGCTGGTCGAGGTGTTCGGCACCGGCGGCTTTGGCTCGGAGGACAGTGCGGAACTCGTGGTCGGAGAGGTCGGCGAACGCGGTGGCTTGACCGGCCCCGGCGGCGTGCACGACCGCGGTGACCGGGGGAACCTGGTCGAGGGCTCGGGCGAGGTCGGCGCGGTCGGCGACGTCGCAGGCGAGGACGGTCACCTGCGCGCCGGCGGTTCGGAGGTCCTCGGCGAGTTCGGCGGCGCCGGGGGCATCGGGACCGCGGCGGCTGAGGAGGACGAGGTGGCCGGCGCCGGCGTGGGCGGCCCAGCGGGCCACGGTGGCGCCGAGGGCGCCGGTGCCGCCGGTGATGAGGAGGGTTCCGCCGGGGATCCATTGCGGGGTGGGCGAAAGCGGTGCGCGGACGAGGCGCCGCGCGTACACGCCGGAGGGCCGCAGGGCGAGTTGATCTTCCTCGGCGGCGCCGCCGAGGACCGGGGAAGCTTCGTGGTGCCCCGTACCGGCGGCGCGAGCGGCTTCGCGCTGCCCGGCACCGGCGATGATTCCCCAGATCTGCGCGGCCAGGCGGTCGTCCGGGGTTGCCGGGACATCGAGCAAGCCGCCCCAGCGGTCCGGTGTTTCCAGGGCCAGCGCCCGGCCGAAACCCCACAGCCCGGCCAATTCGGGATCCCCGGCCGTCCCGTCGCCGGGGACGGCAACCGCCCCCGAGGTCACGCACCACAGCGGCGCCGTCACCTCAGCCCTGGCCAGCGCCGCCGCGTCGGCCAATGCGTCATCACCCGGGGCCGAAATCAGGACCACTCCGTCGAACGGTCCCGTCTCAGCCAGCTCTCCCGGTCCGGCGACGAGAACTCCGGGCCGCTCCAGCGCATCCGCCCAGTCGCGCGCCGCCCCCGGGGCCGCCACGATCGCGTACCGGCCCGCCGGAGTCACCGGAACCGGCTCGGGCACCGGGACCCACGTCACCCGGTAGCGCCACGACGCCGTCTCCGCGGCTTCGGCCCGGTCCCGCCGCCAGGACGCCAGCGCGGGCAGCACCTTGGCGACGTCCGCAGTCGGCACGCCCGTCCCGGCCGAGAGCTCGCCGACATCGGCGCGGTCGACGGCCGACCAGAACTGCGCGTCGATCTCGCCGCCCACCGGACGCGGGGCCGGGACCGGCCAGAAGCGCTCCCGCTGGAAGGCGTGCGTGGGCAACGGAATGCGGTGGCCGGGCAGCCCCGTCCAGTCCACCGGCACCCCGGCGGTGGCCAACCCGGCCAACGCGGTGAAAAACGTCCGCTCCTCGTCACGGTCGCGCCGCATCGCCGGGATCGCCGTGCCCGGGACCATCGAGCTGAGCACCCCGTCCGGGCCCAGCTCCAGGAACACCCCAACCCCGGCCGCGTCCAAAGTGGACACACCGTCGGCGAACCGGACCGTCTCCCGCACGTGCCGCACCCAATACTCCGCCGTGAACGACGAAGCGAGAGCACCGCTCACATTCGAGAGCACCGGAATTTCGGCGGAGTGATACGTCAACGACTCCGCCACCGCACGGAACTCGTCGAGCATCGGGTCCATCAGCGGCGAATGGAACGCGTGACTCACAGCGAGGCGCTTGGCCTTCGGGAACTTCGAAGCGATCGCCAGCACCGCGGCCTCGTCCCCGGAGATCACCACCGACTCCGGCCCGTTCACCGCCGCGATCGAGACACCCTCGGTCAAGACGATCGCCGACTCCGGCGCGGCGATCGACACCATCGCCCCACCCGGCGGCAGAGCCTGCATCAACGACGCCCGCGCCGACACCAGCCGACACGCGTCCTCGAGCGACAGCACCCCCGCCACGTGCGCCGCCGAGATCTCCCCGATCGAATGCCCGGCCACGAAGTCCGGACGGACACCCCACGACGCGAAAAGCCGGTACAGCGCGACTTCGACGGCGAACAACGCAGGCTGCGTCGAGCCGGTTTCGTCCAAATCGGCACCGGCGAAGACGATCTCGTGCAGCGGACGCTCCAGCACCCGATCGAACTCGGCACACACCGCGTCGAACGCCTCGGCGTACACCGGGAACCGGTCGTAGAGCCCCCGGCCCATACCGGCCCGCTGCGCGCCCTGCCCGGTGAAGAGCACCGCGAGCGAGCCCGGCTGGCCGTCCCCGCGGATCACGCTTGGCTCCGGCGTCCCCTCCGCCAGCGCCGTCAATCCGCGGACGAGGTCGCCGTCATCCCCGGCGAGCACCACCGCGCGCCGCGCCAGGGCCGCGCGGCCGGTCGCCAGCGAAAAAGCGATGTCCGGCAGGGCCCCGCGCTCGGCCCCGAGCAGCCGGCGGGCCTGGTCGCGCAATCCGGACTCGGTCTGCGCGGAGACCGGCACCGGGAGCAGGCCCGCCGGCGCGGTGTCGTGCACGACGACGTCGTCCGGCGCCTGCTCGAGGATGGTGTGGGCGTTGGTGCCGGAGATCCCGAACGAGGACACGCCCGCACGCCGCGGCCGGTCGGACGGCCACTTCCGGGCCTCGGTGAGCACCTCCACCGCGCCCGATGACCAGTCCACATGCGACGATGGCGCGTCGACGTGCAGTGTCCGCGGCAGCACGCCGTTCCGCATCGCCATGACCATCTTGATGATCCCGGCAACCCCGGCCGCGGCCTGCGTGTGGCCCACATTGGACTTCACCGAACCGAGCCACAGCGGCTCTTCGCGCCCTTGACCGTAGGTGGCCAGCAAGGCCTGCGCTTCGATCGGGTCGCCGAGCTTCGTCCCGGTGCCGTGCGCCTCGACAGCGTCCACTTCGGACGGTTGCAGCCCCGCATCGGCGAGGGCGGCCCGGATCACGCGCTGCTGCGACGGGCCGTTCGGCGCGGTCAGGCCGTTCGACGCGCCATCGGAGTTGACCGCCGATCCCCGGACCACGGCCAGGATCTCGTGCCCGTTGCGGCGCGCGTCCGACAGCCGCTCCACCAGCAGCAGGCCGGCACCCTCACCCCAGCCGGTGCCGTCGGCGCTCTCGGCGAACGCCTTGCAGCGGCCGTCCGGGGCGAGGCCGCCCTGGCGGTCGAACTCGACGAAGGCTCCCGGGGTCGCCATCACCGTGACACCGCCGGCGACGGCGAGGTCGCACTCGCCCGCCCGCAGCGCCTGGCGCGCCCAGTGCAGCGCGACCAGCGACGACGAGCAGGCGGTGTCCACGGTGACCGCGGGGCCTTCCAGCCCGAAGGCGTAGGCGATCCGGCCGGAGACGACGGCCGCGGCGTTGCCCGTGCCGACGTAGCCGGCGACGTCGTCGCTCGCGTCGGTGAGCAACGCGGGGTAGTCCTGGCCGTTGGTGCCGGCGAAGACGCCGATGCGTTCGCCGCGGACCGAACGCGGGTCGAGACCGGCGCGTTCGAACAGCTCCCACGCCGTCTCCAGGAGGATCCGCTGCTGGGGGTCCATGGCCGTGGCTTCGCGCGGCGAGATGCCGAAGAGCCCGGCGTCGAAGTCCGCGGCGCCGGTGAGGAACCCACCCGGCTTGACGGCGGTGAGTCCGGACGGCCAGCCACGGTCGGCGGGCGGCCCGGACAGCGCGTCGGCCCCGCGGGCGACGAGGTCCCACAGGTCTTCCGGCGAGCGAACGTCGCCGGGGAACCGGCACGCCATCGCGACGATCGCGATCGGCTCGTCATCCGCGGCAGCAGTGTGCTCCATTTCTAGAGCAGTGCTCTCGCCTGAGAGCAGCGCACACAAATGGCGCGCGAGGGCGGCGGGGTCGGGGTGGTCGTAGGTCAGGGTGGCGGGCAGGTCGAGCCCGGTGGCGACGCGCAGGCGGTTGCGCAGCTCGACGGCCGAGAGCGAGGTGAACCCGAGATCAGTGAACGCCCGCCCCCGATCGACGGCGGCGGCCGAGGCATGCCCGAGCACCGCGGCGACGTGTTCGCGGACGAGGTCGAGCACGCCGACTGCGGTGAAGTCGAAGGTGGGGGTGGTCTCGGCGGGGCCACCGGGGTGACGGCCGGCAGCGGCGAGTGCGGGTTCCCCGAGGCTTCGGCGGGCCCCGGCAAGTGCGGCGCCCACGGGGTTGCGACCGGCACCGGCAAGCGCGGCGCCCACGGGGTTTCAGGCGGCACCGGCAAGTGCGGCACCCCCGGCGTTTCGACCGGCTCCCGGCAGTTCGGCGAGCAGCGGGCTCGGCCGGACCGCGGTGAACGCCGGGCCGAAGACACCCCAATCGACGTCGGCGATCGCCACCGTGGTGTCGCCCGCGGCCAAGGCGCCTCCGAGCGCCGCGAGGGCGAGATCGGGGTCGAGCGGCCGGAGCCCGGCGGCGGCGAGCCGCGCGGTGACCCCGTCGCCGGCCATTCCGCCGCCGGCCCACGGGCCCCAGGCGATGGCGAGCGCCGGGAGGCCCGCCGCTCGGCGGGTTTCGGCGAGGGCGTCGAGCCGGGCGTTGGCCGCCGCGTAGCCGGCCTGGCCGGCGGCGCCGAGGGTGCCCGCCAAGCCGGAGAAGAGGACGAATGCATCGAGGTCGCGGGTCAGTTCACCGAGGTGGACAGCGCCGGTGACCTTGGCCGCCTCGACCTGGGCGAGGCGGTCCGGGGTGAGGGTGTCGAGGACACCGTCGTCGAGGACGCCCGCCGCGTGGACGACGACGCGGAGGTCGTCGCCGATCCGCTCGAGGAGGGCGGCGAGCGCTGCGCGATCGGTGACGTCGCAGGCTTCGACGGCCGTTTCGGTGCCGGCGGCGGTGAGTTCAGCCGCCAGGTCGGCGGCACCGGGGGCAGCGGGACCGCGGCGGGAGGTGAGGACGAGCCGCTCGGCGCCGAGGGTGGCGGCCCACCGGGCGACGCGGGAGCCGAGCGCGCCGGTGCCGCCGGTGATCAGGACCGTGCCGCGGGGCCGCCAGTCCCGGGGGTTTCCGGGTGAAACGGGCTGCGCCGCGGCCGGTCGGGGACGTTCGGCCGGGGCAGGGACCAAGCGGCGGGCGAACGTCCCCGATGCCCGGATGGCCACCTGGTCCTCTCCGCCGCCCAGGACCGCCAGCAACCGGCCGGCCGCGCGGTCGTCCAGGGCCGGCGGGAGGTCCACCAGCCCGCCCCAGCGGTCGGGGTGTTCGAGGGCCGCCGTCCGGCCGAATCCCCACAAGGCCGCCTGCTGCGGCGCGGTCAGCTCGTCGGATCGGCCGATCGTGACCGCGCCGCGGGTCAGGCACCACAGCGGTGCCCCCATGCCCGCGTCGCCGAGGGCCTGTACCAGGGTCGCCAGCCCAGGGAGGTCGGCGCCGAGAGCGAGGATTCCCGTCCAGTTCCGGGCCGGCAGCTCACGGAGGCGGTCCGCCAGCTCGGGGCGGGACTCTCCGGCCGTCGTCACCGGCACGACGCCGGTGAGCAGGGCCGCCAGCGCCGCCGCCGTCTCGTCGGCCTCGGGGGCGATCAGCAACCAGTCCCCCGCCGCGCCGGCGGCCGGGGGCAGGGGTTTCCACTCGGCGCGGTATCGCCACGAAGACACCACGCTGTCCCGGCGGCTCCGGTGCCGCCAGGCCGACAACGCCGGCCGCACGGCTTCCGCCAGTTCGGCGTCGAGACCGAGCGTCGCGGCGAGGTCCGGGCTCTCGACCGCCGACCAGAACGAATCATCCTCTGTGGACACTTCGGCCGTGCCCGTGAGCCAGTAGTGCTGCCGCTGGAACGGGTACGTGGGCAGGTCGACCCGGGTCTCGGCGGGCAGGAACGGCATCCAGTCGACCGCCACGCCGTGGACGTGCAGCGTCGCCAGCGCCGTGAGCAGCGCCTGCTCGTCGTCCCGGTCACGGCGCAGCGCCGGGACGGCCACCCCGGGCACCATCGAGCTGAGGACGCCGTCGGGCCCCAGCTCCAGGAACACCCCGGCCCCGGCGGCTTCCAAAGTGGACACGCCGTCGGCGAACCGGACCGTCTCCCGCACGTGCCGGACCCAGTAGTCCGCCGTGAACGGCGAAGCGAGAGCACCGCTCACATTCGAGATCACCGGTATTTCCGCCGGGTGGTAGGTCAGGGACTCGGCCACCGCGCGGAACTCCGAAAGCATCGGGTCCATCAACGGCGAGTGGAACGCGTGACTCACCGGCAGCCGCTTCGTCTTCGGGAATCGGGCCGCGATCTCGAGAACCGCGGCCTCGTCGCCGGAGAGCACCACCGACTCCGGGCCGTTCACCGCCGCGAGGGAAACCCGGTCGTTCAGGACCAGCGAAGACTCGGGCGCGGCGATCGCCACCATCGCGCCGCCGGCGGGCAACGCCTGCATCAGCGACGCCCGCGCCGCCACCAGCCGGCACGCGTCCTCGAGGGACAGCACCCCGGCCACGTGCGCCGCCGAGATCTCGCCGATCGAATGCCCGGCCACGAAGTCCGGGCGTACGCCCCACGACGAAAGGAGCCGGAACAGCGCCACCTCGACCGCGAACAGCGCGGGTTGCGCCAAGCCGGTGTCGTCCAAACCGGACACTTCGCCGAACACCGCGTCCCGCACCGGAACGTCGAACCGCGCACAAACGGCGTCGAACGCGGCCGCGTAAACCGGGAAGCGCTCGTACAGCGAACGGCCCATCCCGGCCCGCTGCGCGCCCTGACCGGTGAACAACACCGCCAGCCCGCCCGGCGCGACCCGGCCGCGCACCAGGTTGGGCGCGTCGCCGCCGGCCGCCAGGGCCGAAAGCCCGTTCCGGAACTCGGAAGCCGATGCCCCGAACACCACCGCCCGGTCCTCGAACGCCGCCCGGCCGGAAAGCAATGCCGCGCCGACCTCCGGGAGAGGCCCGTCGGCCAGCGGCACGAGAGCCGAAGCCTGGGCGCACAGCGCCTCCGCGCCCCGCGCCGACACCAGCCAGGGAACCGGTCCCGCGACATCCGCCACCGGCGGCGCCGACGCCGGTTCCGCCTCTTCCAGGATCACGTGCGCGTTCGTCCCCGAGATCCCGAACGACGACACACCCGCCCGCCGCGGCCGGTCGGCGGGCCACGCACGCGCCGAGGTCAGCAGCCGCACCGCACCCGCCGACCAGTCCACTCGGGACGATGGCTCGGCCACGTGCAGCGTCCGCGGGAGGACGCCGTGCCGCATCGCGAGCACCATCTTGATCACGCCCGCCACGCCGGACGCCGACTGCGTGTGGCCGATGTTCGACTTCACCGAACCCAGCCACAGCGGCACCGAACGGTCCTGGCCGTACGTCTCCAGCAGCGCCTGCGCCTCGATCGGGTCGCCCAGCGCCGTGCCCGTGCCGTGCGCCTCCACGACGTCGACGTCCGAAGGGGACAGCCGGGCCGCGGCGAGGGCCGCCGTGATCACCCGGCGCTGGGACGGGCCGTTGGGCGCGGTGAGGCCGTTCGACGCGCCGTCGGAGTTCACCGCCGAACCGCGGAGGACCGCCAGGACCGGGTGCCCGAGCCGGCGCGCGTCCGACAGGCGCTCGACCAGCAGCAGGCCGGCGCCTTCGGCCCAGCCCGTGCCGTCGGCCGCGTCCGCGAACGCCTTGCAGCGGCCGTCCGCCGCCAGGCCGCCCTGCCGGTCGAACTCGGCGAAGGTCCCCGGGGTGGCCATGATCGTGACCCCGCCGGCGATCGCCAGGGTGCACTCGCCGCGCCGCAGGGCCTGGGCGGCGAGGTGCAGCGCGACCAGCGACGACGAACACGCCGAGTCGATCGTGACCGACGGGCCCTCCAGGCCGAGGTGGTAGGACAGCCGCCCGGACAGCACGCTGCCCGCCGTTCCGGTGAGCAGGTAGCCGGCGACCTCGTTGCCCACGTCACCCGCGTCGCCGGTGCCGTACCCGGACGCGGCCCCGCCGACGAAGACGCCCGTGCTGCTGCGCCGCAACGACTTCGGCGCGATCCGGGCGCGCTCCAGAAGCTCCCACGACGTCTCCAGCAGCAGCCGCTGTTGCGGGTCCATGGCAAGGGCCTCGCGGGGCGAGATGCCGAAGAAGTCCGCGTCGAACTCGGCCGCGTCGTGGAGGAAGCCGCCTTGGAACGACCCCATCGGCCAGCCGCGGTCGCCGGGGAAGCCGCCGATCGCGTCCGTGCCGCTCTCGACCAGCCGCCACAGGTCTTCCGGCGAGCCGACGCCGCCCGGGTAGCGGCAGCTCATGGCCACGATCGCGACGGGCTCCCGGTCCCGGGCCTCGACGTCGGCGAGCCGGTCGCGGGTGTCCTTCAGATCGGCCGTGACGAACTTGAGGTAGTCACGGAGTTTCTGCTCGTTGGCCATGGAAGCCCCACTGTCTGTCACGAAGTCCGGAAGGTGTTGTCGATGAATTCGAAGAGCTCGTCGTCATTGGCGCTGCCGAGGTCGGTGCCGCCGGACAACTCGGTCCACCGCGTGAGGAAGCCCCTCAGGCGCGCGGTGATCCCGTCGCTCGCCGGGACACGGGCCAGGTCCGCCTCGGTGACGGTTTCGAACGCGGCCTCCAGCCGGTCGAGCTCATCGAGGAGACGGACCTCGGCCGGCGAGCCGCCGAACCGGCGCTCGAGTTCTTCGGCCAGGTCGGCGGCGGTCGGGTGGTCGAAGGCGAGCGACGCGGGCAGGCTCAGCCCGGTCCCGGCGCCGAGCCGGTTGCGCAGCTCGACGGCCATCAGGGAGTCGAAGCCGAGCTCCTTGAAGGCGCGCTCAGGGCCGATCGCCGCGGCCGAACTGTGCCCGAGCACGCCCGCGACCTGGTCGAGCACCAGGGTGAGCAGCGCCTTCGGCCGCTCCGCCGCAGGCAGCGAGGCGAACCCCGTCGACGTCGGCTCCGGTTCGGCCAGTGCGGCCCGCACCGCCGGGAGGCCGGCCAGCAGCGGACGCGGCCGGGCCGCGGTGAAGACCGGCGCGAACCGGGCCCAGTCGACGTCCGCGACGACGACGGTCGTGTCCCCGGCGGCCAGCGCTCGCCGGAAGGCCGCGACGCCGTGGGCCGGGTCGATCGGCGGCAGGCCGCGCCCGCGCAGCATCCGGACGGCCTCGGCGTCGGCCGCCATCCCCGACCCGGCCCACGGGCCCCAGGCGATCGCGGTCGCGGCCCGCCCGCGGCCGCGGCGTTCCTCGGCCAGCGCGTCGAGGAAGGCGTTGGCCGCGCCGTACACCGCCTGTTCGCCGCTGCCCCACACCCCGGAAATGGAGGAGAACAGCACGAACGCGTCGAGGTCGTGCTCGCGGGTCAGCTCGTCGAGGTGCCGCGCGCCGGCCACCTTCCCGGCCAGGACCGCGGACACCTCCTCCCGCGTGATCGCGGTGAGCGGGCCGTGCTGGCCCGTGCCGGCGGCGTGCACCACCGCGGTCAGCGGCAGCTCCGCCGGGATGCCCGCGAGGACCCCCGCGAGTGCGTCCCGGTCCGCCGCGTCGCAGGCGGCGAGGGTGACGCGGACGCCCAGCGCGGACAGCTCCGAAGCCAGCTCGGACGCGCCGGGTGCCCGGTCGCCGCGCCGGCCGGTGAGGACGAGGTGTTCGGCGCCCGTCCTGGCGAGTTCCCGCGCGACGGCGGCGCCGAGCGCGCCGGTGCCGCCGGTGATCAGCACGGTGCCGCGGGGCCGCCAGTCCCGGGTTTCCCCGGCCGGGGCGGGGGCGAGCCGGCGGGCGAAGACGCCGTCCGGCCGGATGGCGACCTCGTCCTCGGTGCCGTCGGCGAGGACCGCGGCGAGCCGGGCCCCGGCCGCCGCGTCGAGGGTGTCCGGCAGGTCGGCGAGGCCGCCCCAGGCGGACGGCAGCTCCAGGGCCGCGATCCGGCCGAAGCCCCAGGTGGTCGCCTGGCCGGGGCGGGTGACGTCGCGCGCCGCGCCCTGGGTGAGGCACCACAGCCGGGCCGGGACGCCGGAGTCGGCGAGCGCCTGCGTGAGCGTGAGGTTGGCGACGAGCCCGGCTTCGGCGTCACGGTCCAAGGCCAGCAGGGACACGACTCCTGCGACGTCGGCGTGGTCGCGCAGCAGGGCGGTCAGCTCGGCACGGTCCCGGAGACCGGATTCGACCACCGGCTCGGCGCCGTGGGCGGCCAGCGCCTGCGCCACCTCTTCGCCCCGCCCGTCCGCGGCCAGGACCAGCCAGCGGCCGGTCAGCCGGCCCGCGGACCCGGCCACGGGCCGCCAGGTGACCCGGTACCGCCAGTTGTCCACAGTGGACGTCGAGCGCCAGCGGTCCAGCGCGGCCAGCGCGTGGGCGTCCAGTCCGACGTCGCCCGCGTCGACCGCGGCCCAGAAATCGCCGTCGACGGCCGGGGGCGCGGGTTCGAGCCAGAACCGCGACCGCTGGAAGGCGTAGGTCGGCAGCTCGGTCCGCCGGGCGCCGGCGAGCAGGGCCGAGGCGTCGAGCGGGAATCCGGCGGTCCGCAGGCGCGCGAACGCCGTGACCACGGATCGCGGCTCGTCCTCGCCGGCCCGCAGCGCCGGGATCGCCGGGACGTCGGTGCTGTCGGCCGCCATCGCCGACAGCACGCCGTCGGGGCCGAGTTCCAGGAACGTGCCCGCGCCGCGGTCGGCGAGGGTGCGCACCGCGTCGGCGAACCGGACGGTCTCCCGCACGTGCCGCACCCAGTAGTCCGGCGTGAACGGCTCGGCGAGCACGCCGGTCAGGGTCGACACGACCGGGATCTCCGGCTCGCGGTAGGTCACTTTCGCCGCCACCGCCCCGAATCCGGCCAGCATCGGGTCCATCAGCGGCGAGTGGAAGGCGTGGCTTACGCGCAGTCTCTTGGTCTTGACGCCGCGGGCCGCGAACTCTCCGGCAAGGGCCAGCACGGCGGTTTCGTCGCCGGAGATCACCGTGCTCGTGGGCCCGTTGACCGCCGCGATGCCGACGCCGTCGGTCAACGCGGCCCGGACGTCCGCTTCGGGCGCGCCGACGGCGACCATCGCGCCGCCCTCGGGCAGCGCCTGCATCAGGCTTGCCCGCGCGGCGACCAATGCACACGCGTCGGGCAGCGACAGCACGCCGGCGACGTGCGCGGCCGCGAGCTCGCCGATCGAGTGCCCGGCCACGAAGTCCGGCCGGACGCCCCAGGATTCGACGAGCCGAAACAGCGCGACTTCGAGGGCGAAGATCGCGGGCTGCGCGTGCCCGGTCTGCTCGAGCCGCTCCAGCTCGGTGTCCCCGAGCAGGGCCCGGACCTCGTCGAAGGCCCTGGCGAACACCGGGAACCGCGCGGCCAGCGCCCGGCCCATCCCGGGCCGCTGCGCACCCTGTCCGGTGAAGAGCACGGCCAGGCGTCCGGGCGTCCCGCTGCCGGTCAGCGCGCCGAGGTCGCCGGCGGCGATCGCGGCCAGCCCGGCCAGCAGCTCGGGGCCGGTCTCGCCGACGACGGCGGCCCGGTGGCCGAGGTCGGCCCGGGTGGTGGCCAGGCTCAGCGCGACGTCCGCGGGAGCCACCGCGCGGTCGCTGAGGAACTCGTGCAACCGGCCGGCCTGAGCGCGCAGCGCCGCCGGCCCCTTCCCCGTCAGCACCCACGGCACGGGCCCCGAGCGCCCCAAGGCGGCCTTCGGTGCGTCAGACGCACCGAAGGCCGCCTTGGGTGCGTCAGACGCAACCAAGGCCACATTGGGGCGCTCGGGTTCCTCCAAGATGAGGTGGGCGTTGGTGCCGGAGATCCCGAAGGAGGAAATTCCCGCGCGGCGCGGCCCGCCGGAAGTCCACTCGTGGGACTCCGTCAGCAGCTCGACCGCGCCCGACGTCCAGTCCACCCGGGACGTCGGTGCGTCGACGTGCAGCGTCCGCGGCAGGACGCCGTGCCGCATCGCCATGACCATCTTGATCACGCCCGCGACGCCGGCCGCGGCCTGGGTGTGGCCCAGGTTCGACTTCACCGAGCCGAGCCGGAGCGGGGTGACCCGGTCCTGCCCGTAGGTCGCCAGCAGCGCCTGGGCTTCGATCGGGTCACCCAGCTTCGTCCCGGTGCCGTGCGCCTCCACGGCGTCCACTTCGGACGGAGCCAGCCCCGCGTCGGCCAGTGCCGCGCGGATCACCCGCTGCTGGGAGGGCCCGTTCGGGGCGGTCAGGCCGTTCGACGCGCCATCGGAGTTCACCGCCGACCCGCGCACCACGGCCAGTACCTCGTGCCCGTGCCGGCGCGCGTCCGACAGCCGTTCCACCAGCAGCAGGCCGACGCCCTCGGCCATGCCGGTGCCGTCGGCGCCCTCGGCGAACGCCTTGCACCGGCCGTCCGCGGCCAGGCCGCGTTGCTGGCTGAAGGCGAGCAGGACACCCGGCGTCGGCATGACCGTCACCCCGCCCGCGAGCGCCAGGTCGCATTCACCGCGCCGCAGCGCCTGCACCGCCAGGTGCAACGCCACCAGCGACGACGAACACGCCGTGTCCACCGTCAGCGACGGGCCTTCCAGGCCGAACACGTACGACAGCCGGCCCGACGCCACCGACGACGTGCCACCGGTCATCAGGTGGCCTTCGAGGCCGTCGGTGGCCGCGCCGGTGCCGTAGCCGGAGGTGGCCGCGCCGACGAACACGCCGGTCCGGCTGCCCCGGACCGAGAGCGGGTCGATGCCGGCGCGCTCGAAGGCCTCCCACGTCGTTTCCAGCAGGAGCCGCTGCTGCGGGTCCATGGTCAGCGCCTCGCGCGGCGAGATGTCGAACAGTTCCGGGTCGAACCGGCCGGCGTCGGTCACGAACCCGCCGCGGCGGGTGGAGATGCGCCCCGGCGTCCCGGGTTCGGGCGCGTACAGGCCGTCGAGGTCCCAGCCGCGGTCGTCGGGGAACGGCGCGATCGCGTCGACGCCGCCCGCGACCAGGGACCACAGGTCCTCCGGCGAGGCGACCGCGCCGGGGTAGCGGCAGCTCATCGCGACGATGACGACCGGGTCGTCGTCACTGGTCGCGGCCGCCGGGAGGACCGGCGAAGGGGCGCCGCCGAACAGCCCGGTCCGCAGGAAGGCCACCAGCGCCGCCGGTGCCGGGTGGTCGAAGACGAGCGTCGCGGGCAGCCGCAGGCCGGTCGCGGCGCCGAGCCGGTTGCGCAGCTCGACGGCGGTGAGGGAGTCGAAGCCGAGTTCGGCGAACGAGCGGCCCGGCTCGATCTCGCCGGCCGTGTCGTGCCCGAGCACCGCGGCCACGTGGTCGCGGACCAGTTCCAGCAGCCGCCGGTCGCGCTCGGCGGCCGGCAGCGTCCGCAGCCGGGCGGCCAGGTCGTCCCCCGCCGGCACCGTGGTGGCCGCTCGGCGAGTACCGCGGACAAGCCCGCGCAGCAGCGGCGGCACCGGGCCGGTCGGCGCGGAAAGGTCGAGCCGGGCCGGGATCGCCAGTGTCTCGCCGCGGGCGATGGCCGCGTCGAACAGGGCCAGGCCTTCGGCGTCGGAGAGCCCGGTCATGCCACCCCGGGACATCCGGGCCAGGTCGGCGGCGCCGAGGTGGCCGGTCATGCCGCTGGCCTCCGCCCACAGGCCCCAGGCCAGGGACACGCCCGGCAGGCCGAGCGCGCGGCGGTGCGCGGCCAGGGCGTCGAGGGCGGTGTTCGCGGCCGCGTAGCTGCTCTGCCCGGCCGTCCCGAACACGCCCGCGGCGGCCGAGAACAGCACGAACCAGGCCAGGTCCGTGTCGCGGGTCAGCTCGTGCAGGTTGACGGCGGCGTCGATCTTCGGCCGCAGCACGGCCGTGAGCCGGTCCGGGTCGAGGCCGGTCAGCAGGCCGTCGTCGAGGACACCCGCGGTGTGCACGACCCCGGTCAGCCGCCGGCCGGCCAGCACTCCGGCGAGCGCGGCGCGATCGGCCGCGTCGCACGCGACGATGGTGACGTCGGCGCCCAGGGCGGTCAGCTCGCCGGCCAGGTCCGCGGCGCCGGGCGCGTCCGGGCCGCGCCGGCTGAGCAGGAGCAGCCGCCGGACGCCGTGCGCGGTCACCAGGTGCCGCGCGATCCGGGCGCCGAGCGTGCCGGTGCCGCCGGTGACGAGCACGGTGCCGTCCGGGTCGGGCTTCCGCGGCAGGGTCACGACGTTCTTGCCGACGTGCCGCGCCTGGCTGATGAACCGGAACGCCTCGGGCACCTGCCGGACGTCCCAGGTTCGCCGCGGCAGCGGGGTGAGCACGCCGGCCGCGAAGAGCCCGGCGAGTTCGCGCAGGATCTCCTGCAGGCGCTCGGGGCCCGCCTCGATGAGGTCGAAGGCGCGGTACCGGACGCCTTCGTGGGCACGGGCGACTTCGCCGGCGTCCCGGACGTCGGCCTTGCCCATCTCGACGAACCGGCCGCCGCGTGGCAGCAGCCGCAGGGACGCGTCGACGAACTCGCCGGCTAGGGCATCGAGCACGACGTCGACCCCGCGGCCGCCGGTGGCCGCGCGGAAATGGTCCTCGAAGGACAGGGCCCTGGAGTCTCCGATGTGGACGGTGTCGAGGCCGAGTTCCCGGAGCACGTCGTGCTTGCCGGTGCTCGCAGTGGCGAACACGTCCGCGTTCTTCCAGCGGGCGAGCTGGACGGCGGCCATGCCGACGCCGCCCGCGGCCGCGTGCACGAGCACGGACTGGCCCGCTTCGAGGCCGCCGAGGTCGAACAGGCCGTAGTAGGCGGTGGCGAAGGCGACGGGCACCGACGCGGCGTCGGCGAAGCTCCAGCCCGCCGGCATCGGCGTCACCAGACGGTGGTCGGTGACCGCGACCGGGCCGAGCGCGCCGGTGAACAGCCCGGTGACGCGGTCGCCGACGGCCAGCCCGCGCACCCGTTCCCCGGTTTCCAGCACCACACCGGCGGCCTCGCCACCCAGCAGCGCCTGACCCGGGTACATCCCGAGCGTGATGAGGACGTCGCGGAAGTTCAGCCCGGCCGCGCGGACCTCGACGCGGATGTCGTCGGGCCCGAGGGCCGGCTCCGGGACCGGGAACGTCGCCAGTCCGTCGAGGGTGCCGGTGCCGGTGGTGCCGACGCGCCAGGCGGTGTCCGCGGGCAGGGTCAGCTCGGTGGCCGGGCGGGCGAGGCGCGGGACGAGCAGCGTCCCGGCACGGGCGGCCACCTGTGGTTCGCCCGCGGCGAGCGCGGTTCCGACGGCGGCGTTCGCGTCGGCCCGGTCGTCGACGTCCACAAGCACGAACCGGCCCGGGTGTTCGGACTGGGCCGCGCGGATCAGGCCCCAGGCGGGGGCCTGATCCAGCGCCGGCACCGGGTCGCCGGGCAGCGCGGCGAGCGCGCCGGTGGTGAGCACGACGAGCCGGGCACCGGCGAACCGCGCGTCGGCCAGCCACTCCTGCGCGGCCGCGAGGACCTGCTCGATGCCGGTCACCGGCAGGACGACGGCGTCCGGCACGACGTCGAGGCCGGCCAGTGGTCCGGAGAGCCAGACGAACTCCGGGACGTCCCCGGCGGCCGTGAGCGGGATCCATTCCGTGCGGAACAGCGCATCCGGCGTCTCGTCCACTGTGGACGAGGTGACCTGGAACGCGAGGGAACCGATGTTCGCGACCGGGCTTCCGGCCGGGTCGGTGGCCACGACCGAGACCGCGTTCGGCCCGGCCGCGGCCAGGCGCACGCGCAGGGCGGTGGCCCCGGTGGCGAACAGTGCGACGTCGGTGAAGGCGAACGGGAGCCGCGCGCGGCCGTCGTCGGGGAAGAACCCGCCGAGGCCCAGCGCGTGCAGGGCGGCGTCGAGCAGGGCGGGGTGCACGGCGAACGCGTCGGTGCCGGGCAGCTCGACCTCGGCGAACACCTGGTCGTCGTGCCGCCAGGCCGCGCGCAGGCCGCGGAAGGCGGGCCCGTAGTGGTAGCCGGCCTCGGCAAGCGCGGCGTAGTGGCCGTCGACGTCGAGGGCTTCGGCGCCGGCGGGCGGCCACTCGGGCGGGATCCCGGCGGGGCCGGGGGTGCCGGGTGCCAGGACGCCCTGGGCGTGCCGGGTCCAGCGCGCACCGGGCTGGTCGGGGCGGGCGCTGACGGTCAGGCCGCGGCGGCCGTCTTCGCCCGGCGCGTCGACGACGACCTGGAGCTGGACGCCGCCGGTGGCAGGCACGGGCAGGGGCGCGCCGAGGGTGAGCTCTTCGACGGTGCCGCACCCGGTGTGGTCGCCCGCGTGGATCGCGAGTTCGGCGAACGCCGTGCCGGGCAGCAGAGTGGTGCCGAGGATCTCGTGGTCGGCGAGCCAGGGGTGGGTCCGGCGGGACAGCCGTCCGGTGAGGACGAGCCGGTCGTCCCCGGCGAGGGTGACGGCGGCGCCGAGCAGCGGGTGGTCGACGGCGCCGAGGCCGAGCCCGGCGGCGTCGCCGGTGCGGACGGCCGGGCGGGGCCAGTACAGCTTGCGCTGGAAGGCGTAGGTGGGGAGGTCGACGACGTGGGCGTCCGGGAAGGCCGGGGTCCAGTCGACTCGGACGCCGTTGACGTGCGCTTCGGCGAGCGCGGTGTGGAACCGGGTCAGGCCACCGTCGTTCTTGCGGAGAGAACCCAGCGCGACGACGTCCTCGCCGAGCGCCATGGTCAGCACCGGATGCGGCGACACCTCGATGAACGTGCCGAAACCTTCACTCTTCAGCCGCTCTACAGCGATGTCGAGCCGGACCGTGCTGCGCAGGTTGGTGTACCAGTACTCGGCATCCACCCCTTCGTGCCACTCCCCCGTCACCGTCGAGATGAAGGCGGTCTCGCCTTGCCGGGGCGTGATCGGGGCCAGCACGTCCAGGAGTTCGTCGCGGAGTTGCTCGACCTGCGCCGAGTGGGAGGCGTAGTCCACCGGCACCCGCTTGGCGCGGATTCCGTCGGCTTCGCAGGACACGATCAGGGCGTCGAGGGCCTGCGGCGCGCCGGAGACGACCACCGCGGCGGGGCCGTTCACCGCCGCGATCGACAATCCCTCGGTGAGCCGCGCTACGACCGCGGCGAGCGGCGCTGCCACCGAGACCATTCCGCCGCGTCCGGCGAGGGCGATGATCGCCTTGCTGCGCAGGGCCACCACTCGCGCGCCGTCCTCGAGGGACAGCGCGCCCGAGACCACCGCGGCGGCGATCTCACCCTGCGAGTGCCCGACGACCGCGTCCGGGATCACGCCGAACGAGCGCCACAACTCGGCCAGCGACACCATCACCGCGAACAACGCGGGCTGGACCACGTCGACTCTCGTCAACGCCTCCGCGTCGGCCAGTACCTCGCGCAGCGACCAGTCCACAAAGGAGTCGAGGGCAACCGCGCACTCGTCGAGGCGGGACGCGAACACCGGCGACGACTCAGCGAGTTCGAGCGCCATCCCGGCCCACTGCGCACCCTGCCCCGGGAACACCAGCGCCACCTTGCCGGGATCGCCGGCCACGCCGGTGACGACGTTCGCCGCCGGGGCGCCCTCGGCCAGCGCGGTCAGGCCGGCCGGGAGGTCGCCGACCACGACCGCGCGATGCGGGAACGAGCTGCGCGTGGTCACCAACGAGAAGCCGATGTCCGCGGGCGACTCGTCCACGCGCCCGAGCAGCGCCTGCGCTTGCCCACGCAGCGCATCGGCCGACCGGGCCGACAGCACCCACGGCACGGCGGCCCCCAAGCGCCCCAAGGCGGCCTTGGTTGCGTCTGACGCACCGAAGGCCGCCTTGGTTGCGTCTGACGCACCGAAGGCCACATTGGGGCGCTCGGGGCCCTCCAGAACGGTGTGTGCGTTGGTGCCGCTCATGCCGAACGACGACACCGCGGCCCGCAGCGGGCGGCCGGCCGTCCACTCGCGCGACTCGGTCAGCAGCTCCACCGCACCCGCCGACCAGTCCACATGGGACGATGGCGCGTCGACGTGCAGCGTCCGCGGCAGCACACCGTGCCGCATCGCCATCACCATCTTGATCACGCCGGCGACGCCCGCCGCCGCCTGGGTGTGGCCGATGTTGGACTTCACCGAACCCAGGTACAGCGGCGTCGGGCGGTCCTGGCCGTAGGTCGCCAAGAGGGCCTGGGCCTCGATCGGGTCGCCGAGGGTCGTTCCGGTGCCGTGTGCCTCGACGACGTCCACGTCCGAAGTGGACAGACCGGCATCGGCCAGTGCCGCGCGGATGACCCGTTGCTGGGCCGGGCCGTTGGGTGCGGTCAGGCCGTTGGACGCGCCGTCGGAGTTGACCGCCGAGCCCCGGACCACCGCCAGCACCCGGTGGCCGTGGCGCTGCGCGTCCGACAGCCGCTCCAGCAGCAGCAAACCGGCGCCTTCGCCCCAGGCCGTGCCGTCCGCCGCCTCGGCGAAGGCCTTGCAGCGGCCGTCGGCGGCGAGGCCGCGCTGGCGGCTGAACTCGACGAACGTGCCCGGCGTGGCCATCACCGTGACCCCGCCCGCCAGGGCCATCGTGCACTCGCCGAGCCGCAGTGACCGGACCGCCAGGTGCAGGGCGACCAGCGAAGACGAGCACGCCGTGTCGACGGAGACGGCCGGGCCCTCCAGCCCGAAGGTGTAGGCCAGCCGGCCCGAGGCGACGCTCGCCGCGTTGCCCGTGGCCAGGTGGCCCTCGAGGACGTCGGCCGAACCGAGGAGCAGGGTCGTGTAGTCGTGGCTGTTGGTGCCGGCGAACACACCGGTCCGGCTGCCCCGCACGGTCGCCGGGTCGAGGCCCGCGCGCTCGAACGCCTCCCACGCGAGCTCCAGCAAGAGCCGCTGCTGCGGGTCCATCGCGAGGGCTTCGCGCGGCGAGATGCCGAAGAACCCGGCGTCGAACCCGCCCGCCGCATCGAGGAACGCGCCCTCGGTCACCGTCACCGAGCCGAGCCGCGCGGGGTCGGCGTCGTAGAGGTTTTCCAGGTCCCAGCCGCGGTCGGCCGGGAAGCCCGACACCGCGTCCGCGCCTTCGGCCACCAGGCGCCACAGGTCTTCCGGCGAGCCGACCCCGCCCGCGTACCGGCAGCTCATCGCGACGATGGCGATCGGCTCGTCGGCGGCCGCGGCCACCGTTGTGGTGGCTTCGGCGGCGGCGGCACCGAGGACCCCGGCCCGCAGGTGCCCGGCGAGCTTGCCCGGCGTCGGCCAGTCGTAGACGAGCGTCGCGGGCAGGGCGAGGCCGGTTTCCGCGCGCAGGGCGTCCCGCAGCTCGATCGCGGTCAGCGAGTCGAAGCCGAGTTCCTGGAACGCGCGGTCCGGGGCGACGGCGGCGGCGCTCGGATGGCCGAGCACCGCCGCGGCCTGGTCGCGGACCAGCTGCAGCAGCACCTCGTCGGCGACGGCCGGGGACAGCCCGCGCAGCCGGGTGACGAGCCCACCGGGTTCGGCCGCCGGCTCGTCGAGGACGGCTTCGGGGAGCGTGGTCAGCAGCGGGCTCGGCCGCCGGGAGGTGAAGGCGGCGGTGAACCGGGGCCAGTCGACGTCGGCGACAGCCACGTTCGTGTCGCCGCCCGCGGCCCGCAGCAGGGCCGAGACGGCCGCGTCCGGCGGCAGCGCACGGAGGCCGCGGCGCAGCAGGTAGTCCTCGGCGTCGTGGTCGGCGGCCATCCCGCCGTCCGCCCACGGGCCCCAGGCCACCGCGGTGGCGGCCAGCCCGCGGGCGCGGCGGGCTTCGGCGAGCGCGTCGAGGTAGGCGTTGGCGGCGCCGTAAACCGCCTGCTGCCCGCTGCCCCAGACCCCCGCGATCGAGGAGAAGAGGACGAACGCGTCGAGGTCTGTGTCGGCGAGGAGTTCGTCGAGGTGCCGGGCACCGGTCGCCTTGGCCGCCCACTGCCCGGCGAACTCGTCCACTTCGGACAGCGGCGCGGACCGCACGACGCCTGCCGTGTGCACGACGGCGGTGAGCCCGGCGCTGATCCGGTCCAGGAGGTCCGCCACGAAGTCCCGGTCCGCGACGTCGCCGGCGGCGAACGTCACCCGGGCGCCCAGTTCGGCGAGGTCCGCGCCCAGCTCGGTGGCGCCGGGCGCGCCGGCACCCCGGCGCGAGACGAGCACCAGGTGGTCGGCGCCTTCGCGGGCGAGGCGGCGGGCGACGTGCGCGCCCAGCGCACCGGTGCCGCCGGTGACGAGCACGGTGCCGCGCGGGGTCCACGCCGGCCCGGCCGGGGGCGCGTGCTCGAGCCGGCGGCCGAACGCCCCGACCGCGCGCAGGGCAACCTGGTCTTCCCCGGCACCGAGCAGGGCCCGGAACGCCTGCGGGTCCACAGTGGACGGAAGATCGATCAGGCCGCCCCAGCGATCCGGGAGTTCGAGCGCGGCGGCGCGGCCGAGTCCCCAGACGGCGGCCTGGTCCGGGTCCGGGGCGGGGTCCGCTTCGGTGACCCGGACGGCGCCCGAGGTGACGCACCACAGCGGCGCTGCGATCCCGGCCTCGCCGAGCGCCCGGATGAGCTCGACGGTCCGTTCCGGGCCGGCGCCGCTGAGCACGACGACCGGCTCGATCCCGCGGAGGTCCTCGGCGGTGACCGGGCCGTCGAGCCGCACGACGCGGCCGTCCCACCCGGCCAGTGCGGCCTCCAGCCGCGGAGACGGGTCGAGGACGAGGCAGTCACCGGCGAGCTGCGGGGTGCCGGCCGGCGCGAGGGGCGTCCAGGTGACCCGGTACCGGCCGGTGGTCTCGGCACGGCGTTGCCGCGCGGCCGTCAGTGCGGGGCGCAGGGTGTCTTCGGGGAGGCCGAGTTCGGCGGCGAGGGCGGCCACGTCGAGCACGCCGTCGGCCGGCGTCGGCCAGAACCGTTCGCGCTGGAACGGGTAGGTGGGCAGGTCGATCCGCAGTCCGGCGGGCAGGTACGCCGTCCAGTCGACGGCGCCGCCGCGGACCCACACCCCGGCGAGCGCGGTCAGCAGCGTCCGCTCCTCCGGCCGGTCGCGCCGGAGGGCGGGGATGGCGGAGCCGCCGACCATCGCGCTGAGAACGCCGTCGGGACCGAGTTCGAGAAAGGTACGGACCCCTTCGGCTTCGAGAGTGGCGACCCCGTCGGCGAACCGGACGGCTTCCCGGACGTGGCGCACCCAGTAGTCCGCGGTGAACGGCTCGGCGAGAGCACCGCTCACATTCGAGAGCACCGGAATCTCCGCCGGGTAATAGGTCAAGGTTTCCGCGACCGCCCGGAACTCCTCGAGCATCGGGTCCATCAACGGCGAATGGAACGCGTGGCTGACCTTCAACCGCTTGGTCTTCGGGAACTTCGCCGCGATCTCCAGCACCGCGGCCTCGTCACCGGAGATGACCACCGACTCGGGCCCGTTCACCGCGGCGATCGAAACGCCCTCGGTCAGCTCGATGCTCTCCTCGGGCGCGGCGATCGACACCATCGCACCGCCTGCCGGGAGCGCCTGCATCAACGCCGCCCGCGCCGACACCAGCCGGCAGGCGTCTTCCAGGGACAGCACCCCGGCGACGTGCGCGGCCGAGATCTCCCCGATGGAGTGCCCGGCCACGAAGTCCGGCCGGACGCCCCACGACGCCACCAGCCGGAACAACGCCACCTCGACGGCGAACAACGCGGGCTGGGCGAAGCCGGTATCGTCCAATCCGGACACCTCGCCGAACACCGCGTCGCGGACCGGCACCGCAAAGTGTGCGCACACCGCGTCGAAAGCTTCCGCGTACACCGGGAACCGCTCGTACAGCTCCCGGCCCATCCCGATCCGCTGGGCGCCCTGCCCGGTGAACAGCACCGCCAGCCGGCCGTCCTCCCGGACCTCCCCGGTGACCACCTTCGCATCGAGAACGACCGCGCGGTGGTCGAGCGCGGCTCGGGTGAGCAGGGTCCGGGCGATGTCCACGGGGTCGGCCGGCACCTCGGCCAGCCGGGAAATCTGCGCCTGCACCGCTTCCGGTGTCTTCGCCGACAGCACCCACGGCGTCAGCGTGCCCACCGGCGCCTCCGCGGGCACCGGCTCGGCGGGCGGCACGGCTTCCAGGATGGTGTGGGCATTGGTACCGCTGACGCCGAACGACGACACCGCGGCCCGCAGCGGACGATCGGCCGTCCACTCACGCGACTCGGTCAGCAGCTCCACCGCGCCCGCCGACCAGTCCACATGCGACGACGGCGCGTCGACGTGCAAGGTCTTCGGAAGGACACCGTGGCGCATCGCCATGACCATCTTGATCACCCCGGCCACCCCGGCCGCCGCCTGGGTGTGCCCGATGTTCGACTTCACCGACCCCAGCCACAGCGGGGTCGAACGGTCCTGGCCGTAGGTGGCCAGCAGCGCCTGGGCCTCGATCGGATCGCCCAGGGTCGTTCCGGTGCCGTGCGCCTCGACGGCATCGACGTCCGAAATGGACAGCCGGGCATTGTCGAGGGCCGCCCGGATCACCCGCTGCTGGGCCGGGCCGTTCGGCGCGGTCAGGCCGTTGGACGCGCCGTCCTGATTGACCGCCGAGCCGCGCACCACCGCCAGGACCTCGTGCCCGTGACGCCGCGCGTCGGACAGCCGCTCGACCAGCAGGACCCCGGCGCCTTCGCCCCAGCCGGTGCCGTCGGCCGCCTCGGCGAACGCCTTGACCCGGCCGTCCGGGGCGAGCCCGCGCTGGCGGCTGAACTCGACGAACGTCCCCGGCGTGGCCATCACGGTGACCCCGCCGGCCAGCGCCAGATCGCATTCGCCCTGCCGCAGCGCCTGCGCGGCGAGGTGCAGGGCGACCAGCGACGACGAGCACGCCGTGTCGACGGTCAGCGCCGAGCCCTCGAAACCGAACAGGTACGCCAGCCGGCCGGAGACGACGCTCGCCGCGTTGCCGGTGCCGAGGTAGCCCTCGACGTCCTCGGCCGACGAGCGCAGCAGGGCGAGGTAGTCCTGGCCGTTGGAGCCGACGAACACGCCTGTCCGGCTGCCCCGCAGCGACGCCGGGTCGATGCCCGCACGCTCGAAGGCCTCCCACGACGTCTCCAGCAGCAGCCGTTGCTGCGGGTCCATCGCCAGGGCCTCCCGTGGGGAGATCCCGAAGAACCCCGCGTCGAAGAGGTCCGCGTCGTGCAGGAACGCGCCTTCCCGCGCGTACGTCGTGCCCGGACGGCCGGAGTCGTCGAACAGCACCGCGGTGTCCCAGCCGCGGTTGGCGGGGAACGCCGAAACGGCGTCCCCGCCGCGGGCCACCAGGTCCCACAGCCCCTCCGGCGAGCGCACGCCGCCGGGGAACCGGCAGGCCATCGCGACGATGGCGATCGGCTCGGTCGCGGCCTCGACGAGCTGCCGGTTCTGCCGCCGCAGCCGCTCGGCCTCCTTGACGGAGGCGCGCAGCGCGTCGAGCACCTTCTCGGGCGTGGCCATGGTTCAGCTCCAGGAGTGGGTCATCGGGAATCGGTACCGTCCAGCGCCAGCCGGACCAGCGCCTCGGCGTCGAGGTCGTCCACGGCGTCCGGGCCGCCGGTGTCGGCGGTGTGGGACACGTCGAGCCCGGCCAGCTCCAGCAGTGCCGTCATCAGCCCGGCGTCGCGGAACCGGGCCAGCGGCACGGTGGCCAGCGCCGCCCGGATCCGGGCCTCCTCGGGGTCGGCCGCGGTGCCGGGCCGCAGAACGTCGAGCAGGTGCGCGGCGAGGGCTGTCGGCGTGGGGTGGTCGAAGACGACGGTCGCGGGCAGGGCCACGCCCGCCGCCTTGGCGAGGCGGTTGCGGAACTCGACGGAGGTCAGGGAGTCGAAGCCCAGCTCGGTGAACGGGCGCGCCGCGGGGACGGCGTCGGCCCCGCGGTGCCCGAGCGCGACCGCCGCCTCGGTGCGGACCAGGGCCAGCAGGGTCCGCTCGACGTCCATTTCGGACAGTCCGGCGAGCAGGTCTTCGGTCGCCGGGACCACCACGGCCGTTTCGAGGACCCGCCGCGCTTCCGGCACGCCGAGCAGCAGAGCGCTCGGCCGGGCGGAGGTGAAGGCGGGCACGAACCGCGTCCAGTCGACCTCGGCGACGGTCAGCGTGGTCTCGTCGCGCCCGACCGCGCCGGCCATGGCGCGGACCGCGAGGGCCGGCCGCAACGGCGTCAGGCCCCGGCGGCGCAGGTAGTCCTCGGCGTCGTGGTCGGCCGCCATGCCGCCGTCGGCCCACGGGCCCCAGGCCAGCGCGGTCGCGGTGCGGCCCGCGGCCCGCCGGCGCCGGGCGAGCGCGTCGAGGTGGGCGTTGGCCGCGCCGTAGGCGGACTGGCCGCCGCTGCCCCAGATCCCGGCGATCGAGGAGAACAGCACGAACGCGTCGAGTTCGGTGTCGCCGAGCAGGGCGTCGAGGTTTTCGGCGCCGGTCACCTTGGCGGAGAGGATCTCCGCGAAGGCGCCGAGGTCCGGGTCGTCGAGGGGGGTCGCTCCGCCGGTTCCGGCGGCGTGGACGACGGCGGTCAGGTCGGCGCGGATATCGTCGAGGACCGCGGCGAGTGCGGTGCGGTCGGCGACGTCGCAGGCCGCGATGGTGACGTCGGCGCCCAGCGCGGTCAGCTCTTGAGCCAGGGCTTCGGCGCCCGGGGCCTGGGTGCCGCGGCGGCTGGTGAGGACGATCCGGTCGACGCCCTCGGTGGCGAGCCAGCGGGCGACGTGGGCGCCGAGCGCGCCGGTGCCGCCGGTGACGAGGACCGTGCCGCGGGGTTGCCACGGCCGCCCGGTGGGGACGCCGGTGACCGGGACGAGGCGCCGGGCGAACCGGCCGTCCGCCCGCACGGCCACCTGGTCCTCGGCCGGGTCCGCCAGGGCTTGGACCAGGAGCTCGCCGATCCGGTCGGCGGGGGCCGGATGATGCGGGGCTTCACCGCCCGACCCTCCGGCCCACTCCGCGGGCAGGTCGATCAGACCACCCCAACCGTCCGGCCGGTCGAGGGCGGCGCTGCGGCCCAGACCCCAGACCTGGGCCTGCTCGGCGTCCGGCGCCGGGTCGGGGTGGCCGATCGCCACCGCTCCCCTGGTGACCGTCCACACGGGAATCTCGGGCACCGCACGGAGCAACGCGAGCGTCGCCGCAACTCCGGCCGGAACCGCCGAGTCCGCTCCGGAACCGAGCGCCAGCAGGGACAGCACGGCGTCCGCGGTCCGGCCCGCTACCGCCAGCTCGTCGCCGGCCGGGTCGTCGAGGCGGGCGAACGAAACGCCCCGCTCGGCGAGGGCCGCGGCGACCTCGTCGCCCAAGCGCGCTTCCCCGGCCGGGACGGCCAGCAGCCAGTGCCCCGATGGCGTCGCCCCGGTCTCGCGGGCCGGTTCCCAGGTGACCCGGTATCGCCATCCGTCCACAACGGACTGCCTGCCGTGCTGCCGCCGCCAGGACGACAACGCCGGGAGCAGCGCGGTCAGGGACGCGCGCTGGTCCTCGCCGATCGCCAGTGTCCCGGCCAGCTCGCCGACGTCCTCGCGCTCGACCGCCGACCAGAACGCCGTGTCCACCACGGGCGCCGCCGTCGCTTCCAGCCAGTAGTGCTCGTGCTGGAACGCGTAGGTCGGCAGGTCCACGCGTCCGGCGGGACCGAACACCGCGGCCAGGTCGGCGGGGGCGCCGTGCGCGAACAGCGTCGCCAGCGCGGTCAGCGCCGCCTCGCCGTCGGGGCGGTCGCGCCGCAGTGACGGGACCACCACGGCGTCCGGCACGGTGTCGCGGGTCATCGAGCTGAGGACGCCGTCCGGGCCCAGTTCCAGGAAGACGCCGACGCCGGCCGCCTCCAATGTGGACACGCCGTCGGCGAACCGGACCGCCTCCCGCACGTGCCGCACCCAGTAGTCCGCGGTGAACGGCTCGGCGAGAGCACCGCTCACATTCGAGAGCACTGGTATCTCCGCCGGGTGGTAGGTGACCTTGTCGGCGGCCGCGCGGAATTCGTCGAGCATCGGGTCGAGGTGCGGCGAGTGGAAGGCGTGGCTGACGCTGAGCCGCTTGGTCCGGACACCCCGGTCGGCGAACTCCGCGGCGACGGCCAGGACGTCGGCTTCGTCGCCGGAGACGACCACCGATGCCGGGCCGTTGACGGCGGCGATCGCCACCCGGTCGCCCAGCAGCGGCCGGACGTCGGGCTCCGGCGCGGCGATCGACACCATCGCGCCGCCCTTCGGCAGCGCCTGCATCAGCGCGGCGCGGGCCGACACGAGCAGGCACGCGTCCGCCAGGGAGAACACCCCGGCGACGTGCGCCGCGGCCAGCTCACCGATCGAGTGCCCGGCGACGAACGACGGCCGGACGCCCCACGACTCGAAGAGCCGGTACAGCGCGACCTCGACGGCGAACAGGGCGGGCTGGGTGAACCCGGTCTCGTCCAGGCCCGGCGCGTCGCCGGACACGACGTCGCGCACGGGCACGGTGAACTCGGCGCAGATCTCGTCGAACGCCGCCGCGTAGACCGGGTACCGGTCGTACAGCTCGCGGCCCATGCCGGTCCGCTGCGCGCCCTGGCCGGTGAACAGCACCGCGAGCCGGCCGGACGACGCCGTGCCGCGGACGACCCCGGGCGCCGGTTCCCCGGCGGCCAGCGCGGTCAACCCGGCGAGCAGCTCGGCCCGGCTGCTGCCGAGGACGACCGCGCGGTCGTCGAACCGGGCTCGGGAGAGCAGCGCTCCGGCGACCGCCGCCGGGGCGGCGTCGACCGTCGCCAGCTTGCGCGCCTGGGCCCGCAACGCCGGTTCGCCCTTGGCCGACAGCGCCCAGACGACCACCGGCGGCTCCGGAACCACGGCGGGCGCGGGCGCCGGTTCCGCGGGGAGTTCGAGGATGGCGTGCGCGTTGGTACCGGAGATGCCGAACGCCGAGACGCCGGCCCGGCGCGGACGATCCACCGAAGGCCACGGGCGCTGTTCGGTGAGCAGCTCGACCGACCCGGCCGTCCAGTCCACCCGGGTCGAGGGCGCGTCGACGTGCAGGGTCTTCGGCAGCACGCCGTGGCGCATCGCGAGCACCATCTTGATCACCCCGGCCACGCCCGCGGCCGACTGCGTGTGCCCGAGATTGGACTTCAGCGAACCGAGCCACAGCGGCGTCGAACGGTCCTGCCCGTAGGTGGCCAGCACCGCCTGCGCCTCGATCGGGTCACCCAGGGTCGTCCCGGTCCCGTGCGCCTCGACGGCGTCCACATCGGACGGTGCCAAGCCCGCGTTCGCCAGCGCCGCCCGGATCACGCGCTGCTGCGACGGCCCGTTCGGGGCGGTCAGGCCGTTCGACGCGCCGTCGGAGTTGACCGCCGAACCACGCAGCAGGGCGAGCACCTCGTGCCCGTTGCGCCGCGCGTCCGAAAGCCGCTCCAGGACGACCATGCCGGCGCCTTCGCTCCAGCCGGTGCCGTCGGCGGCGTCCGCGAAGGCCTTGCAGCGGCCGTCCGCGGACAGCCCGCGCTGGCGGCTGAACTCGACGAAGATGTCCGGCGTGCCGAGGATCGCGACCCCACCGGCCAGGGCCAGGTCGCATTCGCCCGCCCGCAGCGCCTGACCGGCCAGGTGCAGCGCGACCAGCGACGACGAGCAGGCGGTGTCCACGGTGACCGCGGGACCCTCCAGGCCCAGGTGGTAGGCGATCCGGCCGGAGAGCACGCTGCCCGCGTTGCCGGTGAGCAGGTGCCCCTCGACGCCGTCCGCGGCCGGCACTCCGGCCGCGTAGCCGGAGTGGGCGGCGCCGACGAACACGCCGGTGGTGCTGCCGCGCAGCGTTCCCGGGTCGAGACCCGCCCGTTCGAAGGCCTCCCACGAGACTTCCAGGAGCAGCCGCTGCTGCGGGTCCATGGCCAGGGCTTCGCGCGGGGAGATCCCGAAGAACGCCGCGTCGAAGCGGGCGGCGCCTGGCAGGAAACCGCCGCCGGTGGCGTAGAAGGTGCCCGGGTGCGCCGGGTCCGGGTGGTAGAGCTCGTCGACGGGCCAGCCGCGGTCGGCCGGGAACCCGCCGATGGCGTCGCGGCTCTCGGCGACCAGCCGCCACAGTGCGTCGGCCGAGTCGACGTCGCCTGGGAAGCGGCAGCTCATCGCGACGATGGCGATCGGGTCCTCGCCGGAGACGCGGGCCGCCGGGACGACCGGGGCCGCCGCGGGCTCGGTGCCGGCCAGCAGGAACCCGGCCAGGGCCATGGGGTTCGGGTAGTCGAAGACGAGGGTTGCGGGCAGCGCGCGGCCGGTCGCGGTGGCGAGGCGGTTGCGCAGCTCCACCGCGGTCAGCGAGTCGAAGCCGGCGTCCTTGAACGCCCTCGCCGGGTCGATCGTGTCCGCGCTCGCGTGCCCCAGCACCGCCGCGACGTGCGTGCGGACCAGGTCCAGGACCTTTCCGCGGGCTTCTTCAGGGTCGAGGCCGGCCCAGCTTTCGCCGGCGACGGCGGCCTGTGCGGCGCGGCGGACCGGCGCACGCACGAGCACCCGCCACAGCGGGGCGAGATCGTCGCCCGCGCGCAGGGCGGCGAGGTCCAGGCGCAACGGCACGGCGACCGGCCGGCCGAGCCCGATGGCGGCGTCCAGCGCGGCCAGTGCGTCCTCAGTGGACAGTGGCCGGATGCCGGCCCGTTCGATGCGGCCGCGGTCGCGCTCGCCGAGCTTGCCGGTCATCGCGCTGCCGAGCGCCCACTGGCCCCAGGCGAGGGAAACCGCGGGCAGGCCCTGGGACCGCCAGTGCGCGGCGAGCGCGTCCAGTGCGCTGTTCGCGGCGGCGTACCCGCTTTGGCCGGCCGCGCCGACGATGCCGGCGACCGAGGAGAACAGGACGAACCAGGCCAGGTCGTGGTCCCGGGTAAGCCTGCCGAGCGCCGACGCGCCGTCCACTTTGGCGCGAAGCACCGAGGCCACCCGGGCCGGTGTCTGCGCTTCGAGCACGCCGTCGTCGAGAATCCCGGCGGCGTGCACCACCCCGATCAGCGGCGCCTCGGCGGGGATCTCCCGCAGCACATCCGCCGCAAAGCCGGGCTCGGCCACGTCGCCGGCGACCACGATCGCCTCGACACCGAGCACGGCCAGTTCTTCGCACAGCCCGGCGGCGCCGGGCGCGTCCGGGCCGCGCCGGCTCACCAGCACCAGCCGCCGGACGCCCGGACGGCGGGCGAGGTGCCGGGCCACGGCGGCGCCGAGCGTGCCGGTGCCCCCGGTGACAAGCACGGTGCCGGCCGGCTCCGGCCGCGGCAGCGTGAGCACGTTCTTGCCGACGTGCCTGGCCTGGCTGACGAACCGGAAGGCGTCGGCGGCCCGGCCGAGGTCCCAGGCCCGCAGCGGCAACGGCGTCAGCTCGCCGCGGCCGAAGGCGGCCAGGAGGTCGGCGAGGATGGCCGCGATCCGGTCCGGGCCGGGGTCGCCGAGGTCGAAGGGGTGGCAGCCGGGGCGGACGTCGGTCTTGCCCAGCTCGACGAACCGGCCGCCGGGGGCGAGCAGGTCCAGGGAGGCGTCGACGAAGGGCCCGGTCAGGGAGTTCAGGACGACGTCGACGCGCCCGAACCGGTCCCGGAAGCCCAGGGTGCGCGAGCTCGCCAGGTGCGTGTCGTCGAGGCCGAGTTCGCGCAGCACGGCGTGCTTGCCCTCACTCGCCGTCGCGAACACCTCGGCGCCCTTCCAGCGGGCCAGCTGCACGGCGGCCATCCCGACGCCGCCCGCCGCCGCGTGGACGAGCACGGACTGGCCCGCTTCGAGCCTGCCGAGGTCGAAGAGGCCGTAGTAGGCGGTGACGAACGCGACCGGCACGGTGGCCGCCTCGGCGAAGGTCCACCCGGCGGGGATCGGTGCCAGCCGCCGGGCATCGGCGACGGCCCGCGGGGCGAAGGCGTCGTCGACCAGGCCGAACACGCGGTCGCCGACGGCGAGATCGCGGACCCCCGAGCCGGCCTCGACGACCACGCCCGCCGCTTCGGAGCCGAGGCGGGCCTCGGGGTCGGGGTACATGCCGAGCGAGATGAGGACGTCGCGGAAGTTCAGCCCGGCCGCGCGGACCTCGATCCGGACGTCGTTTTCGCCGAGGGATGCCTCGGCCGCTTCGGCCAGGGCCAGGCCGTCGGTGGTGCCGGTGCCGGTGGTGACCAGCCGCCAGGAGCCGCCGGTGGGCGTCAGCGGCGGCGCGCTCGCGCGGGCCAGCCGGGGTGCCGACGCGACGCCTTCCCGGAGCGCCAGCTGCGGCTCACCGAGAGCGTCCACAGTGGACAGAATGGCGAGCGATCGGGGGTCGGTGTCGACGTCGGCCAGGAGGAACCGCCCGGGGTGCTCCGACTGCGCGGACCGCACCAGACCGGCGGCGGCGGCCGCGGCGACGTCGCGGACCTCCTCGTCCCCGGCGGCGACCGCGCCACGGGTGACGATCACCAGGCGGCCCGGGCGCTCCTCGGCGAGCCAGGACTGCAGCAGTTCCAGGACGCGACCGGTGGTCTCCCGCGCGGCGTCGGCCGCGCCCCCGGCAACGGAGGTGAAGACCAGGTCCGCGTCGGCGGTCCCGGTCAGGCCCAACTCCAGCTCGTCGGCACCGAACGAGCCCGGGGGGACCGGGGTGGCCGGGGTGGCCTCCGTCGCCCGGACCTCGGTCCAGACCTGCTCGAAGAGGGTGCCGGGGACGGTTGCCGCGGCGGGGGCGACCGGGCGCAGCAGCAGCGAGCCGACCGTCACGACCGGGGCACCGGTGGCGTCCCAGGCGGTGAGGGCGACGGCGTTCTCCCCCGCCGGGGACAGCCGGACCCGCAGCTCGGTGGCGCCGGTGGCGTGCACCGCGACCCGGGTGAAGGAGAACGGGACCCGGGCCGCACCGTCATCGGGGGTGACGATGCCGAGGCCCAGCGGGTGCAGGGCGGCGTCGAGCAGGCCGGGGTGCAGGGCGAAGCCGGCCGCGTCCGCGTGGAACGGCTCCGGCAGCGTCACTTCGGCGAAGACGTCGGTGCCGTCCCGCCAGACGCGGGTGAGGCCGCCGAACGCTTCGCCGTAGTCGAAGCCCATCGCGGCGAGCCGCGAGTAGAGCGCCTCGACGTCGACCGGCTCCGCCCCCGCCGGGACATCTCGCGTGTCCGGAGGGGCATCACACGTGATTGGCAGGGCATCACGCGTGTCTGGAGGGACATCACACGTGATTGGCGAGGCATCACACGTGTCTGGAGGGACATCACACGTGATTGGCGAGGCATCACACGTGTCTGGAGGGACATCACACGTGATTGGCGAGGCATCACACGTGTCTGGAGGGACATCACACGTGATTGGCGAGGCATCACAC
>NZ_JAJPWR010000012.1:0-341827 GCF_046548995.1 Amycolatopsis sp. lyj-109
GGTTCTAACCCTAATTACCACTCACGACAACCCGCGCCGGGACTAGGTTCGGTTGGCTACGTGGCCGGCGTCGCCCTGACCGGGGGGTGCCAGGACCGCCAGCGTCGGCAGGTGGGACAGGAAGCCGCCGTCGACTGGGATGAGCTGGCCGGTGATGAAGCTCGCGGCCGGCGAGGCGAGGAACGTGACCAGCGCGGCCACGTCCGCCGGCGTGCCCAGCCGGGGTACCAGGTTGTGCGCGCGGATCTTGTCCTGCACGAACTCCGGCATGTCCGCGTCCAGCGCGGGCGTCTTGATCAGCCCCGGCGCCACGGTGTTGCACCGGACGCCGTGGTCGCCGTAGGCGGCCGCGACGAACCGGGTCAGCGCGATCAGGCCGCCCTTCGAACTGCCGTAGGCGACCATCGTGCGGTCCCCGGACAGCCCTTGGCCGCTGGCGATGTTGACGATCGAGCCGCCGCCGCGTTCGATCATGATCGGCACGGTGTGCTTGCACAGCAGCATGGGGCCACGCAGGTTCACCGCCATGACCTCGTCCCACAGCTCGACGGGCATGGTCACGACATCGCGGTCCCGCTTGATCGCCGACACCAGCGCCGCGTTGTTGTCCAGGATGTCTACGCCGCCGAACGTGTCCACCGTGAACCGCACCAGCTCGCGCACACTGTCCTCATCGGACACGTCGACCACGTGCCCGGCCACCTTGTGCCCCTGCGTGGTCAGCGAGTCGACGACCTCCGCGACGGCGGCCTCGGCCACGTCGGCCACCACCACCCGAGCACCGGCCTCCGCCAGCGCGGCTACGGTGGCCGCGCCGATGCCACCGGCGCCCCCGGTGACGATGGCGACCTTCCCCTCCAGCGCGCTCACGCCCGCACCGCCTCGACGACGCTGCAGAACCCGCTGGGCACGATCCGCGACAGCTCCAGGCCCGCGCTGCGGAACAGCTCCGCGAACTCGGCCTCGGTCCGCTGCTTGCCGTCGCAGAGCACCAGCATGTTGAGGTCCATCAGCTTCACCGTCGCGGCGGGCTCGGCCTTGCCCGGCATCACCACCTCGGCCAGCAGCACCCGGGCGTCCGGCGCCATCGCCTCCCGGACGTTCGACAGGATCCGGGCCGACTTCTCGTCGTCCCAGTCGTGGATCACGTTCGACAGCAGGTAAGCGTCGCCGCCCGGCGGCACACTCTCGAAGAAACTGCCACCCACCACCGACAACCGGTCGGCGACGTCGGGGTGCGACGCGCCGGCCACGACCTCGGGCTGGTCGTACAGCACCCCGTGGACGCCGGGGTTGGCCCGCAGGATCTCGGCGAGCAACGCCCCGTGGCCGCCGCCGACGTCGACGACCCGGCCGAACCGGCTGAAGTCGTAGGCCGCCACCACCGGCTTGATCATCTGGTCGGAGGCGCTCGTCATGGCGTTGTTGAACACGCTCGCGGTGTCCGGGTGCGTGGCCATGTACGCCCACACGTCCTGGCCGTGCACCTGCTCGAACGCCGACCGCCCGGTGCGGACCGAGTCCGCGAGGCCGGACCAGCTGTAGCGGTCGGCCGGATCGCCGACCCACTGCGCGAAACCGCGCATCGACACCGGGCTGTCGGTACGCAGCGCGTGCCCCAGCTCGGTGAGCGCGAAGACCTGGCCGTCGTGTTCCTCGAACAGGTCGTAGTCCGCGCACGCGCGCAGCAGCCGGTAGAGCGTCGGCGCGTGCGCGTCGATCTCCTTCGCGATGTCTTCCACCGGACGCGGGCCGGCGGCCAGCGCGTCCGCGACGCCGAGGGACGCCGCCGCGCTCACCGCCGCCGACAGCCAGCTCGCCGTCGCGAGTTGGAGGATGCGGGCGGGAATGGGGATCTCGGGAGGGGTCATGCGCTGCTCCTAACTGAGAAGGGCGGCGAACTGGGCTTGGACCTGCGGGAGGGCGATCAGCTCCGCGAGCACCGCGCGGAGCGGCTCGACCTCGGGGCCGCCCAGCAGCAGGTCTTCCTGCGCCGTGACGAGACGCAGGATCTTCGCGCCGGCGGCGTGGCGTTCGTCGTGATACTCGTTCAGCGACCGCCCCGGCCGGAACGCGGCGCCGAGGCTGACGGCGTCCTGCAGGCCGACGTTCAGCGCCTGCCCGCCGATCGGCAGGTGCCAGCGCGCCGCGTCGCCGGCGAGGAACACCCGGCCCCGGCGGTACTCGGTGGCCTGCCCCCGGGCGTTGTCGAAGGCGTCCACCCACACCGGCGTGCCGTGCGAGATGTCCTCCCCCGTCACCTTCGCCCAGACCTCGGCGACGGTGTCGAACATCGGCTCCTCGAGCGTCACCTCCCGGCCGAACTCGTGCACCATCACCCGGGTCACGCCGGCCCGGGTCGAGGCGACGGCCATGCCGTGCTCGAACCGTTCGAACCGCCGGTCCGGCACGTCGAGGCCGGTGACGTCCGCCCGCAGCAGCTCACGCGTGGCCGGTGCGGAATCGACCTCGAATCCGGCCAACCGCCGGACGGTGCTGTGCCGGCCGTCGCAGCCGACGACGAAGTCCGCCCGCAGCGACGGCCGGCCGGTGAAAGCCGCCTCGACGTGGTCCTCGTGCACGGTCAAAGCCACAAGCTCGTGCTCGCGCAGCAACGTGGCACCCAGGCCGAGCGCCTGCTCCGCGAGCGCCGCTTCGGTCCGGTACTGCGGGACCTTCCAGTTGCCCGCGAACTCACTGTCCACATCGGACATGTCGAAGCCGAGGCCGCCGAAGTGCGCGCGGGGTTCGTGGACGGCCTCGGCCAGCAACGCGTGCAGCCCGCGTTCGTGCAGCAGCTCCGCGGTGCGGCTGGTGAGCTGCGACGCCCGGGACTCCTGCATCGGCCGGGCCAGCCGGTCCACCACCGTCACCCCGACGTCGGCGCGCCGCAGCTCACCGGCGAGCAGCAGCCCGACCGGCCCGGCGCCGGCCACCAGCACCTCGGGCACGTCAGCGGCTCTCGGCATAGTTCTTGGCGTGACCGAGGGTGGCGAGGCTGTTGGTGCTCAACGCCTTCCGCACGAACGCGCGCGCAGCCGCCACGTCCGCCGACGCGCCGAGCACCTCGGTGATGGTGTCCTCGTTGATCCGGACGGTGTGCCGCGAGGTGGCCGTGACACCCCCGCCCGGCCGGTCCTCGAACAGCCAGTGCCCGGTGTGCAGCGTCATCAGCTTGGGCACCTGGACCTGCTTGTAGACGATCTTCCGGTGCGGCAGGCAGACCCGGATCGACCGGGTGGTGTGCGTCGAGCCGTCCTGGGTCCGCGTGTCCATCTCCAGCACCTGCAGGCCGGGGGTGTCCTCGGTCAGGTCGACCCGCGCGACGTGCGGCAGCCGCTCTCGCCACAGCCGGGCCTCGTTGATGAAGTCGTAAACGTCCCGCGCGCTGCCGTCGATCTCCAGGGTGTCGTCGAAGCTGAACAGCAGGTCCGACGCCGCCGCTTCGGCGGTGTCCTTGAGCGCCGCCAGCTCCACGTGACTGTTGCGGTCCACGGCCTGGTCGATCCACGCCAGGTCCGCCGGGTCGTCGGTCGCTGCGTGGTAGTCGTGGCGCAGCCGCACCTTCGACGTCCCTTCGGACAGCGGCTCCACCAGCCAGGCGCCCCCCCATCCCGCCGACCGGGGGCTGGGACACCTCCTGGCGGAAGTCGACGCGCAGTGCGCCGGGATCCAGTTCCCGGCGTGACGTCCAGGTCTTGGCGGTGCCGTTCGCGGTGGCCCAGATCCGGATGCGTTCCGTCCGCTCGTCCTGGGACGCGTGTTCGACGTGGACGGTGGGGGCGAACAGCTGGGGCCAGTTCCCCACGTCCGCGATCAGCTGGTAGATCTCCTTGGCCGGGGCCTCGACGGTGATCTCGTGCTCGACGTTGCGTGTGATGGGCATGATTCTCCTAGAAGTTGCCGAGACCGCCGCAGACGTTGAGAGCCTGCGCCGCGATGGAGCCCGCGATGTCGGTGACGAGGTAGCCGATCAGCCCCGCCACTTCCTCGGGCGTCGAGTAGCGGCCGAGCGGGATCTTGGCCTGGAACCGGGTGAGCACGTCGTCCTCCGAGGTGTCCCAGGCGGCCGCGTAGCCCTGCCGGACCCGTTGGGCCATCGGGGTTTCGACGTAGCCGGGGCACACCGCGTTGACCGTGATGCCGGTCTTGGCCAGCTCGTTGCCCAGCGCCTTGGTGAAGCCGACGACACCGTGTTTGGACGCCGAGTACGGCGCACCGAGAACCACGCCCTGCTTGCCCGCGGTGGACGCGACGTTGACGATGCGGCCCCAACCCGACTCCCGCATGCCACCGATCGACAGCACGTCCCTCGTGACCAGGAAGACGCTGTTCAGATTGGTGTTGATGACGTCGAACCACAGGTCGTCGGCGAGGTCGGCGGTGACGCCACCGCCGCTGCGGCCGGCGTTGTTGACGAGGATGTCGACGGGGCCGTAGCGGTCGACCGCGGCCGTGACGAACGACCGGACCGCCTCCGGCGATCGGACGTCGCACGCCGCGCCGTCGACCTCGTACCCCTTGTCTCGCAGCTGTTTCACGGTCAGCGCGACGTTGTCGGCGTCGCGAGCGCAGAGGAAAACGCGGTGCCCCTGATCGGCGAGGAGCGCGGTGGTCGCCAGGCCGATGCCGCTGGTCGCGCCGGTGACGATGGCTGTTCTGCTCATGGTTCTCCTCAGCCCGCGTTGACCAGTGCCAGGAACTCCCGCGGCGTGGTGGCGGCCACCGCGGCGTCGTCGTCGAACTCGATCTTGAACTCGCGGGTGATCCGGGAAGTGGCTTCCAGCACCGCCAGCGAGTCGTAGCCGAGCTCGTCGAACGGCGTGTCCAGGATGTCCCCGCCGAGGTCGACGCCGTCCTGGGTACCGGCGCCTTCCCGCAGGACCCGCCTGAGGTTCTCCAATGTCAGTGACACGACTGCCTCCTAGCTGTGGTTGGCGCGCACGACCATGGCGGAGTTGAAGCCGCCGTGACCGCGCGCGAGGACGAGGGCGGTGCGCACCGTCGCGCTGCGGGCCTGCCCGGTGACGAGGTCGATCGGGTGCTCCGGCGAGAGCCGGACGTGGGTGGACGGCGGGATGACACCGTCCCGGATGGACAGCAGGGCACAGGCCAGGTCCAGGGCCGCGCCACCCGCGTAGAGCCGTCCGGTCATCGTTTTCGGCGCGGTCACGGGAACGGCGTACGCGCCGAACACGTCGGTGATCGCCCGCGCTTCGGCCCGGTCCAGCTCGGGCACCGCCGCCGCGTCGGCGAACACCACGTCGACGTCGGCCGGTTCGACGCCGGCGTCGCCGAGCGCTCCGCGGATCGCGCGCCCCAGTCCCGGCTCCCGGCCGCTCCCGGGCTTCGGGTCGAACGTCGCGGCGTAGCCGGCGATCTCGCCGTAGGACGGACGCTCGGTCGCGGCGTCCTCCACGACCAGGATCGCGCCGCCCTCGGCGGCCACGTGCCCGGCGGCGCGCGCGTCGAACGGCAGGTAGGCGGTGTCCGGGTCCTCGCCGGTGCTGAGCCGCCCACTGGCCAGTTGGGCGACCCAGCCCCAGGGGCAGATCGAGCCGTCGACGCCGCCGGACACGATCAGCCGGCTGCCCTTGCGGATCTGCCGGCGGGCGTGGGCGAGCGCGTCCAGGCCACCGGCCTGGTCGCTGACCACGACGCCACTCGGCCCCTTCATCCCGTTGCGGATGGAGATCTGCCCGGTGTTGACCGCGTAGAACCACGCGAAGGACTGGTAGGCGCTCACGTATCCGCTGCCGCGGCTCCAGAGGTTCTCCAGTTCGCGTTGCCCGAACTCGAACCCGCCGGCCGAACTCGCCGTGATCACGCCCATGTCGAAGGCTGGCAGCTCGCCCGGGTCGAGGCCGGCGTCGGCCAGCGCCCAGTCGGCGGCCGCCAGGGCGTACCGGGTCATGTAGTCCGTCTGCGGCAGCAGCCGGCTCTCCAGGTGGTCTTCGGCGACGAAGTCCCGCACTTCGCCGGCGAGCCGCGCCGGGTAGCCGGCGGCGTCGAACCGCCGCACCGGGCCGATGCCGTGCTCGCCGGCGAGCGTGGCCTTCCAGAACTCCTCGGCGCCCAGGCCGTTCGGCGCCACCACGCCGAGGCCGGTGACCACGGCCGTGGCGCTCACGCCGGCTCCCGCAGCACCATCGCGCTCTGGAACCCGCCGAAGCCGCTGCCCACGCTGAGCACGGTCTTCGTCGGCCAGTCCCGCGCCACCAGCGGCACGTAGTCCAGGTCGCACTCGGGGTCCGGGACGTGCAGGTTGGCCGTCGGCGGCACGACGTCGTGCCGGATCGCCAGCACGGAGGCGGCGATCTCCAGCGAGCCGATCGCGCCGAGCGAGTGCCCGATCATCGACTTGATCGAGCTGACCGGGGTGCGGTAGGCGTGGTCGCCGAGGCTGCGCTTGAACGCGGCGGTCTCGTGCCGGTCGTTCTGCTTGGTGCCGGAACCGTGCGCGTTGACGTAGTCGACGTCCGCGGGATCGATGCGGGCCTCGGCGAGGGCACGGGTGATGGCCTCGGCCATTTCCGCGCCGTCCGGCCGGAGACCGGTCATGTGGTAGGCGTTGCAGCGGGAAGCGACACCGGCGATCTCGGCGTAGATCTGGGCGCCGCGGGCCCGGGCCCGGTCGAGGTCCTCGAGCACGAAGATCGCCGCTCCCTCGCCGAGCACGAAACCGGTGCGGGTCGCGTCGAACGGACGGGACGCGTGCCCGGGATCGTCGTTGCGCGGGGTCGTCGCCTTGATCGCGTCGAAGCAGGCCATGGTGATCGGCGAGATGGGCGCGTCCGTCGCCCCGGCGATCATCACGTCCGCCGAGCCCTCGCGGATGAGTTCCGTGGCGTAGCCGACCGAGTCCAGCCCGGAGGTGCAGCCGGTCGAGACGACCGCGGCCGGCCCTTCCGCGCCGCGGTCCCACGCGACCTCCGCCGCGAACGAGCTGGGCACCAGGTAGTCGTAGAGGTGCGGCACGCCGTAGCGGTGGTCCACGTGGTGCAGCCGGCCGTCGTCGCTGACCACCCGGTACTCCTCCTCCAGCCCGGTGGTGGCCCCGACGGCCGTGCCGACGGTCACGCCGAGCCGGCCCGGATCGAGGTCCTCGAAGTCCAGCCCGCTGTCGGCCACCGCTTCCCGGGCCGCCACCACGGCGAACTGGGCCGCGCGGTCCATCCGCCGGATCTCCTGCGGGGTGAGCCCGGCCGCCACCGGGTCGAAGTCGATCTCGGCCGCGACCCGCGAGCGGAACGGCGCCGGGTCGAAGAAGGTGATGGCGCGGGTCGCCGTCCGGCCGGCCACGAGCAGGCTCCAGAACTCCTTCGCCCCCGTTCCGCCCGGGGCCAGCACGCCCACCCCGGTGATCACGACCCGGCGCGTCACTTCTCCTCCCAGTGGTAGAAGCGGGTCGCCATCGCGTCCTTCGGGGACCGCCAGGTCGACGGGTCGTACGCCTCGATGAACGGCTTGAGGTCGGTGCTGATCCCGACGAACCCCGGGTGGGTGCGGGCCTCCTGGATCGCCTCGCCACCGTGCTCGCCGTCGAAGTCCTGCAGGTGGAAGTACAGGCCGCGGTAGTGGAACAGTTCGCGGCGGCGGGTGCCCATCAGCTCGGGCAGCTCGCTCGCGTCGAACCGCGCGAACAGGTCGGCCACGGACTGCTGCGAGCCCGGGTCCATCCGCGCCACGATCAGGGTGCTGTGCATGATTCGAGTTGCCTTTCCGTGACTGTTTTCGGCTCGCCGAACCAGCGGCGCAGAGCTTCGTCGAGGCCGTCGCCGCCGGCCCACACGACGTAGCCGTCCGGCCGGACCAGCACCGGTTCGCCGCCGGGCCGCAGTTCGATGCGAGTGGCCCAGTCGGTCGCCTCGCCGGCCGCCGGCCCGGTCAGCAGGCCACGGCCGGTGGGCAGGGCGACGCCCGGTAGCCGGCGGCCCAGCAGCGGATGGGTGCCGGGGCCGACGTCGTAGCGGATGTCCAGCCCGCTGACCATGCCGGACAGGTGCCGGCCGACCTCCGGGATCCGGATCAGCTCGGCCACCACCTCGCGCAGCGGCTCGACTTCTTCGCCGCTGAGGTAGAGGTGGCCCTGTGCCCTGGTGTTGCGCAGGACCCGGGCGCCGACCGGGTGACGTTCCGAGTGGTAGGTGTCCAGCAGGTCCGGCGCCGCCCAGCCCCGGACCGTCGCGGCCAGCTTCCAGCCCAGGTTGACCGCGTCCTGCACGCCGAGACTCAGTCCCTGGCCGCCGGCCGGCAGGTGAGTGTGGGCGGCGTCCCCGGCGACGAGGAACCGACCCCTGCGGTACTCGGTGACCTGCCGTGTGGCGTCGGTGAAGGCGCTCACCCAGCGGGTGTCCGCACCGTGCAGGCTCTCGCCCGTCAACCGCTGCCAGGCGTCGGCGACCTCGGCGAAGTCGGGCGCCTCACCGCGTTCGCGGTGCGGAACTCCCCGTTCGCAGACGATGATCCGGTCCACGCCGGGTTCGAGCGGGGCCGACATGACCATGCCGCCCGGCACGCGCTCGCCGATGAACCGGGGCCGGATGTTCCGGCCGACGACGTCGGCGAGGTACATCTCGCGGGTGGCTTCGGTGCCCGGGAAGTCGAACCCCGCCAGACCCCGCACGGTGCTGCGACCGCCGTCGCAGGCGACGAGGTAGGAGCCGTCGAACTCGGCGAGCCCGTCGCCGCCGTCGACGATCGCCACCACGCCGTCGGCGTTTTGCCGCACGCCGACGACTTCGTGGCCGCGCAACACCTCCGCGCCCAGTTCGCATGCCCAGTCTTCGAGCATGCTCTCGATGCGGTGCTGCGGGATCCCGCGCGCGCCGAAGTGCGATCCCGGCAGCACGCTGTAGTCCATCGGGATGCCACCGAAGTGGCCTTGCGGGCTCGTCTCGACCGTGCCGAACCGGCTCAGCAGCCCCCGTTGCTCGAAGATTTCGGTGGCCCGTGCGGTGAAGCCCAGGCCCCGCGACTCGCCGCTGGGCTCCTCACGGCGTTCCAGCACGATCACGTCCACGCCGCCCAGCCGCAGTTCTCCCGCCAGCATCAACCCGACCGGGCCGGCGCCGACGACGATCACCGGCGCGGTCATGACCGCGCCGCGGCCGGCGCGGCCGACCGGGTGTGCACGGGCCGGTAGGTGTTGTACTCGTGCGAGGTCAGCAACGACCGCGCCCGCAGCCGCGTCTTCCGCACGTCCTCGGGGCGCTCCTGTTCGGGCAGCGTGTGGAAGACGTCGTAGGCGGCTTGGCTCTCCCACTGCGCGAAGTTCACGACGAAGGTGCCGTCGGTGCCGCGGAGGATGCTGTTGGAGAGATAACCCGGGAACCCGGTGAGCCAGTCGTCCTCCTGCGAAAAGAGATCCACGAGTTCCTGCTGGTCGTCCGGGGCCACCCCCATCACCGCGAGCACCGTGCAGTGGTCGTGGTCCGGGCCGATTTCGATGGCGTCCAGCCCGGCGCGGCGACGGGTGAACACCACTTCGGTCTGCAGGAGCCGGACGGAGGTGGCGAGCTCGTCGAACAGCGGGACGATCTCCTTCTGGAACTTCTCGCCGTGGTACCGGTTCTGCAGGTCCTCGGCGCTGCGCCACTGGATGTAGTTCGCCGTGCCGGGCTCGGCGATCCCGCCGAAGAGGGTGGACGAGATCCAGCCGGGGAAGTCGGCCGAGTCGATGATGCCGCGCATCGTGGTGAGCAGTTTCTCCTGGGCGGCAGCGGATTTGGCGCCGAACAGGTTCAGCACCGTCAAATTGTCGGCTTCCGCCGAAATGAATGCCATTTTTCCTCCGGCTGGATGAAAGATTTTCGGCGACCCGATCGACCGGATTGACGCTCGATGCCCGCGTCCGCCTGAAATCTATTCTGTCTAATTGCGGGGAGCCGGTCAACGGGCCCACAGCGAAGGTTCCGGCAAGTCTGTGTCAGAGAAAATCAAGAACCGGTGGACACGGCTCGCCCACCGACCCCGGCGAGCGCCCGGTAACCGATGCGGAAACCGACACCACGTATCGTCCGTATTACCGCAGAGTCACTCATTTTGTTACGCAGGCTGTTGACGTGGGTGTCGATCGTCCGGTCGGACCGCGCCCATTCGTCGCCCCACACCCTGGCCATGATCTCGCGCCGCGTGAACACCTCGTCCGGCTCGGCGGCGAGCAGGAGCAGCAGGTCGAACTCCTTCCGCGTCACCTGGACGAGCGTGCCGCACCGGTGCACCTCCCTGGTGCGGACGTCGAGCCGGAGGGGGCCACGCGAAATCACCTCCCAGTCGTCGGCGCCCGCCAGGGTCCGGCGCAGGATCGCGTCCACCCGGGCGACCAGTTCGCGGATCCCGACCGGCCGGACGAGGAAGGCGTCGAGTCCGCTGCGCAGGCCGGTGACCAGGTCGATGTCCGATCCCGGCGCCGCCGTGCCGATGATCGGCACGGCGCTGGACTCCCGGACGGCCGCGCAGACCGCCAGCCCGGGTGCCGGCAACCCGAGCACCACCAGGTCGACGCCGGACGCGGCGGAGACCGCCGCCGGTACGGTGTCGACGGTCTCGACCTCGAACCCCTGCCTGCGCAGCGCGCCGGCGACGACCAGCCGCTCCACCTCGTCACACTCGGCAACCAGCACACGTACCATCACTGCCCCCAGTGAATCGCCACACAACCATCGGCAAGATCTTCTCGGTCGCCGAGTCTGGCAAGTTTTCCGGAACTTCTCAACCAATCCCACAACGGCTGCAGACGATTTCACAATCCGTGCACGATTCCGGTCGGCACCTGCCGAGACAACCGGAACTACAACAAGGACCGGACATCGTTGTACCTGTCAGCCGCCGAGCCGGAAGCCGATTCCCGGCACGTTGACGACCCAGGAGTGCGCCCCCAGTTTTGCCCGCAATGTTCGGACGTGCGTGTCGATTGTCCGCGTGCCCCGTCCGCTCGAATCACGCCACACCTCGGACATGATCCGGCGCCGCGTGAACACCCGGCCCGGCTCGGAGGCCAGCAGGGTGAGCAGGTCGAACTCCTTCGGCGTCACCGCGACCCGCCGGCCGCCGACCCGGACCTCCCGGGCCCGCAGGCCGATGTGCAGCGAGCCGTGCACGACGGTCTCCGGGGCCGCCGCCGGTTCCGCGGCCGCGCCGCGCACCCGGCGCAGCACCGCGTCGATCACCGCGACCACTTCGCTCGGCCGGACCGGCCCGGTCACGTAGTCGTCGAGCCCCGCCTGCAGACCCAGCACCCGGTCCAGTTCGGAGTCACGAGCGGACACGCCGATGATCGGCACCCCGCTGCGCGCACGAAGGCGGCGGCAGACCTCCAGGCCGTCGAGATCGGGGAGGTCCAGGGCCAGCACCACCAGGTCGGCCAGGACGGAGGTGGCGAGCAGCGCGGTCCCGCTGTCCACGACGCTCACCTCGAAGCCGTGACCCCGAAGCTCGTGACTCAGGTTCCCGGCGGTCGCCGGCATCGTCCCCACCAGTAGCAAGCGCACATGCCCCCCTCACAACGAAGTTCGGCAGCTCGTGCGTCCGGGGTGACCTCGACCGACCGCGGTAGGGAGAGGCCCCGACAGGTCTCGCCCGGCTCGCCGGCGAGGCGGTCGCCACTGGCCGTCCCCAGTCGCCGCGATCGTTCGAGGCTAACCGGTCGATGACCAGCACCACAGCCGGCTCGTTACCTTCCCACTGAATGGACGGCAGCGAGAACGCCCTGGACCTCGTAGGCGAGCGCGTTGCCGGACCGGGTGGACCGCGTGCCCGTTCAGGCCATCGAAGCGGGCCGCGGCTGCCCAGGAGCCGAGGTCGTCAGCGACCACCACGCTCGACCGGCAGGCGGGCGAGGGGGACGTGGTGCTGACCGGCGTGGATGTCGCGGTCCCGCAGCGAGCCTTGGCTCACGGGGCGGGGGAAGGAGATCTTCACGACGTTGAGCGAGGGGATCCGGAACAGCTGCACCGAATCCGCCTCGACGCGGTAGAGCTCCGCGATCACGCGCTCGTCGAGGAAGGCCTCGTCGGAGGCGATGCGGTAGCCGTCGTCGTCGCGCATGAACAGTTCCATGGTGACCCAGAACGGGCCGGCGTTCTTGGAGCGGACCTCGTGGGCGAGATCCGCGAGGGTGGTCTCAGGCACCGGCGGTCTCCGTTTCGATGCGGAACAGGTCGGTGGGGGTGTCGCAGTCGACCACGTGGTGGAGCACGAACTCGTAGGCCGCCCCGCGCTCGACCTCCGCGGGCGAGGTCGGGAACGCCAGGCCGGCCATCGAGGGCAGGGCTGTCCTTCGGGAGTCGGGGGTCAGGAGGCGGACGGGACGATGACGACCTTGCCGTGCACCGCGCCTTCGGCGGCCCGGGCGTGCAGCGCGGGCAACTCGGCCAGGGGCACCCGCTCGGCGACGTCGACGCGCAGTTCGCCGCGGTCGACCTGCGCGACCAGCTTCGCCAGCTGGCCGGCGTCGCTGCGGACGAACAGGTCGATGCCGCGCACACCGCGCGCTTCGTCCCCGGGGGCAGGCATCCACACCGTCGTGTTCACCAGGACACCGCCCGGCCGGATCAGCGTGACCAGCGCGGCCAGCTGCTCCGGCGTGACCGGCGCCAGGTTGAGCACGACGTCGACCGGGTCGGTCACCGCGTCGGTCACGCTCGTGGTGGTGTGGTCGAGGACCTCGTCGGCGAGTTTGACCGCGTCGGCGCTGCGGGGGCTCGCGGTGGCGATGACGTGGGCACCGGCGTTGTGCGCCAGCTGCACCGCGTAGCCGCCGACCGCTCCCCCGGCGCCGTTGATCAGCACGCGCTGCCCCGCGGTCAGCCCGGCGTGGTCGAACAGTGCCTGGTACGCGGTGAGCGCCACCAGCGGCAAGGCGGCGGCGTCGGCCGGCGGGACGCTCTTCGGCGCCGCCGCGAGGACCTCGGCCGGTGCCAGGACGTACTCCGCGGCGGCGCCGGGCTTGTCCATCGGCAGGAAGCCGATGACCTCGTCACCGACCGCGAGACCGTCCAGTCCCGCGCCCAGCGCGTCGATCGTGCCGGCGACGTCGAGGCCGGGGGTGTGCGGCAGCTCCACCGGGATCGGGCCCTGCATGAAGCCGCCGCGGATGTTCCCGTCGACGGAGTTGAACGACGTCGCGGCCACGCGGATCCGAACCTGCCCCGGGCCGGGGACCGGCTGCGCCACGTCCTCGTACCGCAGAACGCCCGGGTCGCCGTACTCGTGGAAACGCACTGCCTTCATCGGACTCTCTCCTTCATCTACGCGCTTCGAATTCGAAGCAACTACGGTTACGGTAGTCCTGCTTCGAATTCGAAGCAAGTGAGATGGGTCACCGAGGCGGGCCGAGCACGACGTTGCCGGCCGGTTCGGCGGCTTCGGCCGGCAGTTGCGGCGTGATCCCGAAGGCTTCGCTGACGTCGAAGCGGCCGACGGTCAGCTGCCCACCGTTCGCCTCGGCGTCGAGCAGGACGCTGAAGACGCTCCCGCCGCTCCACTCGAGCCGCTGCTGGTCCTCCCGCTGGGCGAGACAAGGGATGCTCATGCCCGCGACCCTGCGACACCCCACTGCCCGATCTCCACCTCCCGGGGTGCTCAGCCGGGCTCACCACCGCCCACCACCCAGCACTCTTCGAATTCGAAGCAGTACCATCGGGGCATGACCGATGCGCCACCGTCACTCGACCCCGTGCAGCTCGGCGCCTACTTCGACCTCATCGAGGTGACCAGTCTGCTCCGGCACGCCGTCGAGCAGCAGTTGCGCGAGGCCGGCGACCTCAGCTACGTGCAGTTCCAGCTGCTCGCCCGGCTCGGCGACTCCCCCACCGGCAGCCACCGCATGACCGACCTCGCCGACGGCGTCGTCTACAGCCGCAGCGGCCTGACCTACCAGGCCGGCCTGCTCGAAAAGGCCGGCCTGGTCGAGCGGGCTCCGTCCCCGGACGACGAGCGCGGCATCACCGTCACCATCACCGACACCGGACGCGCGCTGCTGGCGAAGGTGCTGCCGGGCCACGTCGAGGTCGTCAGCGGCCTGCTGTTCGAACCTCTCTCGCGCGACGACGTCCAGGCCCTCGCCGCCCTGCTGGCCCCGGTGCGGGAGCACATGCGTTCGGCGCCTCCGCGTTCAGCCGCGCCTCGTCGCCGCAAGGGCAGCGCCTGAGCGTTCACGGCCGGAGTTGCTGGGCGCCGATGACGGTGAGCATGGCGAGCTCGTCGTGGCTGCCGGTGCCCGGTGTCGCGGTGAAGACCAGCAGCGTCTGGTCCTGGTCGGGGTCGAGCAGGGTCTGGCAGTGCAGGCGCAGAAGTCCCAGTTCGGGGTGGGTGAACCGTTTCTGGTCGCTCCACCGCATGCCCACCTCCTGCCGTTCCCACAGGTCGGCGAACTCGCTGCTGCGGGCGGTCAGCTCGGCGGCGAGGCGAGCGGCCGGCGAGCCGGGACCTTGCCGGGCGGTGCTCGCGCGCAACTGTGCCACCGAGATCCGGCTGTGCTGCGGATGGTCTTCGGCGAGATAGCGCGCCCGCTCGCCAGGGTCGGTGAACCAGCGGTAGACGGCGCTGCGGGCCGGACCCGTGAACCCCGTCTGGTTGCCGAGCAGGGCGACCGCGGGAGGTGTCTGCACGAGTGTTTCCCCGACCGGGCCCATGATCTGCGCCGGGGTGTCCTGCAGCCGGTCCAGGATGCGCATCAGCCCCGGGCTGACGTGCTCGCCGCGCAGGGCACGGTGCGGGGTCCGGTGTCCGGCGAGCAGGAACAGGTGGTCGCGTTCGTCGAGGGTGAGCCGCAGCCCGCGGGCGATGGCGGCGAGCAGCTGTTCGGAAGGGCGGGGACCGGTGCCGCGTTCCAGCCGCGCGAAGTAGTCGGCGGACATGTCACACAGCTCGGCGACCTCCTCGCGGCGCAGCCCGTTCGTGCGGCGCCGCGGGCCGCGGCGCAAGCCGACGTCCTCGGGTTGCAGCGCTTCGCGGCGGGCGCGCAGGAAGGCGCCGAGCGCCTGCCGGTCCATCGTGGTGGCCATGAGTCCATCGTGGACGGTTTCGCCCGGCTCAGCCACTGACTGCCGATCCGTGGCTCGACAGGTCCTCGACCCACTTCCGCCGTCGGGCTGGACTGGCCGGGACGACCACTGATCAGGAGACGACGATGGCGAAATGGACCACTGACGACCTGCCGGACCTGACCGGCCGCACGGTGCTCGTCACCGGGGCCGGCAGCGGGCTCGGGCTGATCACCGCACGGGAACTCGCCCGCGCCGGGGCCCGGGTCGTGCTGGGCGTGCGCACCGTGGACAAGGCGGCCGAGGCGATCTCCGGGATGGCGGGCACGTTCGAGGTACGCCACCTGGACGTGGCCGACCTCGGCTCGGTGCGCCGGTTCGCCGGGTCGTGGACCGGCGGCCTGGACGTCCTGGTGAACAACGCCGGTGTCATGGCTGTCCCGCTGAACCGCACCCCGCAGGGCTTCGACGTGCAGACCGCGACGAACTACTTCGGCCCGTTCGTGCTGACCAACCTCCTGCTGCCCCGGATCACCGACCGGGTGGTCAGCGTCACCAGTCAGCTGCACCGCCAGGGCCGGATCGACCTCGACGACCTGGCCTGGCGGTCCCGGGAATACCACCCGATGAAGGGGTACTACGACTCCAAACTGGCGATCGTGTTGTTTTCGCTGGAGCTGCAGCGGCGCCTGACCGCCTCGGGAAGTCCCGCGCGCTCGGTCCTGGCGCACCCCGGCATCGCGTCGACCTCGCTGGCCGCCCACTCCTCGTCCGGCTTCGTCAACCGGTTGGGGTTCCTGATCAACACTCCCGAACGCGGGGCACTGCCGATCCTGTACGCGGCCACCCAGGACGTTCCCGGCAACGCCTACGTCGGCCCCGACGGCCCCGGCAGCATCAGGGGCTACCCGAGGATCCGCAAGCCGTCCGCGGCCGGCCTCGACGAGACCACCGCCCGCGACCTCTGGCGGGCGACCGCCGCACTGACCGATCCGGGCACGGAACCGGCGCGGTGAGCGCCTCGCCCGGGAGCACGCCAGGGAGTCGCCAGGGACTTCCCCTGGGGCGAACAGGTGCCCTGCGGAGCGACGGTGAGAGAGCACCACAGAACCCCTCGAAGGAGGACACCGTGTCCACCATCCACTTCACCGTCATCACCACCGCCACCCCCGGGCAGTTCCTCGCCGCGCTGACCGACTTCGGCCCGGGCCGCGCGGAGCTCTTCGGCAACAACGCCGACGAATACCTGCAGGTCCACGACCGCGGCGACACCTACGCCGACGTCACCGAGGGCTCGGGCGGGGTCTGGGAACGCCTCCACTACGACTGGTCCGATCCCCGCCACATCGAGATGAAGACCACCGACTCGAACCTCTGGGGCGGCGCCTCCGGCCACACCTACACCCTCACGCAACGCCCCGACGGCACCACCGAGATCGACGCCGTCGTCGTCCGCGACGGCAAGAACTTCAAGGGGCACGCGCTCGGCGCGCTGCTCTCAGTCGCCGGCAAGCGCGTCCTGGGCGGCGCGCTGAGCAAGACCGTGAAGGCCGTCGAAGCCCGCAGCCACCCGAAGCACGTGCACTGACTCATCCAGGAGACGTCCGATGCGCACCCACGACCTCGCCGCCCGGCTCGCCACCGTGCCGGGCCTGGTCCGCCCCGGGATCTCGACCTGGGACATGACCACCCGGCTGCCCCTGCACCCGCTGTCGGTGGAGAACGCCTACGCGGATCCCCGGCTGCTGCACTCCCTCGCGAAACCGGGCGCGAGGTTCGCCCACCGCCTCGGCGCCGACGTCGTCGTCGGCGCCGAGACCGGCGGCATTCCGCTGGCCGGCGCGGTTTCGCTGGCCGGCGGACTGCCGTTCGCGTTCGTGCGCAAACCCGGCTACGTGGGGCACGAAGATCACGAACCACGCGTCCGCGGCGCGTCGGTGAACGGCCGACGGGTGCTGCTCGTCGACGACGCCGTGTCGCAGGGCACCGCGATCGAGGCGTTCGCCGCCGAGTTGCGCGACGAAGGGGCGATCGTCGTCGGTGTCTTCGTCCTGGTCGACATGCGGGACGTCGCCGCCTCGGTGACGCCCACCGCCGCGGCGCTCCCGATCGCGTCGATCACCACGTACCTGCGGCTGCTCGAGACGGCGACCGAGCGCGGCGTGCTCGACCCCACCGTGCACCAGCTCGCCGTCGACGCCCTGATCAACCACTGGAGCGACGACGACCCGCGCTGGGCCCTCGTCCGCACCGCGACCCACCACGCCTCAACCGCTTGAACCCCAGGGCGCTGATCCGGTTACCGGGCCCTCATCACGCCCCGTCGAAGACCGCTTCGCGCAGCTGACGCCGCGAGCTGATCGCGAGCTTGCCGAAAACCTTGCGCAGGTGCCATTCGACGGTGCGCGGGCTGAGGAAGAGCCTGGTGCCGATTTCGGGGTTGGACAGTCCTTCGCGCGCGAGGCGGGCGATCTGGAACTCCTGCGGGGTCAGCCCCTCGGTGGTCCCGGCGGTGCGTTTGCGTGCCGTCTCCCCGGTGGCCAGCAACTCGCGGCGCGCACGGTCGGCGAAGGCTTCGAGGCCCATCCGAGAGGTCATTTCGTGGGCGGTGCGCAGGTGCTCCCGGGCGTCGACACGGCGTCCCTCGCGCCGGAGCCATTCGCCGAACAGCAGGTGGGCCCGGGCCAGCTCGACCCGCAACGGGCTTTCGGCGAGCAGCGCGATCGACTCGGCGTAGCACTCGCCGGGAGTGATGCCCGCCAACGCCCGCAGGCGGGCTTCGAGGGCCCGGGTCCACGCCGTCGGGGTGGCCCGGGCGCGTTCGGACATCCGGTCGAGCGCCGCGGTGACGAGGTCGCCGTCGCCGGTGCGTGACGCGGCCTCCGCCAGCTCGGCCGTCGCCAGGGCATGGTCGCCGACGGTGTCGCGTTCGACCACCCGGCGCGCCGCGTCGCGGGCGGCCTCGTGGCGGCCGAGGCCGTTGCCGAGCACGGCGAGCGCGTAGTCGGCGAACCGCACGACCCGGCCCTGGCCCCGCTCGGCCGCCGCCGCGCCGGCGGCCGCGATCTCCGCGGCGGCATCGGCGTCGCGGCCGCGCAGGGCGGCGAGCAGGATCGCGCTGTAGCCGACCGGGCGGCCGCCGGTGGCTTCGGCGAGCAGCCGGTCCTCTTCGACGAGGGCTTGGGCCGCGGTCAGGTCGCCGGCCAGCAGTTCGTGGTTGGCGAGGAAGTTGAGGGCGAACTGCAACTGCACGAGCGCACCCGTGTCGCGGGCCAGCCGCACCTGACGCTCGGCGAGCTCGCGGCCGGCGGCGTAGTCGAGCATCTCGGTCGCGAGGGTTCCGCCGGCCCGGTTGCCCAGCAGCCACAGCACGCGCCCGGAGTCCTCACTACCGGTGTCGAGCGCGCGGACGACGTCGACCGCCGCGGTCATCCGCGGGGCCGCGGCCGCGTAGCCGTCGGTGAGCCGGGTCGCGAGCGCGTCGAGGACGAGGTCGACCGCACCCGGTGGCACCTGGGCCGCCGGCGCCGCACGCGTTCGCCGGGCCGCCTCGACGACGCCGTACTCGGCCCACACGGCGGCACCGAGCGCTTCCAAGTACGTTTCGCGGGCCTCGTCGCCGTCGAGGGACCCGGCGGCACGCAGGAGCAGTTCCACCGCGTCGCGGCCGCGCCGCTGGTCGAACGCGATCTGCCCGCGGAGGCGCCCGGCCTCGGCGTCCCGCACCGGATCCGGCGGTCCGGCCTCGGCCGCACCCAGCAAGTCCAGCGCCGCTTCGAGCGCGCCCGCACCGCGTTTCGCCCGGGCCGCCGAGAGCTCCCGCCGGGCGCGCACCGCCGGATCGGGCGTGAGGGTGGCCGCCTGTTCGAGCAACGCCGCGGCGGCGACGAGACCCCCACGCGCCTGGGCACGCCCGGCCGAGCACTCCAGCTCGACCGCGACCTCCTCGTCCGGGGTGACGGTGGCCTGCGCGCGGTGCCACGCCCGCCGATCCGGGTCGCGGGCCGGATCGGTGACCGCCGCGAGCACCCGGTGCACCTCGTGCCGCTCCGGCGCCGAGGCGGACCGGTAGACGGCCGAGCGCACCAGCGGATGCCGGAACCGGACCCGGGGCCCGAACTCGACCAGCCCGGTCGCCTCGGCGGCGGCCGCCGGATCCGCACCGAGGCCGAGCTCACCGGCCGCGCGCCAGAGCAGGGTCGCGTCCCCCAGCGGCTCTGCCGCCGCGGTCAGCAGCAGCAGGCGGGTGTCGGGCGGCAGCGGCACCACCTGCTGGAGGAACAACCGCTCAAGGCGGTCGGCCAGCGCGTCGCCGCCCGGGCGGAAGAGCCCGTCGGCCTGTTCCGCGGCGGTCCAGAACCGGGGCAGCTCGACCAGGGCCAGGGGGTTGCCGTGGGTCTCGGCGATGATCCGGTCGCGGACCCGGACGTCCAGCGGTCCCTTGAGCACCGAGTCCAGCAAGGCGCCCGCCGCCGCTTCGCCGAGGCCCCGGACGGCCAGTTCCGGCAATCCGGCCAGGTCGAGCTCCTCCGCCGGCTCGCGCACCGCGACGACCAGCGCGATCGGCTCGGCCAGCAACCGCCGGGCGACGAACGCGAGGGTCTGCGCGGACACCCGGTCGAGCCACTGCGCGTCATCGACCAGGCACACCAGGGGCCGGTCCTCGGCGACTCCGGCGAACAGGGTCAGCACCGCCAGCCCGACCAGGAACCGGTCCGGCGGCTCGCCCACGGTCAGGCCGAACGCCGTGCCGAGGGCGGCCCGCTGCGGCGCCGGCAGGTGCTCGAGCCGGCCGAAGAAGGGAACGCAAAGCCGGTGCAGACCGGCGTACGGGAGCTCGCGCTCGGACTCGACGCCCGCGGTCCGCGCCACGTGGAAGCCGGTCGCCCGCGTCGCGACGTGCTCCAGGAGCGCCGTCTTGCCGATCCCCGCCTCGCCGCGCAGCACCAGCACCCGGCTGCGCCCAGCCCGTGCGGCGGCGAGCGCGCCCTCGAGCGCGGCGACTTCCTCGCCGCGGCCGACCAGCTCCGGATCCCGACCCGACATGACCCGGAACACTAGCGCGGTTCCCGGTCCCGGGCCCGGGACCGACCAGGGTGTCTCACGGGGGCGAACGGACCGCGGAAGGACGACAGTGATGGCGAGCGGCAAGCCCGCCGCCACCCCGGAAGGAATCCGATCATGGACATGAAACTCGAAGTCGTGGTCCTGCCCGTCACCGACGTCGACCGGACCAAGCACTTCTACAAGACCCTCGGCTGGCGCGAAGACGCCGACATCGTCTTCGGCGACACCCGGGTCGTGCAGCTGACCCCGCCGGGATCCGCGGCGTCGGTCCAGTTCGGCTCCGGCCTCACCGACGTCGCCCCGGGCTCGGTCCGCGGCACCTACCTCGTCGTCGACGACATCGAGGCGGCCCGCAAAGAGCTCGCCGGCCACGGCGCCGACGTCACCGAGGTCTTCCACCGCGACGCGACCGGCGCGTTCGCCCCGGGCATCCACCCCGACCGCGGCACCTACTCCTCGTTCGCGTCGTTCAGCGACCCGGACGGCAACACCTGGCTGCTGCAGGAGATCACGACCCGCCTCCCCGGGCGCGTCGACGGTGTGACCTACGGCTCGACGCAGAAGCTCGAGCAGGGGCTGCGCGAAGCCGCGGCGGCACACGGCGAACACGAGAAGGAAACCGGGCAGTACGACGAGGAATGGCCCACCTGGTACGCCCAGTACATGGCACAGCACCAGGACGCCTGAGCCATCCGGCGGTGCGCGGGGCGACCCGCGCACCGGATCCTCGAAAGACTCCCGAAAGAAGGCAGTCATGACCCAACGCGATTTCGACGCCATCGTCCTCGGCGGTGGCGCGCCCGGCGAACACACCGCGGCCGCGATCGCCGCGGGCGGCCTGCGGGTCGCCGTCGTCGAGCGGGAGCTGCTCGGCGGCGAATGCTCCTACTGGGCCTGCATCCCGTCCAAAACCCTGCTGCGACCGGGCGAAGCGCTGGCCGCCGCCCGCGACGTGCCCGGCGCCCGCGAGGCCGTCACCGGCCGGGCGGACGCCGCCGCGGCCCTCGCCTACCGCGACTTCATGGTCTCGTCCTACGACGACAAGGGCCAGCAGGCCTGGGCCGACAACGCCGGCATCACGGTCCTGCGTGGCGAAGGCCGGCTGGCCGGGCCGCACACGGTCACCGTCGGCGGAACCGGCCACACCGCGGACCACATCGTCGTCGCCACCGGCTCCGACCCCGTCATCCCGCCCGTGCCCGGGCTGCGCGAACTGCCCGGGCTGTGGACCAACCGCGAAGCCACCGGCGCGAAGGAGATCCCGCGCCGGCTCCTCGTCCTCGGCGCCGGACCGACCGGTGTCGAGCTGTCCCAGGCGTTCACCCGGCTCGGCGCCGAAGTCACGATCGTCGACGGCGCCGACCACGTGCTCCCCCGCGAACCCCGCGCGCTCGGCGAAGCAGTCGGAGAAGCCCTGCGCGCCGACGGCATCGCCCTGCACCTCGGACAGCACGCGAACGCCGCCCGGCTCGACGGCGACGAGTACGTGCTCGACCTGCCCGACGGCACGCAGCTGCGCGCCGAACGGCTGCTGGTCGCCACCGGACGGCGCCCGCGGGTCGAGGGCATCGGCCTGGAGACGGTCGGCGTCGAGGCCACCCCGCACGGCATCCCCACCGACGACCGGATGGCGGCCGGCGCGGGCCTGTGGGCCGTCGGCGACGTCACCGGGCAGTGGAACCTGACCCACGTCGGCGAGTACCAGGGCCGGGTCGTGGCCGCGAACATCCTCGGCCGGACCACGAAGGTGAACTACGACGCCATCCCGCGCGTGGTGTTCACCGACCCCCAAGCCGCGGCCGTCGGCGCCGCCGAAGACGCGTTCACCGCGACGGTCCAGCTCTCCGAGGTGCCCCGCACGGCGACCTACACCCGCGCCTACGACACGCGTCCCGGCTTCCTCACCGTCGTCTCCGACGGCGAACGGCTCACCGGCGCGTACGCCGTCGGCCCGGAAGCCGGCGAATGGCTCCAGCAGGCCACTCTGGCCATCCGCGCCCGGGTCCCGCTGGCCGTGCTGCTGGACGTGGTCCAGCCGTTCCCGACCTTCTCCGAAGCGTTCCTGCACGTCCTGCGCGAACTCGACCACCAGCTCCACACCGCCTCGGGAGACCAGTGATGTCCACCTACCGTGCGTTCGAAGTGACCGGGACCCGGCAGTTCGCCCTCGTGGAACGCGAGATCCGCGATCCGTTGCCCGGCGAGGTGCGCGTGCGCGTCGAGGCCTGCGGGGTGTGCCACAGCGACACCCTCGCCGTCGAAGGGAAACGCGCCGACCCGTCGGCGCCGGTCGTGCCCGGCCACGAAATCGTCGGCGTGATCGACGCCGTCGGGCCGGGCGTCACCGCCTGGGCACCCGGGAACCACGTCGGCGTCGGCTACCTCAACGGCCACTGCGGCCAGTGCGACAACTGCCGCCGCGGCGACTTCGTCAACTGCACCGACCAACCCTGGACCGGCACCACCACCGACGGCGGCTACGCCGAAATCGCCTACGCCCGCGCCACCGGCCTGGTCCGCATCCCCGACGGCGCCCAGCCCCTCGACGTCGCACCGCTGCTGTGCGCCGGACTCACGATGTACCGGGCGTTGCTGACGGCCGGCGCCCGGCCCGGATCCCTGGTGGCTGTGCAGGGCATCGGCGGCCTCGGCCACCTCGGCGTCCAGTACGCCAAAACCCTCGGCTACCGCGTCGCGGCGATCGCCCGCGGCACCGGGAAAGCCGAACTGGCCGCCGAACTCGGCGCCGACGAGTACATCGACAGCACCGCGGTCGACCCCGGCCAGGCGCTGACTCGGCTCGGCGGCGCCGCCGCGATCGTCGCGACGGCGTCCAGCGGCGCGTCGATGTCCTCGCTCGTCGCCGGGCTTGGCACTCGCGGGCAGCTCCTCGTCGTCGGCGCGGCCCCCGACCCGATCGCGGTCCGCACCCCGGACCTGATCTTCGGCACCCGCTCGGTGACCGGCGCGCTCACCGGTTCCTCGATCGAGAACGAGGACAGTCTCCGGCTGGCCCACGACCGTGGGATCCGCAGCCGCAACGAGATCATGCCACTGTCCGAAGCACCCAAGGCCTACGAGCGGATGATGTCCGGCGAAGCGCGGTTCCGTGTCGTCCTCGACACCCGGGAAAGCGCTACCACGACGCCCACGGATCGATGGGCACCACGTCGGTGATCCGGCCGGCGTCGTCGAGCAGGCAGCCCATCCGTTTGGCGGCGTGCAGGGTGACGGCCCGGTCGGTGAGGGTGAGCGCGGGGAGTTTTCCGGCGAGTTCCGCTTCCAGGCGCTGGACGTCGCCGAGGGAGCGCAGCCACAGGGTCAGCACCAGGTTGTCCGCTCCGGTGGTGGCCGCGCACAGGCGGACTTCCGGCAGTTCGGTCAGGGCGGTGGCGGTCCGGTGCAGTTCGTTCGGGGGCACCCGCGCCCAGAACGTCGCGGCGACCGGCCATCCGGTGATGGGCTGGGCGACCTCGCAGCGCAGGGACAGCAGGCCGCCGTCGATCATCTCGTTGAGCCGGCGGCGGACGGTGGACCCGCTTCTCGCCGTGCGGGCCGCGATGTCGGCCGCGGGGCTCCGGCCGTCGCCGAGGGCGCGGAGCACTTCCCGGTAGTGGTCCTTCCAGACGGGCCGGTTTCCGGCTTTCGGTGGGACGCGGAAACGCTGCTGCGGCGGCAGCGCATCGAGTCGCCAGTGGTTGCCCTCGCCGTAGACGGTGGTGGCCGCGTGGGTCCGCGTCCCGCGTAACCCGGGAAGTTGCTGGAGCTTCTCGAGGACGAGCCGGGACAGCGTCGCCAGATCGGGCGTCAGCACGGTCAGGAACAGGTCCCGGCCACTGCTGACGATCGAGATAGAGGCGATCTGCGGGACACGGGACAGCACCTCCACCGCGTGCGCGCGGGCGGTCGGCTGGAGATCCAGTTCGATGAACGCGTTGCAGTGGTCCTGCGCCCACAGCCTGACTTCGGGATAGGCGGTGACCCGGGCGGTCCCGGCTTCGACGAGTCCTTGCCAGCGCCGCGTGGCGGTACCGGGGTCGACGCCGAGCGACCGGCCGATCTCGTGCCAGGTCGCACGGGGCGCCGCCTGCAGCGCGTGCACGAGCTTGAGGTCCATCTCGTCGGGCGTGAGCACATCCGGCATGGGGGCCACCCAGGTGAGCGAAATCGTGGATTTTGCCCCTCAGCGTGGCATCGGTCGCGATTCTCGGCAAGGAGCCGACGACCCCGAGGAGCCTGCCCGATGTCCGTGCATGAGGAAGCCACCGCGATCCACGACGATCTGGTCCGGTTGCGCCGCCGGCTGCACGCCGAACCCGAGATCGGCCTGAACCTGCCGCGCACCCAGGAAAAAGTGCTCGCCGCGCTCGACGGGCTGCCACTGGAGGTGACGCTCGGGGAAGCGCTGAGCTCCGTGACCGCGGTACTGCGGGCGAACCGGCCGGGTCCGGTTGTGCTGCTGCGCGCGGACATGGACGCCCTGCCCGTGCAAGAGCGCACCGGACTCGGGTACGCGTCCCGGGTCGACGGTGTCATGCATGCGTGCGGGCACGACCTGCACACCGCCATGCTGGTCGGCGCCGCGCACCTGCTCGCGGCGAGGCGAGACGAGTTGCCCGGGGACGTGATCTTCATGTTCCAGCCCGGCGAAGAGGGCTGGGACGGCTCGGCCGCGATGATCGCCGAGGGCGTGCTGGACGCCGCGGGAAAGCCACCGGAGGCGGCTTATGCGCTGCACGTGTTCAGTGCGGCCGTGCCGCACGGGGTGTTCACGGCCCGCCCCGGCACGACGATGGCGGCCTCCGACGGACTCGAAGTCACCGTGGTCGGCGCCGGCGGGCACGGTGCCCGGCCGCATCGCGCGGCCGACCCGATCCCGGTGGTGTGCGAGATCGTCACGGCGCTGCAGACCCTCGTCACCCGCCGGTCCGACATCTTCGACCCGGTGGTCCTGACCGTGGGCTCCCTGCACGCCGGAACGCGCCGCAACGTCATCCCCGGCACCGCGAAGTTCGAAGCGACCCTGCGCACGTTCTCCGCCGCCGCCAAGGCCCGGATCAAGGACGCCGCCATCACCTTGGCCGAGTCCGTCGCACGCGCCCACGGTCTGCGTGCCGAAGTGACCTACCTCGACGGATATCCCATGACCGTCAACGACCCGCAGGAGACGGCGTTCGTCGCCGGCACCGTCGGCGAGGTTCTCGGCGCGCACCGGTTCCACCGGCTGGCCAACCCCCTGCCCGGCGGTGAGGACTTCTCCCGGGTCCTGCACCGGATCCCCGGAGCCTTCGTCCTGCTCGGCGCGGGCGACGGCACCACGGACAACCATTCGCCGCTGGCCGAGTTCGACGACGCGGTCCTGCCGGACGGCGCCGCCGTGCTCGCCGAACTGGCCTTGCGCCGCGGACGGAGGGCGCTGTCGTGATCGTCCTGATGCTGATGCTGGCCGGTGGTGCCGCTCTGGTGGTCACCGGCATCGTCCAAGGCCACCCCGCCACCGCGATCTTCGGCGGTCTCGTGCTCGTCTTCATCCTGTGGGCGTTCACCGCCGTCGGATCCGGCGGTGACGACAACAGTGGCGACGCCGGCGACGGAGATGCCTAGTACTCCAGGGACACTTGCGCGCGACCTGGCAAAACCCGGCCGGCCGGCCTGCCGCAGCTGTAGTGAGCGGTACGGCGCGTTAGGCCCACGGTCACGTGACTACCGACAGCGCGGGGAGCCCGCAGCGGCCAACTCACCGCTCGCAACGGCCAACTCACCAACCGGAGCGGCCAACTCACCCGCGTGCCCGGCGAGTTGGCCGTTTCGGTGCGTGAGTTGGCTGCTGCGAGCGGTGAGTTGGCCGTTCCTGTCCCGGCAGACCAGCCACCACGGCCACGCCGACCGAAGAACTGGCCCTGGAGTACTAGACCGTCCCGGGTTCGTCCGGCACGACGACGAGGCTGACGACGCGGCGGATCCGGCCGTCCCTGGTGTTGCCCATCCGCGAGACGACCGCTTTCTCGATCTCCTCGACCAGCACCGCGAATTCCTCTTCGGACAGCCACACCGCCGCCTGCCGGTACACCACGCCGTCCGCGTGCGGGTCGGCGTCCTCGTGGGCGAGGTAGCGGTCGAAATCCCCCATCAACGACGCCGCGAACGTCGTGAACGCCCGGTGGTGCTCCGCCCGGGTCATCGTCGCGCGCGCCGCGGGGTCGACCACCGCCTCCTCCTTGCGCACCCGGTAGCTGCGCTCCGTCGTGCCGCGCACCCGGCGCTCTTCGGCCACCTCCAGCACGCCCGCCTCGGCCAGCACCGCGATCTGCCGGTACATCGTCGCCGGCGCGATGTCCGGGATGCGCTCGCGAAGCTGCGCGGTGGTCAGCGGGTCGGCGTCGAACAGCGCTTGCAGGATGCGCATCCGGACGGGGTGCAGGAGGAGGTCCGCGGTAGCCATGGACGAATGTTCTCACATGCGATACTGTTCCCACCGTTGAGAACATTCCCATGATCGATAATAATGGAGGACGGACATGCGGGAGGTCGACCTGACGGTCACCGCGGACGACGGGCTGCGCCTGGCCGGCACCCTGACCTTGCCCGCGGGCCCCGGCCCGCACCCGGCCGTCCTGCTGCTGCACGGATCCGGGCGCCTGGACCGCGACGCCGACACCACCCGGCTCCGCATGGGGTACGGAGCGCCCATGGCGGCCGCGCTCGCGAAGAACGGCATCGCCACGTTCCGCTACGACCGGCGCGGTGTCGGCGCCACGCCGGGCGACTGGCGCGCGACCGGGTTCACCGACAACCGCCGCGACGCCGTCGCCGCCGTGCGCGCCCTGGCCGCCCGACCCGGCATCCGCGCGGACGCCGTCGGCGTGATCGGACACAGCGAAGGCGCGATCCACGCCATGTCTCTCGGCACCCGCCCGGAGGTCGCCGCGGTGGTGCTGCTGGCCGGATTCGCCCGCCCGGGCGAGGACGCACTGCGCCGGCAGGCCCGGATGATCGCCCGCGATCTCCCCTCGTTCGTCCGGCCGGTCCTGCGGGCGTTCGCCGTGCGGCAGCTGGCCCGGATCAAGGCGACCGGCACGGACGTCACCCGCGTCGCGGGGGTGCCGGTGAACGCACGGTGGCTGCGCGAGCTGCTCGCCCACGACCCGCGCCCGGACCTGGCGAACATCCGGGTCCCCGTCCTGGCGATCACCGGCGGCAAGGACGTCCAGGTCGACCCCGCGGACCTGGCCGAGATCCGCCGGCTGGTGCCCGGCGAGGCCGAGATCCACCGGATCGCCGACCTCACCCACCTGCTGCGCCGCGACCCCGGCCGTCCGTCGGTGCGGTCCTATCGCCGCCAGCTGCGCCACCCGGTCGACGCCGACCTGCTCGCCCAGGTGTCCGGCTGGCTCGCCCGCCGGCTCCGGGAAACCGAGCCCGCCGACCGGCCCTGACGAAACAGCTTCCGCATTGTTCCCGGGGCTCAAAGCCGCCCACTTTCGATGGAAAGGCCAAGCAATGTCCCTCGCCTCCCCGGTTCGCCGGAAGAGTGGTCTCGCTCTTTTCTGGGCCGTCACGTTCACGACGAGCTGGGCCTGCTGGCTCGTCGCGATCCTGCTCGGCGGACCGCCGACGAGTTCTCCCACCGTCATCCCCTACCTGCTCGGGGGCTTCGGCCCGGTGATCGGCGCGATCGTGCTGCGGGTGCGCCGGGCCCGCCGCCGGGAACCCGCCCCGGCGCACGCGGTGAGTTCCCGGCTCGGCGCGCGGTGGCTCTGGACGGTGCCCCTGCTGGTGCTGGCATCGGCGACCGTGCTGGCGGCCGCGCTGCTCGCGCAGGTCCTGGGCGGTCCCGCGCTGAACCTGACGGCCGGGCGGAACCTGATCGCGACCGTCGGCGGAGGGGTTCCGTTCGTGGTCAGCATGCTGATCGGCGGCCGCTGGCCGAGGAGCCCGGCTGGCGCGGAACGGCCTACCCACGCCTGCGCGCGTCGATGACCCGCCTGCAGGCCGGCCTGCTGCTGGGTGTCGTCTGGGCCGTCTGGCACCTGCCCCTGTTCTTCATCCCCGGAACCGTCCAGGCCGCCTTCGGCCTGATCAGCTGGAGCGGGCTGCTGTTCACGCTCAGCGTCATCCCCATGGCGCTGCTGACCGGCTACGCCTACGAACGCGGCGGCGTCCCGGCGTCGGTCGCGGTCCATTTCGGCGTCAACACGACCATCGCGCTGGTGACCATCGATTCACCCGTGACGCAGGCGCTCGTTTTGGCGGTGCAGGCCGTGATCGGGTTCGGGTTGCTCGGCCGCGGTTCGCGCGTGGCCGCCGGCTCAGCCGCCGCGCGGGACGACCAGCTCCATGTGCATCGAGTCGGTTGACTCGCCGGTCCAGGCGACGCCGAGGTCGAACCCGTGCTGCGCCAGCGCGACCAGGAACTCCGCGTTGAAGTGCTCGCGTCCCGCCACCGGGTCGCGAGGGGTGAAGTAGCCCTTCTCCACCAGCTGCGCCATCGACGGCGTGTCCGGGACCGTCGCGGTCGTGGGCCGCTCGCCCTTCTTGCGCTTCGCGCTGCCGAACAGGAACGCCGGATCGCTCAGCTTGGTCCGCAACGACGTCAGCTTCGCGAGCGTTTCCTTCGCGCCCACAAGGGGTTTGAGGCCGTCGAGGAGGGTCTGGGCCTGTTCGGTGACGCGCGTGACGCGCTCACCGAACAGGCCGTCCGGCTCGGTCTTCACCAGCTTCTCCCAAGCGGCGAGCCGGCCCCACAGCTTGGCCTTCGCGTCCGGTTCCTTGCCTTTCGCCTGGGCGACGGCCCGGCCCGCCTCCCGCACGGCTGCCTCGATCTGCGCGATCCGCGCGGTGAGGTGAGCCTTCGCGGGCAGCGCGGCCGGATCGAGCGCGGCCGCGGCCGCCAACGCGGTCAGGCGCTGCTCCTCGGTCGTGATCGCGGTCGTCCACGGCCCGATCAGGACCGGGACCTGGTTCAGGACCGCGGTTTTCTCCTGGGGCGTCGACGCCTCGAAGTACTGGGTCCGCAGCTCGAGGAACTGCTCGCGCGAAGCACCGAGGCTCGCCTGGAACGCCTGCGAGGACGCCGCCAGCCGCTGCGACTCGGCGCGGATCCGGTCCATCAGCGCCGCCGCCTGTGCCGGTGGCGCCTCCCCCGCGGCGGTCGCGTCGCCGGTCGCGCTGATCACGGCCCGCCGGGCCGAGTACTCGCCGAGCTGGGCGTTGCTGGGACCGCCGCCGGTGAGCCGGAGCAGCTCGGCCGTCTCGCCGCGGCCGATGCGGGGCATGGTGTTGGCGTCGTAGTCGATCGCGTAGCCGAGGGTGTGCATCGACGCGGGCGTGTAGTGGGTGTCCGCGGTGAACGCCTTGCGGAAGGAGAACGCCACGGTCGACGACGGCCCGGGACCGCCGAGCGACGCGATCGCCGCCTCCAGCCGGGCTTTCGCGTCCCGGTGCAGGAACGGGTGGCCGGGCGCGGTGGACTGCTCGATGCCGCGGAAATGGTCCAGCGTCGCCTCGTGGCTGCCGAACCATTCCCGGCCCGCGCGCAGGAACTCCTGCTTCGCCGCTTCGGTCGCCAGCGGCACGCCACCGTTGCCGGACAGCACCTGCGCGGGCAGCCCGTCGACCGCGGCGAGCGCGGCCTGGTCGTCGAGATCGCGCTGCACCGTGACCAGGCGCGTGGTCGCGGCGTTCCCGGCGAGGCGCTGCAGCCGCAGCAGCCCCGGTTCCGTCGCCGCGGATTCCCGGTGAGGCTGGGCATCGCGCGGCCGGACGGCTGGTTTCCTGCGCACATGCTCCACGATTCGAGGATACGACCCGCCGCGACCCGGCGACCACGACCGCGGGGGCAGACCGGGCGGCCCGAAAGGGTGCGGCCCGAAAGCCGTCACCTCGTGCTCCGGCGCGCGGCGGGTCAGCGAGGGAAGCAAGAAGGCTTTTCCGCGCGACGAAACAAGACTCGCCCGGGATTTCCGTTTCCCCTCAACCTTTTCCCTCGCGGGCGAAGTGCAGTTCCGCCGCTTCCAGCCGTGGTGCCGAGATGCCCAGCCGTCGTGCTTCGGCCAGGGTGTCCCGGCAGATCTCACGCGGCTCCTCGGCGTCGGGGTCGCAGTGCGCCTCGAAACTCAGGCGCAGGGGCGCGACATGAGTGGTCAGCCAGGCGAGCGCGGGAGCCATCAGCCAGGTGGGCGCCCGGAACAGCAGCACACCGCCTCGGTGACGTCGCAGGTCGACGCCGCGCGCGGTGAGGAGCGGCAGCAGCTCGCGGCCGGCCAGCAGCGCCTCGCGGAAGTCGCTCGTCGACCCGGCCAGCTCGGACAGGGAACCCAGCCGCAAGCCCTGCGAGAAGAGGCCGGCATCCGACACGAAATGGACCCACAGCCAGCCGCGGAAGTCGGGCCGCTCCCTGATCCGGAGCCCGGCCTCGCGAAACGCCTGGCGCACGGCCTGCTCCCGATCGGTCGGGGGCCGGCCGAGGGTGCCGAAGACGACCGACGGCAGCAGCAGCCCGCGGAGCACGCCGTCCGCGCCGAAACCGCCACCGCCCAGGGGAAAGCCCCAGGCGACCCGGTCGAGCGGGAGTGCGCCGATCGCGGCGGCCGGCTCGGTCCAGAGGTTGCCGAAGACCAGCACCGTGGCCCGCCCGACACGGGGGGCCAGGAAGGCCGTCGCCTCCGGGAGGCGGTGGTGCGGCACGCTGAGCACGATCAGGTCGAAGTCGTGGTCCGGCTCCAGCGCCTCGCGGTAGCGCACCGGCCACTTCTCGACGACGCGGTGCCCCCACACCCGGCGTCGCGTATCGAGCAGGTCGAGGTCCACCGCGTCTCCGTAGGTCGCGGCGCGACCCGGCCGGACGTAGAACTCGACGTCGTGTCCGGCCCGTTCCAGGGCCCAGCCGTAGACGGTGGCGATCACGCCTCGGCCGAACATCAGGATCTTCACGCTGCACCTCGTGCGGTAGGATCGATTTGGAGATCATCTCCACTTTCAAAATATGGAGGTCATCTCCAGTTGTCAACGCGAGGGAGCGCATGACCGCCGACAAGCCGCTGCGGGCCGACGCCCGGCGCAAGCGGGAGGCCCTGCTCGCCACCGCCCGGGAGGTCTTCGACGCCGGGGGCTTCTTCGACCTGCGCTTCGATGATTTCGCCCGCCTGGCCGGGGTGGGCACCGGCACGCTGTACCGCCACTTCCCCACCCGGGAGGCCCTGGCCGAGGCGGTCTACCACGGGGAAGTCGCCGCGCTGTGCGACCGCGCCCGCCGGCTGCAGGCCACACTGCCCGCGGCGGAGGCGTTGGCGGCCTTCCTCCGCGGCATGGTCGACCACATCGACGCCCACCAGGGCCTGGCCCGGACGCTGGCCACGCTCATGGCCCACCGCTCGGGCGCCCTTGCCGAGGGCGGTCAAGCGCTGGAGCAGGCGGTCACCGACCTGATCGCCGCCGCCGTGCAGGACGGCGCCGTCCGCGACGACGTGAACGCCGGCGCCGTGATGATGGCCCTGCACGGCATCGGCGCGGCCCACGACCGCCCCGCTTGGCGGACCGAGGCCGACGATGTCATCACCCTCGTGCTGGACGGGCTGAGCAGGCGGGGTTAGGACTTGGTGAAACTCCGGTCCGGGTCCGTTCCGGGGCGTTCGTGGCGAAGGGACTCCTGGAGGCTCAGCGACGGGTCCACGACGAGTTCGCCGAGCAGCGCGGCCCGCACCGTCAGGTATTCGCGCACCGCGCCGACATCGTGCACCCGCAGCACGTGGGCGCCGGCGTCCGTGCAGTAGCCGATGGCGGCCAGGGTGCCCGCCAGCCGCCGGTTCGGCCGCCGGTCGGTCAGTGCGCCGATGAAGTCCTTGCGGGACACCGCCATCAGGAGTGGCCGTCCGAGTGCGTGCAGGTCGTTCAGGTGCCGCAGGATCTCGACGGTCTGGCTCGGGGTCTTCGAGAAGTCCGGACCCGGGTCCAGGATCAGGGCTTCCCCGGGCACTCCGCGATCCATCGCGAGCTTCATCCGGTCCGCCAGGAAAGTGACGACGTCCCGGGTGATGTCCCGGTACAGCGCGGAATCCTGCAGGCGTTGTTTCGGCGCGGCGCGGGTGTGCATCAGGACAAGGGCCGCGCCCGTCCTCGCGCACACGTCGGCCAACCTCGGATCGCGCAGCCCGCTGACGTCGTTGACCAGGACCGCGCCGGCCGCGATGGCGGCTTCGGCGACCTCGGGCTTGTAGGTGTCCACCGAGACCACGGCACCCAGCTCGCGGGTGATCCGCTCGATCACCGGCACCACGCGGTCGATTTCCTCCTGCACGGCGACCGCCGGCACGTTGGTGATCGCGGACTCGCCGCCGACGTCGATGAGGTCCGCGCCTTCATCGAGCAGCTGTGCCGCGTGGGCGAGCTGGGCGTCGGCGGTGCCGACCAGCGCGCCGTCGGAGAACGACTCGGGTGAGGCGTTGACGACGCCCATCAGCCACGGCCGGCCACCCAGCTCGAGCGTGCGGCCGGCCGCCGGGACCGCGAACCGGCGGATCATCAGCCGGCTCCGGACGCTTCGAACGACGTGGAGACGCTCACGTGTTCCCAGGCGTCGAGTTCGCGGGCGATCTCGGCGAGCTTGCCGCGGACCGCCTGGTGGGCGTCGGCGCCCAGCGGCAGCCGCAGCGGCGGGTCGGCCGCCTCGACGGCGGTGATGATGGCGGCGGCACCCCGCACCGGGTCTCCCGGCTGCAGGCCGTCGAACCGCCGCATCGTGCCGGCGAGCTCGTCGACCGACGCGTACTCGGCCAGCCGCCGCTCGGCCCGGCGCAGGCCCTTTCCCATCCAGTTGGTGCGGAACCCACCGGGTTCGACGACGGTGACGGTGATGCCGAGCGGCTTCAGCTCGGCCATCAGGGCCTCCGACAACCCTTCCAGGGCGAACTTCGAAGCGTTGTACAGCCCGAGTCCGGCCTGGCCCCGGAACCCCGCGATCGAACTGATGTTGACCAGGTGGCCACCCCCGCGCGCACGCAGGTGGGGCAGCAGCGCCCGGATCAGGCGAAGCGGGCCGAAGAAGTTCGTGTCCATCTGGTGGCGCAGTTCGTCTTCGCCGACCTCCTCGACGGCTCCCACCAGTCCGTAGCCGGCGTTGTTGACCAGGACGTCGATGTGCCCGGCCAGCCGGACCGCCTCGGCGACCCGGTCCGCGAGCACCTCGGGCGCGGCGGTGGTGTCGAGCTCCACGGTGAACGCCCGGCCCGGAGCGAGCTCTTCGAAGGCGGCGGACTGCCGCCGGTCACGCAGCGTCCCGACGACGATGCCCCCGCGGTCGAGCGCCTGCTCGGCCAGGGCGCGGCCCAGCCCGCCCGACACGCCCGTGATCAGCCAGTGCCGCGGCCGCGCGTCCGGTGCCATCGTCGCCACCTCTCCCAGCATCAGAACAATTATCTATCTGAATAGACGATAGAGACGACCCTTCGGACTGTCAACGAATCTCAGGTGGCGAGCCCGCCCGGCGCCGCGCTCGCGAACCGGTCATCCGGTACGATGAGTTCACTCAATCAACTCAAGGGGGAACAGGATGACCGCGGCGTCCAGAACGAGCATCGTGCGCGTGCCGAAGGCGGGCGAGATGATCGCTGCCGACCTGCGGCGCCAGATCGTCCTCGGCGAGCTCGCGAAGGACGACGTGCTGCCCTCCGAGACGGCGTTGATGGAGCGGTACGGCGTGTCCCGGCCGACCCTGCGCGAGGCGTTCCGCATCCTCGAATCGGAGCAGCTGATCAACATCCGGCGTGGCGCCCGCGGCGGGGCTCGCGTGCTGGTGCCCGACTCCCGGGTGGCCGCCCGCTACGCCGGCCTGCTCCTGCAGTACCGCAAGGCGTCCATCGCCGACGTCTACGAAGCCCGCAGCCTCGTGGAAACCGCGGCCGTGCGCACCCTCGCGGCCAAGCGCACCGCCGCGGACCTGCAGGCGCTGACCGAGCTCGTCGAAACGGGCGAGACGCTCATCGGCAACGCGGTGGGCTACGCCGAACACGACGCGGACTTCCACGAGCTGCTGGTGAAGCTGTCGGGCAACGACACGCTCGACGTGCTCGCCGGGATGCTCTTCCACCTCATCGACGCCCACCACCGTGCCTACGCGGCCACCCAGGACGACGTTCCCGCGTTCGCCTCGGCCAAGGTGGTCCAGCGGGCCCACGTCAAGCTGCTGGACCTGATCCAGGCGCGGGACGCCGACGGAGCAACGGAGTTCTGGCGCAAGCACCTCAAGCAGGTCAGCAACTACATGACCCGCGGCGAGGTGCCGGAGCTCATCGACATCCTGTCCTGACCTCGTCACGCCGGGCGGAACGGCTCGTCCGGCCACCACGGCCAGCCCGGCGGCAGGCCGGTGCTGACCCGCCCGGGAAACACCGGCGGCCGCTTGGCCAGGAACGACTCGATGCCCTCCACCGCGTCCGGGCCGCCGCCGAGCTCCCCCATCAGCCGCGAGTCGAGCCGGTGCGCGGCCATCGGATGCCCTTCGCCGAGCATCCGCCACATCAGCTGCCGGGACAGCGCGACCGAGACCGGCGCGGTGTTCGCGGCGATCTCACGCGCGATGCCGATGGCGGCGGGCAGCAGTTCGTCCGGCTCGTGCACGGACCGGACGAGGCCGCCGGCCAGGGCCTCGGCGGCGTCGAAGATCCGGCCGGTGGCGACCCATTCCATCGCGCGTTGCATGCCCACGGCCCGGGGCAGGAACCAGGCGGCCGCCGACTCCGGCACGATGCCGCGGCGGGCGTAGACGAACCCGAACCGGGCGGTGGTGGACGCGAGCCGGATGTCCATCGGCAGGGTCAGCCCGGCGCCCGCCCCGACCGCCGGGCCGTTGACCGCGGCGATCACCGGCTTGGCACTCGCGTAGAGCCGCAGCGCGACCAGGCCGCCGAGGTCCCGGTGCTCCGCACCCGCCTCGCGGTGGTCGAAGGCGCCGCCTCCGGCGCCGAGGTCGGCGCCCGCGCAAAAGGCCCGGCCGGCGCCGGTGACGATGATCGCCCGCACCTCGTCGTCGGCGTCGGCGGCGTCCAGGACGGCGAGCAGTTCCCGCACAAGCGTGGGCGTGATCGCGTTGAGCCGGCCGGGCCGGTCGAGGGTGACCGTCAGGACGCCGGCGTCGAGGGCGGTCAGCAGGGTTTCGCAGCCGGGCACGGGCTCAGACGCCGAGCGCCGCGAGCAGCCGCTCGTGGTACGCCGCGGGGCCGCCGAAGAGCAGCTGGGCGGACTTGGCGCGGCGGAAGTGCAGGTGCGCCGGATGCTCCCAGGTGAACCCGATCCCGCCGTGCACCTGGATGTTCTCCATGGCGGCGAAGAGGTAGGCACGGGAACAGCAGGCGTGCGCCGCCGCCGCGGCCGCTGCCAGTCCGGTGGGGTCCTCGTCGTGCAGCCGGGCGGCTTCGCGGGCCGTCGCCTCGGCCAGCTCGACGTGCACCAGCATGTCCGCGCACTTGTGCTTGACCGCCTGGAACGAGCCGATGGGCCGGCCGAACTGGTGCCGGGTCCGGGCGTACTCGGCGGCGGTCTCCAGCACCCGGCGCGCTCCCCCGGCCTGTTCGGCCGCGAGGCACACGGACGCGGTGTCGAGCACCGGGCCGAACACGCACTCCCCCGCACCGTCCCCGCCCACCCGGGTCGCCGGCGCGGCGTCGAAGGTGACCTGGGCCTGCGCTCGCGTGGGGTCCAGCGTACGCAGGGCTTCGGTACGCACCCCCGGCGCCGAGCGATCCACCGCGAACAGCGAAACGCCCGTACCCACACGGGCCACGACCAGCAGCAGGTCGGCAGTGGTCCCGTCGATCACGAAGCTCTTCCGCCCGGTCAGCGACCATCGGCCCGGCGAAGTCTCCACCGCCTCCGTGGTGATCCGGCGGGGACCCCACGAGCCGTCGGCCTCGGTCACCGCCAAGGCCGCCGTCGTGGTGCCCGCCGCGATGCCCGGCAGGTACCGCGCGCAGGCGACGCCGTCGCCGGTGGCCAGGAGCGTGGTGGCGGCCAGCACGACGGAGGAGAAGAACGGCGCACACAGCAGGACGCGGCCCATCTCCTCCAGCACCACGCCCAGCTCCACCAGCCCGAAGCCGTCGCCACCGTATTCTTCCGGAATGGCGAGCCCGGCCAGCTGCAGTTCGCCGGACAGCTGGGCCCACACCTTCGGGTCGAACGGCGCTTCGGATTCCACCAGTTCCCGCACGGCTTCCTCGCCCGAAACCGCCTCGAGGAAGTCGCGCACGGTCGCCCGCAACGCGTCGAGGTCGTCCTGCGAAGTCGCTGTCGTCACGACCGGCCTCCCTGCTCTGCCACGGAATGGCGCAACGCGCGAAACGGCGACCGGGTGTCGATGCCCGGTTCCTTCGGCAGGCCGAGCACCCGTTCCGCGAGGATGTTCTTCATGATTTCCTCGGTGCCGCCGAGGATCCGCAACGCCGGGGTGGCCAGCAGCAGCTCGGTCCAGGCGAAGGTGCCCCATTCGCCGGTGTCGGCGACCACCCGCTGGCCCAGCACGTCCGCTGCGAAGTGCGCGGCCTTGGTGAGGTTCTGCGCGTACATCAGCTTCGACACCGACATCTCCGGTCCGGGCGCCACCCCGGCCCGCATCCGGCGGATCGCCCGCGCGTTGAGCTGGGCGGTGGCGGTCAGGTCGACGAGCAGTTCGGCCAGCCGGGCGCGCAGCGCACCGTCGGTTTCGTGGCCGGTGGCCCGCATCAGCGCGGCCAGCCGGTCCGGCGTGAGAGCCGCGCTCACCGCGCCGACGCCTTCGTTGCCGACCGTCGCCCGCTCGTTCATCAGGGTGGTCAGCGCGACCGTCCAGCCCCCGTCGACGTCGCCGAGCCGGTGGTCGTCGGGGACCCGGACGTCGGTCAGGAAGACCTCGTTGAAGTCGGCGCCGCCGGTCATCTGGCGCAGCGGCCGGACCTCGACGCCGGGTGCGTCCATCGGCACGAGGAAGGCGGTGATGCCGCGGTGCTTGGGGGCGTCCGGGTCGGTGCGGGTCAGGGCGAGGCCGAGCCGGCTGAGATGCGCGACCGACGTCCACACCTTCTGTCCATTGAGGACCCAATCCGAGCCGTCACGCACCGCCGTAGTCCGCACGGACGCGAGGTCGGACCCGGCACCGGGCTCGCTGAACAGCTGGCAGGCGATGGCGTCGCCGCGGTACATCGCCGGCAGCCAGCGGTCCTTCAGGTGCTGCCGCGCGTGGGCCAGGATGGTCGGGCCGACCATCCCCAGCCCGACCACACTGAGAGTGCCGGTGTCCGGCACGTCGTACTCCGCCTCGATCGCGTCGTAGAGCATGTCGTGGACCGCGGTCAGGCCCCGGCCGCCGTACTCGGGCGGCCCGGTGATCCAGCCGAACCCGTTTTCGTACCGGGTCCGCTGCCAGGCCCGCGCGCGGTCCACCGCGGCCCGTTCGACGTCCGGCGGGTCGGCGCTGAAGTAGGCCACCCGGTCGTCGCCGTCACCCCAGCGGAACGCCGCGGGCTCGGGCCGTCGATCGGCGTGCGCGTCGAGAAACCGGCGGACCTCGTCGACGAAGTCCGGTTCGAGGTCGTGCTGCATCGGGCGACCCTATCATTAATAGGTAGATAATTACACTATCCCTCGTCACTGACCCAGCGGACGAGCCGCTGCAGCGGGTAGAAGCCGTCGTGCGGCAACCCGGCCTCGACGACCGGCACGTCCCCGAGCGTCAAGACGCGCTGGGCGCCCGCCGCGGCGAGCGCGTCCCGCAGCGACTCCTTGCGGGACGCCGGATGGACGCCGACGCTCTGCGTGGCGACGGTGATCCGGCCCAGCGCATCCTCGAGCCGGTCCACCGGGACGACGTTCGCCACCTTGCACTCCGGGTGGAAGTCGACCGGCTCCTCGGTGCGCACCACCAGCCCGTGGCCTTCGTAACCGCCGAACACCCGGGCGTAGGGCGCCAAGTCCCGTAGCGCCTCGACCTCGGCGCGGATCTCGGCCGGCACCGGGTTCCCCACCGCCGACCCGAGCCGGCGGGCGACGCCGAGCCGCGGAAGCAGGGCGGCGGCGAACCGGTCGGCGTCCTCCGCGCTGCCTTCGACGTACTGGAACCGGCTGGCCGCGCACGCCTGCTGGTCCATCAGCATGATGTCCCGCGCGGCGGCCTCAGCGGCTTCCGCCACCGCCGCGGCGGAACCGAACGCCTCCTTGCCGATCAGGGAAACCGACGTCTTGGGATCGAACGACACCAGTTCGAACCCGGGGCCCACGTAGGCGCGGGCGCTGCGCAACGACGCCTCGCCACCCCAGGCAGCGAGCTTGTCGAAGAACTGCGGCCGGAACAGCACCGACTCGACCTCGGTGTCCCCGCCGCGCCAGTAGGCGGCCGAACACGAGCGGGTCGTCGGGTGGCCGGGCGCCACCGCGTGCAGGCCGGCGAGCAGCAGACTGGTCGAGTAAAGATCGTTGGACGGCAGCTTGAACAGGTTGACGCCCTTGGTCAGCGCCGCCCGCAGCAGCGAAACCGCGCCGACGCCGGGTGCGTTGCCCGCGAGCACGTGGACCACGCGGGCCGGGAAGGCGCGGACCCGGGCGCTGCGGCCGGAGGGCAGGCCGGTGATGGTCCGCCAGCCGTCGAGGACGTCGGGGCCCCCGAGTTCCTGCTCGATCATGAACTCCATCGCACGCCTGCTGAACGTCCGGCCCAGCGAGGCGTACGCCTCGGTGAGCACCCCGGCCGGCAGCGGGTTCGTCCGCCGGGCGGCCGCGAGCGCGCCGGCCACCAGGCCGTCCGGGTCCCGGTCCAGCCAGGAACCGAGTTCTTCTAGGAGGTCCATGATTTCGGCGACCGGGGTGCCGAACGCCGGTCCCGGATCGTTGCGCGGCCAGACCAGCGCGTCGAGGTCCAGCGCGGGCGTGACGAAACGGCCCGCCCCGCTGCCGAACGACCGTTCGTCGCCGCTGACCGGCACGCCGCGCTGCACGTGCCACACCCGGTTCGGGGTGTCCGTCTCGAGGGTGGTCATGAGGCCAGCGCTCCCCGGATGTAGCCGTCGATGGTGCCGGCGCACCCGATCGTGTCGTCGCCGGTCTGGTACCGCGTGATGGTGTCGAGGATCGTCGGCCCGGGCCTCCCGCACAGGCAGTGCTCGCCGGTGTCGAACTGCACCCGGTCGCTGGTGATCGTGCCGCTCCAGCGGCCGGTGATGGCGAAGTCCACGAACGCGAACCGGCCTTCGACCACCTGCCCGCTGACGTCCTCGGTGTTCAGCAGCTTTTCGCCCGTCTGGTCGAGCACGAGCGGCAGCAGTCCCGGGGGAATGTGGTAGCGCAGCTTCTCGCACCGGTTCATCAACTGGAACATTTCGGTCATCCCGTAGGTGCCGGTGCGGACGACGTCGCCGTAGAACTGCGCGACCTGCTCCTGGTAGTCCTCCGGCAGGGCGACGTTCTTGATCCCGCCGCCCGCGCTGACGATCGTCTCGGGGTGGAAGGCGCCGTCCGGGATGCCTCGTTCCCGGGCCCGGTCGCGGACCAGCAGGTGCTGTGCCCAGGTGCCGGAGATGCTCAGCTTCTCGTTCCGCCGGTCCAGCAGGCGGTCGATGAACGCGTCGATGCCGGGGTACATCGCCGCGCTGCGGGCCTGCTGCTGCCGTTCGAAGGCGGCGATCTCGCCGGGGGTGGCCAGGCCGTCGGCCATCCGGCGGCGCATGGTCGCGAGGCGGCTGATGTCGGTCAGGCGCAACCGCTCGTCGGTGAGGAAGAACGCGTTGTCCGGGGTGGACCACAGGCTCGCCCCGAGGTTCGCCGCGTCCGTGGCGCTGTTCACGCCGACGTGCGGGCCCAGCCAGAAGTAGCTGCGGGAACCGTCCGCGCGGGCGAAGGGCCAGCCGAGCTGGCGGGCGAAGGCGTCCACTTTGCGCGCGCGGTCTTCGGCGCTGTGCCGCAGGAACGAGCACTTGCCGGTGGTGCCGCTGGTGGCGATCACGAAATGGCCGTTTTCCCGCAGCCGGTCGACCCACTCGTCCTCGTCGGTGACGCCGTCGAAGTCGACGCCGGTCACGTCGTCGGTGGACAAAGTGGTCAGCCAGCGCGCCAAATCCTTCCAGCGCTTCTTTTCCACGAAGCTCGCCGGGTAGGATTTGTAGGTCGAGTGCGGGAACAGCAACGGAACCAGGTCGCTCGTGCGGGAAATCCGGTCCACCCCGGCCTCGCGGGCCCGGCGGTCGAGGATCGGCACCTGCTGCCGTCGCTCGGCGACCACGGCGTCCGCCGCGGCCAGGTGCAGCGGGAGCAACTCCGCCGCGGGGTACCGGTAGAGCTCCGGCGCCTGCCCCAGTTCGAGCAGTGTGCGGCTGGCCTGGTCCATCGGAAGCCTCCCTGGGTCCCGGACGGGTGTCGGCAGGAAGCGTGCGCCGGGACGGCGGCGGAAACCATGGGCGAAACGGACGATACCGGCGCCGTTCCGGCCACTTCGGACGGTGAGAGGCGGGCACGGATGCGGCAGCAGGTCTTCATCGTCGCCTTCGAGGGAGTCCTCCTCGGCAGCCTCGGGCTGGTTTCGGACGCCATGGCGCTCTCGGACCGCTACCGCGGCCGGGTCTACGGCGGACACGCGTTCTACCCATCGAGCACCGAAGTGACCGGCCTGCAGGTGCGGGTGCTGACCCCGACCGGCGACGGCGTGTGCGCGGCGGGCGGTGTCCGGCTGGTCGCCGACGGCCGCGCCGGCGGGAACACCATCGCGAAAGCCGTCGTGCTGCCCGCGTTCAGTCGCGATGTGCCCTCGCCGCAGTGGGCGGCGGTCCTGCCCTGGCTCAGGCGGCAGCACGCGGGAGGGGCGCTGATCGCGGCGGCGGGCGCGTCCGTGCTGGCGCTGGCCGAGGCCGGGCTGCTGGACGGCACCGAAGCGGTCGCCGACGAGCGGGTGGCACGACGGATCGAAACCCGCCATCCGGCCGTCTCGCTGCTGCCCGGGCTGCCGATGCTGGCGACCGGGAACATCGTCACGGCCGCGACCATGGACGGCGAGCAGGAGATGGTGCGCGAGCTCGTGCGCCGGATCGGCTCACCGAACCAGCTGGACTGGGTGAACGAAGAACTGGGCCGCCCGGACCCGGTGCCGGACGCGACGGTGGGGCGGTTCCTCCAGCTGGCCCGCGAGCACTACGCCGAACCGCGGTCCGTCGCGGCGATCGCGGCGGAACTCGGCACCACCGAACGGACGTTGCGCCGCCGGTGCCGCGCGGTGCTGGGCGAAAGCCCGAGCGACGTCCTGCGGCGGCTGCGCCTGGACGCGGCCCGGATCATGCTCAGCCGGTCTTCGATCCCGGTGGACCGGGTGGGCGCGCTGGTCGGTTACGCCGACGCCGGGGCGTTCCGTGGCCAGTTCCGCAGGCGGTTCGGCCACGCGCCGTCAGCCGTCCGACGTGGCGAGACCTAATCCTGGACGCCGGTCTGCCGGTCTGCCGCAGTTGGTCGTGAGTGGTAATTCGGGTTAGAACCCGAATTACCACTCACGACCACCAGCCACGGCAAACGGTGACCTTGTTCCCCAGGTCACGCACACAAGTGTCCCTGCAGTACTAGGTCGCGCGTCGGAGGTCCGGTGACAGCGGCCCGGCGAACGTCGTGCGACGTGGCGAGAACCAGCCTTCATCCGACGTAGGGCGCGATCGCCGTGTAACCGCCGTCGACGGCCAGTTCCGCGCCGGTCACGAACGAAGCGCGGTCCGACAGCAGCCACGCCGCCGCCTCGGCCACTTCCCCGGGCCGGGCCAGCCGCTTCAGCGCGTTCCACCCGGCGACCCGGTCACGCTCGCCGGGGACCGAATCGAGCCACGGGCCGGTCTGCGGGGTTTCGGTGACGCCGGGGTTCACGACGTTGACCCGGATCCCCGACGGGCCGTATTCGGCGGCCGCGGCCTTCGACAGCCCGACGACGCCGTGCTTGGACGCGGAGTAGGCGGCGGAGAACGCGGTCCCGAAGAACGCGGCGGTGCTGGCGTTGTTGACGATCGCGCCGCCGCCGGTCGCCAGCATCGCGCGGATCTCGTGCCGCAGGCACTGCGCGACGCCGATGAGGTTGGTCGCGAGCGCCGCCTGCCACGCCTCCGGCGACGTGTCAGCGAGCGGCGTTCCCTCCGGACCGACACCGGCGTTGTTGAAAGCCACGTCGAGCCGCCCGAACCGCTCGACCGCCGCGGCGACGGCCACTTCGCAGTCCGCGTCCCGGGCGACGTCGGCGACCACGGGGACGGCCTGCCCGCCCGCCGCCCGGATCTCGTCGACCAGCCCCGGCGAGCTTGTCCTCCGAACGCGCGCACAGCACGACGGCGGCGCCTTCCCGGGCGAAGAGCCGGGCGGACGCGGCGCCGATCCCGGTGCTCGCTCCCGTGATCAGGGCGACCTTGTCAGCCAGCAGCATGACCGGACCCTGAACCACCGCGCCGGGCGAATCCATGGTCCCTACCAGGGTTCACCGGAGCTCAGTAATAGCCCTTCGTGCCGTCGAGCAGTTCCCGGACGATGTCCGCGTGCCCCGCGTGCCGGCCCGTCTCCTCGATGAGGTGGATCAGCATCCAGCGGAGGTTGGCGCCACCGGCGCGGAAGCCGGAGTGGCGGCCGACGTCGTCCAGGGAAGCCGACGCGACGATCGCGTTGCTGCGGGCGCACTGGGCGTCGTACTCCGCGATGAGCTCGGCGATCGGGCGGCTTTCAGCGTGCCAGTCGGCATCCTCGGCCGACTCGTCGAACGACGGGTTCGGCTTCTCGTCGCCGCCGAGGAACAACACCTCCAGCCAGGTGTGTTCGGTCCAGCGCATGTGCGAGAGGAGACCCGCCATCGTCATGGCCGGCGAGGTCGGGATGACCGAGCGGTGCGCGTCGTCCTCGGTCAGCCCCTCGCACTTCCACCGAAGGATCTGCCGCTGCAGGTCCAGCCAGCCGATGAGCGCGGTGCGTTCGTCCGCGTCGAGCGGGGGACGTGCCAGTTTCGCTGCCATGCCGGCGCACGCTACCCGGGGCGGCGCGGAGCGGGCACCTGGTTTACCGGACAGCCCTCAGTAGGTGCGCAGGCCCATGCTGCGAGCGATGCCGTTGCGCTGGATCTGGCTGGTGCCGCCGGAGATCGTGGCGACGATGGACTCCCGGTAGCGGAAGCTCATCACGCTCTCGGTGGAGAAGCCGTGCCCGGCGCAAACCTGCATCCCCAGCCGGGCTGCGGCGACGTACGTCTCCGATCCCTTGAGCTTCGCCATCGAGCCTTCGCGCGTGCACGGCTTGCCCTGGGCCAGGAGCCAGGCCGCCCGGTAGGCGAGCAGCCGGGCCGAGTCGATCTCGGTCTGGAGGTCGGCGATGGCGTGCGCGATGGCCTGGAAGGTGCCGACCGGGCGGCCGAACGCCTGCCGGGTGCGGGCGAACTCGAGCATCTCGTCCAACGTCGCCTGCGCCGCGCCGAGGTAGCCGCCGGTGATGATGACCTTCTCCAGTTCGATGTTGGAGAGCATCACTTTCCAGCCTTCGCCGGCCGGGCCGACCAGGTTCTCCTTGGGCACCACGACGTCGCCGAAGAACACCTCGTTGGTCCCCAGGATGTGCCGGGCCAGCGTCGGGGTCCGGCGGACCTCCACGCCCGGGCTCGCCGGGTCGATCAGCAGCAGGCTGATCCCGCTGTGCTTGGGTTCCCGCGGCCCGGTGCGCACGTACGTCGCGATCGTGGTGTCCGGCAGCCCCGCGCCCGTGCACCACGCCTTCTGGCCGCGCACCACGAAGTGGTCCCCGCGGTCTTCGGCCGTCGTGCGCAACGCGGCCGCGTCCGAGCCGCTGTCGGGTTCGCTCAGGCCGACCGCGAGGCGGTGCCGCCCGGTCATCACCCGATCCCGGATGAAGTCCCGCTGCGGTTCGGTTCCCCAGCGGAACACGGTGATCCCCGGGATGAGCACGCCGATGTAGCACATGGCCACGTCGAAGCTGGCGCGGCCGAGCTCCTCCGCGAGCACGATCAGCTCCACCGGGCCGCCGCCGTCCCCGCCCTCCTCGGCGGGGAAGGGCAGGGAGAACCAGCCCAGCTCGGCCATGCCGGAGAACAGCTCCGGGGGTACGGCGGACTCCTCGTCCCACTTCTTGGCCTGCTCCGCCGGACAGACCTTCGCGACGAACTGACGCGCGGTCTCGCGCAACATCCGTTGCTCGTCGGTCAGCTCGAAGTCCACGGCAGACCCCAATCGGTCGGGAACGAGTAATCATCTATCTCATTGCACTATATAGGCGTCAGCGCAGCAGGTCGAGGACCGTCGTCGTCGACCGGTTCCCGAGCAGGTACTCGTGGGCCTGCTCCAGGTGCGACCGCCACACCCGGGTGGCCTCGCCGGCGTCACCGGCGGCGACCAGTTCGACCAGCCGGACGTGTGCGCGGAAGCCGCTGAGGTTGGCCCGGACGTTCTCTTCGGTGCCCGCGTCGAGGTCGACGTGCGACCAGTTCGCCCGGTCGATGATGTGCCGCACCATGCCGTTGAGCAGGACCAGCGTCTGGTTTCCGGAGAGCTCCACCACCAGGGCGTGGAACCGCATGTGCGCGCGGATGAACGCGGGCGGGTCGTCGATCAGCGACTCCGCCTCGGCGAGCGCGGTGTGCAGCCGGTCGAGGTCGGCGGCGGTGCGCCGCCCGGCGAGCAGGCCGGCGCACGGCGCTTCGATCACGGTCCGGGCGGCGTAGACGTCCTGCAGCGTCGCCGACCGGTGCTCGAGGATGAACCCGGCGTAGCGTGCGGCGACCGAACCGTCCGGGACGTGCACGCGCGCCCCGCCCCGAGCCCCGCGGCGGATGCTGATCAGCGACTCCGACTCCAGTACCCGGAACGCCTCGCGCAGCGTCGGGCGCGACACGGCGAACTCGGCCATCAGCTCCGCCTCGGCCGGCAGCGCGTCGCCTTCGGTCAGCTCGCCGCGGACGATCCGGCGGCGCAGCTCGAGCGCGACCAGTTCGGCCATCTTGGGTATCCGCACGCGGTCCGCCTTCCTAGAAGTACTGGCGGCTGACGGTCTCGGCCACGCAGGCGGGCCGCTCGACGCCGTCGATCTCCACGGTCACCCGGAACAGCAGCTGCGCCGAGGTGCCGTCCAGCGGCTGCGCGTCCAGCAGCTCGGTGGTGCCGCGCAGCCGCGAGCCGACCGGCACCGGCGTGACGAAGCGGACCTTGTCCAGGCCGTAGTTGACCGCCATCCGGGCGCCTTCGACGCGGTAGACGGCGACCATGAACATCGGCAGCAACGACAGGGTCAGGTAGCCGTGCGCGATCGTCGTGCCGAACGGTCCCGCCGCGGCACGCTCGGCGTCGACGTGGATCCACTGGTGGTCGCCGGTCGCCCCGGCGAACGCGTCGATCCGGTCCTGGTCGACGGTGACCCACTCACTGCTGCCCAGCACGCTGCCCTTGGCGGCGAAGATCCCCTCGAGACCGGCTAAGACCTGCATGGCACTCCCTTACGCGGGCACGAAATACGGCAGGGTGATCTCGGTGGTCAGCGGCCGGAAGTCGACCCGCACCCGCAGGCCGATCACCACGTCGTCCACCGGGCAGCCGACCACGTGGGACAGCAACGGCACCCCGTCGTCGAGGTCGACGATCGCCAGCGCGAACGGCACGTCGAAGCCGGGTCCGGGGGCGCGGTGGACGACTGTCACGGCGTAGACCGTGCCGGTTCCCGCGCTCGGCACGTACGTCCAGTTCCGGGAGAGACAGCCCGGGCACGCGGGCTCGGGCGCGAAGAACGTGAGCCCGCAGTCCCCGCACTTCGGGAGAACGAGCCTGCCGTCGGCGGCCGCGTCCCAGAAGGGGCGGCTCAATGTCGTCGGCTGGGGCACCGGTCTGCTCATCAAATCCTCCCCAGCACAGACATCTCGTAGTGCTGTGCGCCCGACCCGGCGTTGCCCACGACAGCGACCTCGGCACCCGCAACCTGGTGCACGGCGCTGCCGCGCAGCTGCCGCACGGCCTCCACGACCTTGAGCGTCATCTGCTGCGTCCCGTTCCAGGCGTACGACAGGCAGCCGCCGTCCGGGTTCACCGGGTACTTGCCGTCCACGGCGATCGCGCCCGATTCCACCAGCGGGCCACCCTCGCCCTCCTCGCACACGCCCAGCGCTTCCAGTTGCCGGATGACCTCGAAGGAATTGGGGTCGTACAGGGAGAAGACGTCCACCTCCGCGGGCCCGACCCCGGCCGTGCCGAACGCGCGGGCCGCGGCGTCCCGGCCGATCATGCCGACTTCGCGGTACAGCGCGGGATTCGCGTACGCGGCCTGGTGGAACTCCATCCCGCCGCCCAGGATCGCGACGGGCGTCCGCTGCAGGTCACGCGCGCGCTCGGCGGTGGTCACCACGAACGCGCCACCACCCTCGCCGACGATGCAGCAGTCCAGGAGGTGGAACGGCGTCGCGACCAACCGCGAGGCCAAGACGTCGTCGGCGGTGTACGGGCCACGTCCGTACATCATCGCCTCGGGGTTGGTCGAGCCGTTGTTCCGGATCGTGGCCGCGACCTCGGCGAGCTGCCGCGACGTCGTCCCGAACTGGTGCATGTGCCGGGCCGCGACCAGCGCGAACTGGGCCACGACGTAGCTGCCCCAGACGTCGGCGAACTCGACCGGGACGCCCGCACCGACCGGTCCGGTGCCCCGGGAGACCAGCCGGCAGCCACCGACGACAACGGTGTCGGCCAGCCCGGCCGACACCGCGGCGGCGGCTTTGAGCAGCCCGCGGGAGCCCGCGTTGTCCAGCATGGCGTCGCTGGTCCAGCGCAGGTCGCCGAGCAGCCGCGCCCACGAGCTGCCCTCCCCCGGCACACCGCCGGGCCCCGGCCAGTCGACCTGCGCACCATCCACATCGGACGGACGCAGGCCGGCGTCGGCGATCGCGCCGGTGACCGCTTCGAGTGCCAGGTCCATCGCGTCCCGGTGCGGCAGCGACAGCGCCTGCTCGGTGGCGTGGACGCCGACGACGACCGGTTGCCGGGCCGTCTTCACCGGCCGGCTCCGAGCGTCTCGCCGCCGGGGTAGCCGCCCCCACCGAACCGGGCGTCGAGCGCGGCGTAGTCCTTGGCGAACGCGGTGGTCCGCGGCAGCGCGTCCACGAACTCGACCGTCTTGGGCTTCTTGTACGAGGCGATGCGCTCCCGGCAGTGCTCGATGATGTCCACGGCGGTCACCCGATCGGGGTCGTGCAGCACGACGACGGCCTTGACGTCCTGCGCCCAGCGCTCGTTCGGCACCCCGATCACGGCCGCTTCCTTGACCGCCGGATGCCCCTCGATGCAGTTCTCGACCTCGGCCGGGAAGATGTTCTCGGCGGCCGACTTGAGCATGCGGGTGGTGGTGCCGAGGAAGGTGATCGTGCCGTCCGGTTCCCGGCGGCCGAGGTCGGTCGTGTGCCACCAGCCGTCGCGGAACCGGTGCTCGTTGACCTCGGGCCGGTTCCAGTAGCCCAGGTGCACCAGGTCACCGCGCACGCAGATCTCCCCGGCCACGCCGGGTGCGCACTCGGTACCGTCCCCGGCCGCGATGCGCACGGTGACGAACGGGCCCGGACGCCCGGCGTTGCCCAGCCCGGATCCGCCGAACCCGCCGGTGACGGCGAACCCGGTGACCTCGGTCTGGCCGTAGCCGCGGCCCTCGCCCCCGCCGTTGGCGGTGAACCGGCTCGTGTCGACCCGCACGGTGCCGTCCCACAGGTGGGGCGCCACGCTGGCCCGGAAGGCGGACAGGTCGTGCCCGGCCGAGGCGTTCAGCTTGACCAGCTCCACGATGGTCGGTGGCATCAGGTACCCGTGCGTGCACCGCTCCTGCGCCAGCAGCGGCAGCACCTCCTCGGCGACCACCCGCCGGACGATGACGTTCTTCCCGCCCTGGAGGAACGCCGGCACGCCCCAGAACTGGTAGTTGCCGATGTGGAACATCGGACCGGCGCTCAGGAACGCCGTGGTGTGGTCGAGGTCGCCCAGCCACGCGCCGGTGGCGCCCATCGCCAGGAGGTTGCGGTGCGACAGCATCGACCCGCACTGCGTGCCGGACATCGCCGCGGTGTAGATGACGAGCAACGCCGTGTCGGGGTCCACGTCGAGCGCGGGGTCCTCCGGCGCGCCTGCGGCGAGGAAGGACTCGTACCCGTCCTCACCGGCCGGGCTGTCGTGCCGCAGCCAGCGCACGCCGGCCGGATCGCCCAGCTCCGCCCGCGCCTTCGCGACCGTTTCGCCGATCTCTTCGTGCTGCCAGACCACGACCTTCGGGTCGAAATCCCGCACGGCGAACGCCATCTCCGGCGCGGCCCACCGCCAGTAGCCGGGGCAGACCATCGCGCCGATTTTGGCCGCCGCGCCGAGCAGCTCCCAGATCCGCACGGAGTTCTGGCCCAGCCACAGCACCCGGTCGCCGGCGCCGACCCCGTCCGCGGCGAGCGCGTTGGCCAGCCGGTTGGTGCGCTCGTCGAACTGGGTCCAGGTGAGCCGGACGTCGCCGTCCACGAAGGCGACCGCGTCCGCGAACGATCTGCGGTGCTCGCGGACGACGTCGGCGATGGTGAGGCGGCGGGCAGGGTGCACCGTGATCACTCCTTGGACCTGACACTCCGGAAAAGGCTAACCTATTTACCTGAATTAGGGATACTGACGACGACCGGTGACCGATCGGCGGCGCACGGTCATGGTCACTTCGGCAGGCCCAGCAGCCGCTCGCCGATGATGGTGCGCTGGATCTCGCTCGAGCCGCCGTAGATCGTCTCGGCCAGCGACAGCAGGAACGTGCGCTGGCGGACGTCGAGGCCGTAGTCCTCCCCCACGAGCTGGCCGGCGGGTCCGGCGACCTCGGCGGCGAGGTGCCCCATCCGCTGGTGCGAGGTCGAGGCGAAGAGCTTCGCGATCCCGGCCTGCGGGCCGGGGGTACGCCCGGCCAGGACCTCACCCAGCGTGCGGAGGTTGGTGGTGCGCATGAGGCGGACCGACATCCAGGCTTCGACGATCCGGTCCCGCGTGGACGGCGGCACGGCGTCACCCGCGTCCCGCGCGGCCTGCACCAGGTTCTCCACCTCACGCTCGAACGACAGCTGCTGCGGCAGCAGGGTGACGCCGCGCTCGATGCCGAGGGTGCCCATCGCGGTCCGCCAGCCCTCGCCGACCTCGCCGACGACCAGGTCGGCGGGGGTGCGGGCGTCGTCGAAGTAGACCTCGGCGAACTCGTCCTGCCCCGCGAGGTTGCGGATCACCCGCACGTCGACGCCCGGCTGGTGGCGCGGCACCAGGAGCATGCTCAGCCCCCGGTGCCGCTTGCTGTCCGGGTCGGTGCGCACCAGCACGTACAGCCAGTCCGCGGTGTGGGCCATCGTCGTCCACACCTTCTGGCCGTTGAGCACCCAGTGGTCGCCGTCCAGCTCCGCCCGGCAGCGCAGCGACGCGAGGTCGGAGCCCGCGCCGGGCTCGCTGAAGCCCTGCCCCCACAGCTCCTCGACGCGCAGGATGGGTGGCAGGAACCGCTGCTTCTGCTCGGGCGTGCCCATGGCCAGCAGCATCGGCCCGAACAGGTCGAGGCCGCTGGTGGTGGCCCGGTAGGGCGCACCGGAGCGGGCGTACTCGTAATTGAAGACGACCTCCTCCAGCAGGGTGAGGCCACGGCCGCCGTACTCGACCGGCCAGCTCAGCCCGAGCCAGCCGCCCGCGGCCAGCTCGCGGTCCCACGCGACCCGGACGTCCCACGCCTCCGAGTCGGCCGGTCCGCCGATCCCCCGGTGCGCGGCGAACTCGCCGACCAGGTGCCCGGCCAGCCAGTCGCGGACCTCCGCCCGGAAGTCCGCGACACTCGGCCCGAAGTCCACGTCCACCGAAAGCTCCTCTCGACTCACAGGCCCAACCACCGCCCGAGCCGCGCGCGGTGCTCGGCCGGCGTGCCCAGCAGCAGCTCGGACGCCTTGGCGCGCTTGAAGTACAGCTGCACGGAGTGCTCCCAGGTGAAGCCGATGCCGCCGTGCACCTGGATGGCGCCCGCGGCGACTCGGGTGAACACCTCCGAGCAATACGCCTTCGCCACGGACGCGGCGATGGGCAGGTCTTCGGCGTCGGCCACCAGGGCACGCAGGCCGTCCTGCACCGCGGACCGGGCACACTCGACGTCGGTCAGCATGTCGGCCAGGCGGTGCTTGACCGCCTGGAACGAGCCGATCGCCCGGCCGTACTGTTCGCGGATCTTCGCGTAGTCCACCGCGAGCTCCAGCGCGCGGGAGGCGCCACCCAGCTGTTCGGCGGCGAGCAGGACGGCCGCGGTGGACAGCGTGCGCTCGATCGCGGGCCAGGCCGTCCCGGCGTCGCCGATCAAGCGGGCCGGGACCCCGGAGAAGTCCAGGCGGGCCTGCTTGCGGGTCTGGTCGATGGTGCGTTCCGCGGTCCGCCGCAGACCGGGGGCTTCGGCGTCGACGGCGAAAAGTCCGGTCCCCGCGTCCGTCCGTGCCACGACGAGCAGGAGCTGCGCGGTGTGGCCGTCGAGGACGTGGGTCTTGACCCCGGTCAGCTGCCAGCCGCTCGCGACCCGCTCGGCCCGGAGGGTGATCCCGCCTTCGTCGCGGCGCCCACCCGGCTCGGTGAGAGCCAGTGCCGCGATGGTCTCGCCCGCCGCGATCCCCGGCAGCAGGTCCTTGGCCGCCGACTCGTCCCCCGCGCGCAGGAGGACTTCGGCGGCGAGCGCGACGGTCCCGAAGTACGGCGCGCACAGCAGCGCCCGGCCCGTCTCCTCGAACACCAGACCCAGCTCGGCGTAGCCGAAGCCGGATCCGCCGTACTCCTCGGGGATCGCGAGCCCTGGCAGCCCGAGTTCACCGCCCAGCTGTCGCCACACCCGCGGGTCGTAACCCTCGTCGGTCGCCATCAGCCGGCGTACGTCGAGTTCCGCGCTGTGTCTGTCCAGAAAGGTCCGCAGCACCTGGCGCAGCTGGAGCTGTTCGTCGCTCAGGACGCCGACCGAGGCCGTCTCCGTCATCCGGCACACCTTTCCGCGCAATCAGTTATATAATTATAGTCTTACCGGAGTGGCTTGAGTCAATGTCCCGGCGTCGCACGAGGAGTCCCGATGAGTGATCGCTACGACGAGTTCCCGTCCCTCACCTTCGACCGCCCCGCCCCGGGCGTCCTGCGGCTCGTGCTGGACGCGCCCAACCTGAACGCGGTGTCCCCGCGGATGCACACCGAACTCGCCGACGTCTGGCCGGTGATCGACCGCGACCCGGAGACCCGCGCGGTGCTCGTGCAGGGCGCGGGCAAGGCGTTCTCGGCCGGCGGCACCTTCGACTCGATCGAGGAGATGAGCCGCGACTACGTGGTCCGCGCCCGGGTGATGCGGGAGGCGCGGGACATGGTGTACGGGGTGCTGAACTGCTCGAAACCGGTCATCTCGGCCATCCACGGACCCGCCGTCGGGGCCGGGCTGGCGGTCGGCATGATGGCCGACATCTCGATCGTGGGCCGCCGGGCGAAGATCGTGGACGGCCACACCCGCCTCGGTGTCGCGGCCGGCGACCACGCGGCGCTCTGCTGGCCGCTGCTGTGCGGGATGGCCAAGGCGAAGTACTACCTGCTCACCTGTGAGGTGCTCACCGGCGAGGAAGCCGAGCGGATCGGCCTGGTGTCCCGGTGCGTCGACGACGAAGAGGTGCACGCCGAGGCACTGCGCGTGGCCACCTCGCTCGCCGGCGGTTCGGCCAGCGCCCTCGGCTGGACGAAGCGCTCGCTCAACCACTGGTTCCGCACGGCCGCGCCGATCTTCGAGTCTTCGCTGGGCCTGGAGTTCTTCGGCTTCGGCGGCCCCGACGTGCAGGAGGGGCTCGCGTCGCACCGGGAGAAGCGCAGCCCCGACTTCACCGCAGGCGCCGACCTCCCGCTGTAGCGGCGCCGCTCGCCGCTCGTCCACTCAGCGCCGGGCTCAGGTGTCGTGAGTGGTAATTAGGGTTAGAACCCTAATTACCACTCACGACCTGTGGGAGAGCCGCGGTCAGGCCCCGCGGAAGTCGGCGGGGCGCCGGTCGCGGAACGCGCGGAGCCCCTCGGCCCGATCCTCGGCGGTGAACATGACGGATACGGTCTCGCGTTCGGCGGCGATCCCCGCGTCGAGGTCGCCGTCGATCCGGTCCACCAGGGCCTTGCCCGCCGCCAGGGCCAGCGGGGCGCCCGCCGCGAGACGGCCGGCCAGCGCCGTCGCCACGCGCAGCCCCTCACCCGGTTCCGCCAGCTCGTTCACCAGGCCCACCGCGTAGGCGCGCTCGGCGTCGATCGGCTCACCGGTGAGGATCATCTGCTTGGCGATCCCCGGCGGGACCAGCCGCGGCAGCCGCTGGGTGCCGCCCGCCCCGGGGAGCACACCGAGCTTCATCTCCGGCAGCCCGAGCTTGGCGCCGCGCTCGGCGACCCGGAGGTCGCAGGCGAGCGCGAGTTCGAGGCCGCCGCCGAGGGCGAACCCGTGGATCGCGGCCACCGACGGCTTGGCGAACGCCTGCAGCCGGCCGAACACCTCGGTCAGCCGTCCCACGAAAGTGCGGAACTCGTAGGCGGTCCGGAGCGCCTCGATCTCGTCGAGGTCGGCTCCCGCGGAGAAGCCGCGGCCCGCCCCGGTGAACACCAGTGCCCGCACCGCCGGGTCGGCCCGCAGATCGTCCAATGTGGACTCGATACGGTCCGCCGTCGCGGTCCCGATGGCGTTGAGCCGGTCCGGGCGGTCGAGGATGAGCACGGCGACGCGGTCCGCCACGTCGACGCGCAGCAGGTCTGCCACGGCTGGATTCCCTTCGGTCACACCATGGTGAGGCCGCCGCTGACCGAGATCGACTGCCCGGTCAGGTAGGCGGCCGCGTCGGAGGCCAGAAAGCCGACCACGCCGGCGATGTCGGTGGGCTGAGCTACGCGACGCAGGGGAATCGCGCGGACGGTCGCCTCGTACATCCGCCGGCTGTACTCGGCCACCTGGCCGAGCAGCGCGGTGTCGGTCGGGCCGGGGCACACGCTGTTGACCGTGATGCCGTGCCGGGCGACCTCGCGGGCCAAAGCCTTGCCGAACGCGATGATCCCGCCCTTGGTCGCCGAGTAGACCACCTCACCGGAGGAGCCGACCCGGCCGGCGTCGGAGGCGATGTGGATGATCCGCCCGCGCTCGCGCCCGATCATCCCGTCCAGCACGGCCCTGGTCACCGTGATGGTGCCCCGGAGGTTCACCCCGATGATCCGGTCCCAGCTCTGTTCGGTGCTGTCGACAAATCGGCCGAGGACGTCGATGGCGGCGTTGTTCACCAGCACGTCCACCGGGCCGAGCCCGGCCTCGGTCTCGGCGACCGCGGCCCGGACCGCCTCGCTGTCGGCGATGTCCGCGACGACTGCGGCCGTCTTCACGTCGTGCTGGTCGGCGATGGCGGCGGCGGTGTCGATCGCCGCGGCCCGGTCCACGTCGCACACCGCGATCCGGTGGCCGCGCGCGGCCAGTTCGGCGGCGATGGCCGCGCCGATGCCGCGCCCGGCTCCGGTGACGAGCGCGACCTTGTCGGGTACGTCCACGAAATCCTCCGTGAGGTCAGGTCAGGTCAGGTCCGCGGCGAGGTCGGCGATGGTGCGCATCATCGTCCGGCCACGTTCGGACAGGTCGTAGCCGGTCAGCGGATATCCGTTGCACAGCAATGCGAATGACACCCCGCTGACCGGATCCAGGAAACCGAGCTGGTAGGCGGCGCCGCTGTTGCCGAACAGCGCCGGGGAACCGGTGGACGGCAGACCACCGCCGGCCACGGTCACGAAGAGCCCCATGCCGACCGGAGTGCCGCCGCCGTAGGCCTCTTCGCCGGCCGGTCGGCGCGTGAACCGGATCCGGGCCCCTTCGGTGACGGCGTCGGCCGTCCAGCGTCCGGAGTGGACCAGCGCCTGGAAGAACAGCGCCACGTCCGCCGCCGTGCCGACGAGGGCGTGGCTCGGCTCCCCGGCGGCGAGCACCCGGGGGTCGGAGAGGTACCACGGGCCCCAGGGGTCGGGCTCCTGGTCGTCGCCGGTGCGGTCGGTGGCGAGCATCGGCAGGACCGTGTCCGCCGGGACCCCCAGGTCGAGGGAGGACAGGCCGAGCGGGCCGGTGAGCTCGGCGCGCAGGTACTCGGCGAACGTCAGGCCGGTGCGCCGGTGCACGATCTCGCCGATCAGCCAGGCCGCCGACGTCAGGTGGAACTGGAATTTCGTACCGGGTGGGTAGTCCAGCCGCCAGCGGGCGAACGCGGCCAGCCGCTGTTCGCGGTCGAGCATCTTCGGGTAGCCGAGCGGGGCGAACGGGAACCCGGCGGTGTGGGTCAGCACGTGCTCGACGGTCACGGCGTCCTTGCCGTTCGTGCCGAACCCGGGAACGATCTCGCCGACGCGCTCGCGGAGGTCGAGCAGTCCCCGGCCGAGCAGGTGCCACACCACGCCCGCGACGATCGACCGACCGACGGACTGCAGCACGTACCGGTCCCGGCCGGTGGCGTCGCCGAAGGTCTCGAACGCCGCCAGCCTGCCCTGCCGGGCCACGGCCACCTGCATCGAGGGCAGCGGAGTCTCGGCCACTGCCTGCCGGACGCGCCGTAGCAGGACGTCGAGCCGCCGCGGATCCACGCCGGTCGCGGCCGGACCGGCCACCTCGTGCTGTGCCACTTCGGTCATCCGCCCTCCTCGACTCGACCCGCTCTACAAGCTAGCATAAAGAATAAGATTAGTTAACTGATTGGAGCGGCTGTGGGCATCCTCGACGGCAAGGTGGCCATCGTGACCGGCGGCGGCCGGGGGCTCGGCAGGGCACACTGCCTCGCCCTCGCGGAGGCGGGCGCGACGGTGGTGGTCAACGATCTCGGGTCGGGCCTCCACGGCGAGCGGACCGGCGAGTCTCCGGCCGACGACGTCGCGACGGAGATCGTCAAGCTGGGCGGGACGGCGACCACGAACCACGCGTCGGTGACCGACTGGGCCGCGACCGAGGCGATGGTCGCCGACACGGTCGCCGAGTTCGGCCGGCTGGACATCGTGGTGAACAACGCCGGGATCGTCCGTGACCGCATGCTCTTCTCCATGTCCGAGGAGGAGTTCGACGCGGTGATCGCGGTCCACCTCAAGGGCACCTTCGCGCTCACCCGCCACGCCTGCGCGTACTGGCGGGCCGCGGCCAAGCGCGGCGAACCGGTCGCCGGCCGGGTGATCAACACGACGTCGGGCACCGGCCTGTTCGGCAATGCGGGACAGGCGAACTACGGCGCCGCGAAGGCCGGCATCGCCGGCCTGACCGTGATCACCGCCCTGGAGATGCGCCGCTACGGCGTGACGGCGAACGCGATCTCGCCGATCGCGGCCACCCGGATGACCGCCGACCTGGCGGTGGCCGGCACGGGCAGCGACGCCGAGGGCTTCGATCCCCGCGATCCCGCCAACGCCTCCGGCGCGGTCGTCTACCTCGCCTCGGACGCGGCCGGCTGGCTGACCGGCCAGGTGCTGCGCATCGACGGCGCCACGGTCAACCGGCTGCAGGGCTGGACCGTCATCGGCAGCCACCTGAGCAGCACCGGGAAGGCGGTCACCGCCGACGAGCTCACCGAGGCCCTCCCCCAGCTCTACGGCGCGGCGCCGACCGGCCGCCCGGCGGTCCAGTCGCGTTAGGACGGTCTGCCGCGGCTTGTCGTGAGTGGTAATTAGGGTTAGAACCCTAATTACCACTCACGACAAGGTGACCACCTACTGAGTCTGGCCGGCGTCCTGGTCGGCGAGCCAGCGCTGGTGGCGATCGAAGTGCGCGGGGTCGCGCCGCACCCAGATGCCCGACGCCTTGGCCAGCAGCGCCCGGCTGGGCAGCAGCACCATCTCGCCCCGGATGTACCAGCGGGACCCCGCCCGGCGCTCCACCCAGGCACGCACCTCGATCGGCCGCTCGACCGGCACCGGCTTGACGAAGCTGACACTCAGCTCGGCGGTCACCGTGAGCACGCGTTGCAGCAGGGCGATGTGCCCGAGGCACTCGTCGAGCACCGCGGCGGTCCAGCCGCCGTGGGCCACGTCGGGGCCGCCTTCCTGGTCACGCGGGCAGCGGACGTCGAACAGGGCGGTGTCCGGGCCGTCCAGCCGTTCGTGCTCGACACCCAGCCGGCACGTGCCGGTCAGCCGGCAGGCGCCGCACAGCGCCACGCCACCCTCGGTCCGCGGCGGCTCCTGGAAGTCGGAACCGACCCAGTGCCGTTCCGGGCGGTTCAGCGTCCGCTCCAGACCGGCTGCCGCTTTTCGGCGAACGCGCGGGCGCCCTCGACGGCGTCGGCCGAGGCGAACACCGGATCGGTCACCACGCGCTGGCGTTCCCACTGCTCGGTGGCCGGCCACTCGCCGGCCTCCGCCACGATCTGCTTGGTCGCGCACACGGCCAGGGGTCCGTTCGCCGCGATCCGCGCGGCCAGTTCGCGCGCCGCGGCCAGTGCCCCGCCCGGCTCGGTCAGCCGGTTCACCATGCCCCACCGCGACGCCTCCTCGGCCCCGAACTGGTCGCCGGTGAGCGCGTACTCCAGGGCGATCCCCCGCGGGATCCGCTGGGGCAGGCGCAGGAGCCCGCCGCCACCGGCGACGAGCCCGCGTTTCGTCTCCGGCAGGCCGAACCGGGCGTCACGCGCAGCCACGATCAGGTCGCAGGCCAGGGCGATCTCGCAGCCGCCGGCGAGCGCGTACCCCTCGACGGCGGCGATGATCGGCTTGACCGGCGGGCAGGCGGCGAGCCCCAGCAGCCCGCGGCCCGGGATGTCCGGGGTGTCGCCGGTGAGGAACGCCTTCAGATCCATCCCGGAGCTGAAGTTCCCGCCGCTGCCGGTGAGCACGGCGGTGACGAGGGAATGGTCCTCGTCGAGCCGGTCCAGTGCGTCCGCGACACCGCGCGCGAGCGCGCCGTTCGCCGCGTTGCGCACCGCCGGCCGGTTCATCGTGATGATCAGGGTCGCGCCGTCGCGTTCCAGGAGGACTTCGTCAGCCATGTCGTGCCTTCTTCCCCGGCTCAGCCGAGCAGTTCCAGGATGGTGGCGTTGGCCTGACCGCCACCCTCGCACATCGTCTGGAGTCCGTAGCGGATCCCGTCGTCCCGCATGTGGTGCACCAGCGTCGTCATCAGCCGGGCGCCGGAACCGCCCAGCGGATGGCCCAGCGCGATCGCGCCGCCGTTCGGGTTGAGCGCCTTGACGTCCGCGCCGAGGTCGGCCAGCCAGGCGAGCGGCACCGGCGCGAACGCCTCGTTCACCTCGAACGCGCCGATCTCCTCGATCGCCAGGCCGCTCCGCGCGAGCGCCTTCCGGGTCGCCTCGATCGGCGCCGTCAGCATGATCACCGGGTCTCCCGCGGCCAGCACGGCCGTGTGCACCCGGGCCAGCGGGCGCAGTCCCAGCGCGGCGGCCTTGGCACTCGTCGTGATCAAGAGGGCTGCCGACCCGTCGGAGATCTGCGAGGAGTTCCCCGCGGTGATCGTCCCGTGCTCGTCGAACGCCGTCCGGAGCCCGGCCAGGGATTCGAGGGTCCCGCCGCGACGGATGCCCTCGTCCCGGGCGACCACGGTGCCGTCCTCGAGGGTGACCGGCGCGATCTGCGCGTCGAACCTTCCCTCGTCCTGGGCCGCCGCGGCCTTCTCGTGGCTGCCGAGGGAGAACTCGTCCAGCCGGGTCCGGCCGAGCCCCCACTGCCGCGCGATCATCTCCGCGCCGATCCCCTGGTTCGGATACGCGCCGTCGTAGCGGGCGAGGTAGCGCGGGCCGTACGGGTCCTGCCCCATCGCGGAGGAGCCTATGGGCACGCGGGACATCGACTCGACACCACCGGCGACGACCACGTCGTACTGCCCGGAGACGACCCCGGCTGCGGCGAAGTGCACGGCCTGCTGCGACGAACCACACTGCCGGTCGACGGTCACGCCGGGCACCGACTCGGGCCAGCCGGCCGCCAGGACCGACGTGCGCGCGATGTCCGCGGTCTGCTCACCCGCCTGCCCGACGCAGCCCCACACCACGTCGTCGACCAGGGCCGGATCGAGCCCGCTGCGCTCGGCGAGCGCGGTGAGCACGTGGGCCGAGAGGTCCACCGGGTGCACCCCGGACAACCCGCCGCCCCGCTTGCCGACCGGCGTCCGCACCGCTTCGACGATCACCGCGTCACGCATGTCTGCTCCTTGATCGTCACGTCTTTGGTCGTCACTGTCCTGCTTCGATCCGTGCGGGCCGCCAGGTCGCGGCGAGCAGCGCCGCGGCACCGAGCACGCCCCCGCCGGCGGCGACCGCCAGCCCGGCCCCGCCCGACAACGCGCCGTCCCAGCCGAGGGCGTGGTCCAGCGAGAACCCGCCCGGCCCGGTGAGCGCGAGTGCCGCGCAGATCACCGCGATCATCAGGACGTACTCGTAGCCGTCCTTGAACACGAAGAACCCGTTGGCCCGGTGGGCGGTGATCCCGGCGACCGCCATCGTGCCGACCACGAACGCGGCGGCGAGCGGCGTCAGGAAGCCGGCGGCGAGCGCCGCGCCCGCGGCCAGCTCGCCGGCCCCGCTGAGCACCGCGTGCAGCCGGGCCGGGCGCATGCCGAGCGAGGCGAACCAGCGGGCGGTGCCGTCGACCCCGCCGCCGCCCCAGAGGTGGTTGTACCCGTGCGCGGCCATCGTCGCCCCGACCACCAGCCGGACGAGCAACGCCGCGGTGTCCGCCGCGGTCATCGCGGGCTCATCCGGATCGCGCCGTCGAGCCGGATCACTTCGCCGTTGAGCATCGGGTTGGCCACGACGTGGGCGACCAGGGCGGCGAACTCGGCCGGATCGCCGAGCCGGGACGGGTGCGGCACCTGCTTGCCCAGCGCAGCGCGCAACTCCTCGGGCGCGGCCGCCATCGGCGGGGTGTCGAACAGCCCCGGCGCGATGGTGACCACCCGGATCTGCTGCCCGGCCAGGTCCCGCGCGATCGGCAGGGTCATGCCCGCGACGCCGGCCTTCGACGCGGAGTAGGCCGCCTGGCCGATCTGCCCGTCGAAGGCCGCCACCGACGCGGTGTTGACCACCACGCCGCGCTCCTCGCCCGAAAGTTCCTGTTTCGCCATGCGTTCGGCGGCCAGCCGGATCACGTTGAAGGTGCCGATCAGGTTGATCTCGACGATCTTCGTGAACTCCGGCAGCGGGAACACCCCGCCCCGGCCGAGGATGCGGACGGCGTTGCCGGTGCCCGCGCAGTTGACCGCCACGCGCAGCGCACCGAGCGAGTCCGCGACGTCGAGGGCGGCCGCGACCTGCTCGGGATCCCGGACGTCGGCGGGGGCGAACCGGACGTCGGCCCCGAGCCCGGCGGCCACCTGCTCGCCGTCCGAGCCGGGCAGGTCGAGGATCACCACGCGCGCACCCGCGCCGAGGAGGGCCTGGGTGGTCGCCAGGCCGAGCCCGGACGCTCCGCCGGTCACCACGGCGACCCCGTCACGGATATCCATTGCCGTCACCTTTCGTCTGCGGAGCTAGCGGGACAGGATCGTCACGGCGGACGCGCCGGGCGCGCCGTAGAGGTGGGTGTAGCCGACCCGCGGGTCGCCGCCGACCTGGCGGGCGCCGGCGCGGCCCTGCAGCTGGAGCACGATTTCGTAGATCTGGCGGAGGCCGGAGGCGCCGATCGGCTCGCCGTGGGCGATGAGGCCGCCGTCGGTGTTCACCGGCAGCCTGCCGCCGATTTCGGTGGCGCCCTCGGCCAGCCAGCGCTCCTGCTCGCCGTCGGCGCAGAACCCGTTCTCCGCCAGGTGGATCAGTTCGGAACCGGCGTCGGTGTCCTGCAGCTGGGCGACCCGCACGTCGTCCGGGCCGATGCCCGCGACCTCGTAGGCGGCCCGGGACGCGTCGACCGTGGGGCTCGGCGCGCTGGTCAGCGGCAGCGACGGGCTCTGCAGCTCGAAGGCGCCGAACCGCCGGGACCGCAGTTCCGAGGCACGCACGTACACCGGCGACGACGTGAACTCCCGGGCGAGGTCACCCCGGCACAGCACGACGGCCGCGGCGCCTTCGTCCGGCCCGCAGTACATGTACCGCGTCAGGGGGTGGTTCACCACGGGAGCGTCGAGGATCTCGCGCTCGGACAGCGGCTTCTGGCGCCAGGCGTGCGGGGTGATCGAGCCGTTGCGCAGGTTCTTGGCGGCGATCTTGGCCAGGCTTTCGACCGACACACCGTGGTCGTGCAGGTACTTGCCGATCTTCGTGCCGAAGAAGTGGGTGGTGAGGAACAGCCCGGTCCGGCCGTACCAGGCGGGCAGCCCGGCCACCGCGGGGTCGGCGGCGAACGCGCCGCGCGGGTGCTTGTCCATCCCGATCGCCATCGCGACGTCGGCCTCGCCGTGCCGGATGGCTGCCGCGGCCGCCTGCAGTGACGTGCCCCCGGTGGCGCAGCCGTTGAAGACGCCGCGCACCGGGATGCCGGTGAGCCCCAGCAGGCCGACGATCGCGTCGGGGTTCGACACCTCGTAGCTGCCGACGTACGCCTCCCGGACCCGGGACCACTCGGTGCCGGCGTCGGCCAGCGCCGCCCGGGCGGCCTCGGCGCCCATCTGCAGCGCTTGCTTGTCGCCGTGCCTGCCGAACGGATGCAGGCCGACACCGACGATCGCCACGTCCGGCGCGCTCACGACGCCACCTCGTCCGGAACCGGCGCGAACGCGTAGGTGAGCACCTCGGTGCCGTCTTCCCGGGTGGTGTACGGGACTATCCGCAGCTCCATCGGCTGCCCGATCCGCAGCTTCGCCGGATCGGACTCGGTGAACCGCGCTTGCACCAGCAGCTCGCCGGGCAGCTCGACGTACCCCAGCGCGTACGGCTGGAACGTTTCGTCGGTGTCATTGCCGTCGTACGGCGGCGAAGGCGGCCGGAACTGCTGGGTCGTGAACGCCCAGAGCGTGCCGCGCCGGCCGAGCAGGTACTGCTCCTCACCGGGACGGGCGGGGAACGACAGGACACCGTCGTCCGCGCGGGATGCGATCAGCCTGGGTTCGCCGGAGGGCCACGTGAACAGGCCGTCCGCGACGGCCACCTGCGTCGTCATGCGGCCGATGCTAGCAGTCGTTGATTCATCTATCCATATCTATTAGTTAGATAATTTAGCCGATGCTCTTGTGAGACTCTCTCAGCCCGACATAGCATCGCAGCCATGACACTGCGGGAGCGGAACCGGCTGCGGACCGCGGCCGACGTCGAGGCGGCCGCGCTCGAGCTGTTCGAACGGCACGGTTACGACCACACCACCGTGGAGCAGATCGCCGTCCGGGCCGGGATCTCCAGCGCGACGTTCTTCCGGTACTTCCGGGCCAAGGAGGACGTGCTCTTCAGCGGGGAGGACGCGTCGGCGGGCGCGCTGGTCGCCCTGGTGGCACAGCGGCGCGACCGCCGCCGCACGGTGGCCGCGCTCGCCGAACCGGTGTGCCGGTTCGCCCACAGCTCGGTCGCCGGTCCGGCCACCAGCGGCCAGCGGCTGACCCACCTCGTCATGACCACGCCGGCACTGGAGTCCCGCAGCCTCCGGCTCCGGCTGCGCTGGGAACGCGAGGTCGCGGCCCAGCTGGCGCGCGAAGCCGGCCTCGGGCGGCCGGACCTCGGCCAGACGCTGGCCGCGGCGATCGCGGTGTCCTGCCTCACCAGCGCGCTTCGGGCCGGCCACCACAGCGGCGGCTCGATCGCCCACCTGACCCGGCGGGCGTTCGCGCACTGCGCCGACCTCACCTGCTGAACCTGCTGAACCTGCTGAACCTGCTGACCGAGAAGACAAGGAGACCGACGATGGCCGACAAGCTGCCCTACCAGATGATCGACTTCGACACCCATTCCTACGAGACCGAGGACTGCTTCACGCGGTTCATGCCGGAGGCCAAGAAGGACTCCGCGATCCAGACGGTGCGGCTGGCGTCCGGCAAGAAGGTCCTGCTCGCCAACCACAAGATCGTCAACGCGCTGGAGAACGACCTCGACAAGGCGTACGTGCCGGGTTCACTGGCCGAGATGCTGCGGCAGCGGTCGCAGGGCGAGCAGTCCGATTCCGAGCGCTTCTTCGAGGACATCAAGGACGAGTACCTCCGGCACGACGCCCGGCTGGCCAAGATGGACGAGCAGCAGATCGAACGCGGGCTCATGTACCCGGGCGGTTGGGCGCTGATGGCCGAGGCGTACCTGGACGGGATCGACCCGCTCTACGACAACCTGCATTCGTTCAACCGCTGGATCGACGAGGACTGGGGCTTCAACTACAAGGACCGGATCTACGCGCCGGCGATGCTGTCCCTGCGCGACCTCGACCGGGCCGTGGCCGAGCTGGACACGGTGCTCGCCGCCGGCGCCCGGTTCGTCCTGCTGCCCGCCGGGCCGGCCTACGGCCGCTCCCCCGGCGACCCGTACTTCGACCCGATCTGGTCGCGGATCAACGAGGCCAAGGCACGCGTGGCCTTCCACATCTCCGAGTTCCACTACCAGTCCAATGTGGCGTCGCAGTGGGGCTGGGGGCTCGTGCCGCCGTTCCAGTTCTCGGCCTGGCAGTGGCAGAACACCTACGGCGAGCGGCCGATCACCGACACGCTGTCGGCGCTGATCTTCGACAACCTCTTCGGCCGGTTCCCGGACATCCAGCTCGTGGTGAGCGAGTTCGGGGCGGAGTGGGTGCCGCACTTCCTGAAGCACATGGACAAGAGCCGCGGCATGGGCCGCAACGGCATCTGGCTCGGCGGGCAGCTGCCCGAGCGCCCGAGCCGGATCTTCCACAAGCACGTCAAGGTGGTGCCGTATCCGGAGGACGACATCGTGGGCCTCGTCGACCGGCTGGGCACCGCGGACTCGCTCGTGATGGGCTCGGACTGGCCGCACGCGGAAGGCCTGGCCGAGCCGGCCGACTTCTACGACCGGCTCAGCGGCCTCGGCGACGAGAACCGCCGGAAGTTCCTGCGGGACAACGCCCTCTCGGTCCTGGTCGACTGATCTCGGTGCGGGTTGTCGTGAGTGGTAATTAGGGTTCTAACCCTAATTACCACTCACGACGAGCCGCGGCAGACCGACTCGCGGGAGCTCACATCCCCAGTGAGCGGCCGATCAGGTCCTTCATGATCTCCGTGGTCCCGCCGTAGAGCCGTTGCACCCGGGCGTCGCGCCACAGGCGGGCGATCTCGTACTCGTTGACGTAGCCGTATCCGCCGTGCAGCTGGAGGCAGCGGTCGAGGATCTCCCACTGCGTCTCGGTGGTCCACCACTTCGCGCCGGCGGCCTCCTCCGCGGTCAGCTCACCCGCGTTCGCGGCGAGGATGCACTGGTCGAGGTAGGTGCCCATGACGTCGATCTTGGTCCGCATCTCGGCGAGCGCGTGCCGGTTGACCTGGAACTTCCCGATCGGCTGGCCGAACGCCTCCCGGTCGCCGGCGTAGGCGAGGGTGATCTCGTAGGCCCGCCGCGCGCTCGCGACGGCGTGCACCGCGATCCCGAGCCGTTCCTTGGGCAGGTTCTGCATCAGGTGGTAGAAACCGCGGTTCTCCTCGCCGATGAGGTTTTCGACCGGCACCCGGACATCGGTGAAGACCAGCTCCGCGGTGTCGGCCGAGCGCTGCCCGATCTTGTCGAGCTTGCGGCCCCGGGAGAATCCGGGAGTCCCGGACTCCACCGCGACGAGGCTGATGCCGCGGTGCCCGGCCGCCGGGTCGGTCTTGCACGCGACCAGGACGAAGTCGGCCAGCAGCCCGTTCGAGATGAACGTCTTCGTCCCGTTGATCACGTAGTGGTCGCCGTCGCGGCGGGCGGTCGTGCGCAGGCTGCGCACGTCGGACCCGGCACCCGGCTCCGACATCGCGATGGCGGTGATGATCTCCCCGGAGCAGAACCCGGGCAGCCATCGCCGCCGCTGTTCCGGCGTCGTCAAGGTGATCAGGTACGGCGCCATGATGTCGTTCTGCAGGCCGAGCCCGATGCCCACCGCGCCGCTCGCCCAGTACTCCTCGGTGACGATCGCGTTGAACCGGAAGTCCGCAACCCCGGAGCCGCCGTACTCTTCGGGCACCTCCCAGCCGAGCAGGCCCTGCTCGCCGGCCTTCAGCCAGGCCTCGCGGCTGACTTTGCCGGCCGCCTCCCACTCGTCGACGAACGGCACGCACTCCTTCTCGAAGTACGTCCTCGCGGATCGTCGGAACAGCTCGTGATCTTCGGTGAATATGGTGCGGCGCATCTCGGCCGACTCCTCGTCCCGGCCTGCTCAGCCGATGCCGTCGGGATATTCAGTTAGCTAATTAAACTATAACGGCGGATGTCAAGGTCGACAGCGGCGGCCGGCGCGCGCCTGCTCTACGCTGTGGCCGGAGTGCAACGAGAAAAGAGGTGACGTGGACCAGCTGCCGGAACGTGACCGGATCATCGACGCCGCGTACCGCACCCTGGCGGCCACGGGCGGCACCAGCCTGTCGGTGAGCGAGGTCCTGCGGTCCGCCGGGCTGGGCACCCGCGCGTTCTACCGCCACTTCGACTCGAAGGACGAGCTGCTGCTCGCGTTGTTCCGGCAGGACTCCGACCGGGTGGCCGCCCGCCTGCGCCGCGCCGCGGCCGCCGAACCCCCCGCCGCCGCGCTCCTTGCCTTCGTGCAGGCCATGCTGCGGATTACGGCCGATCCGCGCCGGCGCCAGCGCGTGCTGGTCATGTCCTCCGAGGAGATCGCCCGCGCGAAGGGGTACCTCGCCGAGCGTCAGCGCTACCACGCGCTCGTGCAGGACGAACTGGTCCACATCCTCGAACGCGGGCGAGTCGACGGCTCGTTCCCGCTGACCCGGCCGGCCTCGGACGCCGGCTGGATCCGCGCCGCGATCCAGCACGCCTTCGACGAGCAGATCGCCGGGACCGCCCCGGCCGCTCCGAACGAGACGGCCGAGTTGCTGACCGGCTTCGCGCTGCGCGCCCTCGGCGCGAAGGCGCCCGCCATCTCCTGACGAGTCGTCATCACCCGGGTGTTGACAGCCTGGCGTTCAAGGACTCTACTGAAAACGTCATTTTCACTCGTCGGGCGCCGCTACCGGATGCCGCGACCCCGGGAAGAAGGATTTCCGATGGAGAAGATCTGGGCGAACTCCGGTGACTCGCACTTCCTCGAGCCCGAGGAACTCTGGCGGGAGAACCTGCCGGCGCGGCTGGCCGAGCTCGTCCCGCGCGCCGAGAAGGACCCCGACGGCGAGTGGGAAACCGTGCACATCGACGGCATGTCCTTCCGCCGCAAGCTGCCGACCGGCCGCAACAAGGAGTTCCTCGAGGCGACGCACCGGGCGCCGGGCGCCCGTGACCTCGCCAAGCGCATGGTCGACCTGGACAACGAGGGCGTCTGGGCGGAACTGGTCTTCCCGTCGCTGGGCATGTGGAGCTCGTCGTTCCGCACCCCCGAGGTCCTGCGGGAAGCGCTCCGGGTCAGCAACGACTGGGCGTGGGACGCGATCGAGGACTTCTCCCCGCGGCTGGTCACCACCGCGCAGGTGTCCACCCTGGACATCGGCGACGCGGTGGCGGAGCTGGAGCGCGTCGCCGAAATGGGCTACCGCGCGGTCTACCTCCCGGTGGCGCCGCACCCGCTGCAGAAGGACTACAACCAGGACGTGTGGGAGCCGTTCTGGACGGCCGCCGAGCGGGCGAACATGGTGCTCGCGTTCCACATCGGCACCGACCCCATCGACCTGTCCAAGGGCGGTGCGTCCGGAGTGGTCTACCGAGGGCCCGGCGGTGCGGTGCTGAACTACACCGAGACGACCTTCGGTGGTCAGCGCGCCGTGATGAAGCTGGTCGCCTCCGGCGCCCTCGACCGCCACCCGGACCTGCGGGTCCTGGTGTCCGAGGGCGGCGCCACCTGGGTGCCGTTCGTGGCCGACCGGATGGAGGAGGGGTACCGCCAGCACGCGATGGCGGTGCGGCCGAAGCTCAAGCGGTCGCCGAAGGAGATCATCTACTCGCAGGTGTACGCCTCGTTCCAGCACGACGAGTCGGCGATCGCCGCGTGCACCGCGATGGGGTACCGGAACGTCATGTGGGGCAGCGACTACCCGCACATGGAAGGCACCTACGGGCACACTCAGGACACGCTGCACCACCTGTTCGACGGAGTGGACCCGGAGGTCCGGCATCGCATCACCGTCGGCGCCTTCACCGAGCTGTTCCCCGACGTGCCGCCGCTGCCCGCAGCGGTCTGACGGGGAGTGACGACGTGAGTGACGACACTGCTTTGCATGACACCGTCCTGAATGACACCGTCTTGAATGACACCGTCCTGTACGACTCCCCCACCGAGTTCCTGCACGAGGTGGCCGAGAAAACCGGCCATTGCGTGGCCCAGTCCGTGATCCCGCGGGACGACGGCACCTACGTGTGCGCGTGTTCGTGCGAGCGGTGGGAGGTGACCGCGCCCAGCCGCACCGAAGGGCTGCGGCTCGCCCGCGAGCACACCGGCTCGCTCCCGTGACCGGCGCACCCGTCCGGCCGGTGCACGATCCCGCGCGGGCCGCGCTGCTCGAGCTGGTCGGCGAAATCCTGGATCTGGAACACCTCGAGGTGGACCTCTTCCGCGGGCGAAGCCCGCGGAAGGCCACCCAACGGGTGTTCGGCGGCCAGGTCGCCGGGCAGGCGCTGGTGGCCGCGGGCCGCACGGTCGCCCGGGATCGGCCGGTGCACAGTCTGCACGGCTATTTCGTGCGGCCCGGCCGGCCCGCGACCCCGATCGTCTATCGGGTCCACCGGATCCGGGACGGCCGGTCGTTCACCACCCGCCGGGTGGACGCGCTGCAGCACGGCGAGACGATCTTCACGATGTCGGCGAGCTTCCACGGCGACGAACCAGGCCTCGCCCACCAGGAGGCGATGCCGGCCGCCCCGCCGCCGGAATCGCTGCCCACCCCGCGTGAAGCGTTCCTGCTGGCGGGCCGGGACACCCCGCGCAACATCCTCCCGTTCGACCTGCGCCGGGTCGGCGAGGACGGCTGGCGGGCCGGGACGGATCCGGAACGCACCACTCAGGTCTGGTTGCGGGCGGCCGACGGCCTCGGCGACGATCCGCTGCTGCACGCCTGCCTGCTGACCTACGCCAGCGACCTGACCCTGCTCAGCGGCGTCACCTATGCGCACCGGCTGGAGGCTTTCGGCGCGGACGACGGCCGGGTCGCCATGGCCAGCCTGGATCACGCGGTCTGGTTCCACCGCCCGTTCCGGGTGGACGACTGGCTGCTGTTCGACCAGGAGTCCCCGACCGCCGCCGGCGGCCGGGGACTGGCGCGCGGGCACTTCTTCGACCGCGCCGGGCGGCACGTGGCCAGCGCGGTCCAGGAAGGACTCGTGCGCGTCCGTCCTCAGTAGCCGCCCTTCCGGTCGGACATGCTCTCGGATATAGTTAGATGAATTGACTATTACTCCTCCAGTCGAGGGCGGTCTCCGAGTGCATGACGGTTCCGGCGCGACGGCGCGGCTCGCCGAGTGGGTCCACGGCATGCAGCGGGCCACGCTGGACGCCACAGTCGCCCATCAGGCCAGAAGGCTCGTGCTGGACTGTCTCGCGGCCACGATCGCCGGCTCGGCGACGCCGGTGGCGGCCGCGGTCCGCGACCTCGTCACCCGGATGTACCCCGGGGATCACGCTCACGTCGTCGGCGGGGGTCGCGCGTCGGCCGCCGGGGCCGCGCTGGCCAACGGCACCGCCGCGCACGCACTGGACATCGACGACGGCTACACCCCGGGCTCGGTGCACCCGAGCGCGCCGACGATCCCGGCCGTCCTGGCGGCGGCCGAGAGCACCGGTGCCCCGGCGGACACCGTGCTGCGTGCCGTCGCGACCGCCGTGGAGGTGACCTGCCGGCTGGCCCGCGCCGCCCACCCGGCGACCCGGGAGGCCGGGTTCCACAACACCGCGCTGGCCGGGGTGCTGGGCGCCGCGGCCGGGGTGTCGGTGGTGCTCGGCCTGGATCGGGCCGACGTGGTCTCGGCCCTGGGGGTCGCGGGCTCCCATGCGGGCGGGCTGTTCGAGTTCCTGGGCAGCGGCGCCGAGGTCAAGCGGCTGCACGCCGGCAAGGCGGCCCGCGACGGCCTGCTGTCCGCCCACTTCGCCCAGCTGGGCGTCAACGGTCCGGCGACGGTGCTCGAAGGCACCAACGGCTACTTCCCCGCGTTCGCCCGCGGCGCGTGGCGCCCCGCCGAGCTGCTCGACGGGCTCGGCGAGCGGTGGGCGCTGCGGTACACCTACGTCAAGGTCCACCCGTGCTGCCGGCACCTGCACGGGGCGATCGACGCCCTGCTGGACCTGCGGACCGAACACGACTTCGCCGCGGTGACGGCGGTGCGCGTCGAGACCTACTCCGTCGCCGCGGCCCACGCGCACACGACGTTCGGCAGCTTCATCGACGCTCAGATGAGCCTGCCCTATGCGGTGGCGGTGGCCCTGCTCGACGGGCAGGCCGGCCTGCCGCAGTTCGACGAGGCCCACCGGGCGTCCCCGGCGGTGGCCGCCCTCGCGGCCCGGGTCGAGGTCGTCGCCTGCGCCGAGTTCGACGCCCGGTACCCGGCCGAGCGCCCGGCCCGCGTCACCGTGCACCGCGCCGGTCAGCCGTCGCTGTGCCGCGAGGTCGCCCAGCCGCGCGGCGAACCGAGCCGGCCGCTGGACGACGAAGAACTCACGGCGAAATTCCGGCTGCTCGCCGATCCGGTCCTGGGCGCCGGGCGCGCGGCCGGGGTGGCCGCCGCCGTGTGGGCGTTCGACGACATCGCCGCCGTCATGTCCGAACTGTCGGACGAGGAAGGAAAGCCCCGATGACCACCAGCACCGAGGACCGGACGGCGTTCGCCGAGTCGGTCCGCGCCTTCGCCCACGACCGGCTGGCGGCGGGCGCGCTCGAACGGGCGCACGCCCCCGGGTACCCGTGGGACGTCGCGGAGCTGCTGGCGCGGCAAGGCCTGCTCGGGTTGACCGTGCCGGAACGTGACGGCGGCCAGGGCGCCACCCTGCTCGACGCCGTGACGGCCATCCGGGAGGTCGGCCTCGTCTGCCCGAAGAGCGCCGACGTCGTGCAGGCCGGCAACTTCGGGGCGTTGCGGACCTTCGCCGAGTACGCCGACGACGACCAGAAAGCCCGCTTCCTGCCCGGGTTCCTGGCCGGCAAGACGCTGCTGGGCCTGGCGATGAGCGAGCCGGAGGCCGGGTCCGCGGTCACCGACCTGACCACGAGCGCCGAGCCGGACGGCGACGGGTACGTCGTCAACGGCACCAAGCTCTGGTCCACCCACAGCGTCGAGGCGAACGTGTTCCTCGTCTACGTCCGCTTCGGACCCGGCGTCGGCGGCATCGGCTCGGTGCTGGTCGAACGCGGGACTCCCGGGCTGGAGATCGGCAACCCGTCGGAATACATGAGCGGTGAGCAGTGGGCGCCGCTGTACTTCGAGAACTGCCGGATCCCCGCGGAGAACGTCCTATTGGGACCCGGCGGCTTCAAGAAGCAGATCAGCGGGTTCAACGTCGAGCGGCTCGGCAATGCCGCGCGCTCGCTCGCCCTGGGCAGGCTGGCGTTCGGTATCGCTCGCGACCACGTGCTCCAGCGCGAGCAGTTCGGCCGCACACTGGCCGACTTCCAGGGCGTCCAGTGGAAGTTCGCCGACGTGGCCGTGGCCCTGGACGGCGCGGACCTCCTGCTGGAGCGGGCCGCGGCCGGCGACGGCCTGCCGTCGGCCTACGAGACGTCGGTCGCCAAGCTGGCGGCCAACCAGGCGGGTTTCCAGGCCGCCGACCAGGCCATGCAGGTGATGGGCGCGATGGGTTACAGCACGGAGACCCTGGTCGAGTACTGCTTCCGCCGCACGCGGGGCTGGATGATCGCCGGTGGCTCCCTCGAAGTCCTGCGCAACCGGATCGCCGAGGGTGTGCTGGGTCGCCGGTTCAGCCAGCGGGCGCCGAAATGACGGCCGATCTCGCCGCCGCGCTGTTCAGGCCCCGCAGCGTGGCGCTGGTCGGCGCTTCCGCGGATCCCGCGAAGGCGTCATCGCGGCCGCTGCGGTTTCTGCGGCGCAGCGGGTTCGCCGGCGCCGTCTACCCGGTCAACACCCGGGTCACCGAGATCGACGGCGAGCCGGCTTTCCCGTCGCTCGGCGCCCTGCCCGAGGTGCCCGAGCACGCATTCCTCATGACCCCGGCGGCGGCCACGATCGACGCCGTCCGGCAGTGCGGCAAGCTCGGCGTGCCGGTGGTGACCGTCCTGTCCGGCGGCTTCGCCGAAGCCGGGCCGGAGGGCGCCGCGCGGCAGCGGGAGCTGGCGGCCGTCGCCCGGGCGTCCGGCACCCGGGTCGTGGGGCCGAGCAGCCTCGGCCTGGTCAACACCCGCACCGGCCTGACGCTCACCGCCAACGCCGCGTTCGCCGATCCGGACCTGAAGCCGGGCGGGATCTTCGTCGCCTCGCACTCCGGCAGTCTCATCGGCGCGCTGCTGTCCCGCGGTGCCGCGTGTTCGCACCTGGTGTCGGTCGGCGGCGAAGCCGACCTGGGGATCGGCGAGATCTGCGGCACGGCCGTCGCCGACCCGGACGTCACCGGGTTCCTGCTGTTCCTGGAAAACCTCCGCCACGCCGAGGGCCTGCGCACCTTCGCCCGGGCCGCCGCGGCCCACGGAAAGCCGGTGCTGGCCTACAAACTGGGCCGCTCCCGCGCCGCGGCCGAGCTGGCCGTCTCCCACACCGGGTCCCTGGCGGGCGAGGACGACGTGGCCGCGGCCTTCCTCGCCGACTGCGGCATCGCCCGCGCTCACACCCTCGACGGGCTGCTCGAAGGACTCCCGCTGCTCGCGCGCACACCGGTGCCGGGCGGCGCGCGGGTCGGCGTGGTGACGACGACCGGTGGCGGCGCCGCGATGGTCGTCGACCAGCTGGGTGTGCTGGGCATCGACGTGGCCGGGCCCACGCCGGCCACCCTGGACCGGCTCGCCGCGGCCGGTGCTCCCGCCGCGCCGGGCGTGATCGTCGACCTCACCCTCGCGGGCACCCGAAACGAAGTCATGTCGGCCGCCTTGGACGTGCTGCTGTCCTGCGGTGAGTTCGACCTGGTCGTCGCCGTGGTCGGATCCTCGGCCCGGTTCGAGCCCGAGATCGCGGTGCGCCCGATCGTCGACCGCGCCCACCGCCCCGGCCTGGCCGCCTTCCTGGTGCCCCACGCCCCGGAGGCACTCGCGATGCTCGCCGCGGCCGGTGTCCCCGCCTTCCGCACGCCCGAGTCCTGCGCCGACGCGATCGCCGCGGCGTTCGCCCGCCAGGCCCCCCGCAGCGTGTCACCGCCCGCGCCCGGCGGCCCCGGGCCGGTACACCCGCTCGACGAGGCCGAGTCGTACGCCGTGCTGGCCGACGTGGGCGTCGAGGCCGCGCCCCATCGGGTGCTCCCGGTGGACAGCGCGGACGCGGAGGACCTGCGGTTCCCGGTCGCGGTCAAGGCGTTGTCCGCTTCGCTCGGGCACAAGAGTGACGTCGGCGGCGTGGTCCTGGCGGTGGACACGCCCGAAGGGGTCCGCGAGGCGTCGGCACGGATTCGCGCCGATGTCGCGGCGCGAGGCGGGGTCGAGATCTCGGAGGTGCTGGTGCAGTCGATGGAGGCCGGCCTCGGCGAGGTGCTCGTCGGCTACCGCGAAGACCCGGACGTCGGCCCGCTCGTGCTGGTCGCCGCGGGCGGGGTGCTCACCGAGATCTACGCCGACCGCAGCCTGCGTCCGGCCCCGGTGGACCTCGCCACCGCGCACCGCCTGCTCGGCGAGGTGAAGGGCATCGCGGCCCTGCGGGGCCATCGCGGCGCCCCTCGCGGTGACCTCGGCGCGCTGGCCCGGCTGGTCGTGGCCGTGTCGGAGCTGGCCGCGCGCGGTGACGTCGCCGAGGCCGAGATCAACCCCGTGCTCGTCCGCCCGGACGGCGAAGGCGTCGTCGCGCTCGACGCCGTCGTCCGGTTGCGCGACGGGTCGACAAAGGGAGACGCGGAATGATCCCCCGGATGCTCATCGACGGCCGCTGGACCCGGGGGTCCGGGACCGATACCCGCCCGGTCGAGAACCCGGCGACCGGCGAAACCCTCACCGAGCTGCCGGTCGCCACCGCCGCGGACCTCGACGAGGCCCTGGACGCCGCGCGCCGGGCGTTCCCCGGCTGGCGCCGGACCTCCCCGCTCGAGCGCGGCCGGGTGCTGCGGGACGGCGCCCGGCTGATCCGCGACCGGGCCGGCGACCTGGCCATGGTCATCACCCTCGAACTGGGCAAGCCGCTGGGCGAGTCGCGGGCCGAGGTCCTCCTGGCCGCCGAGCACCTCGAATGGGCGGCCGAAGAGGCTCGCCGCTCGTACGGCCGGGTCATCCCGGCCCGGGATCCGGACACCGTGCAGCACACCGTGCTCGAACCGGTCGGCGTGGTGGCCGCGTTCGCGCCGTGGAACGCGCCGGCGGTGACGCCGTCACGCAAGATCGGCGGCGCGCTGGCCGCGGGGTGCTCGATGATCCTCAAACCGGCCGAGGAAACCCCGACGGCGGCGCTGATGATGGCCGCGGCGCTGGAGGAGGCCGGGCTCCCCGGCGGCGTGCTCAACGTGGTGTTCGGTGACCCGCCGATGATCGGGCACCACCTGGTGACGTCGCCGGTCGTGCAGGCGGTCACCTTCACCGGCTCGACCGCCGTCGGCGCGGAGCTGCGGACGCTGGGCGCCCCGTCGATGACGCGGATGACCATGGAGCTCGGCGGCCACGCGCCGGTCCTGGTGCTCGCCGACGCCGACGTCGAGTCGGTGGCGCGGTCGGCCGTGCCGGCGTGCTACCGCAACTCCGGTCAGGTGTGCACCTCGCCGACCCGGTTCCTCGTCCACGCCGACGTGTACGACCGGTTCCTGGCCGCGTTCGTCGACGCGGTCCGCGACCGCAAGGTCGGCGACGGGCGGGCCGACGGTGTCCAGATGGGACCGGTGGCGACCGAGCGGCGGCTGCGGGCACTGACCGAAATGACGGCCGACGCGCGCGCCCGCGGCGCTGTCGTGGAGACCGGCGGCGAGCGGATCGGCGACAGCGGGTGGTTCTTCGCGCCGACCGTGCTGACGTCCGTGCCGCCGGATTCGCTCGCCGGTACGGTCGAGCCGTTCGGGCCGCTGAAGACCGTGACGCCGTTCGACGACCTGGACGAGGCCCTGGCGGAAGCGAACCGGCTGCCGTACGGCCTGGCGTCGTACGCATGGACCGGCGACTCGCGCGCGGCGGCGCACATCACGCGTGAGCTGGAGGCCGGGTCGGTGGCGGTCAACAGCTGGCGGCCCTCCCTGCCGGAAACCCCGTTCGGCGGGTTCCACCTCAGCGGCGTCGGCACCGAGGGCGGGGCGGAGGGCCTGCGCGGCTTCCAGCGGCTCAAGTACGTGAGCCGCAGCTGACCGGCCGGCATCGAAACCCCGGCCTCAGGCCGCGGCCTGGAAGCGTGGCGGGTCGTGGGCCTTGTTGCGCACGGGTCTTCGCTGCGGGTCCTGCCAGGCGGGCGGAATCCAATAGACCACTCCCTCGTGGAGCCGGATGTCCCAGCCGCCGTGGTGGATCAGGTGATGGCACCGTTCGCAGACGAGTGCGAGATCGTCGAGGTTCGTCTCGCCGCCCTGCGTTGCCCAGAAAACGATGTGGTGTGGCGTTGTCCACTTCGGACCGCGGTCGCAGCCGGGCCGGGTGCATCCCTTGTCCCGGATCGCCAACGCCCGGCGCTGCGCCGGAGTCGCGGTGCGCGCGGCACGGCCGAGGTCGAGGACTTGACCGTCGCCGCCCAGCACCGCCGGGTAGATCTTGGCGTCGCACAGCAGCCGCCGCAGCTGCGACGTGGTCATCGTGTCGCCGTTGTCCAGCAGCACCGGCCCTGCCTCGCGCCGCAGATCTTCCAGCTGGACCGTCACCGTCGCGACGGCGCGTTCGCCGGCCCGCAACGGCAGGTCCTCGGCTCGTGCGGCCAGTTCGAAGATCGCCGCGACGGCGTCGCCCTGGCGTTCGGCGGTGGTGCGGGCGTCCGGGTCACCGTGCTCGTCCTTCGGCTCCGGTTTCGCCAGCGGCACGAAGAGATCCTCGGCGAGGCGCCCGGCTTCGGAGTCGAACTCACCGGAGAACCGCAGGCGTCCGTCACGCGTCCAGTGGTAGCGGAACTCCCGCTTCGGCCGCGCCAGCTCCTCCTCGCGGTCCTTCGGTTCCCGGCGATCCGGATCCCAGTAGGCAAGCAGGCGCTGTCCGGCTTTGCGCACGGTCGACGGGATTGCTTGCCGGGCAAGGGACACCAGGGTTGCCTCGTCTTCGGCAAGCTGCTGCGTCTCGAGCGCGTCCGGGGCCTTGGCCAGCACCGCGTCGATCTCCGCGGCGTGTTCGGCGGTGATCTCGCCCGCGGCGAGCGCGGCCCCCACCAGCGAACGACCGGAGGTGGCGATCGCGACCCGGGCACGGGCTTCCTGCCACGACACCCGCAGGTTCCCCACCAGGAACGCGGCGGTGTCCCGGCAGCCGTTCGACGGGCCGAGGCCGCGCCGGTCGGCCTCGGCCACCAGCTCCAGATGCCGGGCGTACTCGATTCGCAGGCGTTTCTCGGTGGCACACAGCATCGAGGCGAGCTCCCCGTCGGAGAGCTGCCACGCTGCGGTCTGCTCGGTCTCGGCCATACCCCCAAGCTACGCGAACACGTGTTCGAACACCATCACACGATCAGGTGGATCAGGGTCCTCTGTCCACATCAGACAGAAAGTAACTGTTCAGGTCGTTTTCCGGCTGGGAGCTGGCCGGTGGGAGAATCTTGTTGTGGGGGACGGTGTTCGTCCGTCGTATGGCGAGCCAGCCGCGCTGGTCGCGGCGCAGGCGGTGGAGCTCGCGCGTGCACGGGAGGAGATCACCGCGCTGCGGGCCGAAGTGGCCGCGCTCAAGCGCCGGCTGGGCACGAACTCGGGTAACTCCTCAATGCCACCATCCTCGGACCGGTTCGGCAAACCCGCCCCCAAGTCACTGCGGGGCAAATCCGGACGTAAGCAGGGCAAGCAACCCGGAGCGAACCTGTCCCTGGTGGAGAACCCGGACACCATCTTCGACCACGCACCGTCGGTGTGCTCGGGATGCGGCACGGGCCTGCACCGCACCGACCGTGCAGGGGTGATCCGGCGGCAGGTCGTGGATCTGCCGCCGGTGCGCCCGCCGGTGACCGAGCATCGCCTGCACCGGCTGCGGTGCCGCGGATGCCGCCACATCATCCCGGTCGCGCGGACCGCGCAGCTGCTGGCGGACCTGCTGGGGCTGCCGGTGTCAACCGGCTGGGCCGCCGGTGCTCTCACCCGGTCGCCACCAACCTCGAGGAGTTCGCCGAGCGGGTCGAAGACGCGTTGCGGGCAGCGCCGGTGGCACACTTCGACGAGACCGGCATCCGAGTCGAAGGAAAGAAACTGGTGGCTGCACACCACACCTCACCGCCTACCTGCCGCATCCTCAGCGTGGCGGTGAGGCGATGAACGAACAGTTACGACAAAAATCGAAGCGACCGTCGCCCCTACAGCCCGGCCCAGTCCTGGTAGACCTTGAGCACGGCGACGACGTCCTCGTTCCCGAGGCCCTTGGCGCGGGCCATCTCGAAGATCTGGTGCACGATGCTCGCCGCCGGCATCACGTAGTCGCTCTGGTGGGCCAGTTCCAGCCCGAGCCGGATGTCCTTCTCGCCCAGCGCCACCGCGAACCGGGCGTGGTAGTCGTCGGCCAGGGCGTACGGCCAGCGTTTGAGGAAGTGGAACGAGCGGCCGCCCGAGCGGCTGAGCACGTCGAACAGCTCGTGGCGGTCCAGGCCGAGCCGGACGCCGAGGGTGAACGCCTCCGCGGCGACCACGATGCTGCCCATGGCCATCAGGTTGTTGAGCAGCTTCACCGTCTTGCCGTGGCCGACCGCGCCGACGTGCTCGATCGAGCCGAGGGCGGCCAGCACCGGCCGGGCCCGCTCCAGGGCGTCGTCGTCGGCCCCGACGAGCTGGACGAGCTTGCCGGAGAGGGCTTCGCCCGGGCCGCCGCTGACCGGGCAGTCGACGACCAGGATCTGGTGCGGCCGAGCCGCGTCGGCGACCGCTTTCACCGTGTCGGGCAGGGTGGTGCTCAGCTCGACCAGGACGCGGCCCGCCCAGCTCTTCAGGACGCCGCTGCCGATCACCGCGTCGCGGACGATGCGGTCGTTGGGCAGGCTGGTGATGATCACGTCCGCGGCTCCGGCGCCGGCCGGGTCGCATGCGGTGGCCCCCAGCTCGACGAGCCGGGCGACGGCCGCCGGATCGATGTCGTGGACGAGCACCGGGAAACCGCAGGAAAGCAGCCGTTCCGCCACCGCCCCGCCCATGGTGCCCAGGCCGATCACCGCGGTACTCATCATGGCTGCTCCTCACGCTCGACAGGGGTCAGCTCGACGGCCACGTCGTCGAGGTAGGGCCCGGCCACGGGGTAGCGCCGCAGGACCTCGGGATCGTGGCCGGGCACGATGTGGCCCGCCGGTCCGGCCAGCTCGCGCAGCCGGTCGAACGCGGTGTGCGCGCCGCTCACCGAATCCAGGGCCGAATAGGGCCGGTCGGTTTCGAGGTTGACGTAGTAGTGGGCGGCATCGGACGCGAGCACGACCACGCCGTGCGCGGTCTCCACCCGCACCACCTGCATCCCGGCGGTGTGCCCGCCGACCAGGTGCAGGGACAGCCCGGGCGCGACCTCGACGTCCCCGTCGACCCAGCGCACCCGGCCGTCGAGGTTCAGCGCGACCACGTCGGTGATGTCCTCGCTCATCACGACCCGGCGGAACGACGGGCGGCTCGCCCCGGGGCCCGTCCAGAACGCCAGTTCCCGCCGCTGCAGCCAGAACCGGGCCCGGAGGAACCGGTGCAGCTCGCCGCAGTGGTCGAAGTGCAGGTGCGTGAGCAGCACGTCGGTCAGCGTTTCGGGGTCGGCGCCCAGCGCGCGCACCGCGTCGAGCGGGTCCCCGCGCAGACAGTCTTCCCGGTCGCGTTTCCGGGCCACCTCACACCCGAAGCCGGTGTCCACCAGGAACGTCCCCGCCGGGCCGGTGATCAGCCAGATGTAGTAGGCCATCGCCCGCGGCTCGTCGGCGGGCGTGGCGTGGTGGAACACCTCGGCGGCCGCCACGTCGTCGCGGTGGGCGTAGCGGATGGCGAACACGCGGAAGCCCGGGCTCATCGCGAGATCAGGGCGGGCAGTCCCGCCTCCATCAGCTTTTCGGCTTCGTCGACGATGCGGCCGACCAGCTCGCCGACGGTGGGGACGTCGTCGATGAGTCCCTGGGCACAGCCCGCCGTCCAGATCCCGGCGTCCAGGTCGCCGGTCCGGAACACTTCGCGGCCGCGCACCCCGGCGACCAGGTCGCGGATGTCGGCGAACTGCGCACCCTCGGCCAGCATCCGCACGACGTCGACGCTGACCTTGTTGCGCGCCACCCGTGCGGTGTTGCGCAGCGGGCGGAAGATCAGCTCGGTGTTCCGCTCGTCACCGTCCACAATGGCCTGTTTGACCCGCTCGTGCACCGGCGCCTCGACCGTGCACAGGAAGCGCGTGCCCATGTTGACGCCGTCCGCGCCCAGAGCCAGCGCGGCGACCAGCCCACGGCCGTCGGCGAAGCCGCCCGAGGCGATCACCGGGATGGCGAGGCGGCGGACGGTGGCCGGGATCAGCACCAGGCCGGGGATGTCGTCCTCGCCGGGGTGCCCGGCGCACTCGAAGCCGTCGATGCTGACGCCGTCGACGCCGACGGCCTGCGCCTTGACCGCGTGCCGGACGCTGGTGCACTTGTGCAGTACCTTGATCCCGGCCTCGTGGAAGTGCGGCAGGTGCGGTTCCGGGTTGGACCCGGCGGTCTCCACGATCGGCACCCCGGACTCGACGATGGCCGCGCGGTACTCGGCGTAGGGCGGCGGCTTGATGCTCGGCAGGATCGTCAGGTTGACGCCGAACGGCTGATCGGTCAGGTCGCGGCAGCGGCCGATCTCGCGGAGCAGTTCCTCGGGGCTGGGCTGGGTCAGCGCGGTGATCAGCCCCAGGGCCCCGGCGTTCGCGACGGCGGCGACGAGCGGCGCCGTGCCCACCCACTGCATCCCGCCCTGCACGATCGGGTGCCGGACGCCGAAGACTTCGGTGAAGCGCGTCTGGATCATCGTCTGTCTCCCGGAGTCGGCACGGCCACGGTCGGATCTTATCAGTTAGATAGTTAATCTGATTGCTACAATCTACCTGATACTCGCCGAACTCAGGAGGTACCCGTGACCGAAGTCGTCATCGTCGAGGCGGTCCGGTCGGCGGTCGGCAAGCGACGGGGAACGCTGTCCGGCTACCGGGCCCCCGAGTTGCTGGGCGACGTCCTCGCCGCGCTTTTCGACCGGACCGGCCTCGACCCCGCACTCGTGGGCCAGGTCGTCGGCGGCTGCGTCGGCCAGGTGGGCCAGCAGGGCGGCAACGTCGCCCGCAACGCCTGGCTGGGCGCGGGACTGCCCCTGGAAGTCCCGGCGAGCACCGTGACCGTCCAGTGCGGGTCCGCGCAGCAGGCGCACACCCTCGCCCACGGGCTGGTCGCCGGCGGCCTGTCCGACATCGCCGTCGCGTGCGGGGTCGAGTCGATGAGCCAGGTGCCGATGGGTTCGAGCACGATCGCCGCGCTCGGCGACAGCCGCGGCGGCCGGTACGCCGAGCATTGGGAGGCGACCACGCAGTTCGAGGCGGCCGAGCGGATCGCCGAGCGCTGGGAACTCGACCGCGGCGAACTGGACGCCTTCGCGACGCTGTCCCAGCACCGCGCGGCCCAAGCCGTCGCCGACGGACGCTTCCGAAGCCAGATCGTGCCGGTCAAGGTCGGCGCGACGACGTTCGACACCGACGAGTGCCCGCGCCCGACCAGTCTCGAGGTCCTGGGCACGCTCAAGCCCAACCTGCCGGACCGCACCCCGGCGCGGCACACGGCGGGATCGTCGTCGCAGATCGCCGACGGCGCCTCGGCGGTCCTCATGATGACCGCCGAGCGGGCCGGGCAGCTCGGGCTGCGGCCACGGGCCCGGATCGTGGACTCCGTGCTGGTGGGCAGTGACCCGGAGCTGATGCTGACCGGACCGATCCCCGCCACCCGCAAGCTACTGACGCGCACCGGGCTCACCCTCGACGACCTCGACCTGGTCGAGATCAACGAGGCGTTCGCCTCGGTGGTGCTGGCCTGGCAGCGGGAAACCGGCGTGGACCTCGACCGCATCAACCCCAACGGCGGCGCGATCGCGCTCGGCCACCCGCTCGGCGGCACCGGCGGAATCCTGCTCACGAAGGCGCTCCACGAGCTCGAGCGCACCGGCGGCCGCCGGGCGCTGGTCACCATGTGCTGCGGCGGCGGCCTCGGCACCGGCACCCTGATCGAGCGGCTCGGCTGATGCCCGGACCCCTAGATCAAATCCGGGTCCTGGAGCTCGCCGGGCTCGGCCCGGCGCCGTATGCCGCCATGATGCTGGCCGACATGGGCGCGGACGTCCTGCGCGTCGACCGCCCGGTGTCCACCCTCCAGGGCGACCCGGCCAAGGCCGTGCTCAACCGCGGCCGCCGGTCCGTGGTCGTCGACCTCAAGGCGCCCGGCGGCTCGGAAACGGTCCTGCGGCTGGCCGAGCGCGCCGACGTGCTCGTCGAGGGCTTCCGGCCCGGCGTCATGGAACGGCTCGGTCTCGGTCCCGACGTCTGCCTGCGCCGCAACCCGCGCCTGGTCTACGGCCGGATGACCGGCTGGGGTCAGCACGGCCCCCTGGCACCGGCCGCCGGTCACGACCTCAACTACCTCGCACTGTCGGGCGCCCTGCGGCTGTTCGCACGGCCCGGCCAACCTCCGGCCACCCCGCCCGGGCTGGTCGCCGACTTCGGCGGCGGCGGGATGATGCTGGCCTTCGGGGTCGTCTGCGCGCTGCTGGAAGCGTCCCGCTCGGGCCTCGGCCAGGTGATCGACGCGGCGATGGTCGACGGCGTGGCTTCGCTCACCACGATGCTGCACGGCTTCCTCGCCCAGGACCGCTGGGTGGACGAGGTCGGGGTCAACTTCTCCGACGGCGGGTCCCCGCACTACGACGTCCACGAGACCGCGGACGGCCGGTTCGTGGCGGTCGCCGCCGCCGAGCCGCAGTTCTACCGGGAGTTCCTGGAACTGCTGGGGCTCGATCCGCGGGCGGTCCCCGACCGCGACGACCCGGCCCAGCGGGAAGCGCTGCGCGAGATCATCGCCGACGCCTTGCGTTCACGGACCCGGGACGAGTGGGAGAAGGTGTTCGACGGCACCGACGCCTGTGTCACGCCGGTGCTGAGCCTGACCGAGGCTTCGGCCCACCCGCACAACCGGGCCCGAGAGGTCTTCACGACGGCGTTCGGCGTGGTGCAGCCGGCTCCGGCGCCACGCCTGGAGCGCACGCCGGGCGCGATCGCGGGCCCGCCGCCGCGCCCGGGCGAGGGTTCGGTGGCCGCCCTGCGCGACTGGGGGCTGGCTGACGCCGAGATCGCGCAACTCCGGGACGAAGGCGTGATCGGCGCCGAGCCCGGCTGAACTCCCGGTGCCCTGCCCGTCGACCGACTGGGCAGGACACCGGGAAGCATTCCGGTCAGGCCGGGGTCGCGATCGTCTTGGCCTGGAGGTACTCGCGGAAGCCGTCCTCGCCGTGCTCGCGGCCCACGCCGCTGATGCCGTAGCCACCGAACGGCGTGTCCGGCGAGAGGTAGAACGACGGACCGATGTTGACCGTCCCGGCCTTCATGCGGTTCGCCAGCCGCAGGGCCCGCTCGGGGTCCCGGGTCTGGATGTAGGAGGAGAGCCCGTACCGGGAGTTGTTGGCGACCCGCACCGCCTCGTCGTCATCTCCGTCGTAGCGCACCACGGTCAACACCGGACCGAAGACCTCGGTCTGCGCGAGCTCGGCGTTCTCGTCGACGTCGGCGACCACGGTCGGCTCGTACCAGAACCCCCGGCCACCGGTCGGCGAGTCGCCACGGCGGCCGCCGGCAAGCACCCGCGCGCCCGCGTCGCGGGCCCGGTCCACCAGTCCGGCCATCCGCGCGAGCTGAGCGGCGTTGATGATCGGACCGACGAAGTTGGCCGGGTCCGTCGGGTCACCCCACGGCAGCCCTTTGATGGCAGCGGTCAGCGCGTCGAGCACCTCGTCGTACCGGGAGGCGTGGACGACCAGCCGGGTCGCGAGCGCGCAGCCCTGCCCGCTGTTGGACATGCACATGCCGATGGTCATCGGGAGCGCGACGGCCAGGTCGGCGTCATCGAGGATGATGTTGGCCGACTTGCCGCCGAGCTCCAGACAGACCTTGCGGATGCCGGCGGCGCCGCGCTCGTAGATCCGCTGCCCCACCGCCGGCGAGCCGGTGAAGTGGTACATGTCCACCCGCGGATCACCGGTCAGCGCCTCACCCGCCGCCGCTTTGTCGCGCGAGCTGAGCACGTTCAGCACGCCGGCCGGCAGGTCCGTCTGCTCGTGCGCGATCCTGGCGATGAAGGCGCCGGTCAGCGGCGTATCCGGAGCCGTCTTGAGCACGACGGTGTTGCCGGTGGCCAGCGCGTGCTGGATCTTCCAGATGTCGGTCATGAACGGCGCGTTCCACGGCGTGATCGCGCCGACGACGCCGTACGGCTCATACCGGACCCGGCGGTTGCTCAGCGGCCCGACCCCCTGGTGCGGGCCGAAGTCCCGCTCCCACGGGAACCGCTCGACCAGGTCGTTGAAGAAGGACATGTCCTCGATCATCACGTCGATGTGCGCGGCGATGTTCGAGACCGGGGTACCGGCTTCGGCGATCTGGATCGACGCGGCCGCGGTGCTTTCCTTGCGCAGCGCCTCTTGCAGCTGGCGCAGGACGCGGGCGCGGAACGCGTGGTCGGTGGCCCACGAGGTCTCGTCGGCGGCGCGCCGGGCGGCGGTGACCGCGGCGGCGACGTCGTCGGGCCCGCCGTCGGCCGCCATGCCGACGAGTGACTCGTCGGCCGGGTTCACGACCTCGAACCGGGCGCCGCCGGCCGCTTCGCGGAACTCCCCGTCGATGTACAACCTGCCCTCGGGGTCTGCGTCGAGTGTCATGAGTACCTCCGGGTTCGGATGCCGATGCGCTGGGCGAGCTGTTCGCGGTGGAAGTCCGGGCCGCCGAGGAAGAGGGCACAGTTCTTCGCGCGCTTGAAGTACAGGTGGGCCGGGTGTTCCCAGGTGTAGCCGATGCCGCCGTGGATCTGGATGTTCTCCCCCGCCGCGAGCAGGTAGGCGTCGGAGCAGAACGCTTTGGTGAGGCTGGCCGTCGCGGCCAGGTCGGGCGCGTTCGTCGCGGCGGCCCACAGCGCGTAGTAGACCGCCGAGCGGGCCGCTTCGATCTCCACCAGCATCGTGGCGCACTTGTGCTTGATCGCCTGGAAGGAGCCGATCGGGCGGCCGAACTGCTCCCGCACGCCGGCGTAGGCCACCGCCATGTCCAGGGTCCGTTGCGCGCCGCCGAGCATCTCCGCGCTCACCGCGATGGCCGTCAGGTCCAGCATCCGGTCGACGGCGGCCCAGCCGCCGATCAGCCTGGCGGGGGTGGCAACACAGGTCAACCGCCCCTGCTTACGGGTCTGGTCCAACACCGGCAACGCCTGCCGATCCAGTCCCGTGGCTCCCGGCTCGACGGCGAACACCCCGAGGCCGTGGCCGGTGCGCGCGACCACGAAAACGAGGTCCGCGCTCAGCAGGTCAAGGACGAACGACTTGTGCCCGTCGAGCACCCAGCCCCCGTCGGCCTGTGTCGCCCGCATCTCGACGCTCTCGCTCGTCCAGTGCCCGGCGTCCTCCGCAAGCGCGACAGTACCGATCAGCCGTCCCTCGGCCAGGCCGGGCAGGTAGTCGTGTTTGGCCGCCTCGTCGTCGGTGGCCAGCAGCAGGGTCGTGGCCATGACCACCGACGTGAGGAACGGCGTGACGGCCAGCGCCCGGCCCAGCTCCTCCAGCACGACACCGAGTTCGACGAACGTGTACCCGGCGCCGCCGTACTCCTCCGGCACCGCCAGCCCGGCGAGCCCCAGCTCGCCGCACATCTTCGTCCACATGGGACGATCATGGAGCTCGTCTTCGGCCATCAGCCGCCGCACGACCGGTTCCGGCGAGAAGTCCGCCAGGAACTCCCGGACGACCGACTGCAGCTCCTCCTGCTCCTTGTCCAGCGCGAACCGCACGGCTGACCTCCGAAGCTCAGGGTTTGCGGGCGGACCGCGCGCGGAACGCCTCGGGAACGGCGCGGAACTCCGCGGTGTCGTGCGACTGGCTCTCGGCGGCCAGCCCGTAGCCCAGCACCGAGACCGCCGCCTGGCGGACCCATTGGTTGAGCACCGCCTTCGTGTCCTGGACCGCCTGCGGGGGCAGCGCGGCGAGGCGGTGGGCGAACGCGAGCGCGTCGGCCAGCAGCGACTCGGCGGGCACGACCCGGTTGGCGAGCCCCAGCTCGACCGCCGTCGCGGCGGGCACCCGGTCGCCGGTCAACAGGAACTCCTTGGCGCGCAACAGGCTCGTGTTCAGGGGCCAGGTCGCCGCGGCACCGTCCCCGGCGACCAGGGCCACCGTGACGTGCGGGTCGGCGAGAAACGCGTGCTCGGCGATGAAGACCATGTCGCAGGCGGTGACCAGGGTCGCGCCCAGGCCGACCGCCGGGCCGTTGACGGCCGCGACGACCGGCAGGTGCAGGCCGACCAGCTCGTCGAACAGGCGGCGCCCGATGCGCAGCGTCCGCCGGCGCTCCTCGAGGTCGTTCGCGTGCCGTTCGAAGGTCTCCAGATCGCCACCGGCGCTGAACGCGCGTCCCGCGCCGGTCAACACGACCGCGCGTGCGTCGCGATCCAGGCTCAGGTCGGCCAGCACCCGGGGCAGCGCGTGGTGCAGCTCGGCGTCGAACGCGTTGAGCGTGTGCGGCCGGTTGAGCGTGAGCACCCGGACTGGGCCGTCGGCCGTGACCAGAACGGCGTCGTCAGCCATTTCACGCCCTCGTCTCGGCGAAATCGGCGCCACGGATGAGCCGGACCGGCCGGTACACCGCGACTTCCTCGCCCCGCTGGTTCCGGATCGAACACCGGCTGGTGACGACCCCGCGACCCGGCTTGCTGGACGGTCGCGACTCGATCGTCCGCACCACGACGTGCAGCGTGTCACCGACGTAAGTGGGCTCCGCGATGTCGAAGTCCAGGTGCACCAGGGCTAGCCCCGTGCCGTGCAGGGCGTTCGTCTGCAGCACCAGCCCTTCGGCGAACATGTAGACCAGCCCGCCCGGGACCAGCCGGCCCGAATAGCCGCCCGCCTTCGCGTGCCCGGCGTCGTAGAACAACGGTTCGGTGAAGCCACCCAGCGCGACGAAGTTGACCAGGTCGGTCTCGGTGATGGTGCGCGCCGAGGTCCGGAAGGCCGAGCCCACCGCCATCCGGTCCCAGGTCAGTCCGGCCGCCAGCAGCGGAGCTTCACCGTCGTCTGTCACGTCGGACATCCCTTCTAATTATCTAACCTATTTGACTATTTATACACCGACGGGATCGGCGAAGCGAGCCCCTCCTGCGCAAGACTGGACACGAGCTCCCCGCCGCGGGTGAAGACCTTCCCGGACGCGAGGCCACGGCCGTCGCACGCGCGGGACGACCGCTGCACCACCAGGTGCCAGTCGTCGACCCGGAACGGCCGGTGGAACCACACGGTGTGGTTGAGGGAGGTCATCAGCCACGTCTTGCGCGAACCGCGTTCGTGCGGCAGCCGGATCGAGGCGACCAGGGTCAGGTCGCTGGCGTAGAGCCACCGGCAGGCGTGGATCGCGGGATCGTCCGGCACCGGCCCGGCCGCGCGGTACCACAGCGCCCGGGTGCCGGCCGGGTCCGCGCCGGACGGCACCGGCCGCAGCTCCACCGACGGATCGCCGAGCAGCCACTGCGGCCACACGGCGGCCGCCTCGGACCAGCCTTCGACGCCGCCGAGTTCCCCGGGCGCCGGAACCACCGGCATCGGGTCGTGGTGCTCGAACGCCGCCGCGCCGGCGTGGAACGAGAACATCGCCGTGAAGATGAGCTTGCCCTCCTGCTCGACGTCCACCCGGCGCTGGGAAAACGCCCGGCCGTCGCGGAGCCGGGCGACGCGAAGCCACAGCGGCGCCGACGGATTCCCGGGGCGCAGGTAGCTCGCCTGAGCGACGTGCACCGCACGATCGGCGGACACGGTGGCCTGCGCGGCCGCCAAGGCTCTCGCGGCGGCTTCGCCGCCGAACATCCGGGCGGAGCGGCCCGACGGTAACGCGACGAAGACGTCCCCCTCGAGGCGTTCCAGCTCCGTCAGCCAGGCGAGACGGTCGGTCAGCGAACGGTTCACTTGGCCTCCTATCAGTTAACTGATATAGATAATAGAGCGACTTGAGCGCGGAGGACAGGGATGACAGATCGCACGCCGTTGTGGATCGACCTCGTGGCCCAGGCCATCGACGCCGGCCGCGACCGGGTCCTCGTCGTCCCGGGGGACGATCCCGGCGCCGGCTGGACCGGCACCGAGTTCAGCCGGCGGATCGGCGGCGCGGCGGCTCTGCTCGACCGGGCCGGCTGCCTGCCCGGCACCGTCGTCCCGGCACTGATGACGACCCGGCCCGAGGCCATGGCGGTCGTCGTCGCCGGCGCGGTGACCCGGCGGCCGGTCGCTCCCCTCTCCCCGCGGCTCACGGTGGCCGAACTCGCGGACTGCGTCGGCGATCTCGACTCCCCCGTCATCCTGTGCGAACCCGGTTCCCTCGAGCTCGGCCACGCACTGGCCAGGGCATGCGGGCGGGACCTCGTAGAGGTCGGGGACCTGGCCTCGGTGACGCCCCCGTCGCTGTCCGCCGCCGCCGACGCCACCGCCTTCGTGCTGCACACGTCCGGCACCACCGGGCGCCCGCGGCGGATCGACGTCCGCCAGGACCGGATGGGCGCGCGTGCGATCGTCAACGCCCGGCTGACGCGGCTCGACGCCGGCAGCGTCTACAGCGCGAGCTCGCCGTTCCACCACATCGGCGGGCTCGGCGCCTTCGCGGTGGCGCTGGCCACCGGCGCCCGGATCGTGACGTTCCCCCGGTTCACCGTGGACGCCTGGCAGAACCTGGGCCGCCTCGGCGTCACCCACGCGCAGGCGGTGCCGTCGATGATCGAGATGCTGCTGCGAGCCGACGCCTTCGCGCTGCCCACCCTGCGCCTGCTGCAGTACGGCGCGTCCCCGATCCACCCCGGCACGCTCCGCCGGGCCCTGGACGCCATGCCCGGAGCCGCCTTCGTGAACCTCTTCGGGCAGACCGAGGGCGCGCCCCTCACCTGCCTGTCCCCCGAAGACCACGAGCGCGCGGCGGACGGCGACGAAGAACTGCTGAAGTCCGTCGGGACGGCCGTCGAAGAAGTCGAGCTGACGGTGCACGAGCCGGACGAAGACGGCGTCGGCGAGATGTGGGCGCGCGGTGCGCACCTGTTCGCCCCGGGAGCCGACGGGTGGCTGCGCACGGGCGACCTCGGCCGCGTCGACGAGCGCGGGTACGTGTTCCTGGCCGGCCGCAAGGGCGACATGATCATCCGCGGCGGCGAGAACGTCTACCCCCTCGAAGTCGAGCAGACCCTCACCCGGCACGACGACGTCGAAGAGGCCGTCGTGGTCGGCGTGCCCGACGAACGGGTCGGCGAGGCCGTGAAGGCGTTCGTCGTCCCGCGCGATCCGGCAGCCCCACCGGACCCCGGCGAGCTGCGCGCCTTCGCCCGGACGACGCTCGCCGGGTTCAAGGTGCCCGAACTCTGGGAGTTCGTCACCGCCCTGCCCCGCAACCCGAACGGCAAGGTTCTGCGCCGAGCCCTCACCCATTGACGGAGGCCCATCGTGGACCTGAGCTACCCACCCGAGGTGCAGCAGTTCCGGGAAGAGGTGCGGGCGTTCATCGCCGCCAACGTCCCACCGGACTGGCACGGCCTCGGCGCGCTGGACACCGACGCGGCGAAGGCGTTCGTCGAGCAGTGGCGCCGGGTGCTCGCCGAGCACGGCTACCTCGCCCCCGCCTGGCCGGTCGAGTACGGCGGCGGCGGGATGGACCGGCTGCGGCAGGTGGTCCTCGTCGAGGAGCTGGCGAAGGCGGGACTCCCGGCGAGTGGCTCCCAGGACGTCTTCGGCATCAAGATGATCGGCAACCTGCTGCTCCGGTACGGCACCGACGAGCAGAAGCGGTACTTCCTCCCCCGCATCATCCGCGGCGAGGACAAGTGGTGCCAGGGCTTCTCCGAGCCCGGCGCCGGCTCCGACCTGGCGGCCCTGCGCACCCGTGCCGCGCTGGTGGACGGCGAGTGGGTCATCGACGGGCAGAAAGTGTGGACGTCACAGGCCCAGAGTGCCGATTGGATCTTCCTGCTCGCCCGCACCGACCCGGCCGCCAGCGGTCACCGCGGCATCACGATGCTGCTGGTCCCGCTGGACCAGTCCGGCGTGGACATCCGCCCGATCACCATGATCACCGGCGACACCGGGTTCAACGAAGTCTTCTTCACCGGTGTGCGCACCGCCGAAGCGAACGTCGTCGGCGAGGTCGGCGAGGGCTGGGCGGTCGCCATGAGCCTGCTGGGCCTCGAACGCGGCGACGAAGCGGCGACCAACCCGATCATGTTCCGGGCCGAGATCGACCGGCTCATCGAGCTGGCCCGCGAACGCGGCGTCGACGGCGACCCCGTCGTCCGGCAGCGGCTGGCCCGGTGCCACAGCCGCGCCGAGATCATGCGCCACCTCGGCAACCGCGTCCTGACGCGCTGGCTGCGCGGCGAGCCGACGGGGACCGAAGCGTCGGTGTCGAAGCTCTACTGGAGCGAGCACCACCGGGCGGTCACCGAGCTGGCCCTGGACATCCTCGGGCCCTCGGCCATGGTCCCGAGCGGACGTGGCCCGCTCCGCCACTACCGCACCGACGACCCCGGCGCCCCCAACTCGACGGCGTCCTGGGCCACGGTCTGGCTGCACGCGGTGTCCGGCACGATCTACGCCGGCACGTCGGAAGTGCAACGCAACATCCTGGCCGAATCGGCCCTGGGCATGCCGCGTGAACCCCGACCGGACAGGAGCGCCCGATGAGCGAAATCGTCACCCGGACCGTGGCCGACGGCGTCGCCGTGCTGACCTTGAACCGGCCGGAACGACACAACGCCTGGTCCGTCGAGCTGGAGAACCGGTACTACGACCTGCTCCGCGAGGCCGAGCGCGATCCCGACGTCCGGGTCGTCGTGGTCACCGGCGCGGGCCGCAGCTTCTGCCCGGGGATGGACACCGCCGCGCTCGCCGACCAGGTGGCCACCGGCGTCTCGACCAATCCCCACCTGCGCCAGCCGATGACCACGCCGACGAGGATCGCCAAGCCGGTGCTCGCCGCGATCAACGGGGCCTGCGCGGGGATCGGCCTGATCGCCGCGCTCAACTGCGACCTGCGGTTCGTCTCGGCCACGGCGAAGCTGACCACGGCGTTCGTCCAGCGGGGCATCATGGCCGAGCACGGGCTGGCCTGGACCCTCCCCCGGCTGATCGGGACGTCGCGCGCGCTGGACCTGCTGCTCTCGGGCCGGGTCGTGCTCGGCGAGGAGGCGGTCGCGCTGGGGCTGGCGGATCGGGTGTTCGCCCCCGCCGAGCTCATGCCGAAGACTTTGGAATACGCGAAGTCGTTGGCGGCGAACAGTTCTCCCGTCGCCATGGGCACGATCAAGCGGCAGGTCTACGAGAGCTGGGAGACCTCCCTGGAGGAGTCCCGGGTGACGGCGATCCGGTTCTGGATGGGACACCTGCGCGGCCACCCCGACTTCAAGGAAGGCGTCGAGAGTTTCCTGGCGAAGCGGCCGCCGCTGTTCGAGCCGTGGGACCCGGCGACACCCGCCGAGCCCGACCCCCTGCCGGGCGTCTAGCCGAGTGCGTCCGGTGCGGGTGACCTCGTCGTGCACGGCTCAGTCTCGGTGCGGGTTGTCGTGAGTGGTAATTAGGGTTAGAACCCGAATTACCACTCACGACACCTGCGCACATCGACAGGTCGGTTCGCGGCTGCCTTCAGGATTCCAGCCCTCGCGAAGCAGGATCTGCCGGACCTCGGCGGCCACCGCACACGGCATGGTGTGAACGTCGCGCCAGCCATAGACCAGACGAGCGCGTCCGGCCAGCTCGGCGGCATTGTCGCGGCGGCGGTCCCGGAAAGCGACACCAGCCGTGGCGTGCGATGCCCGGCCATCGAGCCGGACCGTGACCGGCGCGCCGTGTACGTCGTAGGTGACGTCCTCCCACAGCGTCTTTCCGTCGACTTGGAAAGGTGTCTGGCGTTCGCCGCGTGGCAGCCCGTGCTTGTCCTCCACCTCGTCCTAGTACTCGACTTCGAGAGCGGACATCAGCCCGTTGCCCACCAGCTCCAGGCCACGTCGGATCGCGGAGCGAAACCGGAACGGCGGTCTGGCCTGGAAGCAGTCCAGCATGGACTGGAGCGGAACGGAGCTTCGGCTGACGAGATCGACCACGAGCATCGTCGCTTGGCCACCAGTTGGCTGGGCCACGGCGAGATCGAGGATGGTGTCCGTCGCTCGCGTCCGCGGCGGATTCGTTTCCAGCGTGGTGTAGTGCAGAGCACGGGAGCGATGAACGACTACCAGTGGTGCATGCGAGATCGCTGAACTCGTGTAGGGCACAGTGATTTCGACCGGCCGATCGACAATCGGCAGAATGCCCCATTCCTCCGCGGCACTGTGGTGGCTCAGGGCCGCGTGTGAGCCGCCGTAGCGGAGCGCGGCGTGGAGCCGCGCGGGGCGAGACAATTCGCCGGTGAAGGTCGCATAAATCCGGGGAAGCACACGCTGCCAACGTCCGGCAGCGAGATTGGCGGTCAGATCGGCGACCGAGTGACCGTAAGCGCGGAGCTGCCGATTGCTGACGATGCCGTGTTGCTCCTCGAGTAGAACCTGCCAGCTCGGCCGGGCGACTGCCGGTATCTCGTCGGGGGACCAGCGCGTGTGAAGAGGCATACCTCGACCGTGCCGCGTTTCGGCAGCTCGTAGGAGGCGCGTTCCAAATCTGTGGATAACCAGGGCAGATGTGGATAACTCGGCTGAGCAGGTGGCCAGGTTGTCGTGAGTGGTAATTAGGGTTAGAACCCGAATTACCACTCACGACAAGCCGCGGCAGACCATCAGGAGTCCGCCTGCCCGCCGAGGTAGGAGTCGAACAGCTCGGCGTTCAGCAGGTCCGCGGCCGGGCCGCCGTGCACGAGGCGGCCCCGCCGCAGGATGTACGCGTACCCGGCCATCGCGAGCGCCCGCCGCGCGAACTGGTCGACGATCAGCAACGCGGTCCCCTCGGCAGCACGCCGCTGAAGGAACCCGAAGATCTCGTCGACGACGATCGGCGCGAGCCCCAGCGACGCCTCGTCGACCAGCACCAGAGCCGGGCTCCGGACGTACGCGGCCGCCATCGCCAGCATCTGCTGCTGACCGCCGCTGAGGGTGCCCGCCTGCTGGCCCAGCCGCTCGCCGAGGATCGGGAACGCCATCACCGCCCGCTCGACGGACTCGGCCTCGAGACGAGCGGAGCCCTGCAGGACGAGGTTCTCCCGGACGGTCAGCCCGCGGAAGACGCCCCGGCCCTCCGGGACGTGACAGAGCCCGCGCGCGAACCGCCGCGGGGCTCGCTCACCCGTCACGTCGCGGCCCGCGATCCGGATCGTGCCCGAGCGCACCGGCAGCAGGCCGGACACCGCGCGGAGCAAGGTGGTCTTGCCCGCGCCGTTCGCGCCGAGCAGCGCGACGACCGAGCCGGCCGGCACCACCAAGGAGACCTCGCGCAGGACGGTCGTCTGCCCGTAGCCCGCCGACACGCCGTCGACCTCGAGGGCCGGCGGCGCGATCGACGGGGCGTCGAGGGTGCTGGTCATCGGACCTCCGATTCGGCCAAGGATTCGTCCGCCCCGAGGTAGGCGGACTGCACGACCGGGCTGGCGGCGACCTCGGCCGGCGTTCCGTGGAAGAGCAGGCGGCCGAAGTCGAGGACGTAGATGTCGGCGCAGATCCGCATCACCAGGGCGATGTCGTGCTCGACGAGCAGCACGCCGACACCGCGTTCTTCGACCACCCGCTGGAGGATTTCCCCGAAGCGCTCGGTCTCGTCGTGGTCCAGCCCGGACGACGGCTCGTCGAGCAGCAGCACGTCGAACGGCCCCGCCAGGCAGCGGGCCAGCTCGACGAGCCGGCGCTGCCCGGTCGACAGCGCGCCGGCCTGCTCGTCGGCCAGGTGCGTGATCCCGCACAGCTCCATCGCCGACCACGCCGCGGCCTCGGCCGCCTTCCACTCCGCCGGGCGCGCCGCGAGCTGCGTGAGGACGCCGGAACCCGCCTGCGCGCATTCCCGCCCCAGCAGCACGTTCTGCGCCACGGTGAGCGTTTCGCAGAGCTCCATGCGCTGGAACGTCCGCCCGATCCCGCTCCGGCCGCGCCGCGCGGGCGGCATCCGGGTGATGTCGCGGTCGTGCAGCAGCACCTGACCGCCGAATCGCCGGTTCAGGCCGCTGCAGGCGTTGAACGTCGTGGTCTTGCCCGCGCCGTTGGGGCCGATCAACCCGGTGATCCGGCCGAGCGGCGCGTCGAAGCTGAGATTTTCCACGGCTTTCAGGCCGCCGAAGGAGACGGACAGGTCACGCACCGACACGCCACTGCCGGCGGCGACCCGGCGCGGTGGCACCTCGGCCACGACGGGCACGCGCCGGCGGCCACCGAGCCGATCGAGCAGGACACGCAACCGCAGCGGCATCGGCGGGCCGCCGCCCCGCATCGCCACCAGGACGGCCGACACGCCGAACACGATCCCGAGCACCTCCGTGACCCCGTCACCCGGGATGTAGCCGGGGATCACGTTCGCCAGCGCGATCAACGCGAACCACGGCTCGGCCAGGGTCGCCAGGCTCAGCTGGGCGAGCAGTTGCAGGGACGCGAAGGGCTGGAAGAACGCGTCCGACCCGACCGCGAACATCCGGGCCACGCCGAGCAGTGCGCCGGCGATCCCGGCCAGGAACGCCGACACGCAGAAGACGATCACCTTGGACACGGTGGTGCTCAGGCCCATCGACGTGACCGCGGTCGGCGAGTCCGCCATCCCCTGCAGGAGCCGCCCGAGCCGGCCCCGCTGGATCAGCACCAGCAGCACCGCGACCAGCACCAGCACGGCCAGCACGACGTAGTAGTAGCCGCCGTCGTCCGGCGCGAAGTCCGGCCGCGGCATCGTGCGGCCCTGGGACAGCGACGTGAACATGTACTGCTCGCGGTAGAGCAGCTGCTGCACGAGAATGCCGAAACCGAACGTCGCCAGGGCCAGGAACAGGCCCGAGAGCCGGATCGCGGGCAGCGCGATCAGCGCGCCCACCGGCACCACGACCAGCCCGCCCAGCACGAGGGCGACCACCCACGGCAGCCCGAGGTCGACGGCGAACTGGGAGAACGCCACCGCACCGATCGCCGCGAACGCCGCGTGGCACAGCGAAACCTGGCCCGAGGTGCGCACCAGCAGGCCGAGCGAGAGCAGCATGATCGCGCTGACCAGTGCCGCGATCCAGTAGGACAGGTTGTCGGCGCCGACGAGCTGCGGCAAAACGAGCAGCACCACCACGACGATCACGCCGGTGGCCAGCCGCACCCGGCCGGGCGCGCGGTAGGACGGCGGCGGCCGTCTCTCCACTGTGGACGGCCGGACCAGCTTGCGTTTGGGCAGCACCAGCAGCGTCACGAAGAGCACGAGGAACGGCAACGCGGACGGCAGCCCGCTCAGCCACGGCACGTCGAGGACGTAGTGCTGGGAGACGGCCGAGGCGATGCCGATCACCAGGCCGCCGGCGAACGTCAGCGGGATGTTGCCGAACGCGCCGACCGCGGCCGCGCCGAACGCCTGCACCACGAGGAAGGTCAGGCCGACGGCGTCCAGCCCGATCAGCGGCATGACCAGCACCCCGGACAAGGCCGTGAACGTCGACCCGATGACCCACGCGATCCGCCGCACCCGCCGGGGGTCGGTGGCCTGCATCGCCAGCAGGTCCGGGTCGTCGACGACGGCTCGCATGGCCAGGCCGATCCGGGCGAACCGGAACATCGCGTACAGCGCGGCCACCGCGACCACGGCGATGGCCACGATGGTGACCTGGCCCCAGGCGACCACCGCGCCGAGCAGGCGGAAGCTCGCCTGCCCGGCCGGCAGCCACGGCTCGACCTGGATGGTGTTCGCCCCGAACACCAGCGTGGCCAGGCCCTGCACCGCCAGGATGATGCCGACCGTGCCCACGATCTGCAGGGCGATCCGCTGCGGCGCCAGCCGGGCCGCGATGCGCTCCATCAGCAGCCCGATCACCGGGCCTGCGAGCCCCACGCTGACGATCAACGCGACCGTCCACTGCAGACCGAGTCCGGTGTGCAGCGCGTAGAACACGTAGGCGGCGACGGTGGCGATCGCGCCGTGGCCGAAGTTGAAGATGCCCGATGACTTGTAGGTCAGCACCAGGCCCGTCCCGGCCAGGCCGTAGATCGCCCCGGCGGCGATCCCGGCGACGACGAAGGGCAGCAGCTGCAGCACGGTGGCGCCTTCCTAGCTGGGGCAGGTGGGCTGGGCGGACCCGGCGAACGCACCGTTCTGGTACTGGTACAGCCAGTAGCAGTTCACCGGCGGGGCGGGCTGGTCGGCCGTGAAGGTGATCGGCTGCGGCAGCAGGCCGTCCAGCGTCTCGCCCTTCACCTTGCCGTAGGCGGCCAGCACGGCCTGTCGGGTGACGGTGTCGGTCGCCTGGCCGGCGGCCGGGGTCAGCGCCTTCTTGAACAGCTCGCCGCTGGCCCACAGCGCGGTCGACGCGGGCTGTCCCGAATCGTTGTCCGCCACGCCCTCCTCGGACATCGCCGCCCGGTAGGCCTTGACCGGTGCCGTGTCGGCCCACCAGGGGAACGCGTTGAGCGCGCCGGCCAGCCGGATGTTCGGCGCGTGGTACAGCGTCGGGGAAATCGCCGACGCCGAAGATCCGAAGTAGCCCGCATAGCCCTGCGCCTGGCAGTCCTTGACCACCCGCACGCCCACCGCGGGCGAGATCGACAGCTGGACGAAGTCGACCTTGCGGTTGACCAGGTCCAGGCACTGCGCGGTGTAGTTCGGGCTGGCGGCCGCGACCTGCATCGTGCCCGAGTAGGTCGTGCCGGCGGCCTTGGCCGCGGCCTCGAACAGCGGCACCGCGGCGACGCAGGCGGGTTCCTCCGCGCACGCCACCACGGAGATCTCCTTGCCGCCCACCGGCTTGGCCGAGGCGATCTGCATGTTGACCACCTGCGGGAAGGTGGTGGTGATGCCGAACCAGTTCTTCAGCTTGCCCCACACCGTCGGGTTGTAGCCGATGCCGCCGGTGACCGGCAGCCCGGAGTCGGCGAGGATGGTGCCCACCGCGGGGTCGGTGCTGGTGCTCGCCGCCATCACGGCCACGATGGACTTGTCGGAGATCAGCGACCGGGCGGCCGCCGCCGCGGTCGGCGCGTCCTCCTTGGTGTCCTTGACGACCACCTCCACCGGGTGCCCGGCGATGCCGCCGCCCTTGTTCGTGTGCGCGGCCCAGGCCTGGAACACCTTCGTGGCCGACGCTTCCGACGCCCCGGTGGGGCCGCTGACGTTGGCCAGCACGCCGATCTTGATCGGCGTACCGGTGAGGCCGTGGGTGTCGGTCGCGGCGGACCCGCTGGCGCCGCAGGCGGTGGTCGCCAGCGCGACGGCCGCCAGGCCGGCGCCTGCCGCCCAGCGGAATCGCTTCAGGGATCTCGTCGGGTTCATGGGGTGGTTCTCCTCGAATTCGGGTACGACGGCGGCACCGGCACGCCAGCGCGCGGTGTGGTGGTGTTCGTGTTCGGGCCGGGGGTTACCCGGCCGGACGCAGGGGAAGGGGGTCGACGACCCGGATGCGGGGTCCGGGCAGTCCGCAGGGGCACGGCGTGGGGTCGAGCGCGGCGGTCCGGCCGACCACGAGGTCCCGCACGACGTGGGCGCGGTCGCCCGCGGTGCTCAGGGTGACCCCGGCGGGGCTCTCCGCCAGCCGCCACTCGGCCGGATCGACGTGGGCGCCCGATCGGTACGGGCACTCGAGGCCGAGCGCGGGGCCCAGCATCGCGAAGACGGCCGGGTCCAGGCCCGCGTCACGCAACGGGCCGATCGCCTCCGGCCGGGCCCAGATCGGGGCCAGCGCGGCCAGCGACCCGGCGCAGTCCGGCTCTTTCAGCAGGCCCACGGCGGTCTCCCCGGACATGGCGAGGTACGCCCGGAACGGGAGCAACCGGAGGAAGGTGGCGGACCGCCGCACGTCCCAGCTGTACGGTTCGGCGTTGCTGTGCACGACCCGGCGGTCCCGCAGCGCCCGCACCACCGGGCTCGCCCACGGCCCCTCGAAGTTGGGCGTGCTGATGAGCACGTGGTCGGCTTCGGCGATGTCCCAGACGTCCAGGACCCGGGACGCCCACCGCACGTCACGCTCGAATTCGGCCCAGCCGATGTCGAACGGGACCTGCCGGCCGTCGTCGAGGTACAACCCGATGCCGAACAGCGGGGAAACCGGACCCTGCAGCGCCGCGGCCATGCTCACCCTGCTCATGCCTTCACCACCCGCGGGAACTTGGCCACGCTGGAGCTGCGGGACAGGAGGTCGTCGACGGTGACGAGGTCGAGGTCGGGCTCGACGCCGACCCGGTCCAGCACGGCGTGCCGCAACCGGGCGCGCAGTTCGGTGACGTCGGTGGTGCGGGCCGGTTCGTAGCCGACTCTCAGCCGCAGTCTGTCCACAATGGCCGATTCGCGGATGATCTGGAACATGCCGTCCTTGGTCTCGGGCAGGGATTCGACGGCGGCCCAGACCTCGCTGAGCACGACCGGGACGCCGGCGACCGTGGTCTCTTCGCCGCACCGGCCGACCACCCACTGGCGGGCGTGGGTCCGCCCGCAGCCGCACGGCTGCCGGTCGATCCGGACGAGATCGCCGCTGCGGTACCGGATCAGCGGTGCCGCGCGGTTGTCCAGGTCGGTGGCCACCAGCTCGCCGACCGCGCCCTCGCCGGTCGCCTCGCCGGAGGCCGGGTCGAGGCTCTCGGCCAGCACGAGGTCTTCCCAGAGGTGGTAGCCGTCGTGTTCGCGGCACTCCCAGCACGTCCCGGTGTCCCCCGCGCTGCTGTAGGTGAACATCTCGACACCCCAGTCGTCGCGCACCTTCTCGGCGAGCGCCCGGCCGAGCGGCTGCCCGGCGAACGAGGCGCCCTTCAGGGAGGACAGCGCGTCCCGGATGTCGTAGGTGTGCTCCAGCCGTTCGAGCTCGAGCACGGTCGGCATCATCAGCTGCAGGTAGGCGGGCCGGAACCGGAGCAGGGCCTGGACGATCTCCTCGCCCTTGCCGATCCAGGTGTCCACGAAGATCGGCACCAGGCCCATGCCGTGGTAGAAGGTGTCGTAGAAGCCCCGGAACGAGCCGGCCGACACGAGGACCTTGTCGCCCGGTCGCAGCCCGATCTCCCACAGGTCGCGGGCCGAACACAGCTGCAGCGGCGGGTAGGCGTCCCAGATCTCCGGGATCAGCTCGGGATCACTGGTGGTCCCGGAGGTGGACATGATCGACGACAGTCCGGACGGCGGCCCGAACAGCATCCCGCCGAACGGGTCGCCGGTGCGTTCCCGGTAGTCCTGGACGTCCTTCTTGGTGAACGTCGGCACCAGCCGGCGGAAGTCGGCCAGCGAGCGGATCCGCGCCGGGTCGACCCCGGCGGCGGACCACAGCTCGCGGTAGAAGGCCGACTGCGCGTAGGCCTCGGGCACCAGTTCGAGAACGCGCCGCTGCTGGAACGCCTCCAGTTCCGCGCGGGACGCCGTTTCGAGCTCGGGCTCCAGGTAGCGGCGGTCGTCGGCCACGGCCACCGCCGGTTCGAGCACTGTGGGCTGCGTGTCGGCCACGGTGAGTACCTCCATCGATCGCCCTTGACCAAAGAGTTAGAAGATTAAGAGATTTAGGTCACGACCGTAACCTCCGTCATCCGGGAGGCCCAGGGAACGGCGTTCCCGCCTTCCGGCCCGTTGACGGCCGACGACATCGGGATCTTCGTGGAGATCAAGTGCCCTCGACGTCGTTTGGAAGTCAGGCCGCCATAGTGTAATTTATTTAACTATTAGAGTCGGCCTGAACGGAGGTGCGATGTCGCAGCTCGCCGTCGTCGAAGGTCCCCGCGTGCCGGTGATGACCTCGGTACCGTCCGATGCGGACGCGCCCGCGGACGCCGAGACCGCGCGCATCCTGCGCGCGGCGTGGGCCGTGCTCGAGCGGTCGCACTTCCGTTCGCTGAAGATACGCCAGGTGCTGACCGCATCCAACACGTCCGCGAGCACCTTCTACCGGTCGTTCCCCAGCAAGGCCCACCTCCTGCTCGCCCTGCTGGCCGACGAGACGGCCCGTGGGGACCGCCTGCTCGCGGTGCGGATCGCCGAAGCCGACTCGGCCGAGGGCCGGCTGCGGGCCTGGCTGAAGTTCAACATCCGGACGATCTACCGGCGGGAGCTCGCGGAGCGCGCCCGACTCTTCCTCGACACGGGACTGCTCGAAGAACTCCCCGAAGAGGTGCACCGGCTCTACGGCGTGCCGGGGAGGCGCCTGGCGGAGGTGATCCGCGACGGCATGGCGGACCGGGTGTTCCGGGCCGGCGACCCGGTCGCCGACGCCGCGATGGTGGGTCACCTGATGCGCGGACTGCTCGCCGACGGTCTGGACGGCCAGCTCGCCATGACCGAGGACCAGGCCCTGGACACCGCGTCGGACTTCGTGCTCCGGGCCCTGCGCCCGGCCTCCGATACCCGGGAAGAACGCACCCTGCGCGCCCTCTCGTGACTCAGCGTGACGAAAGCCGGCTGTCCGGCGATCCGGCCCAGAACCGGTCCCAGGCCGGGTCGGCGGCCGGCAACGCGGGCGGACCGCCGGTGCCCCAGCTGTCGAACCCCACGGCCTGCGGGTGCTCGGCCAGGTCCGCGGCGTACCAGTGGCGCTCACGACGGCGTTCGAACAGCCACTCGCCGTCCACCAGCCGGTAGGTGTCGTCGTAGCGGATCGCCATCACGATCCACCGGTCCCCGACCTCGTGTTCGGCCCGGCAGTACACCTGGCCGGTGGCTGTGGTGGGCGCATACCCGGGCCCGAGTTCGATCCGGTGACCGGCCAGCAGGTGCACCGAACGGTAGAACCAGCGCAGCTGCGGCTCGATGAACTCACGCAACGCCTGCCGCCCGGTACCGCGGCGGCCCATGTCGACGTCGGGCACGAACAGCGCGACCCAGGCGTCGAGGTCCCGCTGGTCCACGGCCAGGGCGTAGCGGATCGGGAGCTGCCCGATGTCCAGCCGCGCCTCGACGCGGGCCAGCCGCCCCTCGGTCGTCCCGGCCATCACGCGCCTCCGGTCAGCATCAGCGTGTCACCGGTCAGGTACGCGAGGTCGTCGCTCACCAGGGCGACGACCGCCCGTCCGATGTCGGCCTCCGGGTCGCCCATGCGGCCCAGCGGCATCGCCTGAGTCAGCTTCCGGAACCGCTCCGGTTGATCCTTGCTGAACTGCTCGGCGGCGGGCGAGAGCGCGTTGGGCACGACCACGTTGACGCGGATGCCGTAGCGGCCCCACTCCCGGGCCGCTACCCGGGACAACCCGCGGATCGCCTCCTTGGCCATCGCGTAGGCACCGAAGGTCACGTTGCCGTCGATGGCTGTGCTGGACCCGAAGTTCACGATCGAGCCGCCCCGGACCCGCAACAGCGGCAGCGCCGCCTGCATCGCGTGCAGCGTGGCCAGCGGCCCGCTGCGCCAGCACACGTCCACGTCCTCGGGTGTCGTCTCGGCGAGCAGCCGCTGGACCGACGTCTGGGCGTTGTTGACGAGCGCGTCGAGCCTGCCGAAGCGGCCTGCCGTCGCGGCGATCGCGCCCTCGATCTGGGCTTGATCGGTGACGTCGCAGGCGAGCGCGATCGAGGAGCCGCCGAAGGCGTCGATCTCCGCCACCACCGCCTCGCACTTGGAGACTGTGCGCCCGGCCAGCGCGACGCAGGCGCCCTCGCGAGCCAGCGCCAGCGCGGTGCCCCGTCCGACGCCCTGCCCGGCCCCGGTGACCAGCGCGACCTTCCCGGCCAACCTCGGTGTCAGCTCCGGCATCGCCGCTCCTCCTGTCCGTTCACCCGTCGCACGAGCGAGGTGTCGGCTTCGCGGTGCAGCCGGTACTCCCGGACCGCACCGCCCGCCGCGTGCACCACGCGGCCGGTGATGTCTCCCGCCGATTCGGCGACGAGCGCCAGCACGACGCGCGACACGTGTTCCGGCGCCAGGTCGAGATCGCTCCCGGCGCGGTCGAGATGATCCCGCGACATGCGGGTGCGCGCGCCCGGCGACACCGCGTTCACCGTGATGCCGTGCGGCGCGGCCTCGTCGGACAGCGCCATCGTCAGCCCCCACAGCGCTGCTTTCGCCGCCGCGTACGCCACACCGGCGTGGCAACCGGTCCGCAGCCCGGCCTCGGAGATCGTGTTGACCACCCGGCCGTAGCGCCGGCCTCGCATGTGGTCGAAGGCCGCGCGGACGGTCCCGGCGCTGCCGATCACGTTGACCGCCAGGCACCGTTCCAGTTCCGGTTGCGACAGTTCGCCCACCCCGGTGCCGGTGAGGATGCCTGCGTTGTTGACGAGGATGTCCAGTCCGCCGAAGGTTTCGAGCGCACCCCGCACCGCCGCGGCGGCTCCGCCGAAGCAGGAGACGTCGGATCGGTCGGCCACCGCTTTTCCCCCTGCCGCAACGATTTCCGCCGCCGTCCGGGTGGCCAGGTCGCGTTCCTCGGCGGTGGTCCCGTCGACCGAGACGGAGATGTCGTTGACGACCACCGCCGCACCCGCCGCGGCGAGCGCCATGGCGTGCGCCCGGCCGAGCCCCCGGCCCGCGCCGGTGACGAGCGCGACGCGGCCGGCCAGGGATTCGCCACCCGTCCCGTACTCCGCCATGTCCCGACGGTAGCCCGCCGGCCGGGCGCGACGAGGTCGTCGCGACCGGAACCGGGTTCCGGGGTCAGCCGGCTTCGCGCAGCAGCGGCGCGAGCCGGGTCGCGATCGTCGTGACGTTCCGGGCGACCAGGTCCTGGCTCATCCCGGCCAGCCCCGCCCAGAGGTACACCGCGTCGACCGGCGCACCGGCGGTGTAGTCCAGGATCCGGGCCGCCACGTCCTCCGCGGTGCCGTAGAAGAAGTAGTCCAGCGACGTCCGCGGTTCCCCGGCCCGCAGCCGGTCGGGATCGACCGGGCGCGGGGGTGGCCGCCCGGTGCCCTGGCGGGCGTGCCGGGCGTAGGAGTCGACCTGGGCGGCCAGGTGCCGCGAGACGACCGGCCAGTCCCGGTCGGGGTCGTCGGTCACCCACGCCTGCACACCGCCGGCCATCCGGCCGCCGGCCGGATCGTGCCCGGCCTCGACCAGCGCCGCGCGATAGGGCTCCCAGAGCCGGGCGTCCGCCGAGAGCAGGTACTCCCCCAGCAGCCCGGCCCGCCGGGCGCCCTTCGGACCGAGGTACCCCATCCAGATCGGCAGCCGTGGCTGCGCCGGCTTCGGCGTCACCGCACCCGACCGCCACAGCTCACGCACCTCCCTGGCCCGCGCGTCGTTCTCGGCGTACCGGGTGCGCAGGGAAGCGCCGTACAGCTCGAATTCGGCCGGGCGGTAGCCGGCGCCAAGCCCGAGGTCCAGCCGGCCGCCGCTGAGGAGGTCGACGACCGCGGCCTGCTCGGCGATCTCGGCCGCCCGGTGCAGCGGCGCGACGACCACGCCGGTCCCCAGCCGGATCCGGGAGGTCCGCGCGGCGACCGCGGCGAGCAGCGTCAGCGGGGCCGGCAGGTAGTCGTCGTCGAAGCCGTGGTGCTCGGTCACCCACACCGAGTCGAGCCCCAGCCGCTCGGCTTCCTGGCACAGGTCGAGGAACTCGCCGTAGAGCCGCACCGGGTCCCGGCGCCAGGGCGCGGGGTTGCGCAGGTCGAAGTACAGGCCGGTTCGCATGGCTGGTTCACCTCCGCCGTTCAGCCGACCGTCGGCTGGTAGAGCACCGCGCTCTGTCCACAGTCGACCGGAATGGCGACGCCGGTGATGGCGGCGGCCTCGTCGGAGGCGAGGAACGCCACCAGGTTGGCGATGTCGCCGGGCTCGACCATCCGCCGAAGCGGCAGCTGCCCGACGTACGCATCGAAGTCCGAGCCGAAGAAGGCCTCCAGCGACGGGGTCCTGACCGACCCCGGCACGACGGCGTTGACCCGGACCCCGAACTCGCCGGCCTCGACGGCGGCCTCGCGGGTGAGCTGGATGACGCCGGCTTTCGCCACGCCGTAGTAAGGCGTCACGCCCGGCACTTTCGCCAGCCCGGCGAGCGACGAGGTGTTGATCACCGAGCCTTGCCGGCGGGGAGCCATCACCCGCAGCGCCGCCCGCACGCCCCGGAAGGTGGCGCCGAGATTGCCGTCGAGGCCACGCGCCCAGGTTGCGTCGTCGACGTCCACCATGGCGGCCCGGCGGCCGAAACCGACGTTGTTGTGCACGATGTCGACCTGGCCGTGCCGGACGACGACCTTGTCGAACAACTCGTCGAGGTAGCCATCCACCAGGACATCACCCACCTCGACCTCCGCCGTCCCCCCGGCGGCGACCAGTTCGGCCAGCGTCTCTTCCGCGGCCTCCGCCGAGAGGTCGTTGACGACGACGTGTGCCCCGTCGCCCGCGAGCCGCAGCGCGCTCGCCCGGCCGATCCCCGAGCCCGCCCCCGTGACCAGCGCGATCCGGCCGTCGAACCTCGGCATCGTGACAACCTCCAGCATGGTCGTTCCCGCAGCCCGCTCGGCACAGTCCTGGACCGAGGCCGGCGGTTCTGCGGTGAACGGTAGGGAGCGTGGCGTGCGGACGTCCAGGTGCCGCTCCCGAACTCGGTTCCCGCCGGGTAGACCTCGACGCCCGCGGGCGGAGCGACAGCGCCGACGCGGTGGCGCGACGACGCCATCGTCGCCCATCGGCGCGGTGCCGGAGCCGCGCTCTGCCGGCCCGCGCCGGGGCGGGTGGCCGTGGGACGGCCGGTGACCCGCCGGAGCGTGGTCTTTCAGCCGCGGCCCGCCGATGCCGCCCGGTAGGCCGCGATCCTGATCCGCAGGCCTCGTAGGTGGACCAGGTCGATGTCGAACGTCGAAGCCGGCCGGTACCCCGGGGCCGGCGCATCCGTCCGGCAAGGACCGGTGAGGTAGACGAACTCGTCGTCCGGGTCGTACCGCGGCTCCGACCAGACTGCCGCGTCCCCGGCGGCGGAGTCGCCGCGCCGGGCGCGGGCGAGCCAGTAGATCGGCAGCTTCAGCACCTCACCCAGGACCTTGTCGAGGGCGGGCAGGTCGGCTTCGGCGATCGCGAGGCCCCGGCCGCTCCACACCCGCGGCGCCCAGTAGCCGGCGGCGGCGTGGGTGAAGGCCGCGGTGTCGCCCGACGCGGTGATCGTCCAGTCGGCCACGGTGGTGAAAGTGGGCATAGGGGCTCCCAGCAGTCGCGGCCCCCAGGTCAGGCTCAGCGTAGTCGATCATGTCCGGACGGCTACACCGCCGGCGGCGCACGAGTAGTGCGCCGACCGGCCGATGAGGGCGGAAGAGCCAGGTCAGCGGGCCCTCGTCGACCACAGGCCAGCTGTTGTTCATCCGATATTCACCCACGGATCACCAGATGCGGGTAGCCGTGCGAAGCTGGCCGGCGTGCAGCGCGAACAACCAGAAAAACCGGTCCCCCGGTCGGTGGCCGACCTCACCGCGGATCCGGCGTGGACGGTCACCCGCACCGGCACGACCGGCCAATGGCTCACCGCCGAACGGGTCCTCGAGCGCAATGGCCACCGACGGCTGATCGGCCTGACCCCGATCCGGCCCGGCGCGGTCGCCCTGATGCTGTGGGCCGACGGCGAGGTCGTCGAACACCTCCGGGGCACCGAAGCCGAGGTCTGCTCAACCGCACACCGCTGGACCACCGAGTTCCTGGCCGGCGAACAGCCGTAGGAGGGGGCGGCACCACCACGGTGAATTCTTCTTGTTCACCTCGGGTTCATCTCCCGGCCGTCTCATGGGGCATGTTGTCCGTACCACGGCCGACCGGAAGGTGAGCGATGAGCACGTTGGACACGATGGCCTCCGAGCAACTCGAGACCCACCTCGCCCAGCTCGAAGAACGCTTGGAGCGGGACTACGCGAACGTCGCCCGCACCCGCCTCCACACGATGGTCGACCGCGAACGCGCCCGGTTCGCCGGCGCCCGCATTCACGTCTTCGTGCCGATCCTGGTCGAACGGGCGGTCCGGGCCGCGCTGGCCGGACGGTGAAGCGCGGCTCTTCGAGGGCGAGACTCTCGATCGAGCCGGCTTGTTCACTGCAGTCAATTCTCCGAAACAAACGGAACGGCCGCGGCCGGAATCGTTTTCCAGCCGCGGCCGCAGGACCGGAAAGTCCTTAGTTGTAGCCCATTTCATCGGGCGCCACGCCGTTGTACCCCATCTCGGCGAGGACGGCCGTCGGCGCCACACTCTCCGCGGCGACGGCGAAAGTAGCGGAAGTACCCAGAACACCAGCCGCGAGCAGGGTCAATGCGACCGCGGCGACCGCTCGGCGAACCAACATCATTCCTCCGGTGGTCAAACGGGGCGAAACTGCCTTCCGTGCCAGGCGCACGCTCCCAGGTCCGACACAACCGGCGACCAACGGACGGTTAAGGTCCCGCCAACGCCAGGCGGCTATATCACACCCGGGCCGGTTTTCGAACAACGACCGAACCGCTTATTTCCGGAATCGGAATAACGGGTTTCCGAAAAGTCACACCGCCATGTCGAATACACCTCTTGTTCAGCAACTGTTCTTCTTCTATTATCGACTGTGTGCAACCGCTCACGGACGGTGTCGACCTCCTGATCGGCCGGGACGGTGAGCTGTCCCGGCTGGCGAGCTGGGTGCACGACGTGACCGCCGGCCGCGGGCGGGCGGTCCTGGTGGACGGCGAGCCGGGCATCGGCAAGTCCGCCCTCGTCCAGGCCGCCTGCGCGGCCGCCGCCCGGTCCGGCTGCCAGGTCTTCCGGGGCGCCGGCGACGAACTGGGTCAGGCGCTGCCCCTGCTCCCCCTGCTGGACGCACTGCGGATCACCGGTTCCGCGCCGGATCCCCGACGTGGCGCCATCGCCGGGTTGCTGCGCGGCGACGCCGGGCGGGGCAAGGTGGCGGATCTCGCCGCGGCGGCCGCCGAGCAGCTGCTGGCCCTGGTCGACGAGCTGTGCCAGAGCGGCCCGGTGGTGCTGGTGGTCGACGAGCTGCAGTGGGCCGACCGCGCGACCGTGGCGGTGTGGGGCAGGCTCGCCCGCTCGGTCCGGCAGCTGCCCCTGCTCCTGATCGGCGTGCTGCGCCCGGTGCCCCGCCGCGACGACCTGCGCGCGCTGCGGCGGATCGTCGCGCCCGCCGAACGGCTGCGCGTCGGCCGGCTCACCGAACCGGCGGCGCTCGAGCTGGTGGCGAAGCTGGCCGGCGGCAAGCCGGGCGGCCGGCTGGAGCGACTGGCCGACGGTGCCGCGGGAAACCCCTTGTACCTCACCGAATTGCTCGAGGCACTGACCCGGGGCGCGTGCCTGACCGTTGACGACGCGGGGATCGTGGAGCTGACCGGCGGGCCCACCCCCGACTCGCTGCCGGAAGCGATCGCCGACCGGCTCGGCTTCCTGTCGGAGCCGACGCGGGCCGTGCTGCGGGCGGCCGCGTTGCTCGGCGTCGGCTTCTCGGTCGCAGACCTGACGATCGTGGCCGAAGCCGAACTGGTCGTTCTCCTCGCCGCCCTCGACGAAGCACGAGCCGCCGGCGTCCTGGTCGCGGCCGGCGACGACCTCGCGTTCCGGCACCCCCTGATCCGCCAGGCCCTGTACGACGAGCTGCCCGCGGGGGTCCGGGTCGTCTGGCACCGGGCCACCGCCCGGGCGCTGGCCGACGCCGGTGCCCCGGTCGAGCGGGTCGCCCGGCAGCTGCTGCCCACGGTGTCCGGCGAAGACACCGGCGAACCGGTCCCGCACTGGGTCGTGGACTGGCTGCTCGGCGCCGCCACCCCGCTGATCGGCCAGGCACCCGAGGTCGCGGTCACGCTCCTTCGCCGCGCGGTACGGGACGGCGACGCGACGGCCGGGGCGCTGAGCTGCCGGCTGGCCGAGGCGCTCTACCGGGTCGGCGACTTCGCCGAAGCCGAGCGGGTCGCCGTCCGCGCCCTGCCCCGGACCGCCGGCCCGGATCTGCTCGTCGACCTGCACACGACGGTGGCGCAGTGCCGTGGGATGACCGGCCGCTCCGCCGAATCCCTCGCCGCGCTGAGCCAGGCCGTACCGGGCCTGCCTGCCCGGCATCGGGCCCGGCTGCTCGTGCTCACCGCCCGGACGCACCGCGACCTCGGCGAAGTCGACACCGCCGCCCGGGTCGCCACTGCCGCGCTGGCCGAAGCCGGCGACGACCACTGGGCGACCGGGTGGGCCCTGCACGTGCTGAGCCTGGTGGCGATGATGCGCGGCGAGTGGACCGCGGCGCTGCCGCTGTTCGAGCGCGCGATGGCCACCGCGTCGGACGATCCCACGCTCGCCGACCTCGGCTTGCTGCTGCGCATCAACCAGGCCGTCACCTTCGGCGCACTCGACCGCTACCCCGACGCGCTCGCCGCCGCCGGGCGGGCCCGCGAACTGGCGGACCGCGCGGGCAGCGTGGTGCGGCTGACCCAGGCCCAGAGCGCGCTCGGGCAGCTGCTGCTGGGCAGCGGGCGGTGGGACGACGCCGTGGCGGAGGCGGACGTCGTCCCGGACGAGCTCAAGGATCCGAGCGTGGCGTGCTGCGACCACGGCGTGGCCGCGATCATCGGCTTCCACCGCGGCGAAACGGCGGCGGCACAGGGACATCTGGACGCGGCGGCACCGTGCGCGGACCGGATCGGCGGCCGGGTCGTGGAATCACTGGTCCTGGCGCGCAGCCTCGCCTTCGAGCAGGCGGGCGAGCCGGAGCGGGCGCTCGCCACGTTGAACGCCGCGCTCACGGGCGAAGACGAAGGCGAAGGACTGCTCGGTGACGCCGTCCGGCTGGCCGTGGAACTCGGTGACACCGCCACCGCGACCGAAATCGGCGCCCGGGTCCGTACGCTCACGGCCGGGGCGGGCGTCCCGCACCGCCGGGCGCTGGGCCGCTACTGCGAGGGGATGACCGAGCGGGACGCGACGACGTTGCTGGGCGCCGCGGACGGTTACCGCGACGCGGGCCGTCCCCTCCCCCGCGCCAAGGCGCTGGAAGCCGCCGCAATCGCGTTCGCCGAAGCCGGCGACCGCGGTTCGGCCCGGGCCGCGTTCACCCGCGCGCTGGACCTGTACGAAAGCCTGGGCGCGCACTGGGACGTGGCCCGGCTGCGGGCCCGGTTCCGGGGGTTCGGCATCCGGCGTGGCCCGACGGTGAAGCACCGCCAGGCCACACACGGCTGGGAAAGCCTCACCCCGACGGAAACCAAGATCGCCGGCCTCGTGGTCGAAGGGTTGTCGAATCCGCAGATCGCGACGCGGTTGTTCCTTTCGCCGCGCACGGTGGCCACGCACGTCTCGCACATCCTGGCCAAGCTCGGAGCGCATTCGCGCATCGACATCGCCCGCGAAGCGACCCGAAACTCGGCGTCGGGCTAGCGGTCTCCGGAGTTGCGCATCCGAGTCCACATCGGAACGACGAACCACCACAGCGCGAACCAGCCCAGCGCGCCGGCGGTGAACCACGCGGCGAGCGCGGGTCCGAGGGTGACGCTGAGGATCAGCAGCAGCGCCGAGCCGATGGACAGCATCAGCAGGGTCAGTCCGCACAACGCGAACCGGCTGGACGCGAGCACCAGCTGCCGCTTGAGCCGCCGTTGGTAGACGAGCCGGTGAAAGGCGGCCGGCGCGATCAGCAGCGCCGTGGCGGCGGCCCCGAGCACCAGCGCGGCCACGTAGACGCGCCGCTCGAACTCGGTCAGCGTCGCGAAGCGCGGGGTGAAGGCGACGGTGAGCAGGAAGGCCAGCAGCAGCTGCACCCCGGTCTGCGCCACCCGCACTTCCTGCAGGATCTCGGCGTAGTTGCGGTCCAGGCGCTGCGTCGGCGTTTCCCGGCGCACCGAGAAGTTCCACTGGTCGTGAGCATCCGGGGGCCCGGCCGGCCAGTCCGCTGAGGTCTTGTCGATCTCGTTCACCGTCATACGGCCACGGTCCCGCGAACCACGGATCAAGACATCGGTCGATCAAAGTATGCGGGAAGACTGGGCCGCCGGGTCCGGCGCGGCAGGAAGCCGGGTTGCCACCCCTACGCTTCGGACCCGGCACCTACGCCAATTCATCGATGGGGCGGCCCGCACTGAGCCTCCCGGCGCCTCCTCCGGCAAGGAGGAGCCGGCTTCAGCGCGTCGTCCGCGGTCTACGAGGCGAACTGCTGCACGATGCGTTCGCAGAAGGCCGGCAGGTCGTCGGGTGATCGGCTCGTCGTGATGTTGCCGTCGGTGACGACCGGCTCGTCGACCACCTCGGCCCCCGCGTTGCGCAGGTCCGTGCGGATGCTGGGCCACGAAGTCAGCCGGCGGCCCCGCGCGACGTCGGCCTCGACGAAGTTCCACGGGCCGTGGCAGATCGACGCGACCGGCTTGCCCGACTGGACGAAGTCCCGGACGAACTGCACCGCCGCGGGTTCCATCCGCAACTTGTCCGGGTTCACCGTCCCGCCCGGCAGGAGCAGCGCCTCGTAGTCGTCGACCGACACGTCGCCGACCAGGTGGTCCACCGGGAAGGTGCCGGCGTCTTCGAGATCGTGGTCGCGCGCCTGGATTTCGCCGCCGGCGATGGAGACCACGGCGGTGCGGGCACCGGCGTCGTCCAGCGCTTGCCGCGGCTGTTCCAGCTCGACTCGCTCCACTCCGTCGGCCGCGAGGATGGCGATCCGGCGTCCGTTCAGCTCTCCGGTCATGTCAGGCACCCGCCATCGCCGGGTGCAGAACGACCTTCGTCCAGCCGTTGTCCCGCTTGTCGAAGTGCTCGTAGGCCTCCGGTGCACGGTCGAGGGGCAGCTCGTGGCTGACGATGAACGACGGCTCGGCCTTGCCCGCGGCGATCAGGTCGCGCAGCTGCCGGTTGTACTTCTTGACCGGCGCCTGGCCGCTGCCGACGTGCTGGCCCTTGAACCAGAACATGCCGTAGTCGAAGACGAGTTTGCCCTGCTTGGCCAGCTCGTCCTCGGCCCCGGGATCCTGGGGCACGAAGACACCGACGTTGCCGATCTTCCCGGTGAACCGCACCGAGGCGACCAGCCGGTTCATCGTCAGATTGGCCCGCTCCCGGCCGTCGGGCTCGTGCGCCTGGTAGCCGACACACTCGCAGCCGTTGTCGGCGCCCAGCCCCATCGTCTCGTCCAGCACGGCCTGCACCGGGTCGACCTTCGAGTCGTCGATCGCGATCGCGCCGATCGACTCCGCCAGCCGCAACCGGTCGGTGTGCCGGTCGACGACCATCACCTTGCTCGCCCCCCGGATGGTCGCCGAAAGGGCCGCCATCAGCCCCACCGGGCCCGCGCCGTAGATGACCGTCTGGTCGCCCGGCTGCACGCCGGCCATCTCGGTAGCGTGGTAACCGGTCGGGAAGATGTCGGCGAGCATTACGTAGTCGGTCTGCCGCTGCTCGGCGTCCTCGCCCAGCCGCAGGCAGTTGAAGTCACCCCAGGGCACACGCAACAGCTCGGCCTGTCCCCCGGCGTACGGACCCATGTCGGCGAAACCGTACGCGGCACCGGCCATCTTCGGCTCGGGCTGGGCGGTCAGGCAGTAGTTCGTCAGCTGGCGCTCGCAGTTCTTGCAATGCCCGCAAGCGATGTTGAACGGCATGACGACCCAGTCGCCCACCTGTACCTTGTCGATCCCGGAGCCGACCTCGACCACCTGGCCCATGTTCTCGTGCCCGAACCAGCGGCCCTGCTCGAAGTCGGTCCGGCCCTCGTACATGTGCAGGTCCGAGCCGCAGATGTTCGCCGACGTGATCCGCACCAGGACGTCGGTCGGCCGCTCGATCTTCGCGTCCGGCACGTCCTTGACACTGACCTTCCGCGGCCCTTCGTACACCACTGCTTTCACAACGTCCTCCTTGTCGTGGCGGAACTTCCTGCGGAGCCGGATGTCCGCCGGGGATCCCGCTAAACCACGACCGGCCGCCACCGTTCGAACGGGGCCGGTGGGTTAGCCGGATCGCCGAGGGGTAGCCGCCCGGATCAGACCGTCCCGGGGCGTGGCACACCGGGTCGTCCGGCAGGGCGCAATCGGATACGGAGGCTGACCATGACGCGCTCGGTGAGCCCGACAGGAGAACGAACAAAGCAGGAGGAGGTGCAGCGGCAGGGCCGGCGGCTGGGCTGGTTGAGCTTGGGCCTGGGCGTGGCACAACTGGCCGCCCCGCACACCGTGCGCCGGATCAGCGGCGTGGACGACTCCGCGAAGTCGCGGGCGGTGGTGCCGGTCGTCGGCGTGCGGGAGCTGGTCCACGCGGCCGGGCTCCTGACCGGCCGGCGGAAGGGCGTCTGGGCGTGGACCCGGGTCGCGGGCGACGCGATGGACCTGACCGCGCTCGGCATCGCTCTCGCGCACCGCAGTGGGCGCCGCAGGCGACGGCTCGCCGGTGTCACCGGTGCCATCGCCGGGATCACCGCGCTGGACCTGCTGACCGCCGTGCGGGCCACTCGCGCGGAACACACCGACTCCGCGCGAGCGGCGCGGAGCGCACGCAAAGGAGAGTCCGTGGATCTGACAGCAACGACCACCATCCGCAAGTCACCGCCGGAGGTCTTCGCGTTCTGGCGCGATCTGGAGAACCTTCCGGCGTTCATGGCACACCTCGAGCAGGTCCGCGTCACCGGCGACCGGACCAGTCACTGGGCCGCCGGCGCCCCGTTCGGCAAGGACGTCGAGTGGGACGCGGAAATCACCGAAGAGACGCCGGGCGAGCGGATCGCGTGGCGCTCGACCGGGGAAGCCGCCGTACCGAACGCCGGCACCGTCTGGTTCACGCCTGCCCCCGACGGGGAGAGCACCGAGGTGCACGTCGTCCTGGCGTACGAGATCCCCGGCGGCGCGCTCGGCAAGGCGGTCGCCAAGTACTTCGGCGAGGAGCCGCACCAGCAGCTCGACGACGACCTGCGCCGGCTCAAGCAGGTCCTGGAGACCGGCGAAGTCGTCCGCTCCGACGGCGCCCCGTGGGGCAAGCGGGCCCGCAAGGAATTCCCCCAACGTCCGGCACAACCGCTGTCGGATGCCGAACTGGAGAAGGGAGCGGACGCATGAGGGCCACCACCTGGGCGGGCCGCAACAAGGTCGAAGTCCGCGACGTCCCCGACCCCAAGATCCTCAACCACCGCGACGCCATCGTCCGGATCACCTCCACCGCGATCTGCGGCTCGGACCTGCACCTGGTCGACGGGTACATCCCCACCATGCAGGACGGCGACGTCCTCGGTCACGAGTTCATGGGCGAAGTGGTCGAGGTCGGCCGGGGCGTCGACCGGGACAAGCTGCGCGTCGGAGACCGGGTCGTCGTGCCGTTCCCGATCGCCTGCGGGGCGTGCGCCGCCTGCGCCGCGGAACTGTACTCCTGCTGCGAGAACTCCAATCCCAACGCCGGGATCGCGGAGAAGATGTTCGGCCACCCGGTCGCCGGGATCTTCGGCTACTCCCACCTCACCGGCGGCTTCGCAGGCGGCCAGGCCCAGTACGCGCGGGTGCCGTTCGCCGACGTCGGGCCGATCAAGATCGAGTCGGACCTGACCGACGAACAGGTGCTGTTCCTCTCCGACATCCTGCCCACCGGCTATATGGGCGCCGAAATGTGCGACATCCGCTCCAGCGACGTCGTCGCGGTCTGGGGCGCCGGCCCGGTCGGCCAGTTCGCCATGGACAGCGCACGGCTGCTGGGTGCGGCGAAGGTCATCGCCATCGACAAGGAGCCCTACCGGCTGCAGCTGGCGGAACAGGCAGGCCACATCCCGGTCAACTTCGACGAGGTCGACGTCCGGTCGCGGCTGCTGGAGCTGACCGGCGGCCGCGGACCCGACAAGTGCATCGACGCGGTCGGGATGGAAGCCACCCACGGCAGCGCGCACCTCGCCGCCTACGACCGGATCAAGCAGGCCGTGCGCTCGGAGACCGAGCGCCCGCACGCGCTGCGCCAGGCGATCATCTCCTGCCGCAGCGGCGGCGTGGTTTCGGTGATCGGCGTCTACGGCGGCCTGCTCGACAAATTCCCCGCCGGCGCGTGGATGAACCGGTCACTGACCCTGCGAACCGGGCAATGCCACGTGCAGCGTTACATGAAACCGCTGCTGCAGCGCATCGAACGCGGCGAGCTCGACCCGACCCGCATCATCACCCACACCCTGCCGCTGGAGGAGGCCGAACGCGGCTTCGAGCTGTTCAAGAACAAGCAGGACCACTGCGAAAAGGTCGTCCTCAAACCCTGACGGCACCCGCATCCGGCCACCGGGGAGCACGGTGGCCGGATCCGGCCGCGTCGCGGCTACCCCTGCCCCTCAGCCGTCCGTCCCCTTTCTCGGCGGACGGCCGTGCAGGGTCTCCGAGGGCAGGACGCCGAACTTGCGGCGGTAGGCCGTCGAGAACCGGCCGGCGTGCAGGAAGCCCCAGCGCGCGGCGACCGCGGCGATCGTCGTGCCGCCGGGGTCGGCCACCGCAAGTTCGTCGTGCACCCGGGTCAGGCGGACATCCCGCAGGTAGGCCATCGGCGGCAGGCCGAACCAGCGCTGGAACCCTTCCTGCAAGGCTCGGACGCTGACCGAGACCTCGCGGGCCAGGGTGCTCGAAGTCCACGGCAGACCCGGCTCGTCTTCGATCACCTCGACGGCCCGGCGCAACGCCCGGGGCGGGACCGGCGCCGCCGGCGCGTGCAGCCGGCCGCTGTAGTTGTTCGGCTGGGCCAGCAGCAGACCGGCGATCAGCAGGCTCTGCAGGTGCGCGGCGGCCGAGGGGTGGCGCGTGATCCCGGCCGCCCGGCCCGCCTCACGCTCCAGCAGGGCCAGCACGTCGAGCCACGACCGCGCCGCCGGGGTGGCCAAGTCCATCGTGGTGGTGAAGCGCAGCGGCTCGCCCAGCGGCCGCCCGAGCTGGCGCTGCAACTCCAGGTCCAGCTCGTGCCGGTCGATCATGAGGCAGAGCTGGGCGCACCCGGCTCCCCACCGCAGTTCGGCCGGGTAACCCGGCACGAACACGGCGGCCCGTCCGGGTCCGGCGAACACCGGGTCCCCCGAGCCACAGCGCTGCTCGCACCGTCCGGTGACCGGGATGTTGACGTGGTAGTTGCCGGCGTCGACCGTGCCGAGCCGGACCGCGCTCGCGTAGCGCAGGTAGCCCGCGGTCACCGCGCCCACCCGGACCGCGTTGAGCCGCATGTCGAAGCCGGTCGCCCGGTCCAGCACGTCGATCCGATGAGGCAGGTACGTCCGGGTCACCGCTTCGTGCGCTTCGTCGACGTCCCTTGCGCGAGCGACCGGATGCCCGGGCAGCAGCTCCGTCTGAGGCAAGCCCGTCACAAGCCGAACAGTAATCGTCTCGTCACGCTCTCGCCAACGCGGGCAACGGACAGGGTGCCGCGTGAATCGGCTGTTCCGGAGCGGCGCCGAGCCCTTCAATGGAGCGGCCAGGGCAGCTACCGCGGGGAGAGACGTGCAGGTGATGGACCAGGGCCCGGCGGTGACGCAGTCCGTGCTGGTCGAGCCGTTGGATCACCTGCGGCCGGGAGCCCGGCTGCTGCGTCCTCGGGGTCCGTTCCACGCGCGGACCGGGATCGAGCTGATGGCCGTCATCGACGGGCAGCGAGCGCACGCCCTCGACCTGCTGATCCTCGACCTGACCGAACCGGCCACCTTCGGTCCGGTGGCCCTCCAGATCGTCGTGCAGATCGCGACGGAGCTCCGCCGCGTCGACGTCGCACTGCGGCTGGTCGGCTCGGAACAGGCCGTCGGCTCGTCCTTGACTGTGGCGGGCGTGCGGTCCCTGTTCAGCCTGCACGGCACGGTCGGCGAAGCGCTCAAAGCCCGGTGACCGCTCAGTCGTCACCGCGGCTTCCGGCTTCCTCGGCGCGTTCGCGGTTGCGCTGCTGGCGCTCCTGCTCGCGACGGCTGTAGGTCGCCCGGCGGACCCGTTCCTCGTCTTCGACGCTCGAACCCACCGCCCCGGCGACGATGCCCACGGAGGTCGCGAGCCACACCAGCTTGAGGTACGAAGCCGGCCCGGCCGGATGGCCGAGAACCTGCCCGAAGTACGTCCCCTCGATCAGCACGATCGACGCCAGCAACGACAGCACGAAGAGAATGGCGTACATGCAAGCGACGCCGATCGAGAGCGTCAGCGCGGTGGAGGTGTTGTACAGCAGGGCTTTCCGCCGGTCGAGGTGGCCGGACGGTGAGTCCCACAGGTGGTTGTGCACCATCAGCCAGCCCGCCATGACCACGATCGCCAGCACCGTGATCCCGGCCAGCCGCAGCGTGGGCAGCGCATCCGCGAGCTTCCAGAACGAGGTTGTGATGATGCCGTAGGCGGCGGTGGCCGCCGCGGCCGCGGTGGCCCCGGCGAGGTTGGGCACCAGCCGCCACGGGCGGTTGTCCCGGATCATCCCGGCGAGCAGCCGCAGGCGGCCGCGCACGCCCACCAGGGCCAGGTGCTCGTCGGCGGCGCCGCGGCCGCGGATGTGCCGCGTCGGCGTCACCAGCTCCCGGAGCCGGTCGAGGATCCCCTGCGGCGGATCGGCCTCCTTCGCCGAGCGGTGGGCCACGAGGTGCCGGACCAGGTGGATGACCAGCCGGGACGCCCGGCCCCGCAGCCGGAGGGCACCGAGCGCGGGCAGGGACACCATCGCCACGCCGTGGTCGGCGTTGTAGTCCGACGCGATCGGCGCCGTGCCGGATCGCCGCGGGAGGTCGGTGATCAGCACGAGCAGGTCCCAGCCGTGTTCGGCCCGCCGCTCCTCCGCCAGGGCCAGCATGGGGATGTCACCCTCCTCGTTCAGCGGAAGGGCCTGCGTCTCGTGCTCGACGCGCCAGGACGTCTCCTCGCCGAGGTCGCGGGCCAGGCGGGCGGGCAGCCCGTCCGCGATCCTCCCGGCGAGTTTCCCGGGCAACCCGTCATCGGTCAGCAGGCCCACCACCAGAGCCTCCGACGCACGCTGAGCGGTCATGCCCACCCTTTCCCGATCTCGGAGCCGAGCAGCTCCGGGTTCCCGGGCCGACCATCCGCAAACCACGCACAGCGCCGCCGGGCGGGCGCACGACCGAGTTTGACCCGGGGATCCGCGGGTAGCCGCCGCATCGTGGATCGGTGGTATCGCAACGGAGTGATCTACTCCCTCGACATCGAGACCTTTCAGGACTCCGACGACGACGGTGTCGGTGACCTGTGCGGTCTCGCCGACCGGCTGGACTACCTCGGCCGGCTCGGCGTGGACACGATCTGGCTCAACCCGTGCCATCCCTCGCCGCGTCGCGACGGCGGCTACGACATCACCGACTACTACGGCATCGACCCGCGCTTCGGCACGCTCGGAGACTTCGCCGAACTCGTGAGCCAGGCCGACGAGGTCGGCATCCGGATCGTGCTGGACCTGGTTGTCAACCACACCAGCGACGAGCACCCGTGGTTCCTGTCGGCTCTCTCCGGCCGGGAGGCGCCGCACCACGACTGGTACGTGTGGGCCGACCACGAACCGGCCGACCGGTGGGACGGCGGCGTGTTCCCCGGGTCCGAAGAGGAGACCTGGACCTACGCCGAGACCGTCGGCCGCTGGTACCGGCACCGGTTCTACCGCTTCCAGCCCGAACTCGACGTCGAACACCCGGCGGTGCAGGCCGAGCTGGCCAAGATCGTCACCTTCTGGCTGCGGCTCGGCGTCGCGGGCTTCCGGATCGACGCCGCCCCATTCCTCATCGAGTCGCGCGGGCGGCGGGACTTCGGCCTCCTGCGGCGGCTGCGGGAAACCGCTTCCTGGCAACGCGGGGACGCCATTCTGCTCGCCGAGGCGAACGTGCCCGAGGACGAGCTGCTCGAGTACTTCGGCACCGCGGACGACGAGGCCAGCCGCGCGACGATGCTCTTCGACTTCAGGCTCAACCAGGCCCTGATGCTCGGGCTGGCCCGCGACGACGCCGAGCCCGTCCGGGAGCGGCTGCGGCGCTCGCCCCGGCTGCCGGGCCAGGCCCAGTGGGCGACCTTCCTGCGCAACCACGACGAGGTCGACCTCAGCGGACTGTCCCCGGAAGAACGCGGCGACGTGCTCGGCCGGTTCGGCCCCGAGCCCCACATGCAGCTCTACGATCGCGGCATCCGGCGCCGGCTGGCCTGCATGCTGGACGGCGACCGGCGGCGTCTGGAGCTGGCCTACAGCCTGTTGCTCACCATGCCGGGCAGCCCCGTGCTGCGGTACGGCGACGAGATCGGCATGGGCGAAGACCTGGCCCTGCCCGAGCGCACCGCGATCCGCACGCCGATGCAGTGGTCCGACGGGCCCAACAGCGGGTTCTCCCGCGCGCCGGCCGGGCAGCTGGTCGCCCCGCTCGTCGAAGGCGGCCCGTTCGGGTACGACCCAGGTCGGCCAGATAGCCGAGCCGCGCGCGCAGGCCCGCGAGATCCCCGGTGCCGTCGCCGTTCGCGTCGCCGAAGCTGCGGGGGTAGACCTCGTAAACGACGGCGTCGCGCCACCAGTTCTCGGAGTCGCCGGAGTCTTCCATGGCCTCCGGGTATCCGCTGCGGCCGCGCTCAACCGGGTCGTCCGCCGGACCCCACCGCGACGACGGCTTCGTCGATCCGCTCGGCCAGCCGCAGGTCCGGTTCGGTGACGATCCCCTCGCGACCGGTGCGCAGCCGGAACGTCACCTCACCGTCGTCGGCCCGCTCGACGTGGGCGTGGTCGTTCATCGCCCGCGTCTCCCGCTGGACGCGCTCGACCAGCGGCGTGATCCGGTCGGCGGGCAGCTGCACCGTGCGCTCGATCCCGTGGCGGTCCCCGGACCACCCGGTCAGGTGCCGCAGGCCGCGGGCCACCTCCTCGTCCGACAGCCGCGTCGGGACCCCCGGCCGATGGCTCGCGGCGTCGCGGGGCGACTCGCCCGCGGGGGCGAGCGTCTCGACGACGGCCCGCGGGAGGCGTCCGCGGAGCTCCTCGGCCAGTCCGGGATCGGTCCGGGTGAGCCCGGCCAGTACGGCCTGCGTCAGGTAGCGGCCCCGCTCGGGTGTGGTCCGCAGCCTCCGGGCCACCGCGGCTTCGACGTCGGTGCCCGACTTCAGGTTCGCCGGCCCGGGATCGCGCGCCGGTCCGGCCTCGGGGCTGGGCAGCCGGTCGGCCAGCCACTCGCGGCCGGCGTCCGGCAGGCACCGGGCGAGCGCGGCCACGACCGCGCCGAGCACGGCCCTCGCTTCAGCCGGGTCGGCCAGCTCGGCGAGGTCTTCGACGGCGGTCAGCCACTTCTCGTGCTGTACCACGGCAGACTCCTTCCCACGTGCTTTCGGGGTCGCGTACCCGCCGAGGGGCCGATCACACGTCCGTGCCCGCGGGGTGGTTTCCGACCAGCGTCCCAACGGCCTCTTTCGTCACTCCGATCCGCGCTGCACCTGCCACAGCCGGGTGGCGAGGTGCAGGTTCAGCCTGCTGTTGACGTCGTTGAGGTCCAGCTCTGTGATCTCCCGGATCCGGCCCAGCCGGTAACGCAGCGTGCTCCGGTGGATCAGGAGCGCGGCGGCGGTGTCGCCGTAGCTGCCGCCGCACTCGAGGTACTGCGTGAGCGTCACGACCAGCTCGGCGTTGTGCCCGCTGTCGTAATCGAGCAGCTTCCCGAGCCACTCTCGGACGAACTCCAGGACGTCGCCGTGGTTCTGCCCGGTATCGAGAATGCGGTAGACACCGAGCTGGTCGAACGTCGTCGCGCCGTTCGGGGTGCGTGAGGTGCGCCGGATGTCGATGGCCCGCACCGCTTCCGCGTAGGACTTGGGAAACCGGCCGGGGGTCTCGCACGGGCCACTGATGCCGATCGATCCCTCCGCGCCGAGTCGTTCCGACAGGGAATCGTGCAGCGCCGCGCCGTCCGGCCGGCCGTCGACCAGCAGCACGACCGCCCCGGCGTGGCGTGACATGAGCGAGGTGAACCCCAGCGCCGTCATGGCCCGCCCCGTGGCCTCGGCGACCACGTCCTCGGCGAGGTCGCCGGACCACCGCAGGACGACCACGTGGTGCGGGCGCCGCAGATCGTGCCCGATCGCCTCGGCCCGGGCGTACGCGCTTCCGTCGTCGGTGCCGGTGATGAGGTCGTCCACGAGGTCGCGGCGCAGCCGCAGCTCGACCTCGGCCAGGCTGCGCCGGTGCGAGAGTTCCAGCGCCAGCACGGTCGAGCCGTACTCCAGCGCGAACACCTCATACGCGCCGGCAGTCCGCCCCGGGTCGACCAGGGCGAGCACGCCGAGCACCTCGTGCCGCGGCCGCACCAGGCAGATCAGCCGGTCCTTCACGCGGATCGGGCAGTTCAGCGTCGCGGCTCGCCGCAGCAGTTCCTCCCGCCGGCGGACGCCGATCTTCGGGTACGGGTCCGGGCGGCCGGGGCCACCCCACGCGCGCAGGTTGCCGAAGCGGTCCTCGATCGCCACCGGCAGTCCGGTCAGCTGGTGCAGCGCGTCGGCGATACCCGGCTCACCGGCGCCGGAAGCCGAGATGGTGGACAGCGTCTCATGCACCTGAGTCTGCTGCTCGAGCTGCGCGACCGACGCGGACAGCCGGTCGTTGACCGCCTGCAGCGCCACCGACTGCCGCCGCTCCCGTCCGAGCAGCGCGGAGTTGGTCAACGCCGCCGCGGTCTGCCGGCCGAGTGAGCCGAGCAGGAAGAGTTCGTCTCCCGGCGGGGGGTGTTCGGCCCCGATCACGAGGTGCCCCGTCAGCCCGCCCGGCCCGTCCAGCGCGTAGCACCAGCGCCATCGGCCGTCGGCCAGCTCGATCCGCCCGCTGTGCCCGGCCAGCCCGCCGACCTCCGCGCCGAGGTCGGGATGGACCTCTCGCGCGCCGTCCTGCAGAGTCCTCGTGCCGGCATGGTCGACGAGGTACGCGGCCTCGGTCACGCAGCCGCTCAGCGTCGGCACCGAGGTGGCGGCGAGCCGCAGGATGCCGGCGGCTTCGCGGCCGTCGAACATCATCATCGAAACGGCGAAGAGGCCGTGGAGATCCGACAGCTGGGCACGCCACTGGCTGTCCGATGTGGCGTCCCGGACTCGCGTGAACCCCTCGTTCCCGGACCTCATTTACGGCCTCCTCGCCGTGGACCTGGCGGTTTGTACGCTACGCCCTCGAAATTCGTTCTGCCGGGTCGACGCGGTTCCCGGAAATTCGTCCTGCCGGGCTCACGCGAGATGCCGGGCGTATTCGCCAACGTAGGACGCATCGGACAGGCGGGAAAGCTTGCCCACCAGAGAAAACGCAGAGCCGGTTCGGATCGGACACTCCCGGCAGGACGATCCGTCCCGGATCGGGACCAGACCATGACAGTGCTCCTCGGGGACAATTTGGACACCTCCCGCCGGTCGGACGGCTTCGAGCGCGGCGTCCTGATGTCTCGGATCCCCGTGGCCGGGACGGGCAAACCCCGGAGCCCGAAATGAGGAGCCGCGACCAGCGGCGACAGCTCACCGATGCGCCCGTCCGAGTTCGGGCCGAAGAACACACGAACGTCTGAGGAGGCGAACCATGACCGCACAGCCGGGCGCCACCGCGCCTGCCCCACGCCATGCCACCGATCGTGTCCCCATCGCTTCGTACGACGACTACCGCGACGCGGAGCGTGCCGTCGATTACCTGTCCGATCAGGGGTTCCCCGTGCAGCGGACGGCCATCATCGGCCGCGACGTGCAGCTGGTCGAGCAGGTCATCGGCCGGCTCGACCTCGGCGGTGCCGCCCTGCGCGGGGCCGGCTCCGGCGCGCTGACCGGGCTCCTGATCGGCTGGCTGTTCGCCTTGTTCAACTGGTTCACCCCGGTCCTCGCCACGCTGACGCTCGCGCTCTACGGGCTCGTCTTCGGCGCGATCGTCGGGGCGATCTTCGGGCTGGTGGCGCACGCGCTGCAGCGGGGCCGCCGTGACTTCGCGTCGGTCCGCGCGATGACGCCCACCCGCTACGAGGTCGTCGCCGACGCCGAAGTCGCCGATGAGGCCCGGGCGCTGCTGGCCAAGCTGCCCGCCGAGTCCGGGGGTGCGTGATGGCGAAGGCGGTCGGGATCGACCTCGGCACCACCAACTCGGTGATCGCCGTCTGGGAAGGGGGTGAACCGCGGGTCATCCCGAACACGGAGGGTGCCCGGACGACCCCGTCGGTCGTCGGGTTCACCGAAAGCGGCGAACGGCTGGTCGGGCAGCTCGCCCGCCGGCAGGCGATCCTCAACCCGAAGGGCACCATCTACTCGGCGAAGCGGTTCATCGGCCGCAAGTTCGACGAGGTGTCCGACGAGGCCAAGGCGGTCGGGTTCGACGTCGTCGAGGGAGAGGGCGGCGTCGTCCGCTTCGACATCCGCGGCAAGCTCTACTCGCCGGAGGAGATCAGCGCGCAGGTGCTGCGCAAGCTGGCCGACGACGCGGGCAAGCACCTCGGTGAGCGGGTGACCGAGGCCGTGATCACCGTGCCCGCGTACTTCAACGACGCGCAGCGGCAGGCGACCAAGGACGCCGGGAAGATCGCCGGGCTGAACGTCCTGCGGATCATCAACGAGCCGACCGCGGCCGCGCTGGCCTACGGGCTCGACTCCCAGCAGCAGGAGACCGTGCTGGTCTTCGACCTCGGCGGCGGCACGTTCGACGTGAGCCTGCTCGACGTCGGCGACGGCGTGGTCGAGGTGCGCTCCACCGCGGGCGACAGCCACCTCGGCGGCGACGACTTCGACCGCCGGCTCGTGGACTTCCTCGCCGACAAGTTCGCCGCGGACAACGGCATCGACCTGCGGCAGGACGCGCAGGCGCTGCAGCGGCTGTTCGAGGCGGCGGAGAAGGCCAAGGTCGAACTGTCGTCGGTCGCCCAGACGAGTGTCAACCTGCCGTTCATCACCGCCGACGGGAGCGGGCCGAAGCACCTGACCGCAACAATCCGGCGGTCGGAGTTCGAGCAGATCACCGCCGACCTGGTGGAGCGCTGCCTCGGGCCGGTGCAGCAGGCGATGTCCGACGCGAAGGTGAGCGCGAACGACATCGACGAGGTCATCCTCGTCGGCGGTTCGACCCGGATCCCCGCCGTGCAGAGCCTGGTCCGCCGGCTCACCGGCGGCAAGGACCCGAACATGAGCGTCAACCCGGACGAGGTCGTCGCGCTCGGCGCCGCCGTGCAGGCCGGGGTGCTCAAGGGCGAGGTCAAGGACGTCCTGCTGCTCGACGTCACCCCGCTGTCCCTGGGCGTGGAGACCCGCGGCGGCGTGATGACGAAGATCATCGAACGGAACACGACGATCCCGGCGCGGCGCACGGAGGTGTTCTCCACCGCGGAGGACAACCAGCCCGCGGTCGACATCGTGGTGCTGCAGGGCGAGCGCGAGCGCGCGGCCGACAACCGGGTGCTCGGGCGGTTCCAGCTCAAGGACATCCGGCCGGCGCCGCGCGGCGAGCCGCAGGTCGAGGTGACGTTCGACGTCGACGCGAACGGCATCGTCAACGTCACCGCCCGCGACAAGGACACCGGTGCCGAGCAGGGCATCACGATCACCGAGAGCTCGAACCTCGACAAGTCCGAGATCGAACGGATGGTGAGCGAAGCCGAGCGCAACCGCGCCGACGACGAGCGCCTGCGCGAGGAGGTCGAGGCGCGCAACCTGCTGGACAGCGTCGCCTACCAGGCCGAGAAGGCGATCACCGAGCAGACGCCGACGCACGAAAAGGCGCGCGCGGAGATGCTGATCACCGACGCCCGCGAAGCCGTCCAGTCGAACGCGCCGCTGGACCGGGTCCGCGAGCTGACCTCGGAACTGCAGCAGGTGCTGGCCGGGCTCAGCGCGGCCAGGCCGGGCGGAGACGGCGGTCCGCCGCCGCAGCGAGAACCGGCCGCGGACGACGACGTGATCGACGCCGACTTCGATCGGGCGTGAGCAACCATGGCCACCACAGGGAAATCCACGGAGCCGGGGACATCCTCCGTGGACGCCGCCGGGACGGGCGCCGAGTCCGGCCCCCAGGACGCGCCCGTCTCGGCGGTGGGGCCGGACCGGGTTCAGGAGCTCGAGGCGAAGGCGGCCGAATGCGAGGACCGCTGGCGCCGGGCGATGGCCGACGCCGACAACCTCCGCAAGCGGCATGCAGCGGAGCTGCGCGCCGAGCGCGCGGCCGAGCGGGCCCGGGTCGCCGCGGCCTTCCTCCCCGTCATCGACAACCTCGAACTGGCGCTCTCGCACGCCGGCGCCGATCCCACCGCCGTCGTGCAGGGGGTGCTGGCGATCCGCGATCAGGCCGTGCAGCTGCTGGCCGGGCTCGGGTACGGGCGTGACGACGAGAGCGGCGTCCCGTTCGACCCGGCCCGGCACGAGGTGGTCGCCGTCGACGACGACCCGCACTCGGAGCCGCACACGGTGACCCGCGTGGTGCGGCCCGGGTACGGGACCGGCGCCGGGCAGCTGCGGCCGACCGCGGTCACCGTGGCGAAGCCGCGGGAGTGAGTGCTCGTGGCACGGGACTTCTACGCCGCGCTCGGGGTCGGCCGAGACGCCGGCTCCGAGGAGATCCAGCGGGCGTACCGGAAACTCGCCCGCGAGAACCACCCGGACGTCAACAAGGACCCGAAGGCCGAAGAGCGGTTCAAGGAGGTGAGCGAGGCGTACCAGGTCCTGTCCGATCCGGAGCAGCGGCGCAAGTACGACCGGTTCGGCGAGGACTTCCGGCAAGTGCCCGACGACTGGGAGCAGCGCGTCGGCGCCGGCGCCGGACCGCGCGGCGGCCGGGCCCGCTACGCCACGTCCGGCACTGCCACGTCCGGCACTTCCACGTCCGGCACTTCGGGGGGCGGTTTCGAGGGGTTCGAAGGCGTCGACATCGAGGATCTCCTCGGCGGTTTCTTCGCCGGCCGGGGGCGCGGCGGCCCGGTCCCGGGCGCGGACCAGGAGGCCGAGCTCGAGCTGACCGTCGAGGAGGCCTACCGCGGCGGGCGGCGGCACCTGAACTTCGGCGGTGATCGCGAATACGACGTGCGGATCCCGCCGGGTGTGCTCGACGGGCAGCGCATCCGGCTGGCCGGCCAGGGCGGCCGCGGCTCGGGCAGCGCGGCCCCCGGGGACCTGTACCTGGTCGTCCGCATCCGGCCGGACCGCCGGTACCGGCTCGAAGGGCGTGACATCCACGTCGAGCTCCCGGTGACACCGTCGGAGGCCGCGCTCGGGGCGACGGTCCCGATCACCACCCCCGGTGGCGAGGTGAAGGCCCGGGTCGTCCCCGGATCGTCCAGCGGACGGCGGCTGCGGCTGCGCGGCGAGGGCATGCCGAACCCGAAGGGCAAGCCCGGCGACCTCTACGCCGAGGTCAAGATCATGGTGCCGAAGCGCCCGAGCAAGCGTGAACGCGAGCTGTTCGAAGAGCTCGCCGCGGTGTCCGACTTCGATCCCAGGAGGACCTGATGGCGCGGTACGTGCTCGTCCGCCCGGCGCGGCTCGACCTCGAGACCGTGGCCGCGCGCACCGGGCTGCACCCCGAGCTGCTCCGCCGGTTCGCGGCACTCGGCCTGGTGGAGACGACCCCGGACGCGAACGGACGCCCGTGCTTCCCGCCGTCCGCCGTGGCCAGACTGGCCCGGATCCAGCGGTTGCGCGCCACGCTGTCGGTCAACTACGCCGCACTCGGGCTGGTGCTCGACCTGCTCGACCGCATCGACGTCCTCGAAGGACAAGTCAGGAGCCGTCGGCGATGGACATGAACAAGCTGACCCAGAAGTCGCAGGAAGCCCTGCAAGAAGCCCAGAACATCGCCGGACGTTCCGGCCACACCGAGACCGACGGCGAGCACCTGCTGCTCGCGCTGATCGACCAGCCCGAGGGCCTCGTGCCCCGGCTGCTCGCGCAGACCGGCGCGGACGTCGACGCGCTGCGCGCCGCGGTCGAGGCGGAGGTCGCGCGCCGGCCGAAGGTGACCGGACCCGGCGCCACGCCCGGGCAGGTGTACCTCACCCGGCGGCTGGCCGGGGTGCTCGACACCGCGGAGCGGGAAGCCCGGCGGCTCAAGGACGAGTACGTCTCCGTCGAGCACCTGGTCCTGGCGCTGGCCGAGGAGGGGACGAAGTGGGCGGCCGGGCGGATCCTCCGCGACCACGGCGTCACCCGCGACGCGTTCCTGACCGCGCTGACGAAGGTCCGCGGCAACCAGCGCGTCACGTCGGCGACGCCCGAGGGTGCCTACGAGGCACTGGAAAAGTACGGCCGCGACCTGGTCGCCGACGGGCGCGCCGGCAAGCTGGACCCGGTGATCGGGCGCGACACCGAGATCCGCCGCGTCGTCCAGATCCTTTCGCGCAAGACGAAGAACAACCCCGTGCTCGTCGGCGATCCCGGCGTCGGCAAGACCGCGATCGTGGAAGGACTCGCGCAGCGGATCGTGCGCGGCGACGTGCCGGAAGGCCTGCGGGACCGGACGATCTTCTCGCTCGACATGAGCGCGCTGGTGGCCGGGGCCAAGTACCGCGGCGAGTTCGAGGAACGGCTCAAGGCCGTGCTCGGCGAGGTCAAGGCGGCCGAGGGCCGGATCATCCTGTTCGTCGACGAGCTCCACACCATCGTCGGCGCGGGCGCCACCGAAGGCGCGATGGACGCCGGCAACATGCTCAAGCCGATGCTCGCCCGAGGTGAACTGCACATGATCGGCGCGACCACCCTGGACGAGTACCGCAAGCACATCGAGAAGGACGCCGCGCTGGAACGGCGGTTCCAGCCGGTCGTCGTGCCCGAACCGGCCGTCGAGGACACCATCTCCATCCTGCGCGGGCTGCGCGAACGGCTCGAGGTGTTCCACGGCGTCAAGATCCAGGACGCTGCGCTCGTGGCCGCGGCCGTGCTGTCGCACCGCTACATCAGCGACCGGTTCCTGCCGGACAAGGCGATCGACCTCGTCGACGAGGCGTGCGCGCGGCTGCGCACGGAAATCGACTCGATGCCGGCCGAGCTCGACGAACTCACCCGGCGGCTGACGCGGCTGGAGATCGAGGAAGCCGCACTGGCCAAGGAAACCGACAAGGCGAGCAAGGCGCGGCTCGAGGAACTCCGCAAGGAGCTGGCGGACCTGCGGGCCGAAACCGACGCCAAGAAGGCGCAGTGGGACGCCGAACGCCAGGCGATCCGGCGCGTGCAGGAACTGCGCTCCGAACTCGAACGCGTGCGCCACGAAGCCGAAGAAGCGGAACGGAACTACGACCTCAACCGCGCCGCGGAGTTGCGCTACGGCGAGATCCGCGAGCTCGAGCGCCAGCTCGAAGCGGAGGAGGAACGGCTGGCCGGCAAGCAGGGCGAGAAACGGCTCCTGCGCGAGGTCGTCACCGAAGACGAGATCGCCGAGATCGTTTCGCAGTGGACCGGCATCCCGGTGTCGCGCCTGCAGGAGGGCGAGCGCGAGAAGCTGCTACGGCTCGACGAGATCCTGCACGAGCGGGTCGTCGGGCAGGACGAGGCCGTCCGGCTGGTCGCCGACGCGATCATCCGCGCCCGGTCCGGCATCCGCGACCCGCACAAGCCGATCGGGTCGTTCCTCTTCCTCGGCCCGACCGGCGTCGGGAAGACGGAGCTGGCGAAGACGCTCGCCGCGGCGCTGTTCGACAGCGAGGACAACATGGTCCGGCTCGACATGAGCGAGTACCAGGAGCGGCACACGGTCTCCCGGCTGCTCGGCGCGCCGCCGGGGTACGTCGGCTACGACGAGGGCGGCCAGCTCACCGAAGCCGTGCGACGCAAGCCGTACGCGGTCGTGCTGTTCGACGAGATCGAGAAAGCCCACCCGGACGTGTTCAACACCCTGCTGCAGGTGCTCGACGACGGCCGGATCACCGACGCGCAGGGCAGGCTGGTCGACTTCCGCAACACGGTGATCATCATGACGTCCAACATCGGCTCGCAGCACCTGCTCGACGGCGTCACCTCCTCCGGCGAGATCAAGCCGGACGCCCGGGACGCGGTGCTGGCCGAACTGCGCCACCACTTCCGGCCCGAGTTCCTCAACCGCCTCGACGACATCGTGCTGTTCACCCCGCTGGGGCTGCCGGAGATCGAGCGGATCGTGGAGCTGCAGTTCGACCAGCTGCGCCGCCGGCTGGCCGAGCAGGGCATCACGGTCGAGCTCACCCCCGCGGCGCGGCAGTTCATCGCCGGGCGCGGGTTCGACCCGGTGTACGGCGCCCGGCCGTTGCGCCGCTACATCTCCCACGAGGTCGAAACCCGGATCGGGCGCGCGCTGCTGCGCGGCGAGCTGACCGAGGGCCTGGTGATCGTGGTCGACGCGGCCGACGGTGACCTGACCGTCGACTTCCGCGCCGCGGGACAGGAGGCAGCAGCATGAGGACTGCTTGCAGGTCCGAATCATCAGGCACCATGCCGGCCGACGCGAAGACACTGCCGCGGCTTGCCGCGTCCGACAAGGAGGCAGCATGAGGACCGTGGTCGTCGCCTGCGAGCACTGCGGGAAGAGCAACCGGATTCCCGTCGCCGCCGACGGAACGCCGAAGTGCGGGAACTGCCACCGGCCGCTGCCGTGGGTGGTCGACGCGGGCGACGCCGACTTCGCGCAGATCGCCGAGCAGGCTGACCTCCCGGTGCTCGTCGACCTCTGGGCCACCTGGTGCGGCCCCTGCCGGTCGGTGAGCCCGACGCTGGACCGGCTCGCCCGCGCCCGGGCCGGGAAGGTGAAGCTCGTCAAGGTCGACGTCGACCTGGCGCCGGGAGTGGCGCGCCGGTTCGACGTCATGGCCGTACCGACCCTCCTGGTGTTCCGCGGCGGCGAGGTCGTCCGGCGGCAGGCGGGCGCGGCCCCGGAAAACGTTCTGCGCAACTGGCTCGACCAAGCACTGAACTCGCCAGAGGAGGCGAAGGCATGACCACCGTCACCGACCCGCACTTGGCGCTCGTCCGCGACGTGGTGCCCCGGACACCCCAGGGCTGCCAGGAGTGTCTCTCCACCGGAACCACGTGGGTGCACCTGCGGCTGTGCCTGACCTGCGGGCACGTCGGCTGCTGCGACTCTTCGCCGATGAAGCACGCGCGCCGGCACGCCCACGCCATCGGCCACCCCATCGTGCGCTCGTTCGAGCCTGGGGAGAACTGGCGTTGGTGCTACGCGCACGAGGCGTTCGTATGACGCTCTCGGCACAGGACCTCGTCGAGACCCCTGATCCGCACGGCGCGTTCCCCCGGCTGACCCGCGAGCAGCTCGAAACGCTCTCCGACGCGGGCGAGCGCCGGCCGGTGCGGCCGGGTGAAGTGCTCTACGAGCAAGGGGAACGGGCGACGAGCTGGTACGTCGTCCTGAGCGGCAAGGTCGCCATCCAGCACCGGGAAGGCGACGAGACCAGAATCGTGCGCGTCCACGGTCCCGGGCGGTTCCTCGGCGAGCTGGGCCTGCTCGAAGGGCAGCCGTCGTTCTTCAGCGCCGTCGCCGCCGAACCCGGCGAGGTGCTGGTCGCCGGAGTCGACGAGCTGAAGCGGCTGGTGACCGGCGACCCGGTCCTCGGCGACCTGATCCTGCGGGCCTACCTCGTCCGCCGCGCGCTCATCATCGGCTCCGGCGACGGGCTGCGGATCGTCGGCTCGTGCTACTCGCCGGACACCCGGCGGCTGCTGGAGTTCGTGGCCCGCAACCGCCTGCCGTACCGGCTGGACGACCTCGACCAGGACCGCGGGGCCGAGGCGCTGCTGCGCCGGCTCGGCGTCCCGGTCGAGGCGACCCCGGTCGTGGTCCTGCCCGGCGCCGGCGTGCTGCGCAACCCCAGCAACGCCGAACTGGCGCGCGCGGTCGGGTTGCGGCACCAGGAACCCTCGGCCGGCGTGCGCGACATGCTCGTGGTCGGCGCCGGGCCCGGCGGGCTCGCGGCCGTCGTCTACGCCGCCTCGGAAGGGCTCGTGACGTCGGCGTTCGACGCCGTCGCGGCGGGCGGGCAGGCGGGCACCACGTCGCGGATCGAAAACTACCTCGGCTTCCCGTCCGGGATCTCGGGGGCGGAACTGGCCGAGCGGTCGGTGATCCAGGCGGCCAAGTTCGGGGTCCGGGTCGCCGTCCCGGGCGAGGCTCGCACGCTCGACCCACGAGGCGGGCTCTACGCGGTGGGCTTCGACGACGGCACCGAAATCGTCACGCGGACGGTGATCATCGCGACCGGCGCCCGGTACCGGCGCCTGCCGATCCCGAAACTCGAGTACCTCGAAGGCACGTGCATCTACTACGCCGCGACCCCGGAGGAGGCCAGGCAGTGCCGGGCCGACCCGGTCGCGGTGGTCGGCGGCGGCAACTCCGCGGGGCAGGCCGCGGTGTTCCTGGCGGAGACCTCGCCCGTGGTGCACCTGCTGGTGCGCGGCGGCGACCTCGGCGCGGACATGTCGCGCTACCTGGTCGACCAGGTCCGGCGGCACCCGCGGATCCGGGTCCACCTGCACACCGAGGTCCGCGAGATCGTCGATGACGGCAAAGCGATGTCGGGTGTCGAGGTCGAGGACAACCGCACCCACGAGCGCGACCGGCTCGCCGCTCGCGCGTTGTTCGTCTTCATCGGGGCCGCTCCGCACACGCGCTGGCTGTCCGGCCACGTCGCGCTCGACGAGGACGGGTTCGTGCTCACCGGCGCGGACGTCGGTGCGTTCGCCGGGATTCCGCGGACGCCGTTGCCACTGGAAACGAGCAGCCCCGGCGTGTTCGCCGTCGGCGACGTCCGGCACGGCTCGGTGAAGCGGGTCGCCTCGGCGGTGGGCGAGGGCGCCATGGCCGTCCGGCTGGTGCACGAGCACCTCGCGCAACAAACCATGACAACCGGAGGATCCCCATGACCACCTGGCTTTCCCGGCCGCCCATCGCGGTCCCGGAACCGGATCGGCTGATCAACCGCAGGACACCCTCGCCCGGTTTCACCATCAGCTCGACCCTGCACCCCGGGCGCTACACCGTCGTCACGGTCGCCGGGCGGGCGGACGCACCGGCGTTGCGGACCCTCGCGGGGTACCTGGCCGGGCTCGTCCACGCGGGCGCCCGCCACTTCGTCATCGACCTCTCCCAGGTCGAGCGGCCCGGCGACGACCTCCTCGAACTGCTGCACCGCTGCGGCGACCGGCTGGCGGCGGACGGCGGCGCACTGGAGCTGATCGGGCTGACGCCCCCGGTGCTGTACGAGCTGGACGACGAGGCGCTCGCCGAAGTTTTCGCGCAGTACCGCGCCGCCTTCGAGGGCGGCCTGCAGCGGTGGGCGGCGCTGCACTGCCCGCAAGGCTTCGACGGGGTCGCCGAACCCGGCTCCCCCGCCCGCTTCCGCGCGTTCGTCGACACCGGGGCCACCGGGCGCGGCGAGCGGTTCGGGAAGCGCCGATGACCACCGCCGGCCACCGCACCCGCCGTCGGACGTGGGCGCGGATCTTCGTCATCGGCCTGCTGCTGTGGGTGCTGTCGGTCATCGTGACGTACGCGACCGGCAACCCCAACCTGCTGCCGACGCTCGTGCTGCTCGGCAGCTTCCTGGTGCCGGTGACGTTCGTGGCGTGGGCGTTCGAACGCCGCGACTCCGGGGAGATCACCGCCGAACTGGTGTTCCGGACCTTCCTCGTCGGCGGGGTGCTCGGCGTTCTCGGCGCTTCGGTACTCGAGGCCTACCTGCTGTACCCGTCGATGTGGCTGTACGTGGGGGTCGGGCTCATCGAGGAGGCGGTCAAGCTCGTCGCACTCGCCCTGCTGACGCGCGGACTGGCCGTGAAGTCCATGCGGGACGGCATGATTCTCGGCGCGACGGTCGGCTTCGGCTTCTCCGCCTTCGAATCCGCGGGCTACGCGCTCACGTCGTTGTTCACCGCCCACGGCCTGTCGCTGACCGACCTGGTCACGACCGAGCTGCTGCGCGGGCTGCTCGCGCCGGTCGGGCACGGGCTGTGGACCGCCATCCTGGGCGGGCTGCTGTTCGCGTGGAGCACGCGCGAACACTTCGTGCTGAGCCTTCGCCTGGCGCTGGCGTTCCTCGGCGTCGCGCTGCTGCACGCGCTGTGGGACTCCATGTCGGCCATCGCACTGGTGATCACCCTGGTGCTGGCCGGGCAGGTGGCGCAGTTCGACCCGCGCGGCCTCGTCGTGGCGCCCGCGGACCTGACGACGGTGTACACCGTCACGACTTGGGTGGGTGAGGGCGTGATCGCGCTCATCGGGGTGCTGTGGCTCCTGGTCCTGATCCGGCGGTCGCGGCGGGAACGCCGGGCACCCCACTGGACGTACCGGGTCCCGGTCACGCGCACGCCGGCGACCGGACGGTACTGACCTCCCGTGCGACAACAGTTCAAGAACGGCAAGGAGCTCGGTAATGCAGGATTGCTTCCACGATGGTTTGGTGCGCCGTTCCAGGGGGGACTACGGGCGTGACAGGCTCGCGTTGTCCATCACCCGCGACACCGGCGTGGTACTGGCGACCGTGTCCGGCGAGATCGACCTCGCCACGGCACGCGCCTTCACCCGGCACCTCGAATCGACCCTCGCCGGCGCGCCGAGCGCGGTGATCGCCGATCTCGGCAGGGTCACCTTCCTCTCCTCCTCCGGGCTCGCGGCACTCCAGATCTTCGCCCAGGCAGCGAACTCCGCGGGCGTCGCGTTCTGCCTCGTCAGCGCCCAGCGCACGATGCTCCGGCACCTACACCTGACCGCCCTCGACCGCGACATGACCATCAAGCCCACCGTGGCCGAGGCCCGCACCTGGCTCTCGGACAAGCCGACGGGCGGCACTTGATCGAAGAACCGGAATGGGCGCTGACCGACGCGAAAGAGGGCGGGCCGGTCAGCTGACGTTGAAGTTCTGATCCACTTCGGCCGCCAGTGCGCGAAGTGCGCCGTCGAGGGCCTCGCGCACCTCGTCGGGGTCGGCCGCCTCATCGACCTCCACCTGCAGCTCGGCCTGGCTGGCCCCGGTACCGCTGCCGATGACCCGCAGGTGGCCGGCCCAGCCGTCGTGACCGGCCGGACGCCACGCCAGCCGGCCTTCCGCCGCCCGCAAGTCGATGTCGTAGGCGCGGGAGCCACCACCCGGCAGCCACGCCTTCGCGCGGGTGGCGTCGGATGCGGTGTTGAGGACGATGTCGGCCTCGGCCGCCATCGCGCGGCTGCTGGTCACGATGCGTTCCGCCATTCCGGCACGCTCCTTTCGGCCCTCGCTCGCGGCGAGTCGCCTTCGTGCGGCAGGTCCACGACAGGCCCGCTGCGCGGCCGCACCGGCGGGCCGGCCCCGCCGCCGTGCGCGTCTGGTCGCCACCGGGTACCCCGTCCTCAGGGGGCTACCCGGCTTGTCGGATCGACGCCGGTGACGACGGCCGCGGCGGGACCGCCGGCTCCTCGGCCGTTCCCCGCGCTGAGCGGACGCCGGGAACGGCCCGGCGCAGCGGTGCCGTGGAGTGTCTTGAATGACTCATTCCGGGCGTCGGAGGTCCTGAATGAGTCATTCAAGACGTCGCGACACGGAACGGCCTGGCACCAGGTCGCCGGATTCGGTCGCCGGATTCGGTCGCCGGAACGCACGCTGGGCGGCCACTTCGATCGGATCGAGGTGGCCGCCCAACGTGGGGTTACCGCTCAGCCGACAGCTGGAACTCGACGCCGCCGAGGTCGTCGTCACCGCTGGACTGGGAGACGCGGAAGACGAAATCGGCGCCCGCCGCAGCGTCCGTCGCGGTGAACGTCACCGCCGTCTCCAGGCGTTCCTTCGGCTTTATCACCAGGCCCTGCAGGACCGCCTGCTGCCCGCCCGTGATCTCGACCTGCGTCTCCCCCACCGGACGCACGCCGACACCCTTCTGGCCGCTCGCGCGCCAGCGCTCGGCGAGCACTTCGCCGAGGTCGACGACCACCTTGCCGGCACCGCCCGCGAACGGCTTGCCGGGCTGGGTGAAGAGCAGGTCGGTGGTGGTGGCCCGGTCGGCGGCCGGGTTGCCGAGGGTGAACGGGTGCGTCACCGGCTTGCCTGGCGTCAGTTGGATCGTGTCCACGTTGTGCCACGCGATGTTGTTGTTGTTCCGCGTGTTGACCAGCGTGTTCGACCCGGTCAGCTCGGGGAAGGTCATCGGGTCGGTCGCCGAGATCCACCGGGCGAGCAGGCAGAAGTGACCTGGCCCGGGCACCGGCGTCCACTTGATCGCCACCTGGGTGGTGCCCGGCCCCACGGTCACCGTCGGCGAGGACCCGACCGGGGTCCAGTCCGTCGGCCACAGCGCCGCCCCGCCCTGCGCGGTGTAGGAGACCTCTACGTGGCCGGTCGACGCGCCGGATCCGCCCGGGCCCGGGTTGTTCAGCGTCACGACCACGAAGCTCGTCCCGCCGACGACCGGGGTGGTCGCCGCGCACGGCGGCAGTGTCGCGCACACCTTGATGTCCGGGCTCGTCCAGATCGGGTTCAGGCCGTGCGGCGCGACACCGGTGTCGGCCGGCGCGTCCTTGATGAACACGTCGGTCTTGCGGCAGTTCTTGAGCGCGTCGAGGATCGCCGCGCCCGCACCCGCGCCGTTGGCCGGCGTCGCCGTGTACGTGCCGCCGGTGGTGGTGGCGTAGTCCTGCATGATCGTCGAGATGCCGGGCAGCCCGGTCGTCGGGACGTAGACCGCCGAGACCTTGATGCCCTTGTTCGCCGCCTGCACCGCCCGCAGGTGGGCGTTGGCCTGGTCGGCCGCGGTGAAGGTGTCGTCGAAGCCGCCCGGGTGGGCGTCGGTCACCAGGATGACCATCTTCGTGGCGTTGCTGCGCCAGGTCCCGGAGAAGTCGCCGGTCTGCGGGCGCCCGGTGGCGGGCAGGTTGTTGACGGCGGTGTTGACCGCCTCGTCGGACGCTTCGGGCTCGCCGCCGCCGCCCGCCGCGGTCAGCGCGTTGATCTGCGGGGTGACCGCGGCCAGGTTGAGCGGCGCGAGGTCGCTCTGCACCGTGATGTTGTCCTTGAACGTGACGAGGCCGAGCTGGTAGTCGTTGCCGGAATTGGCTTGCACGGCCGTGGCGATGTTGCCCAGCTCGCTCTTGATGTTGGTCAGCGCCGAGCCCATGCTGCCGGTGTCGTCGATGACGAACGCGACGTCGAGCGGCCCGCACGGCGAGTTGGTCGGTGGTGCGGCGGCCGCCGCCGCGGGGACCACGGGCAGGAACGCGGCCGCGGCGGCGAACGCGAGCGCGGCGGTGAACGGTCTGCGGCGCCGGGGCCGCGATCTGGTGCTCATCCGGTTTTCCCTCACACGAGTCGGAACAGGAACTCCGAACCGAGCGTCACCGCGACCGGTTGTGAACCGGTTGTCGATGTCCCCGCGGATACGCTGGTTGGCTGTTTTCGCACCTCCTCCGCGCTCGTTACGCTCCCTGGGCGGTCGTGCCGCGCGGGAAGGAGCGTGGGGTGTCCCAACCCGGGGAGCTGCGCGTGCTGGGGCCGGTCGAAGCGGTGGGCCCGGGCGGGCCCGCGACCCTGCACGGGACGCGGCAGCGAGTCGTGCTCGGGGTACTGGCGCTGCACGCGGGCACCGTGCTGCCGATCCCGCGGCTGGTCGACGTGCTGTGGGGCGAAGACCCGCCGCGCACCGCGGTCAAGACGCTGCACAGCCACGTCGCGCGGCTGCGGCAGGCGCTGGAGGGCTGCGGGTTCCCGGGCGTCCTGGTGACCCGTGAGCCGGGCTACCTGCTGACCGTCCCGCTGGTGGCGGTCGACGCGCACCGCTTCGAGCAGCAGGTCCGCGCGGGCGCCGCGGACCTCGCGGCCGGCGCCACCGAACGGGCGGCCACCACCCTGCGCGCGGCGGTCGCCCTCTGGCGCGGGGACGCCTTCGCCGACGCGGAACTCTCGGGCTGGGGCCGGCGCGAAGTGGACCGGCTGCACGAACTGCGCCTCGGCGCGGTGGAAGACCTCTGGGACGCCGAACTGCGGCTGGGGCACCACGAAGAGGCCGTGCGCGAACTGCCCCGGCTGCTCGCCGCCGCCCCGAGCCGGGAACGGCTGACCGGGCTGCACCTGCTCGCGCTGTACCGCTGCGGGCGGCACACCGACGCCCTCGACGCCTTCCAGCGACTGCGCCGGCGGCTCGCCGACGAACTCGGCGTCGACCCCGGTCCGGAACTGCTGGCCCTGCACACGGCGATCCTGCGGCGGGACCCCGGCCTGGCCCCGCGCCCGGCCACGACCACGACCGGGCCCTCGCAGCTGCCCGCGGGCGTCGGGCACTTCACCGGACGCGAAGCCGAACTCGCGGCGCTCGACGCGGTGCTCGAGGAGCCCGAGCGGCCGGTGGTGGTGCTCTCCGGGGCGGCGGGCATGGGCAAAACGGCGCTGGCGCTGCACTGGGCGCACCGGGTCGCGGCCCACTTCCCGGACGGCCGGCTGTTCCTCGACCTGCGCGGCGAGAACCCGGACGAGCCGCTGCCGGGCGGCCGGGCGTTGACGCACCTGCTGCGCAGTCTCGACGTGCCCGAAGAGAACATCCCGGGCGACCAGGCCGGGCGCGCCGCGCTGTACCGGTCGCTGCTGCACGGGCGCCGGTGCCTGGTCGTGGTGGACAACGTCGCCGGCCTCGAGGACGTCCTGCAGCTGGTCCCGGGCACCGGCCCGGCCCTGCTGGTCGTCACCAGCCGGCAGCACCTCGCCGCGCTGAGCACCCGCCACGCCGTGCGCCCGATCGCCCTGGACGCCTTCGGGCACGCCGAGTCCGTCGCGCTGCTGGACCGGGTGCTGGGCGCCGAGCGGGTGCGGCGCGAGCGAGGACCGGCCGCGCGGGTGGCGCGGCTGTGCGGCGGGATGCCGCTGGCGCTGCGCATCGCGGCCGCCCGGCTGGTCGGCGCGCCGAAGCGATCGATCGCCGAGCTCGCCGCCGAGCTGGCCGGGGCCGGGCGGCTGGAAACCCTGGCCGTGGAAGGGGATTCCCGCACGGTCCAGGCGGTGCTCGCCACCGCCTACCGTCCGCTGGCCGCCGCGCAGGCCCGGTTCTTCCGCCGGGCCGCCCTCGGCCCGGGGGCCACGTTCAGCGCCGCGCTCGGGGCCGCGCTCTGCGAGGTGCCGGGCGCCGACGGCGACCACGTCGCCGCCGGGCTCGCCGCCACGCACCTCGTCACGGCCGCCGGCGCGGGCCGGTTCCGGTTCCACGACCTGATCCGCGAGTTCGCCCGGCAGTGCGCGCGGGCCGACGAGCCACCCGGCGCCCACGCCGAGATCGCCGACCGGCTCGTCGACTGGTACCTGGTGGCCGCGGCGGCGGCGAACCGGGCCATCGACCCGAACCGCGATCTGGTCACCCCGTCACCGCGGTTCGCCGCGCCGGACGTGCCGGTCGGCACCGACCGCCACGCCGCGCTGACCTTCCTCACCGCCGAGCGCGACAACCTGCTGCCCGTCGTGCGGTTCGCCCGCGAGCACGGCCGGGCCGAGGCCGCGTGGCAGCTGACGTACCTGCTGACCAGCTTCTACGACACGGCCGGGCACTGGCACACCCGCGTCGAGCTGTGCCGCGAGGGCGCCGCCGCCGCGACCGGGCTCGGCGACCCGCTGGCCGAGGCGGAGATGCTGCGGGCGCTGGGCGTCGCGTACTTCATGACCCGGCGGCTGCCGGAAGCGCTGGAGACCAACGCGGCCGCGCTGCGGACGGCCCGAGCCGCCGGGGACGTCCAGGGCGAAGGGCACATCCACAACAACACCGCCAACGCCTACGCCGAACTGCGTCGCTTCGACGAGGCCATCGCCGCGCACCGGCTGGCGGTGGACCGCAACGCCGCGGCCGGCAACGACCTCGGGCACGCGCTGTCCCAGCGCAACCTCGGCCACACCTACGTCCGGATGGGCCGGGCCCAGGAGAGCCTGGCACCGCTGACGGCGGCGCTGACGACGTTCCGCGCCCTGGGCAACGCACGGCTGGAAGCCGCCACGCTCGACACGCTCGGCGAGGCGCACCTGCAGCGTGGCGACCACCGGTCGGCGCTGGCGCACCTCGGCAGGGCTCTCGCGGTCAGCCGGATGCTCGGCGACCGCTGGCTGGAGTGGGAGTCGCTGCTCGACACCGGCCGGGTCCACCTGGACCGAAGCGACTTCACCACCGCGTCGAATTTTTTCGGGCAGGCCCTCGACCTCAGCCGCGACGTCGGCGACCGGCACGGTGAGGCGGCCGCGCTGGAGCACCTCGGGCGGGCACGGCTCGGCGCGGGCGACCTCGCCGCCGCACGCGAGCACCTGGAACGCGGGCTGGCCGTACGGGCCACGGTGCCCGACGGCTACGAGCAGGCGCACCTGCACCGCGACCTCGGTGACTTGGAGGCCCGGCTCGGCCGGCCCGCGGACGCGGCCCGGCACTGGGCCACGGCCGCCGCGTTGTACACCCAGGCCAACGCGACGGCCGAGGCCCGCGAGATGGCTAACCGCCGGGCTTGATCGTCACCTCCGTCCGCGCGTTCCCCAGCGTGCCGGCCGACGGGCTGAACAGCTCCAGCACGAACCGGGATTCGGCCTGGCCGGGGTTGCCGTCCAGCAGCTTGACCACGGCACTGCCGCCGGACGCGCCGGACGGGATCGTCACCGTCGCGTCCTTGACCGGCACGTACGCCGGTTCGCCGGTGCCGAGGGGCAGGGTCCGGTAGTGCACGGTGACCGGCGCCTTGGCCGGGCCGCCGCCGAGCTTCACCCCGACTGTGCAGACCTGCCAGCAGATCTTGCCGCCGTCGGTGGAGACCACGATCGGGAAACCCTCGGCGCCGTCGTCGTCGAGGATCCCGCCCGCGGCCAGGTCGTCGGCCAGGACCAGGCCGACCGGATCGGACAGGCGCAGCAGGAACGGCTCGTTCGGTTCCCGGGTGGCGTCCTTGACGACCTGGACGGCGATGGTGCGAGAGCTGGAGTCACCGGTCCAGCTCAGCCGGCCTTCGGCGGGGAGGTAGTCGGCCGGGCTGGTCGCGCCGGGTGAGCTGTCCTCGGTCTTGTACGAGACCGACCCGGTCGGCGCGCACCCCGCGGCCGCCCTGACGGACACGGTGAACTCGAAGGTGGTGTAGGCCGGGCCGGGCTCCCCAGCGGCCGGGGAGCCCTCGTAGAGCGTCCGGTCGGCGATCGACACCGACGCGGGCCCGCAGCCGGCAGGCGCTGCTCCCGCGGGCGCCGCCGTAACCGAGCCGAGCAGGAGCACGCCGACCATGAGCCCCGCTGATCTCATCGAAGTCCCCTTGCGTCCGGGCCCGCGGAGCCGCGCGCCACCCGGCATGCGTACCGCACCCCGGTTGCAGCCGGGTTGTGACCGGGGTCATGAAGGGCACCCTCATGGCTTTCAAGTCCATGAGGGTGCCCTTCATGACATTCGGTTGTCGACGCGCGGGCTACCTCAGCCGGTACCCGCGGATGATCGTCTGGTCGACGGTGTTGCCCGCACCGTCGGTCGCGGTGGCCCGCAGCGACACGAAGGCGGCCCCGGCGGGGTGTCGCAGGCCGGCGAGCCACTCTCCGTCGCCGCGCCGCACCGGCACGGTCTCCCAGGTGCCGCCATCGTCGTAGGACACCCGTACCGTCACCGAGGTGATGCGGGCGTGCTCGTCGGTGTGCTCAACCCGCACCGGAACGAGGAACGGGACACCTCCCGGCGCGCGGTTGTGGTCGTCCAGCCGCGGCGTGAACCGCACCGCCATCATGGGGATGGGCCGCACCTCGGCTCCCGGCACGGTGCCCGAACGGAACGTCCAGTCCGCGGTGACCTTCGTGGACAGCTCGGCCGAGCCGCTCCGCACCGCCTCGCTGTGCAACCGGTACGTGTTCTCCTCGGGTGGCACGTCGAACTCGCTGTAGCCCACCCACGGCTGGGTGCCGATCCGCTCGTCTCCCCGGTACAGCACGGTTTCGGCGGAGGCGGTCACCGACTGTCCATAGTGGCCGGCCGACGGGTCGCTGAACGGCCACAGGTCGAAGTACACCGTGTCGCCGGTCCGGCCCGCCCATTCCGCCGGAGACCCGGGATAGCGTGGGAAAGCCGGCCCCGACACCCCGGTGTTCCAGTGTTCGGCAACGGACTCGCCCCGCCGGAACGTCCGCGGCACGGTCTGCGTGTACCACTCGTACAGCGGCTTTTCCGCGGGCTTGCCGAAGAAGCGCGCCCAGGGCGTGTCGGGGCTGTAGTACTCCTGGAGCGTGAACGGAAGAGGCGCCCGCACCGTGTAGTCGCGTTCGCCGATCTCGCCGCTGCCGCTCGCGGCGTGCGTGGACCGGACGGCGGCGAGGTCGCGATCGGCGAAGCGCCGCACGAGCCCGGCCGGCACGCGGCCCTGCTCTGCCCACCGGAGGTGGTACAGGTACGGGCTGCCGGTGAAGCCGCCCTGCCCGTCGCGCCGGGCGAGCAGACCCTCCGCGGTGAACGTGAACTCGGGCGCGCTCGTGGCCGAGGGCCGCACCCACACCTTGTCGAACGAACCGAAGTCGCGGAAGCCCGTCTCGCCGTGGGGCGTCGTGCGCAGGAACGACTGGATCGTCTCGGAGTCGCCGGCGTCCGGCCGGTCGACCTGCATACCGACCGCTTTGGCGTCCCGCGCGTCGATGACCATCGTGGTGTCCCCGGTGACGGTGATCTCCGGTTCGGCGAACAACGCCCGGATCAGCTCGTTGCCGGCGTTCCGGCCGAGGACGGTGGCGTGGAAGAAGTACCGGCCGGGTGGCAGCCGGACGACGGCCGACCCGGTCCTCACGGAGGCCAGGTACGCCGCGGGCTGGTCGAGGGCGACGAACCGGTAGTCCGCGAGCTGTGCGGTCTTTCCCTGCCAGTCGAGGAAGTCGAGCTTGACGTCGTGGCGCTCGGGCTCCTGCTGGAGGCCGAGCGGGGTGCGGACCACGGTTCCGGCACCGGTGGCGACGACCGTGCCGCCGTAGGTGCCGTCCGGGCCGTCGACCGAGGTGTCCGCGGTCAGCGTCGCGGTGGCCTGCCCGCCCGCGGGAACCTCGAGCGTGCGCGGCGCCACGGTGAACATCCCGGCGGGCGCCGGGTTCCCGGCCCCGTCACGCACCGCCACGGCCAGGTCCAGGGCGACCGGGGTGGTGCCGCTGTTCCGGTAGGTGAGGACCGTCGGGATCGGCTTGTCGTCCCCGTGCGGCCACCGTGCCTCTCCGAGGGAGACGCTCGCCGGGGTGGCCTGCACGGGCTGGCTGACCGCCCTCGCGACGTCGACCCGGCCGGCGCCCTGTTCGTACACCGTCAGCCCGTCGCGGGGCGCGGCACTGCCCATCAGCGCGGACTTCAGCCGCGCCGGGTCCCAGTCCGGGTGCATCCCGGCGAGGATCGCCGCCGCGCCGGCCACGTGCGGTGCCGACATCGACGTGCCGGACAAGGCCGTGTACTCGTCGTCGACGGGCGTCCCGATGCGCCCGTTCTTCGCGCGGGCCGCGACGATGCCCACCCCCGGCGCAGTGATGTCCGGCTTGATGGCGCCGTCGCCGGCGCGCGGGCCACGGCTGGAGAAATCGGCCAGCGCGTCGCTACCGTCCACCGCCCCGACCGTCAACGCGGCGTCCGCGACGCCGGGGCTGCCGACCGACCCGCCGCGCGGACCGCTGTTCCCGGCGGAGACCACGAACAGCGCGCCCGACTGCGCGGTCAGCCGGTTCACCGCCTCCGACAGGACGTCCATGCTCGAGCCCTTGCCGGGGGCCACCGGCCCGCCGAGGCTCATCGCGATAACGTCGGCCCCCTGCGCGGCCGCCCATTCCATGCCCGCGACGACCGAGGACTCGGTGCCGTCGCCGTTGTCGTCGAGCACCTTCCCCACCAGGAGCCGGGTATCGGGAGCGACGCCCCGGAACCGGCCGGCCGAGGCCGCTCCGCTGCCGGTGATGATCGACGCGACGTGCGTGCCGTGGCCGGCCCGGTCGTCGGTGCCGCTGGGACTTCCGGTGAAGTCCCTGGTCCCGGCCACCGCGTCGGCGAGGTCGGGGTGGGTGGTGTCGAGGCCGGTGTCGAGGACGGCGACGGTCGTGCCGCCGCCGGTGTACCCGGCCTGCCAGGCCTGCGGCGCACCGATCTGCGGCACGCTGTGGTCCAGGTCGGCGTGCACCGGACCGTCGAGCGCCACCCGCCGGACACCGGCCGACAGTGTCGTCTCGGTCGTCTCGCCCCCGGCGTCCAGCGCGGCCCACACCGAGGACATCGCGTCCTTGGCCGGGCGGATGGCGGTAGCGCCGATGCTGGGCAGCTCGCGGCCGCCGGCTACGGCCGCGAGCCCGGCACGCATGCCGCCGGTGTGGGTCACCACCAGCGGCAGGTCCCGCCGGGCTTCGTCGTGGTAGCCGGCCTCGACCAGTGCCGAGATGTCGAACAGCCGCGGGTCGAGCTGTCCGCTCGCGACGAGCGCCGCGACGTCGCGAGGTACCACGACGCTGTGGCCGTTCTCGTCGATCCGCTGCTCGAAACCGACGTGCTCGCGGCCCGGCGCGGGTCTTACCCGTACGTCGTCCCGGCCGGTGAGCGTCACCCGGTCGCCGGTCACGAGGGTGACGGTTTTCCCGGGAGGCGGCGCCGGTGCGGCGGCGGCGATGCCGTTCGCGGACGCGGCCGGTGGCGAGACCACGACGGCCAGCGCCGCGACGACGGACAGCGCCGCGCGGCCGAGGCGTCGTCCGATCAGCCACGTCACGAGGTCGCCCCCACCGAGTCGACGACCACCTGGTCGGTGCTGGACCAGGCGATCACGGTCCCGGCCGTCGCGACCATCCTGGTGCCGATCACCCGGGAGGTCACCGGGTCGAGGATGATCTCGTAGCGGAAGCCTTCCGCGTTCCGTCCGATGGCCACGCCGGCGCGGCCGGACAGGTCGACCTGGCCCGGCACCCGCTCGATGCCCGGCAGCAGGGCGATGGCCTGGTACAACGCCGCGCGGGCCGCCGGCGTCAGCAGAGCGTCGGCACGGGCGGCGAAGCCGGCGGCGGTCTTGAAGGTCAGGTAGTCGCTATCGTGCTTGGTGCTCGGGCCCGCGGCGGCCCGGAACACCGCCAGCAGCTGCTCCGGGTCGGTGGGCAGACTCGCCACCCAGGACAGCGTGGGGTGGTCGACGCCCGGTTCCCTCGGCTGGTCGACCGGCAGCTGTTCCTTCGGATTGCCGTTCGGGTTCGGGTACACCTGGGTGTGCGGCTTCGGCAGGGACTTGCCGTTGGCGGCGAGCTTGCGCGCGTCCTCGTCCGTCGACGGGCGTGCGTTGAGGTCGGTCGCCAGCTCCATGCGCACGGTCCGCAGCCCGTCCGCCGCGAACCACGCCTTGGTCTCGTTCTCCGAGACCACCTGGGCCTCGCCGTCCGCGCCCACCGGGATCCCGTTCACGACCTGACCGCGCGTGTGCGAGTACACGAACTGGCCGGGCCGGACCGCCAGCGGCCGGAGGCCACTGGTGTGCGCGGCGAGCGTGATCAGCGCCTCGCGAGCCGGGGTGTCCGCGCCGACGAGCGGGGTGGGGCTGCCGGGACGGGCCGGACCGCCGCTGGCCGGAAGCGCGGTCGAGGGAGCGCCGCCGTCGGTCGGCTGCGCCGCGATGGTGATGCCCAGGCCCGCGACCACCGTGACCGACGCGGCGACGAGCACCACGCGCCCCCGGTAGCGGGGTGCCGGCGGGGCCTGCATCGACCGGAGGGCCTTCGCGCGCATCCTGGCGAGGCTGTCGTTGTCCGGCGGAGGGGTCTCGAGGACGGACCGGAGCAGGGTGATCTCGTGCTCCTCGTCCGGTGCTTGCTGGGTGCTCATGAGGTCATCTCCCGGGAGTCGGACAGGTTGGCATGGGCGGGAAGGACGTCACGCAGCCGTTTCCTGGCCCGGTGCAGTGCGGACCGCACCGTCCCGACCGGAATCCCGAGCGCGGTGGCGATCTCGACGTAGTCCAGGTCCGCCAATGCGAAGAGCAGGAGCACGTCCCGCTGCCGGCGCGGCATCTGTTCGAGCGCCGACGTGATCGACCGCACGTACTCGGCGGCATCGGTACGGTCGACAGCCCGCTGCGCAGGCTCGTCACTCCCGGCAAGAGGCGGCACCACCTTCGCCATGGCGCGATACCGCGCAACCTCCTGCCGCCACCGCCGCCGCAACAGGTTGGTGGCGATCCCGTACAGCCAAGGCAGGGCGTTCACCCGGCCGGCGTCGTACCGATCCCGCTGCTTGAACGCCAGGCAGAACACGTCCGCAACGACGTCCTCCGCCACCCCGGCACCGACCCGGCCGGCACAGTACCGGTGCAGCGCCCCCGCGTACCGATCGAACAACACCCCGAACCGCTCGGCATCCCCGGCCACCAGCTCCGCGTCCGACTCCGGCAACCCGGCCACCGGCGGATCGCTGTCTCCCACAGAACGCAACGATGTCATGCCCCTCTTTGCCACCACCCCCGTTTCAGGTTCCCCAACCCCCGGTCGATCCCGGTCGACGGCGGTGAGCAGGCCGTGTTCGAGGATCGCGGCCGTGGACAGCGTCGGGTAGCCGTGGTCGTCGAAGTAGCCCAGGAGGAACTGGCGGCGGCAGCCGGTCGTCTCGGCGTAGCCGCGCATCATCTCGACGCGCGACCGGATCAGCCGTTGGTGGGCTTCGGCGGCCTCGACAGTTCACCGCCAGCGTGCGCTGGGCCGCCGAGACGTCCACCCGCGGGCCCAGCTCGGCCGGCTGCAGGGCTGCCCTCGATGCCTTCGATCCGGTCGTCTGCAGGGCGATCAGGGGCGACACCACCAGGGCCGGGCCGTCCACAGCGGCGCGGGCACCGGGTAGATCGCGGACTTGCCGGCTCCGGTGGGCAGCACGGCGAGGACGTCGGGTGAAAACCACGCCGGCACACCCACGGTCACCCGATTGCGAACGCGCCGCGCTGGGTATTCCGGCCCGAAATGGACGGGGCGGTGGGACACATGAGTGCCGGAGCCGAAGTCGTGGCGGTGGACGCCGAGCAAGCCCTCATCCTGCGGATCAGCGGAACGCTCGGAGCTGAGACAGCGCAGGCGACACTGGCCGAACTGCTCGACGCGACCGTCACGCTCCCACCACCGCACCTGGTGGTGCTCGACCTGCGCGACGTCGACCACCTCTCCGCCGCCGGAGTCCGGGCGCTCGGCGAATTCGCGGTGCGCCGGGCGCGGGACGGCGTTCACGCGGCGGTCCTGCTCGACCCCGACGCGCTCAACGCCCGCATCCTGCACAGCAGCCTGCCCGCCGGGACCCTGCCCGTGCACGCCAGCGTGGCGGAAGCGCTCGCCGACGCCCCGGCGCCGGGCCGTGAACGGCACCTCGGAGACCAGCTGGCGGCACTCACCCGGATCCTGCTCGACGCCACCAGCGTCAGCCAAGCCCTCCAGCACGTGGTCGCCGCGACGACGGTCGTCGTCCCGCACGCCCGCCTGGTCAGCATCACCCTGCGCGACCCCGGCGGACGCTACTTCACCCCGGTCGAAATCCCCGACATCGCCGCCGACCTCGACGACGTCCAGTACCGCACCGGATCCGGCCCCTGCCTGGACGCCGCCCACCCCGACGGCCCCGCCTACGCCCTCGACCAGGACCTCGCCCAGACCTCCGCCTGGCCGCAGTTCGCCGCCGTCGCCACCGCCCACGGCCTCGGCGCCGTCCTCTCCACCGCTCTGCTGCCCGCACAACGCGCCGGGCTCAGCGGCGCCCTCAACATCTACGCCCACCGCGGCGGCATCACCGAAACCGACCGCCATCGCGCCCTGCTCCTGGCCACCCACGCCTCACTGGCTCTCCAGCACGCCCACGGCACCGAGATCGCCCGACTCGAACGCACCCACCTCCACCGCGCCATCGCCTCCCGCGACGTGATCGGGCAAGCCAAAGGGATCCTGATGGCGCGTCAGGGCATCGACGCCGACGCCGCCTTCCACCTGCTGCGCCGCACCTCCCAGGACCTCAACGTCAAACTGGCCGACATCGCCGCCACCCTCGTCCGCAACCACCCCGCGCCGGCACCCGCCGAAGGCGAGTGACGCCGCAGATCCGACGTCCCGGTTCCCGGTTGAGGGCGGTCGCCCCGGGTATCTCGGCCCGATGACCGAAAACCGAGATCTCGTACCGAAGCCGGGCGTGTCCGTCCGGCAGTTCGCCGACGACCTGCTCCACGCCGCCACGGTGGGCGCCTACGACGACGTGGCCGAGGCACTGGGCGTCCTGGCTTGCGCCGATTCCGCACAGGTCCCCGCGTCTGTCGTCGGCGAACTGGTCGCCCGGTGCACCCGGGCGATCCGCACCCAGCACCGCGCGGACGCCGACATGGTGTTCACCGTCGTCGTGGAGGACGACCATGGGGAGCCGGCCGAAGTGGAGCGGCTGCCGCCCGGGCCGAGATCGGCGCTGCGCGCCCTCCTCGCCGCGCTCAACCACGATGTTCCCAGCCGCGACATCCACGTCGAGCTCGCCACCCGCGGCACCCCGGCGGAGGTCGTCGGGGTCCTCACCCACCTGCTGGTGTGGGTCACGGAACTGTCGGACCCCACCGCGGCGCCGCTCCCCACGCTGAGCTGCTTCGAAGACGCCGGTGGGTGAGCTGCCGACCCTCGCCTGACGTCCGCCTCGAGCACCTCGACGCAGCGGCCGCGACACGCAGGCATAGATCGGCCCGAACGGGGTTACCCTGACCCGGAGAAGACGATGACGAGCCACTCCCCTGGCGTCCGCTGCGGCCGTGTCGTGCGGCCGCGGAAAGGCGAGGGTCATGGCTGAAGTGCAGCTGGAACTGACCCGGCGGGCACGGTCGACGGTGCTCATCCTGACCGGCACCCTCGACCTGCGCTCGCACCTCACCGTGCGCAACGGCCTGCTCAAGGCCGCCACCGAAGCGCCGGACGGCCTGATCGCCGACGTTACCGGCCTCGGCTTCGCCCACGACGCGCAGCTCAGCGTCTTCGCCCTCGTGGCCATGCGGCTGGGTGACTGGCCGGGCATCCCGTTCGCGCTCGTCACCGCGCGACCGGACCAGCACGCGGTGCTCAGCCGGTCGCCGGTGGCCCGCTACGCACGCGTGCACCGGGACGCGGCCGAAGCCGAACGCCGGTTCAGCGACCCGGTGCGGCGGCGAGCGGTCCGCGACTTCCCCCGCGCCGACACGACCCCGGCCCTCGCCCGCGACTTCGTCACCGAAGTGTGCCGAGCGTGGCGCATCCCCGAACTGATCGACGACGCTGTCGTGCTCGTCACCGAACTGGTGGAGAACACCCTGCAGCACACCCGCTCCCGCCCCGAGGTCCGCGTCGACCTGCGCCGGGGCATCTACACGATCGCCGTCGCCGACGACGACCCGCGGCCGGCCGAGCTGCACGAACGCCAGACGGCGACGGAACCCGGACTCGGCCTCGAGCTCGTGGCCCAGTTCGCCCGGGCCTGGGGCTGCAGCCGGTCGTGGGCCGGCGGCAAGGTCGTCTGGGCCACCCTGCTCGTCTCCCGGAACGTCGCCGGAACCACCGCAACCCGTCCCGGGAAAGGGCCTCGATTCCCCTGAAAGGGGATCCAAGTGCTCGGGCTCGGCCACCTGCTGCCCCACGGCGACCAGGACCCGCTTCGAGAACGTTTCCGCCGCCGCTGCCGGAGCGGGCGACGACGTGGCTCGCTCGACCGGATTCGCGGACCGCGTGAGCGCTTCGTCCGGGCGCCGGTTTGCGCCCCACCCGATCGGGTAGTTACCACGGACGGCCTCCACCGGGCCGCAAACCTGATCCCAGGGACGGTGTGTCCACCATGACCAGTGACTTCGCGACGAGCCACCGCGCCGAGCCGAAGGGGTGGTGGTCGTGACCGAGTCCCGCCCGCCCGAGCGTCTCGAGGTGGTGCTTTCGCATCGGGACTCCGGCGGCGTCGTCCTCGTGCTCTACGGCGAACTCGATGCGGGCACGGCCCTCAAACTTGAGCAAGCCGCCGCCCAGCTGTTCGCCGCCGAGTACCCGCCCGAAGTGCTGCTGCTGGACCTGTCCGGGCTGTCCTTCCTGTCCGTGGCCGGGGCACGTGCGGTCCTCGCCGTGCACGAAAGCGCCGGCATGTCGCGCGTACGGGTGGTCACCGGGGACGGGCCGGCCGTGCGGCAATTCCTGCACGCCACCCGGTTCGACGCGGTCCTGGACTGCTACCGCACCCGGGTCGGGGCGATCGCCGCGGGCAGCCGCGCCGAGTTCATCAGCCACGCGAAGACCCTCTGGGACGCCGGCTGAGGCCGGCAGCCGGGGCACCGGTCTTCGTCGTCGCTCGCTTCGCCGACGTCTACCGGCGCACGAGCCCCAACACCCAGAAGCCGGCGCCGCGCGCGACCACGTCGTAGTCGGCGCCGGGGCGAAGGGCCCGCGCGTAGTCGAGTACGGCCGCTTCGGTGCGGCGTGTGTCCTCGAGCGCGAAGTAGGCCGGGATGACGGGGCCGCTGTTGCCGATGAAGAAGACGCGGCATCGGCCGGTGAGCTGCGCGATGGGACCGATGTTGGCTTCGACGGTGGCGTTGTCCGGGATGACGCCGAGTACGTCCGCGGCGATCCGGGCACGGTCGGAGATCTCGTAGGTGGATTGGGTCGTGACCTTGGCGAGCGGGAGGCCGACCGTGAGGGCCATGGCGGCCGCGGCAGCCATGGCGGGCAGGTGGCCGGCGTAGGAGCGCAGCCAGGGACGACCGGAGCCGGCCGAGCGGCGGAGCCCGTCGACCAAAGCCAGGAAGACGATGGGCATGAGAACGGCGTTGTAGTGCCAGCCGGTGCTCCAGTAGTGCTCTTCGAACGAGACGAACCGCCACGTCAGCGTGGGGACCGCCACGAGCAGTACCGGTGACCGCAGGGCGAGCAGCCCGGTGGTCGGGACGAGGATCCACAGCAGCGTCTCGATCCGCTCGCCGATGCCGGCTGCCGGATCGGCGCCGCTGCCCGCCAGCTTCGACCAGAAACCGTAGGTCCCGGTGGGGTTGAAAGCCGGGATGACGACCGTCAAGCAGACGACGGCGGCCACTGTTCCGAAGATCGCAGCTCCCAGTGCAACCACTCTCGTCCGAGCCGGAACGGGCACCTTCGCGCCGGCGACCAGGCCGGCGATCACGGCCAGCGTCAGTCCCAGGTCCTCCTTCACCAGCACCAGCGGCAGGGACCAGGCCAGCGCGGCGCGCCAACGGTGGGACAGCAGCGCTTCGAGCGCCCACGCGATGAGGGGAACGGCGAAGCAGATCTCGTGGAAATCGAAGTCGACCGCGCGCTGCAGGCCCCACGACAGTCCGTAGGCGATGCCCGTCGCCGCGCCGCGGCCCGGTCCCAGGGCGCGCCCGGCGGCACGGGTGACCGGGACGACGGAGGCGGCGAAGAGCGCCGACTGCGCGACCAGCAGGGTCACCGGCGTCGGCGCCAGCCGGTACAGCGGCGCCAGCAGTGCCGTCACCGGGCTGAAGTGATCACCGAAGATGACGAATCCGGCGCCCTTGAGGTCCGCCACGGGCGCGTCGAAATGGGCGTAGGCACGCACGACCTGCTCGAAAATGCCCAGGTCGAAGGACATCGTCCGGAAGTTGAGGTAGCGGCTCACCGACACCACCGTGTAGGCGACGCCGAAGACCGCGGCCAGCAGGTACGGCGTGCGAGCAGCCGATCGGTCGTCCGTCCGGACCGGATCGGGGCCCCGGGCCGTCGTGAGAGCGGTCATCGACGAGTGCCGCCACCGGGCGTCGAGCTGGGTGGCGGAGAAGCCGAGACCGTCGATGTCGCCACGGTCGACGCGCCGATGGCCGGCGACGGCGGTCCGGCCGGCTGGACTCGTTCGTCCCGTGCCGATGCGGCCACCACCGCGATCGCCCCGACGGACACCACCACGGCCGCCACCACCGAGGCGATGGCCCGCCGGCCCCGCCGGCGGGCGGCAAGCCCGCGGATGCGGTCGACACCGACCGGCTCGGCCATGCGGGCGGCGTCCGCGGCCACCCGGCCGAGCAGCTCGCCCACCTGCCGGTCGGCGGGGGAATCGAACCGGTCGTGCTCAGGCATCGCGGTCCTCCAGCATCCCGGCACGATCGCCGAGCAACGGCGCCAAGGCCGCGCGGCCGCGGGACAGCTGCGTCTTGACCGTCCCCGCCGACACACCGGCCTCCGCCGCGACCTGGTCGATCGACAGGTCGAAGACGTAGAACAGCGTCACGATCAGCCGCTGCCGCGGCGGCAGGGTGTGCAACGCCCGCTCGAACGCCACCCCACCGGGCTGCGGCCCACCGGCCACGGCAGGCGCTTGCCGGCCCCACCTCGCCCACGCTTCGGCGGCTCGCCGCCCGCGTCGCCAGCGGCTGATCGCCAGCCGCGTCGCCGTCACCCGCACCCACGCCTCCGGCGTCCTGGCCGGGTCGAGCTTGCCGCGCCTGTCCCAGGCCCGGACGAACGCCTCCTGCACGGCGTCCTGCGCCTCGTGCAGGTCCCCGGTCACCAGGTAGAGCCGGCCGGTCATCGGCCCGGCCCAGCGCCCGTAGAAGGCTTCGAACTCATCGTCGGTCACCGCAACTCGCTCTCGAACTGATCACCGTCACCTCTAGTACGCGTCGAAGGGGCCGGGAGGTTGACAGGGCGTGGCGGATTGCTCCAGCCTTATTGGCGTGATGTCAGTAAGCCCTGCGTGGGACCAGGAGGCCGGGTGCCGGACGAAAGCCCGATTCCGCTGCGCCGCCGGCTCGCCGGGCTGGCGCGATCGATCCGTCCGACGGCCGACGACCTTGCCTGGCACCCCGAGCTGCCCGCGGGTCGCATGCTCGCGCTGCCGGGGCGGGGCAGCGCGTTCACGCGCGACAATCTGCGTACCGGCCCGCAGGGCGACGTGCCGGTACTCCTGCTCCACGGCTGGACGCTGTCCCTGGACACCACCTTCTTCGGCCTCATGCCGAGCCTGGCGCGCCGCTACCCGTTCGCGGGATTCGATCAGCGCGGCCACGGCCGCACCCGTCTCGACGCCCGCACCTTCACCGTCCCGGATCTCGCCGCGGACGCCGTGGCCGTCCTCGACGAGCTGGCCATCGAGAAGGTCGTCGTCTGCGGGTTCTCCCTCGGCGGTCCGGTCGGCCTGCACCTGGCCCTCGCCCATCCGGACCGCGTCGCCGGGCTGGTGCTGTCGGCCACCGCGCTCACCTACACCCAATCCTGGCGTGACCGGCTCTTCTGGTCCATGATCGCGGCGAGCGCACAGCTCCCCCGCTTCGGCGCCGCCACCTCGGTCGCCGCCCGCTACTTCGGAGCCAACCGACGCGTTCCGGAATTCGAATCGCGCTGGCCGTGGCTCCGGCACGAACTCGCCCGGGCCCCGCTGTCCCAGCACCTGGCCACGGGACGCGCGGTGGCCGGCTACGACCTGCGCGGCCGGCTCGGCGTCCTCACCGGCACCCCTGCCGCGGTGGTCATCACCACGGGTGACACCGTCTGCCCGCCACGGTGGCAACGCCAGCTCGCCGGCCAGCTCGGCGCGAACACCATCCCGGTCCCCTTCGACCACGACTTCCCGGTCGCTTGGCCCGGCACCTTCGGCGAAGTGATGCTCCGAGCCATCGACGGGATCCAAGCCGGTCTGCGGTGAAGAACCGGATCACCTGCCCTGGAGGCTCCGCAGCAGCACCCCCTTCGCCCGAGCGTGGGACGAAGCCGACCGCACCGCGCTCGCCTCGGGACGGCCCCTCCGGGCTTCCGCCGGGCCGGTCCGTGGTCGCGACCTTGCCGAGACGCAACGCCGAAGCCCGCGCAGTCAACGGCCTGATCGACGCCGCGGCCACCGAAAACCGCGTGCACGTCGCCGACCTGCGTGGCCCGGCGTGGTGAACCGCCCGGCGGCGACATCCCGGAGTCGAATTCGCTCAGATCTCCACCTTCGCCGTCGCCCGGATAACCGATGACGAATGGAATCAGCACTTCGGCGAGGCCCCTTACCGGGTCGCCATGCTGGTATTGCTGGTGCCGATTCCGGTTCTCCGGCACTTTCCGTCGACGTTTTCCGCAGACCACAACTTCGTCGCGATACGTCTCTTTAATGTCGCGAAAAATCGCGCCGGAAACCATGGGCCGCGAACTCACGCGGTGCTAGCGTTCCCCCGAGCGGACAACAGGGAGTGGCGTGAGCGAGAGCCGGGTCCGGAACGAGGTCACGGGCGATATTTCGGGCAACACCGTGCAGGCGGGACGCATCGACACGGTGATCATGCGGTCGCCTGACGCGGCGCTCGCCGGATTCGTCCCTCCGCCCTACCGCGTGCCCGCCCGCGAACCCTTCTTCGACTGGTTGTCGGGCGGCGCCGAGAAGCGAGTGAGCCGGGCCGTGGACCGCGTGGCCGTGCTGTTCCCCGCCGAGGCGCCCGCCCCGGCCGACTGGGACCGCGCCACCCGGGCGTACCGCCGGGCGCTGCGGCTGGCGCTGCGTGCCGAGCCCGCCCGGGCCGTCGAGGTCTTCGGCGCGCACGACCACCGCATCCCGCCCGAGCGCTACCCGCTGAGCCCCGCCGACCGGCCGTGGCTGGCTGCTCTGACCTGGCGGGCGGACCGCCACGTGCTCGCCGTCGTGTTCGATGTCGCCTCGCGGCTGGACCTGCCGGAACTGCAGGCCGTGGCCCGCGACCGGATGGTGAAGCTGCTGGCGGAGCTGGCCGACGCCGACCTCGCGATCCGGCACCTCCTGCGCTGGCGGAAACGGCGGGTGCTCACCCGGGACGTGGTGGCCACCGTCGTGACCCAGCACACGGCCCGCAGACCGCTGGAACGCGACACCGAGCTGTGGCAGCGCTTCTTCGCGGACCTCACCGAGGCACTGCGGCCGGACGTCCTCGACGTCCACTGCTTCCTGGGGCACGGCGCCGACGCGGTCCGGCTGGCGAAGTCCGACGCCGAGGTGCGCCGGGCCCTCGCCTGCTGCCTGCGATCGCCGGTGGCCGAGGACGTCGGCGCCGGCCTCGAACTGGCTCGGCTCCGCCAGCTCACCGAGCTGACCGACGCGCTGGCAGAGCGCTACGGCAGCCTGCTCACCGACGCCGGCCGGTTCGCCGAGGCGCTGCCTGTCTACCAGGACATCGGCCGCCTGGACCAGGTGAGCCGGTGCCACGAGGAACTCCACCGGTTCTTCGACGCCCTCGCCACCTGCCCGGCCGACCGCCCCGACCGGCTGGCCGCACTGGCCGACCGGAGCCTCCCCGAGGTCGACGACCTCGTGGAACAGCAGGACTTCGCCGGTGCGGCCGGCCGTCTCCAGGACGTGCTGGCCAATCTGGACCGTGCCGGGATGCCGACCGCAGCCGTGCTGGAACGCCGTCAGCGAGCGGAACGGTTGCGCGCGGACCTCCTCGCAGCCACCCGGCTCCACTTCGGCGCGCTGATCCGGCAGACGGCGAGCGACGGCGGCGCCCGCCAGGACGCCTACCGAACCTGGAGCCGGTTCGAAGAAGCCGCCGGCGAACTCGCCCTCGCGGCGTGGCGCGCCGAAGAAGGGCGCGAGTTCTTCCGCGCCAACCAGCTGTTCAACCGGACGGGACAGTTCGGCGAAGCGGCGCGGGTGCTGCAGGGCGACGACTCCCCGGAGGCGCTGGACGCGCGCGCAGCCTCCTACGAGGCAGGCGGCGACTTCGCCGGCGCGGCCCGGCTGCGGCAGCACATCGGGCAGCCCGACCAGGCGGTCGCGCTGTACCTGCGCGCCGGTGACTTCGCCGGAGCAGCACACGGCTTGGCCGGCTGGCTCGGCGCGGAAGCGGCGGAGGACCCGCGGCTGGCCGAGTGCCTGCGCCGGACCGGCGAATACGACAAACTCGTCCAGCACTGCTTCACGGCGATCGAAGCCCGTGGCGAGCGGTCCCAAGCCGTCGCGGTCCTGCGCGGGCTCGCCGAGGACGGGCTCGTGCCACCGCACCTGACCGCCGACGTGGCGAGGCGGCTGGAGGAACTGGGCGCGGAGGACCTGCGCCGGTTCCAGGAACGGGCGCAGGCGTGGGTGACGCGGGCTCGCGCGGACGTCGACCGCCGGTACAGCGAGATCTGGGGCTTCGACCTGGGCACGACCACGTCCGCCGCGGCGATCTACGACCGGGAGACGCGGCAGCCGGTGTTCTGCCCGTGGAAGGGGCATCTCCAGTTCGCTTCGACGCTGAGTCTCGACCGGCAGGGCACCGAACTGGTGGGCCTGACGGGCGAGGAGATCCTGGCGCCCTGGCTGGCCGGGCACATCGATGCCGCCAAGCGGCGGATGGGCAGCTCCACCAGGTTCAAGATCCGGGATCGCACCTATCGCCCGGAGGAGGTCGCCGCCCGGATGATCCGGCACGCCCGAGCTCTGGTCGAGACGTTCCTGGCCGAGCAGGTCCGGGAGCGCGTCGGGGAGCTGGCGGCCGCCGAACTCGGTCACGTGCGAGCCGAGTGGCTGTCCTGGGCCGAGCGGAACCACGCCCTGCGGATCGACCGGCCGCGGGTGGTCGTCACGGTTCCCGCGTACTTCACCAACAACCAGAATTCTGCCACCCGGTCGGCGTGCGAGATCGCCGAAGTCGAGCTGGTACGCCTGGTGCACGAACCGACCGCGGCGTGCATCGCGGCCGCGTACGAACGGAAGCTCGACGAAGCTGTCGCTGTGGTCGACCTCGGCGCCGGCACGCTCGACCTGAGCCTGCTGGAAGTGGGCGAAGGCGTTTACGACGTCCGGGACGTCGGTGGTGACACCCGGTTCGGGGGCAAGGACTTCGACACCGCCATCACGGACGCGCTGGCAGCGCGGCTCGAGCAGCGGGGCATCCGAATTCCGGCATCGGGCTCACTGCGCCGACGGCTGGAGATCGCCGCGGAGAGCCTGAAGGTCGCCCTCTCGGCGCAGGACCGAGCCTCCAGCACGCTGCTCGGCTTCGGCTCACACGGTCACGTCCACCTGGAGCTGACCCGCACCGAGCTGGCGGAGGTGCTGGCCGCTCAGCTGGCGACGCTGCGCCGGGTGACCGCGGAATTCCTGGAGTCCGCGCCGGAGCGCCCGGACCTGGTCGTGCTGGTCGGCAGGCCGATGCTGTCCCCGCTGGTCCGCCAGACCGTGGAGCAGGTCTTCGCCGCGAAGCGAGTCGTCGTGACGGATCCGCGGACCGCGGTGGCCGGCGGTGCCGCGCTCCTGGGCGCGATGCGCAGCGGAGCGCTGACCAAATTCGTGCTCCTCGACATCACCCCGCTCGCCCTCGGCATCCAGATCACCGACGAGAACGAGCGGACGGTGTTCTCCGAACTGGTCGGGCGGGCCACCACGATCCCGACCCGCCGCTCCGAGATCTACACCACCCACCGGGACAACCAGACCGAAGTGCGCATCCAGATCTTCAACGGCGCCGTCGACCGGGAGTCGAAGATCGGCGAGTTCGTGCTCACCGGAATCCGGCCCGCCCCCAAGGGACAGCCCCAGATCGAGGTCACCTTCGACATCGATGCCGACTGCGTGCTCGAGGTGACCGCGCGCGACCTGGAGACGAAGCAGGCCAACGGGATCCGGGTGGCGGACACCACCCTGCTGTCGCCCGGGGAGGTCGGCGACCTGACCCGTCGTTACGAACAGCAGCGCCGACGCGAGCAGCAGCGCTCCGAGCTGGTCGAGCTGCAGACGCAGCTTCGGGAACTCGCCACCGCGATCGCCGAAGACACCACCGAGGGGGCTTGGCGGGAGTTCCGGCAGCGGCAGGCCACCCATCGGCCGCCCGCCACCGCGCTGACCGCCGAAACCCGGCAGGCACTGGTCGAGATGTTCAACGACGACGTCCAGACCGAGCTCGACCTGGCGTCCACGCGGACGGCGGCGATCGCGGCCGTCGCCGAGGCGGATGCCTGCGCCGCGCGGCCGGCACCCGCCGACGACGACCTCGAAGCCGCGGTCGCCGAGGCCGCGCACTTGCTCGAGACCACGCGGGCCCGAGCCGGGCGGTTGCGTGAGCTGGCCGCGAAGATCGCCCGTTGGAGCGCCGTGCTCACCCGGCTGGCGCTGAGCGAGCCCGATCCGCTGCGCCGCTTCCGCAACCACCACGCGACCGGGTCGTACCGGGAGGCACTCGACGCGCTGGACGAGCTGCCCGAACCGCCGGACGACCCGGCCGACGTCCGGCGGCACGAGGATTGCCTCGCGCACATCGGTGACGCCCAGGGTTACCGCACACTGCGGCGCCGGGCGGGCGCGAAGCGACCGACGGGACTGCCGGCGGGACTGGTCGAAATCTCGCCCGCCGGAACGGGTTTCCTGATCGGCGAGCGGCTCGTCGTCGCGAACCGGCCCCGACCGGACGGCGACGCGCCGATCCTCGTCACGGCGGGAAACGTGCGCAGCGAGGTCGAGCACGTCCACACGGCGGCCCAGCCCGGCCACGACGTCGTGGTGCTGGAGCTGACCCGGCCGCTGGGTGTGCCCCCGCTGCCCCTCGGTCGCCCGGAGCTCGTCCGGATCGGCGACCAGCTCTGGCTGCCCGGCCCGGCGGAAGGCGGCAGCCGCACCCTGCTGACCGGGGTGGTCAACAGGTTCGAGTCGACCGAGCAGGGCCACCGCCTGTTCCGGACGAGCCTGGCCCTCCCGGGCGACTGCGCCGGCGCCCCGGCCCTGGACGAACTCGGCGAGGTGACCGGAGTAGCCGTTCCCGGCGACGGCGGCCGGATACTCGGCCTCGCCGCCCTGGACGCGCTCCTCCGGGACGCGGGAGTCGAACGAAACGCCTGACCGGTCATCGGGAACCGCTTCCGTGCGCTTGTTCCGCCGGAAGATCACCCCGACGACGCAACCTCAAAGGGTGAAAGGTATCCGGCGGCCATTCAAGGCGCGTAAACGATCGCAACGACTGATCGACAAATGGGATTGCACCCCATGGTCTGAATGGCGCAATTTGTCACGAATTTCCCTTGATCCGGAAACAGCTGGGCCAGCTCCGGCGACCTTCGGCCATGGGATGCTCCTCGGTTCGGTAAACCGTGGTAATCGGAAAGGAACGTCATGCGCACACTGCGGGCCGGGTTGTCGCTCGTCTCCGCCGGGTTCCTGAGCCTGGTGTTCTCGGGAGTGGTCGTCTCGTCGGCGCAGGCGGATCCGGGTGCCGAGGCGGGCGTCGAGCGCTATCTCGACTCCGTCCGGCACGACCCGGGCCGGTTGCGGGCCTTCATGCTGGACCTGCCCAAGGGCGGCGACCTGCACAGTCACCTGTCCGGGGCGGCGTCGACCGAGCTGCTGATCTCCCTGGCCGCCCGGGACGGGCTGTGCATCCACACCACGACGTTCGTCGCGGCGGCCGGGCCGTGTGGCACGGGTCAGCGTCCCGCCGCCGACACCTCGTCGGATCCCGCTTTCCAGCGTGCCGTGCTGATGGCGTGGTCGATGGAGGGTTTCCAGCCGGGACAAGGCGAATCGGGGCACGACCACTTCTTCGCCACGTTCGGCAAGTTCGGCGCGGTCACCGGCGCGCACCGGCTCGACATGCTGGCCGACGTGCTGGACCGGGCCGGCGGGCAGAACGAGCAGTACCTGGAGACGATGCTGACCCGGCAGGGCGGGCCGCTGTTCGACCTGTCCCAGCGCGTCACCTTCACCGACGACTTCGCCGCAATGCGCGCGCAGGTGCTGGCCGGCGGCACCATGGCGGGCATCACGGCCGCTGCGACCACTGAGATGGACACCGACACCACGCGGCTGCGGTCGCTGCTCGGCTGCGCCACCCCGGCGGCCTCGCCGGGGTGCGGTGTGAGCGTGCGGTACATCCAGCAGGTCAACCGGAACAACCCGCCCAACGTGGTGTTCACGTACATGGTGTCGGCCTTCGAGCTGGCGGCGGCCGACCACCGCACGGTGGCGGTGAACCTGGTCTCGCCGGAGGAAGGCGAGGTCTCCATCCGCGACTACCGGCTGCACATGCGGATGCTGGACTACCTGCGTGGCGTCTACCGCACCGGGCACATCACCCTGCACGCCGGCGAACTCGGCCCCGGCCTGGTCAAGCCGGAGGAGCTGAGCCACCACATCCGGGACGCCGTGCGCACCGGCCGGGCGGAGCGGATCGGGCACGGCGCGGACGTGCTCGGCGAGGACGACTGGCCGCAGCTGATGCGGACGATGGCGGACCGGCACGTGATGGTGGAGATCAACCTCAGCAGCAACGAGCAGATCCTCGGGCTCTCCGGCCGGGACCACCCGTTCCCGAGCTACCGCGCGTTCCGGGTGCCGGTCACCCTGTCCACTGACGACGAGGGTGTCTCCCGCATCGACCTCACCCACGAGTACCAGCGCGCGGCCACCGACTACCGCCTGCGCTACCGCGACCTGAAGACCCTGGCCCGCACCAGCCTGGACCACGCCTTCCTCGACGGCGCGTCCCTGTGGCGCAGCCCGGACACCTTCGTTCCCGCCGCACCGTGCGCCCGCGACCGGCTGGGCACGCCCCGCCCCGGCCCGGCCTGCCGGGCGTTCCTCGCCGGCAGTCCGAAAGCGAGCCTGCAATGGCAGCAGGAAGCCAAGTTCACCGCGTTCGAACACCGCTACCGCTGAGCCCGGCACGACGTAAGGAAAGGAAATCCGCATGTTTTCCTGGCGGCGCTGCATTCCGGTTCTGGTCCTGGTCCTGGCTTCCGCCAGCTTCGCACCACCTGCTCCCGCGGTGGAGGCCGCCCACCGCGTGGTGTCGATCGCACAGGCGCGCACCCTCCCGCTGGGCACGGCGGTCACGGTCGACGGTGTGGCGACGACCCCCTCGGGTGCGTTCGAGTCCAGCTTCTTCGACAAGGGCTTCGGGCTGCAGGACCGCGGCTCCGGCATCTACGTCAGCGTCGCGGCCGACCTGGGTGTCGCTCCCCGCACCCGGGTACGGGTGACCGGCACGCTGCGCGACAGCTTCGGGTTGCTCATCCTCGTTCCCGATGATCCGGCCGCCGTCGTCGTGCACGGCAGAGGTCCCGCCGTCCGGCCGCGGCCGCTCGCGACCGGCGCCGTCGGCGAGAACTCCGAGGGACAGCTGGTGCGCGTGATCGCCACGATCACCCAGGCGCCGGCGCCGGATCTGCCGTACGGGTCCAAGTTCGCCGTCGACGACGGCTCGGGCGAACTCACCATCTTCGTCAACACCCAGACCGGCATCGACCTCACCGGGCTCGCCGCCGGCCGGACCGTCAGCGTGACCGGTTTCAGCAGCCAATTCGACACCCACTACGAAATCGACCCACGATTTCCGGCCGACATCACCAGATGCGATCGATGACCGCAAGGAACGCCCCGAACGTGCGACGCTAGGACCGGCAGAGCAGCGCGTCCGGCGTCCGGCTCGAGCCGATCCGGCCGGTGTAGGCGACGCCGGCGACGTACTCCCCCGGCGCGCACTGGCCCTTGTAGTTCCCGGTCGCGAAGTCGCCGCCGGGGTCGCCGGACGGCCGGTTGTCGCCGCGGTCGAACCACACCGTGCGGCCCGTGCGGCCCAGCGGGGTCGCCGACCGGCCGCACAACACCGCCGAGAAGGCCGCGCCCTGGACGCTGTAGCCGACGACCGCGTGGTCGGGTGGGCACTGTGTCTTGGTGTAGCCGGACGCCCAGTCGGTGTCGACGTAGGTCTCGTCGCGCACGACCACGTACCCGGCCGGTGAGGCGAGGGTCCCGGTGCACAGGCCACGGTTGCCGGTGTGGGCCAGGCCGGCGAGCCGCCGGCCGTCGGGGCAGACGCCCTTGCGGGCGCCCGGGTTCCAGTCCGGCAGCGCCCGCGTCTGGCGCGACTCCTGGAAGTCGCCGTAGTCGAGGTTCAGCATCGACCACCGATCGGTCTCCGGGATCGGGCCGGTTCGCGACGGTGCGGTCACCAGCCGCCGCCAGGCGGGGCCGCGCCAGTCCGTGCCGTCGAGCACGTCGATGCGACGTCCCGCCGGGTCGTATCCGAGCAGGGCCCAGCCGTCACCGGAGCCGTTGGCCTGGAAGCCGACCGCGGGCCAGTAGGCGAAGTCGGTGTCGGTCTCGGCCAGGTAGTTCACGAAGTTCTCGAAGAACGCGCGTGATGCCGGGTCGGTGGTGTTGCGGCCTTCGCCGAATTCACTGATCCACAGCGGCGCGGTGTAGTGCTTGCCGGTGTCGGCCGAGACGAAGAACGCCTGCCGGTACAGGGTGTCCCGCAGTTCCTGGGGCGAGAGGTCGCGGTAGCGCGGGTCGTGCGTTTCGCCGATGCCGGTCGCGCCGGAGTGGTTGGGCCCGGTGTAGCCGTAGAAGTGCGCCGAATAGACGAGCTTGCCCGAGTCCACGAGCGTGTGCGACAGCGTCCGGGCGGGTTCCAGCGTCGGCCGGCCGTGCGGGAAGCCGTCGATCGGCAGCCCGGTCCAGTTGATGCCCTCGACGAAGATCAGCAGGTCGCGGTTCGCCTCGGTGAGGATGCGGTCGGCGACCTGCTGGCTCGCGCGCTGCCAGTCGGTGCCGTTGCCCCAGCCCCAGTTGGGGTCGTCGAAGGTGGTGCGACGGACCTCGTTGTACAGATCGGCGCCGACGACGCGCTTGTTCGCGGCGTAGCGGCGCGCCATGAACAGCCAGTCGTCCTGCCACTGCTGTTCGGTCTGCGCGGTGTTCCAGCGTTCGTTGCCGTCGAGCCCGCAGCACCAGCGCGAGGTCGTGGTGTGGTTGTTGAGGATGACGGCGAACCCGCGCGCGGTCAGCCGGTCGACGACGCGGTCGTAGACCTGCAGCGGCGTGAGGCCGTGCAGGTCCGGGTTGGCGGCGAGGTCCGGCACGGGCCGGGTATCGCGGAGCATCGCGTTGGAGAACTGCAGCCGGACGCTGTTCAGGCCGAGCTGCGCGAGCCCGTCGATGACCGTGTCGATCGACGCGCGGTCGAGCCCGAGCGGGGTCTGGTAGGCGATCTCGCCGGCGTGGTGGTCGGCCGGGTCGTTCACGTCGCCGGAGCCGGTCCACGTGCCGCTCGCGCCGTGCCAGTTGGCGGCCTTCAGCTTGAAGCGGTCGCCGTGCGCGTCGACGATGTATCGGCCCCGGGTGCTGAGGGGCCCGGACCAGGACGGCGGGTCCGTCTCGGCGCGGGCGACGGGAACGACGACGGCGGTGGCGAGCAGGACGGTGAGCAGCACACCCGAGATCCTCACGCGAGTGAGTCAACCAACTCGCGGCCCGCCGGATAAGGGCCATAAGGAGGTCGCGCGTCACCGGCTGGAGTGCTGCCGGCCGCCGCGCGTCACCGCAGCGAGTTCAGGAACTCCGCGCCGAAGTCGTGGTCGTCGTCATCGTCGTCATCGGCTTCCGGAGCAGGCTGCGACAGGTCGAGCGCCGCGAGTTCGGCGATCTCCACCCGGGTCCGCTCTTCGGCCCCGTCGACGGCCGCCTGTCGTTCGGCTTCCGGGAGGGCGTTCCACGCGTCGATCTCCGTGTGTGCCGTTCGGAGGGTCTTTTCGCTCAGGTACGACCGGTAGAGCAGGTCCTCCGGCTTTGCCCGCCCGGCCAGGACGTCGCGGGCGAAGTCGGCCAGGTCGCCGTCGCCGCGAGCCAGCAGGACCACCTGGTTGTGCCTTGCGCGCCGGCCCTGCTCGGTGCGCCACGGTGAGCTCTCCACGTCAGGTCCCCGGGTGCTTGTAGGGCTCGCCGGGCCAGGACTGGGCGGCGATTTCGCCGTTGCCCGCCACCAGCTCGGACACCGACGCGACCGAGTGCGCCAGCGTGGTGAGCGTGTCGATGGCGGCCCGCAGCGGGCTGGCTTCGGCCAGCACGCCGGCGATGGCCTGGCGCGCGGACTCGCCGTCGCTGAGACCGACGATGCCGAGCAGGGCCAGCTCCAGGGCCTTCCCGATCTTCAGCACCTTGCCGAGCACCGAGTCCAGCAGGGACTCGAGGGCGAAGTCGAGGGCCTGCATGGCGTCGTAGGCCGCACGGGCGAAGTTCTTGATCTTCCAGCCGGCGTCCGCGCAGAACTTGGCGTGCGCGGCGCAAGCGTACGAATAGTCGGTGAGCCAGGCGCGCGCCGCTTCGCCGGCGTGCCCGGTCCAGCGGTCCTGGATGCCGAGCCGGCCGCGGTCGATGTTCTGCTTGATCTTGCCGAACGCGAGCCCGGTGTCCTCGAACACCATGCCCTGGCGCAGCAGCAGGTCCCAGTCGCCGGTCACCAGCTTCTCGACCAGTGTCAGCAGGTCGGTCCCGATGATCTTCGTCAGCAGCCCGCGCACCGGCCCGGAGATCGACGCCCCGCCCGCGATCTTGTCCGCGATGCGCTGGAGCTCGATGTTCCAGCCGTCGAATGCGTCCTCGGCCGGGTTGAGAGACCCCGGGTACGGCTCGAGGGTCCGGGGGTTGAGGGACGCGTTGTCGAAGTCGGTGAAGGCTGCGGCGGTTTCCGGGGAGACGACGTCGGCGGCGGCGACCCGCTCGGAGTGCGCGTCCGGGTAGGCCCGGTCGGCCTGCGCGGCGGCCTCGTGGTCGGTCTCGCGGTACAGCTTGGCCACGGCGACGAGCGCGGTGTCGAAGGCGTCGGCCAGCGATTCGGCCTTGCGGTCGTTGGCGAGGCAGAGCGCCTGCCACTGGTCGAGTGGCTGGGCGAGGAGGTTGACCAGCAACCCTTCGCCCAGCTCGTTCGGGCCGTCGGTGGCCGCCGCCGCGTAGAGGCCGGCCGCGGAGCCCGCCCGCCCGGCGAGCGCGCCGAGCTTCCGGATGGCGTCCGGGTCGGCGTGGAAATCGGTGCTGATGGTCGATCCTCCGGGTTGTGTGTTCGGGTGCGGTGTCCACGTCCGACCGGCCGGAACGGTTTAGTATCGCGGCGCCGGAAGAACTCAGCCACCTGACCTCGCCGAAGGAGTGACGGTCAGTTGAGGTGCAGGGCGAACCGGGCGTGCTCGGGGAGTTCGGGACCGGCGACCGGCAGATGGCCGTCCGGCGGCTCGTGGAGTACTTCACCGGGCAGCCCGAGGCGGTACAGCGGGCCATGCGCAACTGGGCCCGGCGCCATCCCGGCACGCTCACCAACGACCTGACCGCCGCGCTACCCGCCGCCCCCTGAGCCGGCGGCTGATTGTCGCCGAGGCCGGTGTTCCGTTCCGTCCTCTTCGGACAGACCAGGAGTGCCCGCCGGAGTTTTCGTCGCCCTTCTCCGGTCGGGGAATTCTCCGAGCGCGCGTTGCCAGGGATGGTTGCGATAGGTATCGGCGAGCGCCACTCGCAGCCAGTCCCGTTGCCTGCTGCCGAGCACGGTCAGCGCGTCGGTGAAGTCGTGTTCGTCCTTGGGGCGTGGGTCTTCGGCCTTGTAGAACAGTTGGATCTCGGGGGCGAGGTAGGGGATCCCGTCCGCGCTGGTGTGCCCGAGTGCCGCGATGGGTCGGCGCAACCGAAGGTTTCGCCTCGACACCCACTCCTGACCGGACGATTCGTCGAGCATGACCTGGATCTGCCACGGCTTGTCGTGTGCCGGTCGACACCAGATGTCCTGCACACCAGCGGGAAGGACTTCCTGAGGACGCCAGGGCCGCAACACCCCGGGAGGATCAGCGGCCCACCATTCCCAGCCCCTCAGCGCCTCCTGCACCGCCAGGTGATCGCGGCGCAGCACCAGCACATCGATGTCGCCGTGCTCGCGCAGCGGCCGGCCGACGGCGAGTTCGATGGCGTATCCGCCGGCCACCCACCACGGCGCGCCCAACCGCGTGAACAGCTGCGCAACCGCAGCCGGGAACCGGTCGGCGTTCGTCGACTTCGCCAACACCGACCAGCCGGACCGCAGCGCCGAGATCCCGCGGATCGCGGTCCCGACGCTGGTCCTGCGCAGCGCCGGTATCGACGGGCAGCACTTCGCCCGGGACATCCCGGGCGCGCAGGAGCGCGTGCACGCCGACGGCGGGCACCTGCTGCCGGAAGAGGACCCGGACTGGGTACTTCGCCGCGATCTGAGACGCCGGGTCCGCAAGTGAATCAGACCACAGACTGACCAACTGACCAATCTGGTCAGTATGGTCGAAGGCATGGAAGCAAACCCCACACGCCGGGTACTCGTGGTCGGGATGGGTGTCAGCGGGATCGCGACCGCCGCCCGGTTGCACGCCGCAGGCTGGACTCCGGTGCTGGTCGAACGCGCTCCCGCGCGCCGGTCCGGCGGCTACTTCGTCGCCCTGTTCGGCGCGGGCAAGGCCGCCGCCGCCCGGCTCGGGCTCGGCGCCCACCTCCACGACCGCGGTGCGCCGCAACCTCCGCTGAACATCGACCGGCGCGGGCGCGGCCGGGCGGGTGCCGGGATCGCCGACCTGCCCGGCAAGCCGTGGCTGATCCTGCGCGGCGACGCCGAACAAGCCGCCTACGCGGTCCTGCCCGACGACGTCGAGATCCGCTACTCCACCGTGCCCACCGCGATCGAGCAGGACACCGGCGGCGTCGACGTCACCCTGCACAACACCGCCACCGGCACCACGGGCACCGAGCGGTACGACCTCGTCGTCGGCGCCGACGGACTGCGCTCGACCGTGCGGTCGCTGGTGTTCGGCCCGCACGAAGACCACCTGCACCGGCTCGGCTACATGGTCGTGGCCTTCGAATACGCCGGGACCCCGGCCGGCCTCCCGCCCGGGCGGGGCGCGACGCTGCTCGAACCGGGCCGGTCGATGTGGGTCTTCGCCTTCGCCGACCACAACCCGACGGTGATGCTGACCTACCGCACCGACGACGTCGACGCCGAATTCACGCAGTCACCCGCCGATCGGGTCCGGGCCGCGTTCGGACCGCAACCGCTGGGCACCACGCTCGGCGACGTCGTCGACCACCTCGAAGCGACCGGCGACGCACTCTTCGACTCCGTGGAACAGGTGCGGATGCCTCGGTGGCACCGCGGGCGCGTCGTCCTGGTCGGCGACTCCGCCTGGTGCGTCACGCTCTACGCGGGCATGGGCGTCTCCTCCGGACTCACCGGCGCCGACCTGCTCGGCACCATGCTCGAACGCCACGACGACCTCGAAACCGCCCTCACCGAGTGGGAACGCGCTCTGCGGCCCTACGTCGACCACTACCAGGACGGCGCGTTCGCCGACCGCAAGATCTTCATGGCCGACAACCGCCCGGAGATCCTGTTCCGGCGCGCGCTCCCGAGACTGGCGAAGACGCGGCTCGGCAGCCGCCTGATCGAACGGGTGATGCGCGTGGACGACATCGCGAAGTTCAAGAATGCCGATATCGTCGGCACCGTACTTCACCCTCCGGAAAGGACCAGCGTTGCCGGACCTGCCTGAGCACAGCTCCCCCAAGGCCGCGCGCATCCTCGCGGCCGCGGGCGAACTGCTGCTCGCCCGCGGCAGCAAAGGCGTCACCATCGCCGACGTCGCCACCCGCGCCCACATCGGCAAAGGCACCGTCTACCTCTACTGGAAGACGAAGGAAGACCTCCTGCTCGGCCTGATCGGCCGCGACTTCCTCGCCCTCGCCGACGACGCCACCGAAGCCGTGACCGCCGACCCCGACCTCGCCCGGCCGTCCCGCCTGGTCCCGGACATGCTGACCAGGGCCGCCCGGCACCCGTTCGTCGACGCCCTGCGCAGCGAAGACGACGGACTCCTCGGCGCCCTCACCGCCGACCCGCGCTCGGTGAAACTGCTCGAGACCTTGAGCCCGGACGCGATGATGCACGGCGTGCTCCCGATCTGGCGCCGCCACGGCCTCGCCCGCACCGACTGGCCGCTCGACGAGCAGGCGCTCGCTCTCCACGCCCTGCTCACCGGCTTCCTCACGGTCACCGGGCGGCACCGCTCCCGGCGCGGACCGGCCGAGCCGGAAACGGTGCTCGCCAAAGCGGTCACCGCACTGCTCGGCCCGGAACACGCCACCCCCGACCAGGTCCGGGCAACAGCCGCGGACGGCCTTCACATGCTCGCCGACGCCCGCGCGACGGCACTCGACCTCATCGCTCTTCCCGCCTAACGGGCGCTCTCGGTCGCCGGCTTCTCCTGGCCGGCCGCCCACGACGACAGCAGGGCCAGACCGTCCGCGGTCGCCGTGCCGGCGGGCGCGGTGTAGACGGTCAGGAGCAGGCAGGGATCGGCAGGCAGCTCCATCGACTCGACGTCCAGGTCGAGCCGGCCCACCACCGGATGGTGCAGACGCTTGCGTCCGGACCGGTGGAGCCGGACGTCCTGGGATGCCCACCGCCGCCGGAACAGTTCGCTGCGTGTCGACAACTCACCGACCAGGGTGATCAGCTCCTCGTCGTGCGGATTGCGGCCGGCTTCCATGCGCAGCTTCGCGGCCACATCGCCGGCGATCCGGTCGTAGTCGACGAAGAACGTTCGTGCCGATCCGGGATCCAGGTACACGAACCGCGCGGTGTTCGCCGGCCGTCGCGGGTCGGCCAGCACCGGTGAATACAGCGCGCGGGCAAGGTGGTTCATCGCCAGCACGTCATAACGGCCGTTGCAAATCCACGCCGGCGCATCGGCGATGGCGTCGAGCACCTGCTGCAGCGCCGGACGCACCGGCACGGCGGGTCGCCGGCGACGTGGACCGCCGGGCGCTCTCGACTGCCGCGCAAGGTGGAACAGGTGATCGCGCTCGGCCTCGTCGAGTTGCAAGGCAGCGGCCACCGCGTCGAGCACCCCGTCGGAGGCGCCGGCGAGGCCGCCACGCTCCATGCGCACGTAGTAGTCGACCGACACCCCTGCCAGCAGCGCCACCTCTTCGCGACGCAGACCTTTGACCCGGCGGTTGCCGCCGTAGGCGGGCAGCCCCGCCCGCTCGGGCGTGATCCGCGCGCGCCGCGAGCTCAGGAATTCCTTGATCTCGGTGCTCGGATCGATCGTGGCCACCCCTGCACTGTAGGTCCTGTCCGCGGGCGAAGGGAGGTACTGCCGGTACCCCCCCGACGGCTAGTACTGCAGGGACACTTGTGTGCGTGACCTGGGGAAAGTCACCGTTTGCCGTGGCTGGTGGTCGTGAGTGGTAATTCGGGTTCTAACCCGAATTACCACTCACGACCAGCTGCGGCAGATCGGCAGGCCGGCGTCCAGGATTGTCCTGGCAGGCTGTCTTCGGCCGCATCGAACAAAGATCTCGCCCTGCAGTACTAGGTACCCGTTGCGGTCGTGGCGATGCCGCCGTCGGCCGGGATGATGGTGCCGGTGAGGTAGGAACCGGCCCGGCTGGCGAGGAACACGGCGACGCCTGCCATGTCGTCGTCGCGGCCGAGCCGGCCCAGAGGGGCCTTCGCCACGATCGTGTCGCCGAGTGCGTCGAGCGTCGACGCCATCATCTGCGACGGGAACGGTCCCGGGGCCACGGCGTTCACCGTGACGTGCTGTGGACCCAGTTCCCTGGCCAGCACCCTGGTGAGCTGATGGAGTCCCGCTTTGCTGCTGACGTACGAGTAGTTGGGCGACTCGGCGACGTGGATGGCGGCGATACTGCCGATGTTGATGATCCGCGCGGGATCGTCGGCGGTGCCCGCCTTGCGCAGTGCCGGGAGCAGCGCCTGCACCAGCCAGAACGGCGACTTGAGGTTGAGGTCGAGCACGGCGTCCCAGGCCTCGTCCGGGAACGTCTCAAGCGGCTCGCGCCACATCGCGCCCGCGTTGTTGACGAGGATGTCCAGGCGTTCCGAACCGGCCTCGACGAGATCGGCGAGGCGCTGACACTCGTCGTGCCGGGACAGGTCGGCGGGGATTGCCCGGACGTCGCCGAATTCGGCCAGCAGACGCTGTGCCTCCGCGCACGTGTCCGCGTTGCGTGAGCTGATCACGACGCGGGCGCCCGCCTGCAGAAGGCCGCGCGCGATCATCATCCCGATGCCCTTGGTGCCGCCGGTGACCAGTGCGTACTTCCCACTCAGATCGAACAGGTCTGTGTGGGTGGTGAACTGGTTGTCCGCCATTGGTCTTCGTTCCTTTTTTCGTGGAAGCAGGTGCCGACGCGGTCACGCGTCCGGCGCGGCTGCGGGGAGCCGCCTCGACCAGGCTGACAGGCGTCCCGGGGGTCTGGGAGATCCTGGTGGGACAGGTACCGTGAGAGCCACCTTTACGTGGCAGACACGGGTTTTTCGAAGACGAGCCCATGGCCGTCTTCGTCGTCCCAGTGCGCACCGACCTGCACGAACCCGAAGCCGGCGATCGTGGCCAGCGAGGCCACGTTGTCCGGGCTGATCGTCGCGCGGACCGTGTGTACGCCGGTTTCCGCGGCGGCCCTGCGCAGCAGTTCGGTCAACGCGGCCCTGGCATAGCCGCGGCGACGGAACGCGGGATCCACCGAGTAACCGATCTCGACCGTGCCGGATTCGTCGGGTGGGCCGTGAAACCCGGCATGCCCGACAACCACGCCTTCGTCGCCGACGACCGCCTGTCTCGCCAGCCACCGCGCGTTGTGCGGATCCGCGGCGATCCGGTCCAGCCGATGCCGCCACAACCACCGCGCCCGATCGGTCAGGAAGTACTCGGTCAGCGGGACCCCGGCCAGGCGTCCGGCCTCGGCGAGGTCGCCCTCGACGAGCGCGGACATCGCCGCGCCAGCCAACTCGACGAAATGACTCTTCCGCAGCGTCACCGAGCCATGCTCGGTCAGCCACGCCACCGCCCGCAATCGAAATACCTCGCCTTCGCGAGGGCGTGGGCGTCGTCAGGGTGGAACGCCACCCGTCTGTGCCACCAGCAGCCGGACTCCGTGAAGGACTCCTGCCGGGCACTTCGTCCCGGCGCGGCTGCGCGGGTCGCCGCCGCTCATCAGTTCGGCGGCACGGCGTCCAGCGCGGCCAGCGCGTTGCGGATGCCCTGCTCCAGCACATCGTCGGCGAGGTGCCGGTCGGCGAGGGTGCGGGACAGCTGCAGGGTTCCGACCATCAGGGCGTAGACGCCGAGTACCCGGATGCGCGCCGACGGCGGATCGTGCGGGGCCAGCCGGACGGCGATGTCGTCGATGATCCCGAGGAGGCTGTCCGTGTACGCCTGCTTGGTCGAGTCCGCGCACCGGCTCATCTCGTCGAGCAGGGCGGCGGAGGGATAGCCCTCCTCGGGGTTGTCCCGGTGTTCGGGCGAGAGGTAGGCGCGCACCATCGCCTCGATCCCGGCGCGACCCGGTTCGAACGAGGTGAGCCACTCGCGCTGGCCGTGCAGCTGCTCGGCGACCGCGGTGGCAACCAGGTCCTCTTTGGACTCGAAGTGGGCGTAGAAGGCGCCGTTGGTCAGGCCCGCGTCCTTCATGAGCGTGGCGACCCCGGAGCCGTCGATGCCGTCGCGCTTGAACCGGCGACCGGCCGACTCGATGATCCGCTGCCTCGTCTCCAGCTTGTGCTCTTTCCCGTACCGCACCACGCGCTCCTCCGCTCAGCCTGTCACCCATGTTAGTACGGTCATAATTCAAATCCGCCCCAACCCTTGCACTCCGGGTCTCGCCGTGCCTGTGGTAGTACGATCGTAATTCAAAGGACGGGAACCATGACGACAACATCTCCGCAGGTGGCGCTGGTGACGGGCGCGTCATCCGGCATCGGCAAGGCCACCACGCGCACCCTCGCGGACGCCGGCTTCACGGTGATCGGGACGAGCCGCGACACCTCGCGCGGCACCCCCGGTGACGGCGTGACGTTCCTGGACCTCGACGTGACGAGCGACGAGTCGGTCGCCGGCGTCGTCGAGCAGGTGCTCGACCGCTTCGGACGACTCGACGTGCTGGTCAACAACGCCGGGATCGGCGCCAACGGCGCCGCCGAGGAGTTCTCGATCGCCCAGACCCGGAACGTGTTCGACGTCAACGTCTTCGGCCTCGTCCGCATGACGAAGGCCGTCCTGCCGCACATGCGCACCCGCGGCAGCGGGCGCATCATCAACGTCTCGTCCGTCGCCGGCTTCGTGCCCAACCCCTTCATGGCCACCTACGTCGCGACCAAGCACGCGGTCGAGGGGTACTCCGAGTCGCTGGACCACGAGGTCCGCGAATACGGCGTGCGGGTGCTGCGGGTCCAGCCCGGCCCGGTCAACACGCCGTTCGACGCCAACCAGGTGCAGGCCGACACCCCGCTGGCGGTCTACGCGCACCGGCGGCGCGTCTTCGATGACGTCATGCGGGAGTCGATGCGCGGCGGCGCCGACCCGGCCGTCGTCGCCAGGGTGATCGCCGCGGCGGCCACCGATCCGAAACCGAAGCTGCGCTACACCGCCGGTTCGACGGCCGGGCGCGTCAGCGCGCTGCGCCGCATCGCCCCCGCGCGGGCCTTCGACAAGAGCGTCCGCAAACTCAACCGGATGGGGCGCTGAATGCGGGCGTTCACCGTCGATCGCTACGGAAAGACCGGCAACGACCTGCGGGCCACCGACGTACCCGAGCCCGAGGTGCGCGAAGACGACGTGCTGGTCCAGGTGCACGCCGCGGGCGTCAACGCGCTGGACGCCAAGATCCGGGATGGCGAGTTCAAGCTGATCCTGCCCTACCGCCTGCCGCTGATCCTGGGCAACGACGTGGCCGGCGTCGTCGTCCGGACCGGGCACCTTCGCCGAGTTCATCGCCATCCACGAAGACGATCTCGCCGCGAAGCCGAAGAGCCTCACCATGGTCGAAGCGGCCGCCATCCCGCTGGTCGGCCTGCCCTCCTGGCAGGCGTTGATCGAAATCGCGGGTCTCCGGAAGGGCCAGAAGGTCTTCATCCAGGCCGGTTCCGGTGGTGTGGGGACCTTCGCGATCCAGCTGGCGAAGCACCTCGGCGCGACCGTGGCCACGACGGCCGGCGCGGCCAACCACGACCTGGTCGACGTCGTGGTGCACAGCCTCGACGAGGCGACGCTCATGAAGTCCCTGCGAGTGCTCAAACCCGGCGGAAAGCTCATCTCGATCTCCGGCCCGTCGGACCCCGCCTTCGCCAGGGAGCTCGGCAAGCCGTGGATCCTGCGGCCGGCGACGCGGATCCTGAGTCATCATCCGGCCGGTCATGGACCGCGTCTTCCCGTTCGAAGCAACCAACGAAGCCATCGCGTATGTCCACAAGGGACGCGCCAAGGGCAAAGTCGTCATCAAGGTGAAATGACCCGTCAGCCAGGAGCCCGACCATGACCGTGCGCACCACTCACCAAGACGCCCCGACCAAAACCGCCGACGTCGCCGGAACGGCGTTCGCCTACCGGGAACTGGGGCCGGACACCGGCACCCCGGTGGTCTTCCTCAACCACCTGGCCGCGGTCCTGGACAACTGGGACCCCCGGGTCGTCGACGGCATCGCCGCGCGACACCACGTGATCACCTTCGACAACCGGGGAGTCGGCGCCTCGCAAGGCACCACGCCGCGCTCGGTGACGGCGATGGCTCGCGACGCCGTCGCCTTCATCCGGGCGCTGGGCCACGACCGGGTCGATCTTCTCGGATTCTCACTCGGCGGCTTCGTCGCCCAGGTGATCGCCGAAGAGGAACCGCGGCTGGTCCGCAAGCTGATCCTCGCGGGCACCGGTCCGGCCGGCGGCGAAGGCATCGACCGGGTCACCGCGGTCACCCTGCTCGACACCTTCAAAGCAACGCTGACCCGCAAAGACCCGAAGGAGTACCTCTTCTTCACCCGCACCGCCGACGGCAAAGCCGCGGCCCGGCAGTTCGTGAACCGGCTGAAGGAACGCACGGACAACCGGGACGAGCCGATCTCCGTCACCGCGTTCCGCAACCAGCTGAAAGCCATCCACGACTGGGGAATCCGGAAACCGGCCGACCTCGGCGGCATCCAGCAGCCGGTCCTGGTCGCCAACGGTGACCAGGACCGGATGGTGCCCAGCAGGAACTCCGCAGACCTGGCCCGGCGCATGCCCCACGCCCGGCTCACGCTCTACCCCGATGCCGGACACGGCGGCATCTTCCAACATCACGACGAATTCGTCGCCGAAGCCTTGACCTTCCTGGAGTCGTGACGCTCGGCGACGAAAAGGAGGCCCGCTCGCGCTTTCTGCGAACGGGCCTCCCTTAGCGGGAGCCTCAGGGCTTGTCTGCGGCCTCGGCGGTGAGGATGTCGGTTTCGAGGAAGGTTCGCCACTGGGCGGGCGACGCACTCTGCAGGGCACGATATGCGGCGGCCTGGACGTGCGTGCCGGACTTCGCCCTGGTCCAGATCTCGCGGACCAGGGGGCCTTCCTGGAGGTACCTGGCGTACCCGGGGTCGATCCCGACGACGGCGGCGGCACGGACCTTGATGTTGTCCACCTTGTCCTTGGCCGCGGCCTCGAAGATGCCGGTGTCGATGAACGCGCGCCACTGCTCCGGCGTCCGGCTGACGTACGCCTGGTAGTACACCTCGGAATCCCGCGGTGCCAGGTCATGGAACCAGATGGCCTCCACGAAGTCCTTGTCCGTCAACTGCGCGGCCAGTGCCGGGTCCATGCCGACGACGGCACCAGCCTTCACCCGTGCGTCACGAAGCTTCTTCTCGGCGGCTTCCTTCTCGGCCGCTTCCTTCGCCGCGTCCAGGTCACGCTGATGCTCGACGAAGATGCCGCGAAGGATGAACTCCTTCTGCTCCGCCGGCGTTCCGCTGTAAACGGCACCCGCGGCGGACTTCACGAACGAACCCCTGGCGGCCCGCTCCCACAAGGCGAAGACGAAGTTCTTGTCGTCCTTGGCCAGCAGGATCGAGGTCAGCTCGAAGCCGAGCAGTGTGGCCGCGGGTTGCCGCTCCGTACGCCGCACCTGGTAGAGCGCCTCACGGTCCAGATCCCGCTGATGTGCCGCGTAAATCCCGGTCGTGAGGAAATACGACGTCCGCCCGTAGCTGTAGGCGTCAAGCGCCTCGAACTGCACCTCCTGCGCGATTTCACCCTGCCGCGTCGCGGCCCGGTAGATCTCGTAGACGAAGGTGCTTTCGCTGATCCGCAGCAATTCCGGAGTGATGGTGAGCCCGACGACGCCGGCGGCGTTGATGCGCACCTCGTCCGGCGTCTGCACCACCACTGCCGGGGACCCGGCCGAAGCGGCGCTCGCCACCGGGGCGAGGACGCCGGTCAGCACGGTCAGTGCGGCGAGAACGGCGACGGAGGACGTCACCAGGCCGCGCATTTTTGCGTTTCCCACAGTTTTCATGTGTGCGGTTGTCAGTTTAGTTCTGCTCGCCGGTGCGGTCGAGCACGGGGAACCCCACCCAGACGACAACCCGGTGCTCCCCAGCCATACCGGATATATCCCCATGATCAAGAAACGTTACCGATCGCGGAAGCGCCCGTGGGCTCTACTCGGTGATCCGGACCACGACCTGTTCGTCGGCGTAGGAGTATCCCTCGTAGCTCACGGACAACCCGGTGCGTTCGAGGTGCTCCCGCCACGCCCGGTACTCGTGCTCCTGCCAGCCCGGGAAGTTGAAGAACTCGTCGAACACGAGCACCGAGCCCGGCCGCAGGCGCGGGCCGACCAGGTCCAGCACGGTCTTCGTGGAACTGTAGAGATCCGCGTCGACGTGGAGGAAGTCCACCGGCTCCGGGTGATCGGCCAGGAAGCCGGGCAGGGTGTCGGCGAACCAGCCCACGACCAGTTCGGCGCCGGCGACCTCGGGCCGGCCCTCCACGCCGAAGGTGCCCGCCGGGAAATCGATGCGCCAGTCTTCGGGCAGCCCCTGGAAGGAGTCGAAGCCGAAGACACCGCCGGAGGTTCGCGCGGCGGCGATGATCTTCAACGTCGACCCGGTGTAGACGCCGAACTCGAGCGCCAGGCCACCGGTCGGGGCCAGTGAGAGAGCGTGTTCGAGGGTCCGGTGCGGATCGTCGAACCGCGGGGCGTCGGGCATGTGCGCACGAACGAACTCGGCCGATTCGAGGGCGGCTTGCCGGTCGGCCGCATAGACGACGTCGCGCCGCGTCCGGATCTCGAACTCGATGAGCCGGTCGTAGAGCCGCCGGTTCTCGGCCCGCAGTTCGGCGAGCTGCTGTTCCTGCTGTGCCAGCAGGGGTGTGACGGCTTCGGACACAGTGTCTCTGAGCCGCACCCGGATCGGTTGCAGCAGTCGGTGCCGCCAGGACGCACGCATCGCAGCAGGATTCCTCTCGTCGGAGGCTGCGGAGTGTAAGGCATCGGCGAATGCGTGTCGCAGCAAACGACCATGAAAACCTCGGTGCCCACTCAGCGTTCTCTCAGGAACGGACTGAGTACTCCGGTTGCGGGAACGCTCGGCGATCGCGTAACCGAGCTGCTGGAAGGTCGTCAGTACGCCGGCCGCCATGCCGGCGCGGTAGCGCGGAACGGATTCGACCGCGCTTCGCCGGGTGAATCGAGTCCGCGTTCCCTAAACCCACCGCACCGGTCACGCGTGTCGGCGATGTGGATCGCGCCGGCAGCGTCGCCGCCGGACCGCCGGCCACCTCGAAACGGGGAGGAACACATGTTCAAGAAAGCCATGGCGGTGTTCGCGATCGCGAGCGCGGCCGTACTGGGGCTCACGCTGCCGGCTTCGGCGGACGTCCGCTCGAGTCCGGACTGCCAGAACAGCGCCGGATACCAGACTCTCGTGACGCCGCGAGCCGCCGTGATCGCCACCAACAACGCCATCGTCGGCGAGGTCCAGCTGTGCCGCCAGGGCAGCCTGTATTTCGCGTTCGTGCTCTTCGGCCAGGCCATGACGGCAAGCCAGTACGGGCAGGCCTACCTCGTGCGCTACGACCACGGTACGCCGGTCGGCACCGTGACCTGCGACAGCTCCGGCGGCAACGGGAAGGTGCTGCCGGGCCAGCGCCGGTGCTGGACGCCGAACCTCAACGGGGACGCGACCAGGTACACCTTCGTCGCGTCGGCCGACCAGCACAGCAGTCACACCGGCGCCCGGCTCGCCTCGGGCAACACCGGGATTCCCACCCGCTGACTCCACCGCTGTCCGGGCCGGTCGTGCGCAATCGGCCCGGACAGCGGAATCACCCGTCACGATTCCGGCGGGCGCCACCCACCGGACCGAAACCGGGTCAGCCGGGGACGGCCACCGCCAGTACCTCGTCCGAAACCTTGGCGCGCGTGCCGTTGACCTCCGAGAACACCTGCTGGGTAAGGCTTTGCGGATCCGGGCGCACCAGGACCATGCGGAAGCCGGAGGCCCCGGATGTCCCGGCCCGCCAGAACGGTCGTACCGGAGCCGCGGTGCGACGTCATGGACGTGACCGCGGGCTCCGCCGGCTCGCCGCCTGCCGGGCGCGTCCACTTGACGACCGAGGGCACGGCGATCCACAGGAAGGCCAGGACGCTCGCCGGCCAGCTCAACGCTTCGAGCACGTTGCGCACCGGGTGCTGACTCGCCAGCAGCCAGTCCGGCAGGCCGTAGCCCACCAGCCACGACGCCAACGCCGCGACAAGCAGCACACCAGCCCTACCCGCCACCACGTGGTGCGCACCATCCACTACCCCTCGTCCTGTCCGCACGGCTCGTGCCCGAGTCGCACGGCGGACTTCGGTGGTTACGGGTATCGCCCCGACGACCGCAGGATCCCCCGAACAGCCCAGCCGGACGGCCCGGCCGGGATCCACCGACCGGGCCGTCCGAACCAGGATGAGGAAACTCAGTGATCGTTGAGGTAGAAGTGCTGGCTCGAGTGCTGGCCGTTCGGACCCAGGTAGACCGCGACGCCGATGTTCCAGTGCTCCGGAAGGTCGTGCGTGCCGCCGTCAGAAGCCCTGGCTGTGGCGCAAGATCCCAATCCACCGGAGGCGACGAGCAGGTAACGTTCGGGGTAGGCGCCCGAACCGTCCTGGACGGAGATACTGGCCCGGGCAGAGAGTCCGTCGGCCGCCGTGTCGCAGACGGACACGACGTCGCCGTTCTCTTCGACGTAGACGGTGCCGCCCTTGTTGGCGTCCGTGGTGGTCCACGTGTGGTCCCAGCTGCCGCCGGGAGGGTCCACGGTCGCCGACGCCGACGTCGCGGTCATGAGTGACCCACCGGCAACGAAAGCAGTGGTCGCGACCAAGGCCGCTATCTTGTTGCGCATTACCCGACTCCCATTCTCACACTCGCACAGGAAACTGTGCGAGCTGTATTTGATTTGCAGACTTTCCCGTTCGGGGTCAGGGCTTCTCGAAGTGCTGGTAGTCGATCGGGGTGTCCCAGGAGCCACCCCAGGTCCAGCCACGGGAGGTGAACGCCCGCTCGGTGACGTCGCCGGTGTGGATCATGCCCGGCAGGTGCTGCGTCCGGTCGACGTAGGGCGCCCCGTTGGGCGGGTAGACCGCGCCGCTACCGGAGATGTACGGGTTCTGCACGGTGTTGATGTCGATGGCACGCCCGTAGGAGTGGTTCGACCACGCGGTCCCCCCGGTGATCGCCCGGCAGTTGAACGCCGAGGTGTTGTTCGCCGCCATCGAAGCGTCGTCGTCGGAGTCGTACTTCTCGACGGTCTCCATCCGCTCGATCGGGAACCGCCCGAAGTACAGGTCACCGAAGGTGCGCGCGACCTCGAACGCCCGGTCGGCGTTGACGACCAGCTCCCCCCGGTGCACGGCACCGTCGAAGCCGAGGAAGCTCAGGTTGATCAGCCGCAGCTGGTCAGGACCGACCGGGCAGCCCGCGCGCCAGCTGTTGCCGAGCCGCTCGGCGGTCACCGGCTTGATGACGGCCGTGTAGGGCACCAGGCCACTGCCGGCCGGCGCGGCGAGCTCCACGGTCTGCGTGCCGGTGGCCGCCGGAGCCGGCGCGGCCACGGCCACGACCGCGGACAGCGTGAATGTGATGACGGCAAGAACTCTGGTTCTCAAATTCACTACGAAGGTTCACTTTCTTTCGATTTCCCCATACCGGCCCGTTTCCGCCGACCGGCAGCACGACAAAGCCCGCTTTTCCGCCGCGGCATCGGGGCCGCCCCCAGTCACCGAGAGTGCCGATCGTCGCCTCTGCCACCCCAGCCGAGCGAGACACTCTTGCCAGGCCGACCGTGCCAGCCGTGGCCGAACGGCGTCAACCGGCCCGAAAACGTTTTCTCCCTGCCCGAAGGGTCGCGAAAACCGGGAACCTCTGCGAGTCGTGCCGCAACGCGCGGAATCGGCCTCCTGCGCCGCGGCGATACGGGGCCGTACCGACAGTTGACGGTGCAGCATCCGAAAAGACCGGATTGTGCGGTGCACGCCGGATTCGCCGGATCGTGGCCACAGCCGGTGCCGGGCCGGCCTGGTGGTTGGATGTCGGTGTGAAGTCCGAGAGATCATCCGAGCGGCTGATGTTCTTCACCGACGCCGTCGTCGCGATCGCGCTGACGTTGCTGGTCCTCCCCCTGACGGAGCTGGTGCCGGAACTGGTCGCCGAACACGCGCCCGCGAGCGAGGCGATCACCCACAACTGGGCGAAGATCTTCAGCTTCGTGCTCAGCTTCGCCGTCATCGGCCGGTCCTGGTTCACCCACCACCGCACCTTCGAGCACGTCCGCGCCTACAGCGGCCCGCTCGTCGCCGCCAACTTCTGCTGGCTGCTGACCATCGCCCTGCTGCCGTTCCCCACCCAGCTCATCGGCGCCTACCCGCCGGACCGCTTCACCGTGGTGTTCTACCTGGGCACCCTCCTGGCCGGCAGCCTGTGCCACACGGTCCTGGTCTTCCTCGTCCGCCGCGACCCGCAGATCCGCGGGGACGCCGAGCCGGTTTCCGACGAGACGCTGGGCAACTTCGTGCTGAGCACGGGCGTCTTCGTACTCGCGGTGGTCGTGGCGCTCATCAAGCCCGGCCTCGGCTACTACGCACTGCTGTTGCTGTTCTTCCCGTCGATCATCAGCCGCCGGGTCCTGCGCCGACGGCTTTGACCGTCGGGTACGCGCACGTCGGCGGAGCGAAGGAGACGAGCATGGCGCGGTTGGTGTCACTCAACGTCGGCCTGCCGAAGAACGTGGCCTGGCGGGACCGGACCGTCCACACCGGCATCTTCAAGTACCCCGTCGACGGCAGGCGGATGGTGCGCCGGCTCAACGTCGACGGCGACGGCCAGGGTGACCTCGGCGGCCACGGCGGCGAGAACCGGGCGGTGCTGGTGTACCAGCGCCAGTCCTACGAGCACTGGCGGCGTTTCCTCGGCCGCGACGACCTCGAGGACGGCCGGTTCGGCGAGAACTTCACCGTCGACGGCCTGCCCGACGACGAGGTGCACATCGGCGACCGGTTCCGGATCGGCGAGGCCGAGTTCGAGGTCACCCAGCCGCGGGTCACCTGTTTCCGCGTCGGGATGCGCCTGGGCGAGCCGAGGATGCCGTCGCTGCTCGTGGCGCACCACCGGCCGGGGTTCTACCTGCGCGTCATCACCGAGGGCCACGTCCAGGCCGGCGACGAGATCGTGCGCACGTCGACCGGCCGCCACGGGATGAGCGTCGCGGCCGTCGACGCGCTCCTCTACCTGCCGGATCGCGACCGGGACGCGCTGCGCAAGGCTGCCGACATCCCGGCGCTCAGCCCCGGCTGGCAGGGGTCGTTCCGGGACCTGCTGGCCGCCGGTGAGCCGCCGGCACCCCACGGCTGGAGCGGCTTCCGGCCCCTGCGCGTCACCCGCGTCGTGCCCGAGAGCGCGACCGTGACCTCGATCCACCTCGCCGGCGGCGACGGCGCGCCGCTCCCCCGGCCCGAGCCCGGCCAGTACCTGACCCTGCGGCTCCCCGGGGCGGGCGATCCGGCGCCGGTCCGCAGCTACTCGCTGTCCGCGGCACCGTCCGAGCGGGAATACCGCATCAGCGTCAAGCGCGACGGCGTCGTCAGCAGCTACCTCACCACGCAGCTGGCGCCTGGCGCCACTGTGGACGTCGCGGCGCCCCGCGGCGACTTCGTCCTGGCCGACGACGACCGCCCGGTGGTGCTGGTCTCCGCGGGCATCGGCGTCACCCCGGTCCTGGCGATGCTGCACGCACTCGCCGCCCGCGGGACCGCGCGGGACGTCCGGTGGATACACACCACCCGGACGGCCACCGAGCAGGCGTTCGCGGCCGAGGCCCACGCACTGGTGACGAGCCTCCCCCACGGCCGCGAGCACGTGTACCACACCGCGGACACCGGACGGCCGACATCGGCCACGCTGTCCACATTGGAGTTGCCGACCGACGCGGTGGTCTACCTGTGCGGCCCGGACGCCTTCATGAAGGCGATGCGGGAAGCGTTCGTCTCGCTGGGCTTCGACGCGGCGCGCGTCCACAGTGAACTCTTCGGCGGGGTGTCCGCGATCAACCCCGGGCTGACCGACGCCGTCCGCAGGACCCCGCACCCCCCGGCCGGCGCCGTCGGTACCGGGCCGGCCGTGACGTTCGCGCGCAGCGGGCTGACGGTGCCGTGGAGCGAGGGATGCCCGAGCCTCCTGGAGTTCGCCGAGGCGTGTGACGTGCCGACGCGCTGGTCGTGCCGGACCGGGGTCTGCCACACGTGCGCGACGCCGGTGCTCTCGGGCCGGGTGACGTACGACCCGGATCCGCTCGAGCCCCCGGCGGCGGGCGAGGCCCTCGTCTGCTGCGCCCGGCCGCAAGAGGAGGTCGTCCTGGACCTCTGAGGCTTCGGTGATCGCCGGTGCCGCGAACTCAAGTCACCTTGATGACCACCTTGCCCGCGGCATGCCCGTTCTCGACGGTGGCCAGCGCGGCCGGGGCGTCGGACAGCGGGTGGACCGCGGTGATCACCGGCGCAAGGACTCCGTCGAGCGCCAGCCGGGCGGAACGCGCCAGGTTCTCGCGGTCGATGCGGCGCTCGACGAACCGGCCACCCAGCTCGGACACCGACTGGTCGCCGACGGCGATGACGGTGCGCGGCTCGCGAGCCAGCGACGCGACCGCCCGCAGCGAAGGCCCGCCGACCAGGTCGACGATCCCGTCGGCGCCATCCGGGAGCAGCTCGCGGGCCACGGCGACGACGTCCTCCGCGGTGTAGTCGACGAACCGCACCCCGATCGCTTCGGCCTGCTCGCGCTTGGCGGCACTGCCGGTACCGATCACCCGCAGCCCGCGAGCCGCGGCCAGCCGCGCGACCGCGAGGCCGACCCCGCCGCCCACCCCGTTGACCAGGACCGTGGCACCGGCCGGGAGACCGAGCTGATCCAGCGCGTCCACTGCGGTGGTCCCCGCCACCGGCAGCGTCGCCGCCACGGTGGCGGACAAGCCGTCGGGGACGCGCGCGGTGTTCGCCGCGGACAGCACCGTCGTCTCGGCGTAGGTGCCTCCGCCGGTGAGCGCGAAGCCGAAGACCGCGTCCCCCACCGCGAGCCCGTCGACGTCCTCCCCCAGTGCGAGCACGGTCCCGGCCGCTTCCATGCCCAGCACGCGCGGGAACGGGCGCCCGCCGTCGAGCCCGGGGACCAGGCCCGCGCGCAAGAGGTGATCGAGCGGGTTGACACCGGCGACGTCGACCCGGATCAGCACCTCACCGGATCCGGGTGCGGGATCGGAACGCTCGAAGAACTCCTGCACCTCCGGCCCGCCGAACCTGCTGAAACCCCATGCCTGCCCCATTTTCCGCCGCCTTCCGGATGACCGCCCGGCGGTTCCGGGCGCTGCGGCCATCCTCGCCGTTCACACCGGTGTCAGGGGCAACCGGCTGAGGCGCGGGTCACAACGTCAGGCCGACCGGGCCACCGGCTCCGCGGCCAGCGCCGCCCGGTGCCGCTGGTTGGCCTCGATCACCACGTCGAGCGCGTCCCGGGTCTCGATCAAGCGCGCGATCTCGGTGCCGATCCGGTCGCGCTCGCGGGTCATCGTCGCGAACGCCTCGTCGACGACGTCGGAGTCACCGGGGGTTTCCACGCACGGCAGCACCGACGCGATCACCCGGCTCGACAGTCCGGCGTCGAACAGCTGCCGGATGAGCGACACGCGCTCGACCTCGGTGTCGGAGTAGTGCCGCTGCCCGGCGTCGGAGCGTGAGCTGGTCAGCAAGCCCTGCTCTTCGTAGTACCGCAGGGAACGCGAACTCACGCCCGTGCGCCTGGACAGCTCGCCGATCCGCATACCCGAAAGCCTACGCCGCACGCAGATCGGCTTGCTCAGCCGCGGTGCAGAGCCGGCTCGAGGTCGTCGAAGACGGTCGCCCGCCGGTCGAGCCCGGCGACGACGACCACCCGGCGCGCTGTGCTCCTGGGCGCGACGACCAGGCGAACCGTGATGCCACGTTCGGCGCAGGCGATCATCCAGCGGGCGAGCGCCCGCGCTCCGGCAGCTCCCAGCAGTTCGAGCGCCGACAGGTCCAGCACCGCCAAGGACAGCGGCCGAAGTGCCTCGGTGGCGGCCAGCATCAGGTAGTCGATCCGGTCCCGGCCGAACGGATCGACGACGCCGGCCAGCCGCAGGATCAGCGCGTCGCCGGTCGACGTCGACACGACCTCGACCAGCACGCCTCCGCCGTCGTCAGCCACGCGAGATCCCCACGCCCGGCGGAAGGCGATTCCGCGGTGGGGTCGCGGTGCCGGCCGGTACCGCGCGGTCAGGACTCCGTGCGCTCAGGCTTCACCACCGCCCACACGATCTTCCCGCCGGACCACCGGCGGCTGCTCCCCCACGCCCGCGCGGCGTCGGCCACGATCCGCAGCCCCAGCCCCGGATCCCGGACGTCGGCCGGCTCGAGCAGCACCGCCGGCCGGTCGTTGTTGTCGGCCACGGCCACGGTCAGCAGCTGCCGGCGCAGGTCGAGCCGGACATCGGGCTCGGACGCGGTGTGTTCGAGGACGTTGCGCACCAGCTCGCCGACCACCAGCGTGCCACCGTCGATGAATCCCGGAACCTGCCACTGCACCGCGTGGTCCCGCACGAAGGCCCGCGCCAGCGTGGTCGCGTCGTCGTTGCGGGGAAGGACCCGGCGCGCGGTGCGCCGAACCGGGGTGGCCTGAGCGGTCTCCGCCTCGACGACGCTCGGGCGAACGGCGACGAACCGGTCGATTCCGTGGCGGTGAAAGGCGCTGAGGTGCCGCGGCTGCCGGGTGACCACGGCGAACGGGATGCCCGGCCACTCCGCGAGCCGCTTCGCCACGAACGGGAACACCGTCGACGGCGACAACTCACCGATCGCCAGGCCCTCGAGATCGGCGATGAGCCGCGGCGGGCCGTCCGCCGCGACCTTGAGCAACCCGTCGCGGAGGAATCCGTAGCCGGCGAGGTCGAGTGCACCGGAAACCGTCACCAATGCGCTCTCCGGCCGCTTGCTCACCTCGAGCGCGACCCCGATCTCCACTTCGCCTCCGTCTCCCCGCAGGCCCGCCCGACGGAGACGCAGGGGCAGCTGTCCACGCCGGCCGGCGCCATCGCCCCACGAAAACGACGGTAGTCGACGGACCACTTCCGGCCAAGGCCGGAGGTTTCAGCGCGGGCGGGGTGAGCACGGCTTCGCCGCCGGCCGGCGGCGTCCGTGCTGGACCCGGCGGGCAACGCCCTGGAGTTCAAGGCCTTCGCCGACGACTCGCAGGTCTTCGCCGCCTGAACTCACCGCGGCGGGGTGGTCAGCAGGGCCGTGATCCCGTCGACCAGGATGTCGCCGGTCTCGGCCCAGCCGGGGATACCGGACCGGTCCCCGGCCTCGGCCAGCTCGGCTTCCCGCTCGGCACAGGTGTGGACGATGGCGTGCCGGGCCATCGTCGAACGCGTGAGGATCGCGGGGTCGGCGGGATCGCCGGCGTGGGCGGCCACCGCCCGCATCGCCCGCTGCATCACCGGCGTCGAGGTGGTGACCGACAGCGCCGGCGCGCGCAGGACCGGGTCGCTGACGACGTGGGCGGCGAAGCGGGCGTAGTGGCTGGGGACGCCGAGTTCCGCGAGGTGCCGGGTCGTGGGCAGCACGAGTGCGGCCACGTGGTCGCGCAGCCGCGTCGAGCCTTCGGCGGCGTCCACCATCGTGGCCCGGATGCGGTCCATCGCCTCGCCGTGCTCGCGCAGCACGGCGAGGATCACCTCCTCCATCGTGCCGACGTGGTAGGCGACCGCGGAGTTGTTGGCCTGCCCGGCTTCCTGGGCGACCCGGCGGCTCGACACCTGGGCGACGCCGTCCTCGGCGATCAGCCGTTCCGCCGTCGCCAGCAGCCGGGCCCGGGTGGCCGCCGACCTCCCGCCTGGTGCGGTCACCACCGCACCAGCACCCGGTCGATGCCGCCGACGATCAGCCCTTGCCGGGCCCGCAGGTCCGTGGGGTCCTCGACCAGTGCCAGGGTGGGCAGGCGGCGCAGGAGCACTTCGAGGACGGTCTGCAGCTCCACCCGCGCGAGTTGCTGGCCGACGCACGAATGCGGGCCGACGCCGAAGGCCAGATGCGGGTTGGGCCGGCGGGCGACGTCCATGTCGTCGGCGCCCTCGAACGCGTCGGTGTCGCGGTTGCCCGACGCCATGCTGCACACCACGGTCGTGCCGCGTGGCAGGGTGACGCCCCCGGCCACGGTCTCTTCCGAGATGTAGCGCGGCATCCCGAATCCGGGATTGGCGTCGAACCGCAGTGCCTCCTCGACGGCGGAGGGCACCAGGGACGGGTCGGCCAGCAGCCGCTCCCACCGGTGCCCGCGGTCCGCCAGCAGCATGGCGACCATCTTGCCGATCATATTGGCGGTGGTCTCGTGGCCGGCGATGAGCAGGCCCTGCCCGGTCATGACCAGCTCGGTCGCGCTCATGTCGGCGGCGAGGTCGCTCAGCAGGTCGTCACCGGGCTCGGCCCGTTTGGCGGCGACCAGTTCCGTCATGTACTCGGAGAACTCGCGGCCCGACCGGTCGATCTCGTCCTGGGTGAACCGGGTCATGTTGAGCATCGTGTCCGACCAGCGCGCGAACCGGCCGCGGTCGGCGCGGGGCACGCCGAGCAGGTCGCAGATCACGAACACCGGCAGCGGGAACCCCAGCGCGGGGCCGATGTCGGCGGGCGCGCCGGACCCGACCAGATCGGTGATCAGCTGCTCGGCCAGCTCCACCATCCCCGGCCGCAACGCCTGCACCCGCTTGACGGTGAACGCTTTCCCGACCAGCCGCCTCCACCGTCGGTGCCCGGGACCGCCGAGCATCGACGCGGCCGGCTCGCCCGTGTCTGCCGCCTCGTCCGCCGCCGCAGAGGGCCTGCTGAACACTCCGCCGTCTTCGCTGTCGGAGACCCGGGAGGCGTCCTCGGCGTCGAGCTGGCGGCTGAACCGGGGATCCGACAGCATCGCCCGGACGTCCTCGTACCGGGTCAGCAGCAAGGCCTCGTCGCCACTGGCCAGTTCGATGCGCGCGACCGGGCACCGCGACCGCAGCCGCGCCCACTCCGGTGGCGGCTCCAGCGCGCTGGGGTTGGAGAACGGGTACGGGGGCAATCCCGCCGGCACCGACGTCGTCTCGGTGCCGACACTGTCCTGCGCGCTGTCGTCGGGCATGTCCGCAGCCTAGATAAGGCATCTGCCTTAATCAAGACACCTGTCTTAATCTTGGCCGGCAAGGGCCCGGTACACCGGCCGCAGCAACTCGGCGACGTCGTCGCCGTCCGCCGTGATCGCGAACGGCGGAACCTGGTCCAGTAACGCGTCGAACGCCGTTCGCGGCCCGTGCAACGGCGCCGCGCCGCCCAGGCCGGGGGCCGGACCGCAGTCGAAGTACGAGTCCATGACGCCGGTCAGGGCCGGAGACCGGTCGTCGGGATCGAGCGGCTCGGCGGAAATGAGCCGGTTCTTCAGTTCCTCCAGCAGCGCCTCGCGGTCCCGGCCGCGCAGCGCGAGGACGGTGAACGGATCGTCGGCGACCCGGGCCACGAGCTCGGTGAACACGGCGTTCAGGTGGCCGCACGGCACCTCGGCGGCCGGGCAGGTGCAGTCCAACGACACCTCCCGCGCCGACGACGGGAACAAGGGCAGCCGGACCGCCTTGAAGATCTGTTCGACGTCGCGGGGCAGCTCGCCACCGAGCAACTGGACGGTGAGCGACGCCTTGGCGGCGAGGGCGTGGGTGATCGCCGCCCAGTCCGTTTTCCCGAACGCGGTCAGCCCGATCCGCACCTGGTGCGGGCGGCCGTCCTGCACCTCGGCGTCGACGCGCCCGGCGCCGACCGCCAAGGACACCACGCGCCCCTGGCCGGGGGCGGGCAGGAGGACGCCGATCGCCGTCGACGCCCGGATGAACCGGGTCGGCCACCACGGGAGCGGCTCAGTCATCGACCGCGTCCTCCCCCAGGGTCAGTACCCCGCGCAGCGCGTCCGCGGACAGTTCGGTGAGCCGGCTTTCGTCCTCGCCGACGACCATTCCCGCCAGCGCGCGTTTCCTGGTGATCACGCTGTCGATGCGGTCCTCGATGGTGCCCGGGCAGACGAACTTCCGGACCTGGACGTTACGCCGCTGCCCGATCCGGAACGCCCGGTCGGTGGCCTGGTTCTCCACCGCCGGGTTCCACCAGCGGTCCAGGTGCAGGACCTGGCCGGCGGCGGTCAGCGTCAGCCCGGAGCCACCTGCCTTGAGCGAAAGCAGGAGGATCCGCGGCCCGTCGTCGGCCTGGAAGCGTTCCACGATCGCGTCTCGCGCCCCTTTTGCCAGGCTCCCGTGCAAAAACGCGACCTCGGTGCCAAGCCGGTCCGACAGGTGGGGCACGAGCATCCGGCCGAATTCGGCGTACTGCGTGAAACACAGCGCCCGATCGCCCGACGCCAGGATTTCCGCCAGGATCTCTTCGAGGCGGATGACCTTGCCGGAACGCTGCCCGATCGGCGAGCCGTCGTGCAGCAGGTGTGCGGGGTGGTTGCAGACCTGCTTGAGCTTCGTGATCGCGGCGAGGACGTTGCCGCGGCGCTTGATGCCCTGGCTGTTCTCGATCTTCTTCATCATCTCGTCGACGATCGCGCGGTACAGCGTGCCCTGTTCGCGGGTGAGCCGGTATTCCTGCCGGATCTCGAGCTTTTCCGGGAGCTCCGGAACGATCGCGGGGTCCGTCTTCACCCGGCGCAGCAGGTACGGCTGCGTGAGCCGGCGCAGCGCGGCGGCCGTGGCGGTGTCACCGTTGCGCTCGATCGGGGCCGCGAACCGTTGCCGGAACTCGAACCTGCTGCCGAGCAGCCCGGGGTTGAGCAGGTCCAGCACCGACCACAGGTCCGCCAGCCGGTTTTCCACCGGGGTACCGGTCAGCGCGAGCCGGTGGTCGGCGGTGAACCGCCGCGCCGCCTTGGCCGTCGCCGTGTCGGCGTTCTTGATGGCGTGCGCTTCGTCGAGCACCAGGCGCCGCCAGGTGAACGACGCGAGTTCGCCGGCGTCCCGGGCGGCGGTGGCGTAGGTGGTGATGACGAGGTCGGCCGCGGCGACCTGCCCGGCGAGCGCGTCCCCGTGCGCGCGGGCGCTGCCGTGGTGGGCGTGCACCCGCAGGCCGGGGGCGAAGTTCGCCGCCTCCCGCTGCCACATGCCGACCAGCGACATCGGGCACAGCACCAACGTCGGCGCTCGCTCGCGCTCTGCTCGCTCGACGGCTTCGAGCGCCAGCGTCTGGACGGTTTTGCCGAGGCCCATGTCGTCGGCCAGGCAGGCACCGAGCCCCAGCGCCGCCATGAACGCCAGCCAGGCGACCCCCTGCTGCTGGTAGGGGCGCAGGGTGGCCCGGAACGACGGCGGCAGCTCGACCGGCGGCAGCGTCCGCGGGACCCGCTCGGCCAGGACGTCCCCGACCCAGCCGTCGGCCCTGACGTCGGTGACCGGGAGCGGCGCTTCCGGCCCGAGATGGACCAGCTCCAGCAGCTCGGCCGCGGTGGGGGCCGGGGTGTGCCGGTGCGGGTCGCGGCGCAGGAACTCGAGACCGGCGCGGAGCCGGTCGGCGTCGACGCTGATCCACCTCCCCCGCAACCGCACCAACGGTGTCTTCGCCGCGACGAGCTTGGCCAGTTCTTCTTCGCCGATTTCGTCGTCGCCGACCGCGATCGACCAGCGGAACGTCGCCAGTTCGTCGCGGCCCACCCGGCTGCGGGCCACGACCTGCTCGGACGGCGTGCTGCGGACCGACAGCCGCAGCGCGAGCCGGCGCCTGCCGTCCCAGGTGGCCGGCAGCTGCACCTCGAACCCGGCCTCGATCAGCCGGGTCGCGCCCGCGGTGAGGAACTGTTCGGCTTCCTCGACGGTCAGGTCGTACTCGGAGGGCCGAGTCCGGCGCAGCGCAGGCGCCAGCATCGGCTCCACCAGCGCCGCCCGGCCCAGCTCGGCGACGAACAGCCCCTTCGGGTCCCGGACCAGCCCGTTCGCCTCGCCCGACCAGATCTGCCCCGCCGACAGCAGCAAGCTCGGATCGGCCGTCGCCCGCAGGAGGAACTGCAGCTGCCACTTGGTGCCGTCGCCGGTCTGGTCGTCGGGATCGTCGGCGTCGTCTTCGGTCGGCCGGCGCAGGGTGCCGACTTCGGCCAGCCGGAAACACGCCCGGCCGTCGACGACGTCGGTGTCGGCGACCTCGTCCCACTTCGCGACGGCCTCGGCCAGCACGCCGAGCTCACCCAGCGGCAGCTCGACGCGGGCAACGCCGCCCTGCAACGCGGACAGCCACACCCCGGCCGAGCCCTCGCCCCCGCGCAGGTCGACGGGCGGATCCGCCCGCGCCAGCCGGTCCCGGACCGCCGTGTCGACCAGGACGTGGAGGGCATCGGTGACGAGCGCGCGCGACGAGGCCCCGATGAGCGGCGCGATCTGCTCGGCCCGCCCGACCGGCGGCATGGCCGCGACCAGCGTGTCGAACGCGACGAAATCCACCCCCTGCAGCACCGGGCGCCACCGGGCCTCGGCCACGTCACCCCGGCGGACCAGGGTCGGCAGCACCCGCCCGCGCCGCACCAGATCCGCGGCCAGGCGGCCCACCGCCCGCAGGTGGGTGACCGAAGCGCCGTAGGTGGCCGAGTCGTCGAGGTCGTCCAGCTCGGTCGCGTCCACGACCAGCGCGGGCACCGACCACGGCCGCAGCGACGGCACACTCCGCTTGTTTCCCGCCGCCGCCTCGGTGGAGGCGAGTGGCCGGCTCGCCCGCGACGGCAGCAGCACCGTCGCCGACGTGGGCTTTCCGGGGTGCAGCGCGGTCAGCTGCGCGCTGGAGACCGCGAACGGATGCGGAAGCGCGATCCGCGCCGACCGGCTCGACGTACCGGCCGGACGCCGGTCGTGCTCCGCCCAGAGCAGCAGACCTCGGCCCGGAGACCACAGAGCGTGCACCACGGGCAAGGTCCGGGGCCTCCTTCTTCGTCCGATCCGGGTTCCCGCAGATGGTCGCACGCCGCGGCCGGCCGAAAGCCGTGAAGGCCACCTTCAGGAACTTAAACTTCCTCAAGGTGGCCTTCACGAAATCCCGCCGATGCCGCCGCTACGGCGTGCTCACCGCGCTCGCGCGTCCCCGGGCCCGGCCGCTGAGCTCGGCGTCGAGGGTTTCCTGCGCGAACCGCATCTGCTCCTGGTAGCGGGGCTCGGCCAACCGGCGCATGCCCTCGTCCGGCGCCACCGTTTCGACGGCGGCGGTGATCCACCAGATGTTGCCGAACGGGTCGCGGATCCGACCGCCGCGCTGGCCGAACGCGTTGTCCGACAAGGCGGTCACCTCGCGGGCGCCCGCCTCCAGGGCGGCGGCGAACGCGATGTCGGCGTCGGGCACGAAGACGCGCAGCAGCGACGGCAGGTCGGGCCAGTCGTCGTGCTGGTCGAACGCGAGCACGACCGTGTCGCCGATCCGGATCTCGGCGTGGCCGATGCTGCCGTCCGCCAGCGGCACCCGGCCCAGCTCGACGCCGCCGAAGGCTGCCGTGACGAAGTCCAGCAGCGCTCCGGTGTCCTTGGTGACGACCCAGGGGGCAACCGTGGTGTAGCCGGCGGGGGTGGCAGTCATCGTGAGTCCCTTCGCGAGTTGATGGATTCACGCTAACGGCGATATAGGACAGAAACTGTCCTGATGGATGGCGTCCTTTACACCGCCGTTCCGGCTCTTTACCCTCCATTCTGGAAGCGCTCCCAGATCCAGGAGGCGGCGTGCGCACTTCGACGACGAAGGCGATGTCCCAAGCGGTCGTGGCACTGCTCGTGCTCGGCCTGACCCTGGCACTCCCGGGGCGGGCCGCGGGCGCCCCCGCCGGGAAGTTCAACTACGGCGAGGCGCTGCAGAAGGCCGTCTGGTTCTACGACGCCCAGCGTTCCGGTGCGCTGCCCGCCGGCAACCGCGTCTCCTGGCGGGGCCCGTCCGCCCTCGGCGACGGCAAGGACGCCGGCCTGGATCTCACCGGTGGCTTCTACGACGCCGGCGACCACGTCAAGTTCGGGTTGCCGTTCGAGTCCAGCATGACCATGCTCGCCTGGGGCGCGCTGGAAAACCGGGCCGCCTACCAGGATTCCGGCCAGTGGCCGTACCTGCTCTCGAACCTGCGCTGGGGCGCCGACTGGCTGATCAAGGCGCACCCACAGCCCGACGTGCTCTACGGCCAGGTCGGCAAGGGCGACGACGACCACAAGTGGTGGGGTCCCGCCGAGACGATGACCATGGCGCGGCCCGCCTACCGCATCGACGACTCCTGCCCCGGCTCGGACCTCGCCGGCGAGGCCGCCGCACAACTGGCTGCCGGCTCGATGGTGTTCCAGAGCGGCGACCCGGCCTACGCGGCCACCCTGCTCACCCACGCCAAGCAGCTGTACTCGTTCGCCGACGGCCACCGGGGCGTCTACTCCGACTGCATCACCGACGCCAAGAACTTCTACAAGTCCTGGAGCGGCTACCAGGACGAGCTGGTGTGGGGCGCGATCTGGCTCTACAAGGCCACCGGCGACAGCGGCTACCTGACCAAGGCGCGCGCCGAGTACGCCAAGCTGGGCACCGAGCCGCAGACCACCACCCGCTCCTACCGCTGGACGCTGGCCTGGGACGACAAGTCCTACGGCGCCTACGTCCTGCTCGCCCAGCTCACCGGCGCCCCCGAGTACGTCGCGGACGCCAACCGCTGGCTGGACTGGTGGACCACCGGCGTCAACGGCCAGCGCGTGCCCTACTCCCCCGGCGGGCAGGCCGTGCTCGACCAGTGGGGGTCGCTGCGGTACGCGGCGAACACCGCGTTCGTGGCGCTCACCTACTCGGACTGGTTGCGCACCACCGATCCCGCCCGGGCCACCACCTACCACGACTTCGGCGTGCGCCAGATCAACTACGCGCTCGGTGACAACCCGCGCGGCGCGAGCTTCGAAGTCGGGTTCGGCACCAGCCCGCCCCGCAATCCGCACCACCGCACCGCGCACGGCTCGTGGGCCGACAGCATCACCGAACCGGCTTTGAGCCGGCACACCCTCTACGGCGCGCTCGTCGGCGGCCCCAGCTCGGCCAACGACTCGTACACCGACGACCGCAGCAACTACACCATGAACGAGGTGGCCCTCGACTACAACGCCGGCTTCACCGGCGCGTTGGCCCGCCTCTACGGCGAGTACGGCGGTGCACCTCTGGCTTCCTTCCCGCCCAAGGAAACTCCGGACGGCCCGGAGCTGGTGGCGCAGGGTGCGCTCAACCAGCCCGACGGCGGCACGTTCACCGAGGTCAAGGCGTACGTGCTCAACAAGTCGGCCTGGCCGGCGCGCACGTTCACCGGCTCGCTGCGCTACTACTTCACCCTCGACGGCGCCACCACGCCCGGCCAGATCTCGGTGAGCTCCGCGTACAACCAGTGCGACGCGCCCACCCTGCACCAGTTCTCCGGCCCGGTCTACTACGTCGAAGTGCCGTGCTCCGGCGGCGTCGCCCCCGGCGGTCAGTCCCGCTACCGCAAGGAGGTGCAGTTCCGGATCACCAGCACCGGCACCTGGAACCCCGGCAACGACTGGTCGCACACCGGCCTCGCCCCCAGCGGGACCGCGCCGGCCGACAACCCGCAGCTGGTGCTGGCGCAAGGCGCCACGGTGTTGTGGGGCAGCGCACCGGGACAGTCCACAGGAGACACCACGCCGCCGTCCGCGCCGACCGGCCTCACCGCCACCCCCGGCAGCACCAGCGTCGGCCTCAGCTGGACCGCGGCCACCGACGACGTCGGCGTCGCCGGGTACGACGTGCTGAACGCGGCCGGCGCGACGGTCGGCAGCACCACGAGCACCGGCTACCAGGTCACCGGCCTCAGCCCTGGCACCGCGTACACCTTCTCGGTACGCGCCCGGGACGCCGCCGGCAACCAGTCCGCGGCCGGCGGCCCGGTGTCGGTCACCACCACGACCGGCGGCAACACCGGCACCGGCGCACTCGCCGTGCAGCAACGCTCGGGCAGCGGGGCCACCGGCAACCAGATCCGCACCAGCCTCCAGATCGTCAACCGGGGCAGCACGCCCGTCGCGCTGACCGGCGTCACCGCGCGCTACTGGTTCACCGGCGACGCCACCAACCCGGGCTACCAGATCTGGTGCGACTACGCGGTTCTCGGCTGCGCCGCGGTCACCCTGCGGGTCGTGAAGCTCGGCACGCCACGCCCGGGAGCCGACGCCTACGTCGAGGTCGCCTTCAGCGGTGGCACCCTCGCCGCCGGCGCGAACACCGGCGAGCTGCAGATCCGGGTCGCCAAAGCCGACTGGTCCGGCTTCGACCAGGCCGACGACTACAGCTACCGCGCGGCGGCGTCGTTCACCGACCTCGCCACCGTCACCGCCTACCGGTCCGGAACCCTCGACTGGGGCACCGAGCCCTGACCGACGCTCGTTGTTCGTGAAGGCCACCTTGAGGAACTTGAAGTTCCTCAAGGTGGCCTTCACGAACTGGGTCTCGACACGCTCGGCGCAGCCGTCGTGTAGGCTGGGTGTCGGCCGAGAGTATTTCTGCGCGAGTGGTCGAATCTGCGCCATCCTCGGTTGTCAACCCGGTGGGATCCACCACCTTCTCGAGTAGCCGGCTCCCGCTCGAAAGCGGCGGCGTCGCCCGGCTCGGGGAATTCCGGTCACGCACGCCTGAACCGCGCCGCCTCCGGTGGCGTCCACGAAAGGAACCCTGATCAGTACCTCCACATCGGACAGTTCGCTGTTCAGCCACCCCGTCGCCGAGGAACCCCGTCCCGAGGCGGTCACCGCGCCCCAGGAGAACCGGTACGGGAACCTGTTCCTCCAGCCGGTGGCCCCGGCGAGCACCCGGGCCCACGACCGGTCCGGACGCCACACCCGCTGACGTCGGCACCGCTCCGGGCCGGGCCTGGCACTTGCAGTGCACCTGCGGCACGCCGGCTCAGGGTCATGGGCTCACTCGTCCGGTGAGCACCCGGTGCTCGATTTCGGCGGCCGCGGCGGTGCCGTACGTCGCACGCAGGCGGTCGAGGAACTCTTCGGGGGCAACCAGGTATTCCTGCCCGCCGACCGATTCCAGGGCGATACAGGCCAGGGTGGCGCCGATCCGGGCCGCCTGCTCGATGCCGGTGCGGCGGCTCAGCCCGGCCAGGAACCCGGCGCGGAAGGCGTCGCCGACGCCCGTCGGGTCGACGACGCCGTCGGCCGGCACGGCCGGGATCGCCAGCAGCGGTTCCGTCGCCGACTCGATCCGGACGCCGTTCTCGCCCAGGGTGGTGATCCAGCGCCCGACCCGGGACAACACGTCGCGGCGGGTCCAGCCGGTGGCCGACAGCAGCAGGTCGTGTTCGTATTCGTTGGTGAACAGCAACTCGGCGCCCTCGACGAGGGACCGGATCTGGGGACCGGTCAGGCGGGCCAGCTGCTGGGACGGGTCGGCGGCGAAGCGGTAGCCGTGCGTGAGGCAGTCGCGGGTGTGCCGGAGCATGGCGTCGGGATCGTTGGGGGCGATCAGGACCAGGTCGAGGCCGCCGTGATGGGCGGCGACGCGAGTGAGGTCGATGTCGCGGGCTTCGCTCATCGCCCCGGCGTAGAACGAGGCGATCTGGTTCTGGGACTCGTCGGTCGTGCAGAGGAACCGCGCGGTGTGCCGGGTCGCCGACACGTGCACCGAGGCGGTGTCGACGCCGTGGCTCTCCAGCCAGGCGCGGTAGTCACCGAAGTCGGGGCCGACCGCGCCCACCAGGATCGGGCTCAGGTCGAGCTGGGCGAGACCGAAGGCGATGTTCGCGGCAACCCCACCGCGGTGGATGTACAGGTCGTCGACCAGGAACGACAGGGACACCCGGTCGAGCCGCTCCGGGACGAGCTGGTCGGTGAAGCGGCCGGGGAACACCATCAGGTGGTCGGGGGCGATGGAGCCGGTCACGGCGATGCGCATGGTCACAGTCCCGTCGCCTGACGCAGGTGCTCGGTGCGTTCCCAGGGCAGGTCGAGGTCGGGGCGGCCGAAGTGGCCGTAGGCGGCGGTGGGGGCATACAGCGGCCGCAGCAGGTCCAGCTCGCGGATGATCGCCGCGGGACGATCGCCTGGGACTGCCCCCGATGGCCGGCGCCGCGCACTCGCCGGACCGGTTCGAAGCGTGCGTCACGGTGGACGCGGCCGCCGGCATCACCACCGGGATTTCGGCGCACGACCGAGCCCGCACCGTGGCGTTGCTCGCGGGCACGGACTCGTCCGGACGCGATTTCACCCGTCCCGGCCACGTGATCCCGGTGCGCCACGCCGCCGGCGGCGTGCTCCGGCGCCCGGGTGCGGCGGAGGCGGCGGCAGATCCGGCCCGCGCGGCCGGACGGCGCCCGGCCGCGCTCTTCGCCGCCCTGGTCGGTCTCGGCCGGCCCACCGAACTCGCCGGCCCGGCGGAGCTCACCGAGTTCGCCCGGGACCACGGCCTCGCGGCGGTGTCGACCGGTGACCTGATCACCCACCGGCTGAGCCTCGACCCGCTCGTCACGCGGCACGCCACGACCCGGTTTCCCGTGCGCCCGGACACGATGCGCGCGATCGGTTACGCCGGCGCGCTCGACGGAGCGGAACACCTCGCCCTGGTCGCCGGCGCCCCTGCCGGAGCCGACGACGTCCCGGTGTACGTCCACCGCGAGTGCCCGGCCGGGGACCTGCCCGGCTGGCTGCGCTGCGAGTGCGGCCACCGGCTCGACACCGCCTTGACGACCATCGCGGCCGAGGGGTGCGGCATCGTCGTGTACCTGAAGCCGAAGAGCGGGTTCGCCGAAGAACAGTTCCTGTCCGCCGTCGCGGCGAACATCGTGCAGGACCTGGACGTGCGATCGGTCCGGTTGCCGGCCGATCAGGAACCGCACCGGTCCGCGTTCCGGCTTCGCGGCCTTGCGCGCGAACGATCGGGGAACCGCGCGGTACTGCGCAACCCCCACTGATTCCGCCGACGCCGGAAACCGTTCCCGGCGTTCGCGGAAAACCGTTCCCTCCCCCGCCTGACCGGCCTCTCCGCGCCCTAGCATCCGCTGATTCGACATCGGCACGGACAGGAGACCGGGGAATGCCCAGTTTTGCGACGAAGAACGGGGACGGCGCGCCCGCCCGGCGGACAGTGCTGCGCGGGCTCGCGCTCGGCGGGGTTTCGCTGGCGTTGAGCGCGTGCGCGGCCGCCGCGAGCAAGGCCGCGGACGGCACACCGGGTTCGGCGGTGCCCGTGCTGCCGAATCCCGAAGCGCCCAAGACGCCCGACGGTGCGTTGCAACGCCTCCTGGACGGCAACAAGCGCCTGCTCGCCAACCGGACCTTGCACCCGCAGACGCTCGACGACATCCGCAAGCACGCGGCCGGCCAGGCGCCCTACGCCCAGGTGTTCGGCTGCGCGGACTCCCGCGTGCCGGTCGAAGTGGTCTTCGACGAGGACTTCGGCGACCTCTTCGTCACCCGCACGGCCGGAAACGTGCTGTCGGACGCCACTGTCGGCACCATCGAGTACGGGGTGCTGGCGCTGAACACGCCGCTGATCCTGGTGCTCGGGCACCAGAGCTGCGGCGCGGTGAAGGCCGCGGTGGACGCGATGAAGGACCCGGCCAAGCTGCCGTCCGGCCCGCTGGGCGGCCTGGTTTCCGCGTTGCTGCCGGCCGCGCGGGAGGCGAAGGACCGGGGCGCGGACATCTACCCGGCCGCGCTGGAGGCCCACGTCCGGAGCGTCGTCGCGACACTGCAGAAGACGCCGTCGCTCACCGGGCCGATCGCGCAGGGGAAGCTGCGCGTGGTGGGTGCGTCGTACGACTTGGCGACCGGCGCGGTCACGATGTACTGATCCAGCGGCTTTGACGACGCGATCGGTACCGACAACGATGGCACCGTGACCCGACGTTCCTCCGCCTCGCTCAGCATTCGTGACGTCGCCGCCGCGGCGGGTGTCTCCTACCAGACCGTGTCGCGGGTGTTGAACGAGTCGCCCAACGTCAACGCCGGCACCCGCCGGCACGTCCTGGAGGTCATCGACCGGCTGGGCTACCGCCCGAACCGGGCGGCGCGGGCCCTCGGCTCGGGGCGCTCGCGCGCGGTGACGGTGGTGATCGCCGAGACCACGCTGTACGGCTACGCCTCGACGTTGCGCGGGATCGAGGAGGCCGCCCGTCTGCGCGGGTTCGCGGTCGGGGTCCGGGTCGTGGAGTCGGACCGGCCCGGCGACGTCCGGCACGCGGTCGAGTACGTGAACGACCCCAACGCGGGCGGCATCGTGGTGGTCGCCTTCGACGCCGCCGGCGCCGGCGTGCTGCGGGCGCTGCCGCCGGAGGTCCCGGTGGTGGCCGCGACGGAAGCGGGCGGCCTCGACGACGTCGCCCGGCCGATGATCTTCCTGGACGAGCGGCAGGCCGCCGCCGACGCGACGCGGCACCTGCTCGGACTGGGGCATCGCACGGTGCACCACGTCGCGATCCCTTCGGAGACCGGCAGAAGCGCCCGCCAGACGGGGTGGCGTGGCGCGCTCGAAGCGGCGGGGGCGCCGGTGCCGTCGGTCGTGCCGGCGGGGTGGGACGTGCGCTCGGCCTACCTGTCCGGGCGGGAACTGGCGGCGGATCCGGCCGTGACCGCGATCCTGTGCGGCAACGACGACACGGCGCTGGCCGTTCGCCGGGCGTTGCACGAAGCCGGACGGGACGTCCCCGGCGACGTCAGCATCGTCGGGTTCGACGACGTTCCCGGGGCCGCGTACTGGACGCCCGCGCTCACCACCGTCCGGATGGACTTCGTGGCGCTCGGGCACGCGTGCCTGGCCGCGCTCGCGGCCGAGCTGGCCGGAACTCCGCAACCGGCGCTCGATCTCGCGGCGCCGTCGCTCGTGATCCGCGAATCCACGGCGCCCCCGCGCGCCGCCGGCTGACTCTCCCAAAGCGCCCCAAGGTGGCCTTCGGTGCGTCAGACGCACCGAAGGCCGCCTTGGGTGCGTGTGACGCAACCAAGGCCGCCTTGGGGCGCTTGCCCGGGGCCCAGTGTTCGTAACAACAGGGTAACGCGGGCTTCTCAACCGGCCCGGTGACCCGGCACACTGCTGGCCTGCCATTGTGACCGGTCACACAAGCCGTGGCCAGCAGAAACGGCGAAGACATGAGGGAGCAGCGGTGATCTCGACGGAGTCGGCCACGACCGTGGTCTGGGGCCACCCGGCGTTGGAACTCGTCGTGGACGTGTCCCCCGAGGGCCCGGTCGCGGTCCGGAGCCTCCAGAGCCGCACCGGCGGCGTCCACGACCTCCCGCGGACGGCACAGCCACTGGTGGAACTGCTGGTCGCCGGCGAAGGGCGGGCGCGGGCGTCGCACCGGTTCTCCGAGACCGCCGTCGGCCGGCGGCTCCGCTACACCGGCTCCACCCGCGGCCAGGACGGGAAGTGGCACGAACTGCACGTCGACCTGAGCGACGAGCGGACCGGGCTCACCGCGCGGACGTCGTTCCGGTCGGCCGACGGGGCTTCCGCCTGCCAGATCACCACCACCGTCACCAACCACGGCCCGGCGCCGGTCCTGCTGCAGGGCGTCACCTCCTTCGCCGCGGGGTTCGCCGGGGCGCGCGTCGAAGACGTCGACCTCCTCCGGGCCGACAGCGAATGGCTCGGCGAGGGCCGGTGGAGCCTCCGCCCGCTGCGCGACGACGTCCTGCCCGACCTCAACCTCGGGCTGCACGGCCAGGACGGCCGCGGCCGGTTCGCCGCCGTCAGCACCGGCACCTGGTCCACCGGCAGCCACCTGCCGACCGGCGGGATCACCGACCGGCGAACCGGGCGGACGTGGCTGTGGCAGGTCGAGCACAACGGCGCCTGGCGGTGGGAGGTCGGCGAACGCCGGGACGGTCCCTACCTCGCCCTGCTCGGGCCGACCGACGTCGACCACCAGTGGCACCAGACCCTGCGGCCCGGCGAATCCTTCACCACGGTGCCGGTCTCGGTGGCCGTCTCCGAGTCCGGTGTGGACGGTGCGGTCGCCGCGCTCACCGCGCACCGGCGCGCGCTGCTCCGCCCGCACCCCGACCAGTCCACCTTGCCGGTCGTCTTCAACGACTACATGAACACGCTGATGGGCGACCCCACCACGGAGAAACTGCTCCCGCTCGTCGACGCCGCCGCGGCCGTCGGCGCGGAGGTGTTCTGCATCGACGCCGGCTGGTACGACAACGGCACCAGCTGGTGGGACAGCGTCGGCGAGTGGCAGCCGTCGGAAACCCGGTTCCCCCAAGGGATCCAGGAAGTCCTCACCCGCATCCGCAGGCGCGGCATGGTGCCCGGCCTGTGGCTGGAACCGGAAGTGATCGGCGTGCGCAGCCCGATGGCGGAGAAGCTGCCCGACGCGGCCTTCCTCCAGCGCGGCGGCGTCCGGCTCGTCGAGCACGACAGGTACGTCCTGGACCTGCGCCACCCGAGCGCCGTCGCGCACCTCGACGGCGTGGTCGACCGGCTGGTCGAGGACCTCGGCGTCGGCTACTTCAAGCTCGACTACAATGTGGACCCCGGCGCGGGCACCGACCTGGCCGCCGGCAGTGTCGGCGCCGGTCTGCTCGCCCACAACCGCGCGCACCTGGCCTGGCTGGACGGCGTTCTGGACCGGCATCCGGAGCTGATCCTGGAAAACTGCGCGTCGGGCGCCATGCGGATGGACTACGCGATGCTCAGCCGGATGCAGCTGCAGTCCACCAGCGACCAGCAGGACTACCTGCGGTACCCGCCGATCGCCGTGGCGGCCCCGCTGTCGGTGCTGCCGGAGCAGGCGGCCAGCTGGGCCTACCCGCAGCCGGACATGCCGGACGAGGACTTCGCCTACACCGTGTGCACCGGCCTGCTCGGCCGCCTCTACCTGTCCGGCCGGCTCGACCTCATGTCCCCGGAGCAGCAGGCCTCCGTCCGCGCGGCCGTGGAGGTGTACCACGAAATCCGGAACGGACTGACGAGCGCGGTTCCACTGTGGCCACTGGGCCTGCCCGGGTGGAGCGATCCGTGGCTCAGCCTGGCCCTGCGCTCCGGCGACGTCACCCACCTCGCCGTGTGGCGGCGCGGGGACGACGCCGGGCCCGTGACGTTGTCCTTGCCACACCTGCGCTCCCAGAACGTCCACATCGAGGCCCGCTACCCGCGGGACCTGCCCGCCTGGACCGTCGAATGGGACACCGAAACCGGTTCCCTGACCCTGACGCCCACCCCGCACGCCACCGCCTCCGCGCGGCTCTTCCGCATCGTCGCCGGCTAACCCCCTCACCGCACCGAAGGATCACCCCGATGAAGAAATGGATCAGCGTCGTCGCCGCCGCTGCGCTCACCCTCGGCCTCGCCGCGTGCAGCGACCCGTCCGCGAACGCCCCCGCCGACGCCGCGCCCGCCACCTGGGCCGACGCAGGCGCGAAGCTCGACGGGGTCAAGCTGACCCTCTGGGCGGCGCAGAACAGCAACACCGTGCCCAAGCAGGTCGTCGAAGCCTTCGAGAAGGCCACCGGCGCGTCCGTCGAGGTCGTGACGATCCCCGACCCGTACGAGCAGAGCATCCAGACCAAGGTGGCCACCGGCGACAAGCCGGACCTCGCCTTCTGGCAGCCCACTTCGTCGATGCTGACCGCCATCAACGCGAAGACCAACCTGCAGCCCCTCGACGACGCGCCGTGGCTGGCCAAGCTGGCGCCCGAACTGAAGGACATCACCGGTCTGCTCGACGGCAAGCGCTACGCCGCCCTGGTCACCAGCCCGGCCGTCGAAGGCGTCTATTACAACAAGGAAGTCTTCGCCGCCAACGGCATCACCGACACGCCGAAGACGTTCGACGCCATGGTCACCGCGGCCCGCGCGCTCAAGGGCAAGGGCGTCACCCCGTTCTTCGAAATGGGCGGCGACCGGTGGGCGACCCAGTGGTGGGTGCAGGTCCAGCTCGCCGACGCCGCCAAGAACGGCCTCTGGGACAAGATCAACAGCAAGCAGGAGACCTTCACCAGCCCGGTCGTGCTCGACACGATCAAGAAGTACCAGGCGCTGATCAACGAAGGCCTGTTCAACGCCGACATCAAGACCGCCAAGCTGGAGGACCAAGGCGCCGCGCTGCTCGACGGCAAGGCCGCGATGGCCGTGCAGGTCAACTCGTTCTTCAGCCAGCTGCAGGCCAAGGCCGACACCGCCACGCTGGACAAGAAGATCGGCTTCTTCCCGATCGCGCCGTCGGGCCAGGTCGGGACCTTCATCCCGGACCAGACGAACGCCCTGGTCGCCTTCCGCACCGGTGACGCCAAGCGTGAGGCCGCGGCCCGGCAGCTGCTGGCGTACTGGATGGGCCCCGGGTACGCCGGGTTCGTCGCCGACCGCAAGACCATCTCGCTCGAGCCGTCGGTCGCCAACCCCGCGGGCGTACCGCAGGCCCTGCTCGACGTGCACAGGGCCCTGCCCACCGCGGTCGGTTCCATGCAGGCGCTCGCCGTCGCCAACCCGGACCTCTACCTCAACCTCGCGGACATGATCGCCGGCACCATGACGCCGGACCAGGTGGCCAAGGCCACCCAGGACCAGTTCGCCCAGCTGGCCAAGGCGGCCGGCGCCCCGGGTTTCTGACCGGATGTCCACCGCAGAACGCACGCTCGTCGTGGAGCGGCCGGCCACCCGGCCCGCTCCACGGCCGGGCGCCCGGCCCACGAGCACCCACGGCAAGCGGACGCACCCGATGTGGTTCCTGGCGCCCGCCTTCGCCATCCTGCTCGTCTTCTTCTTCCTGCCGACGCTGTTCAACTTCGTCTACGCATTCACCGACTGGTCCGGGTTCAAGAGCTCGATCAAGCCAGTGGGCCTCGACAACTTCACCGAGCTGGCTTCGGACGGCACGCTGCTGCGGGCGGTGCGGATCACGCTCGTCTACGCGGTGCTGGTCGCGGTCTTCCAGAACCTCTTCGGGTTCGCCCTCGCCGTCCTGCTCGAACGCGACAACCGGCTCAACCGCCTGGCGCGGATCTTCTTCCTGATCCCGGTGCTGATGTCGGCGCTCGCGGTCGGGTACATCTTCCAGGCGCTGCTGAAGCCGCACGGCAGTCTCAACGAGCTGATCGGCGCGGTGCTCGGGCGGACGTTCGACTACGCCTGGCTCGGGGACACCACCTGGTCGATCGTGGTGGTCGCGCTGATCCACGCGTGGAAGTGGATGGGCCTGTCGATGCTCATCTACCTGGCGGGGCTCAAGACCGTCCCGGAGGACATCCTCGAAGCCGCCTGCATCGACGGTGCTTCGCGCTGGCGCACGTTCTGGGTCGTCAAGTCGCCGCTGCTGGCGCCGGCGGTCACGTTCAACGTCGCCACCGCGCTGCTGGGGTCGATGAACGGCTTCGACGTCGTCCAGGCCACCACCGGCGGCGGCCCGGCCCGCACCACGGAGATCCTCAACATCTTCATCTACCGCACCTTCGGCCAGGGCCTGTTCGCCCAGGCCACCGCGATGAGCCTGGTGCTGTTCCTGCTCGTCGCGTTCCTGGCCTTCCCGGTGATCCGCACCCTGCGCAAGCGAGAGGAGATCCTGTGACTTCCCGCCTCTCCGACGCGCGCTTCTGGACGAAGCTGCAGCCGGTCGTCACGACCGTGCTCGTCCTCGTCCTCATCGGGATCCCGCTCTGGCTCGTCGTGGTGACCGCCGGGAAGTCCCAGGGCGAGGCGCTCGACCCGGACCTGTCGTTGCCCGGTCACTGGCAGCTCTTCGGGAACCTGCGGGAGGTCTGGGTCCAGGGCGAGGTGCCGGCGGCGTTCTTCGGCAGCCTGTTGATCGTCGTGCCCACGGTCGCCGGCGTCCTGACCTTCGGGTCGATGGCTGCCTGGGTGCTGGCCCGCCGCGCGACCCGGCTCAACGCCGCCCTGTACGCGCTGGGCATCAGCGGCATCGTGCTGCCCCCGGCCGTCGTCACCGTGGTGCTCCTGCTCCGGCAGCTCGGCCTCGCGGGCAGCGCGATCGGGATGATCGGTGTCTACATGGGAATCTACCTGTCCACGGTGATCTTCTTCGTCACGGGGTTCGTCCGGACCATCCCGGTGTCGCTCGAAGAAGCCGCCCAAATCGACGGCGCCAGTCCGTTCACGGTGTTCCGGCGGATCGTGCTGCCGCTGCTGCGACCGGCGCTGGCCACCGCCACCATCCTGATCTGCCTCTACGTGTGGAACGACGTCTTCTACGCCTTCTTCGTCGTCGGCGGCCGGCTCGACACCCTGCCGCTCAACCTGTTCCGCGTGGCCAGTGCGGGGCTCTACCTCAACAACTGGCACCTCATCTTCGCCTACGTGGTGCTGATGAGCCTGCCGCTCGTCGTCGTCCTCGCCGTCGCCCAGCGGAAGATCATCTCGGGCATCACCAGCGGCGCCGTCAAGTGAACCCCCTCCCCGTCGAAGCGGAGTGCTGATGCGACAAAGATTCCTGGCAGGTGCGGCGGTCGCCGTGCTCGCGTTCACCACGCTGTCCCCCGCCACCGCCCAGGGCGCCGCGGCCGAGACGCTGCGCGTCGACCTCGGCGCGTCCACGGGCGCCTTCCACGGCGGCGCCACGGGCATCCTCTACGGCCTCGGCGACCCCGGGGTGCCGTCGCAGGACCTGATCGCCGGGATGCGCCCGCGCACGATCTCCCAGAAGGCGCCCGACGGCGAGCAGCACCCCAACGGCGACGCGCTGAAAGTGGCCGACGGCTTCTTCGCCGCCGGCGGCACCGACGTGCACATCTACGCCCAGGACGGCTACAGCCGCTGGCCGTACCAGGACCTCGGCATCGACGACTACCTCGCGCGGCTCAAGCCCCAGCTGGACAAGGTGGCCCAGCGGCCGGACCGCGACCGGTTCGTGTGGACGATCTTCAACGAGCCGGACGGGATCTGGTACCAGGACTGGGCGACCAAGAAGGAGAAGTTCTTCGCCGACTGGACGAAGGTCTACCGCGCGGTGCGGTCAGTCCTGCCGACGGCGCGGATCGCCGGGATCGGCGAAACGCAGTACCGCGCCGACCACCTGCGCGAGTTCCTGACCTACGCCAAGGCCAACAACGTGCTGCCCGACATCGCCACCTGGCACGAGCTCAGCCCGGACTCACCGGCCACCTACCGCGGGCACTTCGCGGACTACCGAGCCATCGAGCGCTCGCTCGGCATCCCGCCGCTGCCGATCACCATCAACGAGTACACCGACCGGCGGGACACCTCGGTGCCCGGGAACCTGATCCAGTGGATCACCATGCTCGAAGACACCAAAGTGGACGGTCAGCTGGCCTTCTGGTCGCTGGCGGGCAACCTCAGCGACAACGCCGTGCGCGCCGGACGCGCCAACGGCGGCTGGTGGCTGACCAAGTGGTACGCCGACCTCGCCGGTGACACGGTGCGCGTGACGCCGCCGCGGCCGGACACCCGGGACTCGCTCCAGGGCCTGGCGACCCTGGATCGCAAGGACAGCAAGGCGACCGTCCTGCTCGGCGGCACGGCGGACGCGGTCGACGTCGCGCTGACCGGCCTGGACCGGCGGGTCTTCGGCGACCGGGTCGACGTGCGGATCGCGAAGACGACCTGGTCGGGCTACGAGGGCGACGCCCAGCAGCCGCAGACCGTGGCGGCGTCGCGGGTCCGCGTGCAGGACGGCAAGGCGACGATCTCCGTGCCGGGCGGCGACCGGCTGGCCGCGTACCAGGTGGTCGTCACGCCCGCGGGCCTCGGCGCCCCGCCGGTGGCGACCCCGCCGTGGCAGGCGAGCTACGAAGCCGAGTCGGGCACCGTGGAGAACGCCCGGGTCTACGTCCAGGACGACGGATCCGGTTCGTGGGACATGGCCATGCGCTACACGACATCGGGCGGCAAGGACGTCGGGTCCATGAACACCCCCGCCTCCCGCGACACGGTGGACGTGGACGTGCCGCGGGCCGGCGCGTACCGGCTGGGCGTGTTCTACGGCACCAACGCCTTCGTCGGCAGGCTGGCGCTGTACGTCGACGACACCTACGTCCGCACCCTGACGCTGCCGGCCACGCTGAGCTGGACCTACCGGGGCCGGCTGGACACGCCGCTCACGCTGACGGCGGGCAAGCACCGCGTTTCCCTGCGCACCACCGATCCGGGCGGGTTCCTCGGCGGCTCGTCCGACGTCACCTTGGACCGCTTCGACCTGACCGAGGTCACCGGCCCGGAGCGGGCGGAGTACCCGCTCGCCGACGGTCGCCGGTCCGGTGGCTCGATCGACCACGGCACGGGCGCGCTCCAGGTCGTCGCACCCGGCGCGGTCGTCCTCTCGCCGGGGCAGAAGGTCACCACGTATCTGTCAGCCGCCGAAGACGGCTACTACCGCCTCTCGACGTCCTGGGCCGGGGTCGGCCGCAGCACGCTGGGGCTCACGCTGTCCGGCCGCCGGGTGGCGGGCGGCGACCTGACCGCCACCGGCATCGGCGTCTGGTCGGGCAGCACGACGGTGTTCCTCAAGGCGGGCGTCACCGAAGCCGTCTTCTCGAACGAGGGCCGCATCCCGCTGGTGGCGGGCACGGTCACGCAGGTGCGCGACGCGGCGGCCGACCAGCGCGCGGTCCGCGTCGAGGCCGAGTCGGGCAAGCTCGCGGGCGGAGCGGCCACGGCGACCGGTCCCTGGGCCTCCGGCGGCTCCTACGTCGGCTACCTGGGCAACGGCGGCACGCTGACCATCCCGCGTACCGGCGGTCCCGGTCAGTACGACCTCACGGTCGCCTACGCGCAGGCGGAGAAGAACACCGGGCACCCGTACAACACGGACACGGTCACCCGCACCCTGGTGGCGACCGAGGCGGGCGGCACGGTGACGCCGGCGCCGTACCGCCACAACTACACCTGGGACGGGTTCTGGCCCGAGACGTCGCCGATCGACCTGACGACGAAGGGTGGCGCGCTCACCTTCGGAAATCCGGCGGCGTGGGGTCCGAACGTCGACTGGGTGCAGCTCGCCCCGCTCGTCGTGGCGAACACGGTGACGCCGCGGCGCTGACGCTCACCCGAGGCCCGGCCGGTTCGCTCCGAACCGGCCGGGCCTCGGCCCGTCACACCAGGGACGCGGTCAGCCCGCCGCTTCGAAGTCCGGGACCAGGCGCTCGACCATGGCCGTGTCCGCGAAGCCCGGGCAGACCGCGTTGACCCGGACTCCCGTGGGCCCCCCAGCGTCTTGAATGACTCATTCAGGACCTCCCAGGTCCTGAATGAGTCATTCAAGACGCTCGGACGCCTTCGTTCACCCCGTGACGACGATGACGTGCAGGCTCCGCGGCCCGTGCACGCCTTCCACCCGGGTCAGCTCGATGTCACTGGTGGCGCTCGGCCCGCTGATCCAGGTCTGCGGGCGGGCGGGGTCCAGCGCGGCCACCGCCTCCGGGACGCCCGGCACGATCTGCTCCGCCCGAAGCACGCAGACGTGCACGTCCGGTACGAGGCTCAGCGCCCGCCGCCCCTGGCCCGGGCCGTGGTCGAGGACGATGGTGCCGGTGGTCGCGATGCCCAGCGCCGCCGTCGTGACGACGGCGTCGAACCCCGCCAGCTCAGCGGTGGTCCCGGGCGGCGGCGAGCCACCGGTGCCGGCCAGGTCGACCGGAAAACCGTGCGGTACCAACACTTTCCGCGCCGGCGCCAGGGCGGACCGGATGGCGTCCGGCAGTTCGGCGGCGGTGCACCGGGTGAGGGTGGCGCGGTAGTCGACCACGCGCTCGGCGAACAGCTCGACGTCCGCGACCGCCGAACGGTATCCGCGGGGCACCACGGCTTCGGTCCGGTCCGCGTCCCGCAGTGCGCCACGGACCGCCGCCAGGATCTCTTCGCGCGCGGTCATCGCTTCCGCCACCAGGACCGGAACGACTCGCGCGGCGGCGCGGGCAGGTCGCGGCTGTTCGTCCACAGTGAACCCGGCCACGGCAGGCGGGACAGGGCACGGCGGCCGCCCGGGAGCAGCCGGCGGCCGAAGCGGGTCACGGCCCGGTTCGCAAGCCCCAGCCCAAGTTCGGCGAACCCGAGCCGCCGGGCGTCCGAGAGCACCCAGGACGCCGTCTTCATCGCCACCGCCTCGGGCTTCGGCGGCCCGCCGCGGTGCGCGTCGACCACCCGGGAACGCAGGTGCACCAGGACTTCCGGGATGTCGATGCGGACCGGGCACGCCTCGAAGCAGGCCCCGCACAGGCTGGACGCGTACGGCAGCGAGTCGGTCTGCTCGTCGACGCCGACGCCCTTGAGCAGCGGGTTGAGGATCGCGCCGATCGGTCCCGGGTAGACCGAGCCGTAGGCGTGCCCGCCGGTCCGCTCGTAGACCGGGCACACGTTCAGGCACGCCGAGCAGCGGATGCAGCGCAGCGCCTGCCGGCCGATCTCGTCGGCGAGCGCGCGAGTGCGGCCGTTGTCCAGCAGCACCACGTGCACCTCCTGCGGCCCGTCGCCCGGGGTCACGCCCGACCACGTCGAGGTGTAGGGATTCATCCGCTCCCCCGTGCTCGACCGCGGCAGGAGCTGGAGGAACACGTCGAGGTCGGCCCACGTCGGGACGACCTTTTCGATGCCCACCACCGAAACGAGCACCTCGGGCAGGGTCAGGCACATCCGGCCGTTGCCCTCGGACTCGACGACGACCAGGGTGCCGCTCTCGGCGACGGCGAAGTTCGCGCCGGAAACGGCCATCTTCGCGCGCAGGAACTTCTCGCGCAGGTGCAGCCGGGCGGCACCGGCCAGCTCGGCGGGGTCGTCGGTCAGGCCCTCGGGCGCCGGACGGCCCGCACCGGCCATCTCGCGGCGGAAGATCTCCCGGATCTCCGCGCGGTTGCGGTGGATCGCCGGCACCAGGAGGTGACTCGGCAGGTCGTCGCCGAGCTGCACGATGAGCTCGGCGAGGTCGGTCTCCCAGGCGGTGACGCCGTGCTCGGCGAGCGCCTCGTTGAGGCCGATCTCCTGGGTCGCCATCGACTTGACCTTGACGACCTCGTCGACGCCGTGCTCCCGTGCGATGCGGGCGACGACGTCGCAGGCATCGCGCGCGTCACGCGCCCAGTGCACGGTCGCGCCGCGCGCCTGCAACGCCGCTTCGAGGGCCAGCAGGTGCTCGTCGAGGCGGCGCAGGGTGTTGTCCTTGATGGCCGCGCCCGCCAGCCGCAGTTCCTCCCACTCGGCCACCTCGCCGACGACGGCCGCGCGCTTGGCGCGGATGGTGCCGGTGGCGTGGGCGAGGTTGCGGCGCAGCTGCGTGTCGGCGAGCGCTTCCCGTGCCGCCGCGGGGAAAGCGGGCATGCCGACGAACGTGGCGCTCACGCGTCCCCCTCGGTCGAAGCGAGCACGTCGGCCAGGTGCAGCACCCGGACGCCGGACCGCTGCCGTGACAGCAGGCCGCCGATGTGCAGCAGGCAGGAGTTGTCGCCCGCGACGAGCACTTCCGCCCCGGTACCGCGGACGTGCCGGGCCTTGTCCGCGCCCATGGCCGTCGACGTCTCGGCGTTCTTGAGGGCGAAGGTGCCGCCGAACCCGCAGCACTCCTGCGCGGCGGGCAGCTCGACGAGGTCGAGGCCCCGCACCGCCCGCAGCAGCCGCAGCGGCTTGTCGCCGACGCCGAGCATGCGCAGCGAATGGCAGGTCGGGTGGAACGTGGCGCGGTGCGGGAAGTAGGCGCCGACGTCGGTCACGCCGAGCACGTCGACGAGGAATTCGCTCAGCTCGTGGACCTTCGGCCCGGTGTCGGCCAGCCGCGGCTCCCCCGCGCGGCGCGCGACGAGGCCGTGCTGGTGCCGGGCCGAGCCCGCGCACGAACCCGACGGCGTGACGATGTGGTCGTACCCGGCGAACGCCTCCGTGAACGCGCGGACGACCGGCACGGCCTCGTCGAGGTAGCCGGTGTTGACCATCGGCTGGCCGCAGCAGGTCTGCGCCTGCGGGAAGTCCGCGTCCACGCCCAGTCGGCGCAGCAGCCGGAACACGGCTTTGCCGGTGTCGGGGAACAGCGCGTCGTTGATGCAGGTGACGAGCACGGCGACCTTCATCTGCACACCTGCCGTCCCATCGCGTGCCTCCGGATCGAAACGTTTCAAAGTTTGTGCCCGCCGACGCTACTACGACCCGTTGTTACGTTTCAAGACCGCAGTCGCACCGCCAAGCGCGGGCCAAACGGACCGCACCGGTGCCGGTCACGGTTCGGAAAGCCGCCCGAAGCGAGTCATCGCGCGGAAGAGGTCGGCCGAGTCCGGCGAGGCAGGCAGCGCGGGAACCGGGGCTCCGGGGACGGCGAACGCGCGCAGCATCTGCCCGACGAGCCGCCGCCAGGTCCCGGGCGCGTCGTCACCCGTGGCCGCGATGACGCCGGCGTTGGCCATCAGCAGGACCACGAGGTCCTCGGAGGTGAAGTCCGCCCGGAGGTGACCGGTTCCCTTGGCGCGGCGGATGAGCTTCAGGAAGCCCCGGTACGACTCGGTGCGGCGGGCTTCGAGGTCCTTGGCGGCCGGGAAGCTCATCGCGAGCACGGCGGCGAAGCCGCGGTCGGCGGCCTGCATCGCGCAGATGGACTCGAGGTAGCGGGTGAAGCCGTGCCAGGGGTCCGGGTCGGCCAGCGCCTCGGCGATCGCGGCGGCGTAGTCGTCCATACGGTCGGCGAACACGGCGTTGATCAGGTCCTCGCGGGTGGCGAAGCGCCGGGACAACGTCGCCTTCCCGACACCGGCCTCGCGGGCCACCGACGCCATGGAAACCCCGAGCCCCTCGGTCGCGTAGAGCCGGCGGGCCGCGGCCATGATCCGTTCGCGGTTGCGCTCGGCGTCCGCGCGCAACGCGGTTTCGCACTGCTGACCTGGCACTTCGGCGGGTGTCATGCCCACCACCCTATCAAGTGGAACACGCTGCCCACTTCTCTGCTACGGTGAAACCAGGAACTGGGAAGGCCGTTCCACTTATCTCGAAGGTGACCGTCATGCGCGCAGCGACCCTGGAATCCGTCCCCGCCACCCCGGCCGTGCGCGAAATCGGGCGGCCGCGCCCGGAAGCGGGTGAACTGCTGGTGCGGGTGGCCGCGTCCTCGATCAACGGCTTCGACGCCGCCACCGCCGCCGGCTACCTGCAGGGAATGCTGGAGCACCGGTTCCCGCTGGTGCCGGGCAAGGACTTCGCCGGGACGGTCGAAGCCCTCGGCGAAGGTGCCGAAGGTTTCGCCGTCGGGGACGCGGTCTTCGGCGTGGTGATGAAGCCGTTCCTGGGCACGGGCTCACTCGCCGAGTACGTCACCGTGCCGGCGGCCTACGGCGTGGCCCCCATCCCCTCCGGGCTCGGGGTGCGCGAAGCCGGCGCGCTGGGCCTGGCGGGCACGGCCGCGCTCGACGTGCTCGACGCCGTGGACCTCGCCAAGGAAGACACGGTCCTGATCTCCGGCGCCACCGGCGGTGTCGGCGCGCTGGCGGTGCAGCTCGCGGCCGCGCGGGGCGCCCGGGTCATCGCCACCGCCCGCCCCGGCGCGGAAATCGGCTTCGTCACCGGCCTCGCCGACGTCGAGGTCGCCGACTTCGCCGGTGACCTCCCGGCCCAGGTGCGGGCGCTCGTGCCGGAGGGCGTGGACGCGGTGCTGCACCTGGCCGGCGACGGCGACCAGCTGGCGCGCCTGCTGCGGCCGGGCGGCCGGTTCGCCTCCACCCTCGGGGTCACGCCCGAAGGCGTCACCGCCGTCTCAGTGCTGGCCGACCCGAACCCGCGGACCCTGGCCCACCTCGCCGCCGAGGCCGCGTCGGGCGCGTTGCGGGTCCCGGTCACCGCCACCTACCCGCTGGACCGCGTCGGCGAGGCGTTCGCCGCGTTCGGCGCGGGCACGCTCGGCAAGGTCGCCATCACCCACCCCTGACCACCCGCCACCCGGAAAGGTCACCATGCCCACCATCGCCATCATCGGCGCCGGCCCCGGACTGGGGCAGGCCATCGCCCGGACCTTCGGCTCCCACGGCTTCGGCGTCGCCCTCCTCGCCCGCGACCGCGCCAAGCTCGGCGACCTCGCCGGCAAGCTCACCGCCGAGGGCATCGAAGCCGCCGCGTTCCCCGCCGACGTCCTCGACCGTGCCGCACTGGTCCGGGCGCTCGGGGAGGCCGCCGCCCGCTTCGGCGGCATCGACGTCCTCGAATACTCCCCCGCGGGGACGTTCGGCTCGACCGCGCTGACCGTCCCCTCCGAAACCGAACCGGCGCACGTACAGCACGAGCTGGAGTTCCAGCTCTACGGCGCCATCGCCGCCACCCGGGCCGTGCTGCCCGCCATGCGGGAGGCCGGTGCCGGCACGCTGCTCTACACCACCGGCGCCGGGTCGATCGCCCCCGTTCCGCAACTCGGGAACGTCAACGCCGCCGCGGCGGCCCTGCGCAACTGGGTGCTCAACCTCCACCGCGAGCTCGACGGCACGGGCGTCCAGGCCGCACACGTCGGCATCGACGCGGTGATCGGGAGTGACGACGCCGCCATCCCCGGCTTCGCCACTGCTCCGGCCGAGCAGATTTCGCCCCTCTATTGGGAGTTGCACACCACGGACCGTGACCAGAGCGAGCGCATCTTCCGCGCCTGAGGCGTCCGGACGTGCCGATGCACGCCCATTCGCAGGGCCGTAGAGGCGGCGATAACCGTTGAGAGACAACGATAGTTCGTTCATCCGTCAGGTGACGGATGTCTGAAATGCGCGTACAGCGAAACATAGCTCTACGGAGTATGACGCTCCGGCCTCGAAACCGAGGAGGAGCGATGTCGCGTGCTACCACCACCGTCTCCACTCTGGTCATCTTCGTTCTCGCACTGAACCTGCGGCCGGCCGTGACGAGCCTCGGCGCGGCGCTGCCGGACATCTCCATCGCCGGCGGTCTCGTCGCCGCGGTCCTCGTCGCCCTGCCGCTGTGGGCGATCGGCCTCGGCGGCTGGGCGACGCCGTGGCTGTGCGGCCGGGTGGGGACCCACCGGACCGTCACCGTGGCACTCGTCGGGCTGGTGCTGTCACTGGCCGGGCGGGTGCTCGGAGGCTCGGTGGAGCTCCTGGTCGGCACGGCACTGGCGTGCCTGTCCATCGCCGTGCTCGGCACCATGCTGCCGATGCTGGCCCAGGGTTCCGCCGCCTTCACCTTGGGACTCGGGGTCGGCAGCACGGCCGGCGCGCTGGTCACGCCCACGGCGGTGATGTCGTCGTCGTGGCGGGTCGCCCTCGGCGTGTGGGCGACCGCGGCGCTGCTGGCCCAGCAGGTCTGGCAGCGCACCCCCGGGGAGTTCGGGTCACCGCGGTCCGCACCGGGCGCGGTGCGGGCCTGGCCGCTGACCATCCACTTCGGACTCATTTCGACGGTGACGTTCCTGGTCATGGGCTGGCTGCCCGGCATCCTGCGCAGCGCCGGGGTCCCCTCGACGACGGCCGGCGCGTGCCTGGCGTTGTCGATGGCGATGGGGTTGCCGATGATGTGCCTGGTGCCGGGCTGGACGCGCCGCTGGCGCAACCAGACCCTGCTCGTCGTCGCCTTGGCCACGCCCAACGTCATCGGGGTGACCGGGCTGCTCCTGGCGCCCGCGGCCGCGCCCTGGCTGTGGGCCATGGCCACCGGCACGGGCATGGGGGCGCTCGCGTTCGTACTGACGACGATTTCGCTGCGCAGCAAGGACAGCTCGGTGGCACTGTCCGCCGTGGTCCAGGGCGTGGGGTACGTCATCGCCGGCTTCGGCGTGCTGGTCTGCGGCTGGCTGCACACCGGAACGGGAACCTGGCGGATGCCCCTGCTGCTGGTCCTGGCGGTGCTGCTCGGGCAGATGGTCAGCGGGCACATCGCGGTGTTCCGCCGGGCTCCGGCGCCGACGATACCGGCGCCACGGGCGGCGCCACCGGCGCTCGCCGTGCGTCCACAGGAAGGTGCGCCGGAGGCCACCGTGCGTCCGCAGGAAGGCGCGCCGGAGGCCGCATGATCCGCCGGGGGCTCCCGTGTCCCGAGGCCAGCCGGCCAGTGTGGTCTGCCGCGGCTTCTCGTGAGTGGCAATGAGGGTTCTGGCGAACGGTCTGTTGGCAACCTGCGTTCGCGACGGTGCCGGACCGGCCAACTCACCGCCCGGAACGGCCAATTCACGCACCGGAACGGCCAACTCGCCGGTGGTGTGGGTGAGTTGGCCGTTCCGGTTGGCGAGTTGGCCGTTCCCGCGGGTGAGTTGGTCGTTCCGGGGGGCCGGGGTGGGGGGGCCGGATGCACCCGATGTGGTCCTGGGTGCGTTTCCGGCCGGCGCAGACGCCCCCGCGCCGTAGGTAGTCAAGCGACGGTCGGCTCTAACCGCCTTGGCAAATTGCGAGGGGCCGGGGCAGGGCTCAGCCGGAAGCGGACTGGTGGCGGGCCGCTTCTCGCGCGATGTCGATGCGCGAATGCACCCCCAGCTTCGTCAGGATGTGCGAGACGTGCGTGCCGACCGTGCGCGGGGACAGGTAGAGCCGGGCCGCGATCTGCGGGTTCGACAGGCCTTCCACCACCAGCGCGGCGATCCGGCCTTCGGTGGGGGTGAGGCTGTCCCAGCCGTGCGTGGCCTGGCGGTGCTTGACCTTCGGGCCGCGGCGGATGCCCAGGGCCCGGAACAGGGCACGCAGCCTCGCCACGTCCCAGTGTGCGTCCAGCTCCGAGTACAGGTCGATGGCGTGGGTGAAGGCGGCCCGCGCCGAACCGCGGTCTTCGGTCCGGGCTTCGGCGAAGGCGAACGCGGCCGCCTCCAGGGCTTTGGCCTGGGAGAGCGGGCGGCCCGCGTCGGCGTAGCCGTCCGCGGCTCGCAACAGCATCGTGCCGTCCCGCTCGATCAGGCCGCGGCAGTACAGGGCCAGCGCCCGGCGGTGCGGGACCGCCGACTCGGCGGCGATTCCGCGGGCCCGGGCCTCGATCTCCGCCGCGGTCTGCACGTCGCCGAGCGCCATCGCCAGCCGGGCGGCGTCGCCCAGGCGCTCCTCCCCCGCGTCTTCGCCGGCCGGTACGGCCGTCAGCACGGCGAGCGCCCGCTCCGGCGCGCCCGCGTGCTCGAAGGCGAGACTGCGCGCGCGGACCAAGGATTCCACCACCTCGTCGCCGGCGCGTTCCGAATGCAGCGCCGCGACATCGAGGTGGCGGCGGGCCGCGGCCGTCTCGTCGCGGTGCAAGTGGATGATCGCGGCGACGCCGTGGTCGCAGCACACCACCCCCGGGTCCTTGCGGTCGTCCGGGACGACGTCCACCTCGGCCAGCGCGTCGTCCCACCGGCCGGCGCCCAGCATCAGCTGCCCGATCGCGCTCTGGACCTGGGTCAGCCGTGCCACGCTGCCGGTGCGGTCGGCCAGCTCGCGCGCCTGCCCGGCCGCGGTGAGCGCGTCGGCGTAGCGGTCGAGCGCGCCGAAGGTGACCGACTGGTTGATGCGCAGCAGCAGGGTGAGCTCGATCAGCGTGGGGTCGCCCCGCACGACGGCCATCGCCCGCTCGAACAGCGGCAAAGCGGCGGCCCACTCGCCCCGCATCATCGCGCACTGGCTCAGCACGTGCAACGCCCACCCCGTCGCCCAGCGGTCTTCGGCCGGGCCGAGCTCCGCCAGTGCCGCGGAAGCGGCCCGGCCCGCGGAGTCGATCTCGCCGAGGACGCGCCGGATCCGCGCGATGAGCACCAGCAACCTGGCCCGGTGCCGGGCCTGCAGCCCCGGCTGGTTCAGGGCTTCGTTGAGCGCGGGGAGCGACTCGGCGGCGCGGCCGTCCGTCCCGCGGCTCTGGACGACCGTCGTGTGCAGGTCGACGCGCACGTCGGGGTCGCGGACGCGATCCAAGGCGCGACAAGCGATCCGCTCGGCCTGGGCCACGTTGCCCACCCGGTAGTACGCGTCGGCCAGCCGGCAGGCCAGCGCGCCGGTCACCGCGTCGTCGAGCGGCGCGTCCCGCACCGCCCGTCTCAGCAGCGCGACGGCGACCACCGGCGCCTGGCCGATCAAGGGCATGGCCACCTTCAGCAACCACCGCACGGCCCAGTCCGGGACCGGCACGCGCGTGTCCGTTGTGGACACCATCGGCAGCAGCTGCCGCGCCACCCGCTCGACCGGGGCGCTCGCCTCGGCCAGCGCCCACGCTGCGGACTGGTGCCAGGCGACCCGGACCGCGGTCGGCATCTCGTCGTACAACGCCGTGCGGATCAACGGGTGCCGGAACTCCAGGTCGTCGCCGGCCGCCACCAGCACGCCGGCGGCGCGGGCCTCGTCGAGGGCGGGCAGCAGCTCGGCGAGCGAGGAGTTCGTCACGGTCATCAGGTCCGCGACCGAGAAGCCGACGCCGAGCAGCGCGGCCGTCCGCAGGACCTCGCGCGCCGGCTCCGTGAGGAAGCCCAGCCGGTCCGCGATCGCCTCCGGCAGCGAGTCCGGCGTGGCCGCGCCGGTCAGTTCCGCGATGCCCGCGGGGTCGACCTCCAGGCACGAGCTCCTGGTCAGCGCGTCGACCAGTTCGGTGAGGTACAACGGATTCCCGGCGGCGCCGGCAGCCAGCTCCTCCAGCCGGGCGCCCGGTTTGCCGCCGGCCAGCGCGGCCACCAGCTCGAGCACCGCCGGTTCCGCGAGCCGGCCCAGCCGCAGCCGCTCGGCCGGCCGGACGATCCGGAAGAGCGACCGCAGGTCGTCGCGGCGCGGCACCGGCCGCAACACGCCGATCAGCAGCAGCGGGAGCTGCCGGACCAAGCGGGCGAGCCGGCTCCACACCGCCACGGTGGTGCTGTCGGCCCACTGCAGCTCGTCGACGACCAGCACGGCCGGGCCGTCCTGGCAGAGCTGGTCGACCAGCGCGATCAGCTGCTCGGCGGCCGCGGCGGCGAGGTCGGCACCCTTGCCCGCGACGGTCCCGCCGCCCAGCAGCTCGTAAACGGCGTCACGGCGGGGATCCCGCGTGGCCGGCGTGATCTCCAGGGCGTCCAGGAGCGGCAGCAGCGGCAGCGCCTGGCCGAGCTCGTCGCCGGCGCCCCAGTACACCTGGCAGCCCGCGTCGGAGGCGGCCGCGCAGGCGGTCCGGACCAGTGCCGACTTGCCGATCCCGGGCTCGCCGTCCACCAGCACGGCGCGGCCGCGGCCCGCGGCGACGTCACGGATCCAAGCGACCAGCCGGGACAGCTCGCTGTCCCGGCCGACCATCAGCTCGGTACCGTCCGTAAGCGGTCGCACACGGGGGATTTTAGAAGTAAAACCAGTTCCCCAACAAGAGGCCCACTTGGCCAGCGCGGAACGCCGTCCGGAGGCACGGAGTTCTCCGCCGGGAAACCTCCCATTCGATAAATGCACCGATTCGTGATCCGGACGTGATTCACTCGACCGGCATTCGTGGATCTTCGGCCGGCCGCATCCACGCCGCCGTCGGTACGGCCGGTCCGGACAAGCACGGGCACGATCGCCTCGGCTGCCGCGAAACCCGTTGCGCCACCGGGCTCCCGGCCGCGCATCCGTGGCCGGAAGGACCGCTCGGTCGCGACTACGCTGCGTCAGCACGGCCGGGTCCATCGACGATTTCGACACCGCGCGCCGATTGCCTGCCGCCGCAGACAATCGGCGCGAATACCGGCGGCCGAGTTCGCTTTTCCGGCCGCGACTACCCGGCGTTCGCCGTCGTGGGACGGGTCGGCCGATCCGTTGTTTTCCGCTTTGCCGGGCGCCCTCCGACCACGTTTTTCGCACTCCGTCCACGTCTTCGCCGAGGCACGCGCCGACCGGCCCGGCGACCGACGGCAGCGCAAGATCGTCGATCAAGTATTCGTGCCGCCATTCTGGTGAATTCCCGGATCCGGCGCCATCACGCATTGTCAAGGACGGCTGGGGTCCCTACAGTGGCCCGCCTGACGCCGGGGAGTGAATCACGCACCTTCCTTGGAGCCGGTACATCAACTGTCATCTCCTTCGAGGAGCAGACCTTGTTCGGAATAGTCAGGAACACTGGCCGTTTTCGTGCCGCACTCGTCCTCGCGGTCGTCACGGTCGTAACCGGTTGCGGCGCACTCGGCGCCACCGGAACGGGCGCCTCGCCGAGCGGCGGCGGGCCGGAGAAGACGACGCTGAAGGTTTCCATCCTGCCCACCACCGACCTCGCACCGTTCTGGCTGGCCCAGGACGAGGGCTACTTCCGGGCCGAGGGCCTGACGGTCGAGTCGGTGATCGCCGCCAGCGGCCAGGCCTCGCTGACGAAATCGATCTCGGGTGACGTCGACATCGCGTTCTCGACCTACCCGCCGTTCTTCACGGCGCGGAGCACCGGCGCCGCCGATATGCAACTGGTCGCCGATGCGACGTCGGTCAACGCGAAGTCCAATGCGATCGTCACGGTCCCGAATTCGCCGGTGAAAACCATCTTCGACCTGGCGACCGCGAAGATCGCCATCACGGCCAAGAACACCGCTTCGGATCTTCTCACCCGTTCGGTCATGCAGGACCACAACGTCGATTTCAGCAAGGTGAAATGGGTGCTGGTCCCGCTGCCCGGCATCGCCGCGGCGCTGCAGCAGGGCCAGGCCGACGCCGCGTACCTGCCGGAGCCGTACATCACGCAGGCCGCCAAGACGGCCGGCGCGATCCCGGTGACCGACATCAACACCGGCGCCACCCAGGACTTCCCGCTGACCGGCTACGGCGCGACGCGGAAGTGGGTGAAGGAGAACCCGAAGACCCTGGCCGCGTTCCAGCGGGCCATGCAAAAGGCGACCCACGACGCCCTGTTCGACCGCGCCAAGGTCGAGCCGCTGCTGGTGCGGTTCGCCAAGATCGACGAGGACACCGCCAAGCTGCTCACCCTGCCGGGCTACGGCTCGATCCTGGACACCCGGCGCCTGCAACGGGTTCCCGACCTGCTGCTGCAGCTCGGCGCCATCCCGTCGCCGATCGACGTGAACTCGATGATCGGCCCGCAATCGGGAAGATGACCGAGCTCAAGCGCCCCAATGTGGCCTTGGTTGCGTCAGACGCACCCAAGGCGGCCTTCGGTGCGTCTGACGCACCGAAGGCCACATTGGGGCGCTTGGGGCGCTAGCCGAGGCTTTCGTAGGGATCGGCCGGTGGCGCGACGGGCCGGGCCTGGCCGACGTCGACGAACGGGATGGTGCCGCCGTTGACCGGGTCCGCGGCCTGCTGCGCGGTGTATCCGCCGGTGACCTCCAGCCACGAATCGGGTTGGAGCACCGGCGGAACTCGGCCGGTCAGGCCGACCTTCACGGGCTGGGCGTCCGCCGCGCAGCAGTTCAGGAGCATGCGGACCAGGTAGGGCGCACCGCTGTGGTCGAAGGCGACGAATCCGGTGATCGTGACGGTCCGGCCGGACAGCGACCGGCCGTGGTCGTAGACCGCGCGGTCCGCGTAGTCGATCATCGTCAGGTGGACGGGGTTGCCGTCCGGGAGCGGGGTGACGATCCGCGGCGCCGTCACCGCCGTGCCGGCGCGCATCGCGCTGTAGGAACCCAACGCCGGTGGTGCGGCGAGGATCAACGCGAACACCGGCAGCACCAGCAGCCACGAGACACGGGGCGCCGCGTGCCCGGCCGGGCGGCGCCGCGCGTACCAGACGGTCGCGACGGCCGCGATCACCAGCACCACGCCCGCGGCCAGCACCAGCGGGCGCAGGCCCGCCTTGACGTAGCGGAGGTACAGACCGGTGACGCCGGCGTGGAGCAGGACGCCACCGACGAGGAACAGCAGGATCGCCTGCACGGTCCGGTTCACAGCAGCACCGCCCCGGTCAGGACCGCGGCCAGCACGGCCACGACGAAGGTCACCGGCGCGAACCGCAGCGCGAACCCGCGGCCGAACGTGGCGGCCTGCATGCCGAACAGCTTCAGGTCGATCATCGGGCCGACGACCAGGAACGCCAGCCGCGCCGTCGGCGAGAACTGCGTCAGCGACGAAGCGACGAACGCGTCGGCCTCCGAGCAGATCGAGAGCAGCACCGCGAGCGCCGACAGGGCCAGGACCGCCACGACCGGGTTCCCGGCCGCGGCGTGCAGCCAGGTCGCGGGTACCACGGCCTTGAGCGTCGCGGCGGCCATCGCGCCGCCGACGAGGAACCCGCCCGCGTGCATGACGTCGTGGCGCACCGATCCCCAGAACGCCTCTCCCCTGGTCCCGCCCTCGCCGTGGTCGTGCGCGCGGGGACGCAGCCAGTCCGGACGGCCGAGCCGCTGCCACAGCCAGCCCATCACGCACGACGCCGCGAGGCTCGCGGCGAACCGGGCGACGACCATCCGCGGCTGGCCGGGGAAGGCGACCGCCGTCGCCGTCAGCACCACCGGGTTGATCGCCGGTGCCGACAACAGGAACGCCACCGCGGCCGAGGGGGTCACGCCGCCGCGCACCAGCGCACCGGCCACCGGCACCGACGCGCACTCGCAGCCAGGCAGGACCGCGCCGGCCAGCCCGGCGACCGGCACCGCCAGCGCCGGCCGTTTCGGCAGCACGCGGGTGAACCACGACGGCGGCACGAAGACGGCGAGCCCGGCCGAGAGCAAGACGCCCAGGACAAGGAACGGCAGCGCCTGGACGACCACCGCCACGAACACCGTCATCCAGCTCTGCATGACCGGAGTGGACAACAGGCGCCGAACCGGGCCCTGCGCCAGGAATCCGGCCAACAGGACCAATGTCAGGACGAGGACGGGATCGACGTTCCAGCCCGGCTGTTCGTCCTGATCCCGGCGGCGCCGGCTTTCCTCGATGGCAGTCACCAGATGATCTCCCGTACTTCCGCTCCACACCCGTCCGTCTACACGAGCCGCGGGCCCATCCGGTTCACCGCGGTGGGGGGTCAGTGCCCCCGGCCCGACGAAAGTCGCGGGCGGTTCACGACGAAAGTCGGACCGGCCCGTCCGCCGATTCGTCCCGATCGGGACCGAACGGGCCGACCTGGCCGGTTGGTCCGCGGGCCATTCGGCGCAATCGCCGCCGGGGCGCCCGGCACCAATCCTTTCGCCCCCTTCGAAACCGGCCGGCCGACTGTATAAACAGGACACCCATGGGCCCCCGCCACTTCGCAGCAGCTTTCTCCAGGAGTGATTCATGCGCCGAAGAGTCCTCGCCGTAGCCGGTTTCGCGGCACTGGCTTTGACCGTTCCCGCCGTCCCTGCCACCGCTCTTCCCGCGACCGCGGCCGCGGTCCACCCGACCGCACGTGTCTGCGCCCAGGCCGTGAAGCCGGGCATGGCAACGTGTTTCGCCGAGCGCCAGACCGACACCATGCGCGCCGCGTTGACCCCGGACGCCCTGCCGAGCGGCTTCGGGCCGTCCGGGCTGCGCTCCGCGTACAACCTCACCGCGAGCGGCAGCGCCTCGGCGACGGTGGCCATTGTGGACTCCAACGACGACCCCAACGCCGAGTCGGACCTCGCCACCTACCGGTCGACCTACGGCCTGCCCGCCTGCACCACGGCGAACGGCTGCTTCAAGAAGGTCAACGAAAACGGGCAGGCGAGTCCGCTCCCGGCCGCGGACAGCGGCTGGGCCGGCGAGATCTCCCTCGACGTCGACATGGTTTCGGCGATCTGCCCGAACTGCCACATCCTGCTCGTCGAGGCGAACCAGGCGAGCATGGCCGACCTCGGCACCGCGGTGAACACCGCGGTTTCGCTGGGTGCGAAGTACGTCTCCAACAGCTACGGCGGCGGTGAGGACGGCAGCGAGGTCAGTTCCGACTCCAGCTACTTCCACCACCCCGGCGTCGCGATCACCGCGAGCACCGGCGACAACGGCTACGGCATCAGCTACCCGGCGTCGTCGCAGTACGTCACCGCGGTCGGCGGCACGTCGCTCACCCAGGGCGGCGGCACCCGCGGCTGGACCGAAACCGCCTGGAGCGGCGCGGGCAGCGGCTGTTCGACCAGCGTGGCGAAGCCGGCGTTCCAGAACGTGACGACGGGCTGCGCCAAGCGCGCCAACGCCGACGTCTCCGCGGTCGCCGACCCGCAGACCGGCGTCGCGGTCTACCAGACCTACGGCGGCAGCGGCTGGGCCGTCTACGGCGGGACCAGCGCGTCGTCGCCGATCATCGCCTCGGTCTACGCGCTCGCCGGCACGCCCGGCGCGTCCGACACGCCCGCGGCCTACCCCTACGCCCACGCCGGCAACCTCAACGACGTCACCTCCGGCAGCAACGGCAGCTGCTCGACGGCGGTGCAGTGCAAGGCGGGCGCGGGCTGGGACGGCCCCACCGGGCTCGGCACCCCGAACGGCACCGCCGCGTTCACGGCCGGCACGACCTCGGGCGGCGTCACGGTGGCGAACCCGGGCGGCCAGAGCGGCGTCACCGGGACGGCGGCGAGCCTCCAGCTGTCCGCGTCCGGCGGCAGCGGCGGCTACACCTGGACCGCCACCGGCCTGCCCGCCGGCCTGTCGATCAGCGCCTCCGGCCTGATCTCCGGCACGCCGAGCACGGCGGGGACGTACTCGGTGACCGCGACCGCGAAGGACTCCTCGGGCGCCACCGGCAGCGCGGCGTTCTCGTGGACCGTGACGACCGCGGGCGGCAGCGGCTGTTCGGGCCAGAAGCTGGCCAACCCCGGCTTCGAGAGCGGCGCGACGGCGTGGACCGCGTCCAGCGGCGTGATCACCACGGCCACCGGCAGCGAGACGCCGCACGCCGGGACGTACCTCGCCTACCTCGACGGCTACGGCAGCGCGCACACGGACACGCTGTCCCAATCGGTGACGATCCCGGCGGGCTGCCACGCGTCGCTCAGCTATTACCTGCATGTCGACACGGCCGAGACCACCACGTCGACGCAGTACGACAAGCTGACGGTCAAGGCGGGCTCGACGACGCTGGCGACGTACTCCAATCTCGACAAGGGCACCGGCTACCAGCAGCGCACGGTCGACGTCTCGGCGTTCGCCGGGCAGACCGTGACGCTGACGTTCACCGGCGTCGAGGACTCGTCGCTGCAGACGTCCTTCTGCCTCGATGACACCGCGGTGACCTTGAGCTGATCAAGGTGGCGGGAAGGCCCCTCGGTTGGCCTTCCCGCCCCCTCGGCCTGGCGGACGCGGCGAACTCAGCCATCGTGGGCCAGCTTCCGCAGCAGAGGCCCGGAAACGGACACCGGCAACGCCCGCAGCAGCCGGACCAGCGCGGACGTCGTCCACGGGAAGGCCGCGTCGGCCGGCTCCCGCCGCAAAGCCCGGACCACGTGCCGCGCGGCCTGCTTTTCGCTGATCTGAAACGGTTTCGGCAGCCCGTCGGCTTTGACCCGCGCGGTGGCCACGAAGCCCGGATACAGCGAGGTGAACCGGATCCCCTCCGGAGCGAGCTCGACCCGGGCCGCGTCGATCAGGATCCGGACCGCGGCCTTCGCGGCCGAATACGGGCCCTGGCGCGGGATCCCCATGAGTCCCGCCAGGGAATTGGTCTGCGCGATCAACCCTCCACCCTGCCGGCGCAGCTGCGCGATCAGCGGGACGAGGTAGTTCACCGTGACGTCGTAGTTCAGCGCCATCATCCGGGCGATGTCCCCGACCCCGACCTCGGCCATCGCCATGTCCGGCCCCTGGCCCACGTTGAGCAGCGCGACGTCCACCGCACCGAACTCGGCCACCGTGCGCGCCACCACCGCGGCCGCGGCATCGGGGTCGAGCGCGTCCGCCACGAGGTCGAGGCAGGCACTCCCCGCCGCGCGGACGTCGGCCGCCACGGCCGCGAGCTCCGGCGCCCGCCGGGCCACGATCACCAGCCGGTTGCCGTGGCCGGCGAGGTCGCGGGCCACCTGGGCGCCGATCCCCGAAGACGCCCCGACGATCAGGATCGTCCGATCCACCAGGGTGGCCATCTCAGTGTGCCGCCGCGCCGAGTTCGATGAGCAGCACGCCCGCCGCGATCAGCCCGAGGCCGGCGGCCATCCGCCGGGTGAGCGCGTCCTTGAAGAACACCCGCGCCCCGAGCGCCGTCAGCGCGACACCGCAGGCCGCCCAGACGCCGTAGGCGATGCCGACCGGCATGCCCTGCGCCAGCGCGACGGTCAGCAACCCGAAGGCGCCGAGGTAGCCGGCCGCGACGGGCGCGATCCAGCGCTTCTTCTTCAAGCCTTCCGAAGCCCGTAGCGACAGCGTCGCCGCCACCTCCGCCAGGATCGCCCCGGCCAGCACCAGCCACGTCATGAGCGCTCGGCGGAGTGGCCGGTCTCCACGAGCACGACTCCCGCGATGACCGCCGCGATCCCGATCCCGATCAGCGGCGTGAACGGCTCGGCGAACAGCACGGTGCCCAGGACCGCGGTCAACGCGACCCCGGCGGCCGCCCAGATGCCGTAGACGACACCGATCGGGGCGCCCCGCCGCAGCAGCGCGGACAGCGCCACGAACGCACCGGCGTACCCCGCGACGGTCAGTCCCGCCCACCAGGGGTTGTCGATCGCCGCCCGCAGGGCCAGCGTCGCCGCCACCTCCAGCACGATCGCGGCGACCAGGATCGCCCAGTTCTTCATCGTGACTCCTCGCCGCTCGGGCCCCGCCGTCGGGCCGCACCGGTGCTTCGCCGGCGAGCCTACGCACCGCCGAATCGCATCCACTGAACCTGAACGTGACTTTGTTTCATGTTTAGCCTACGCTGAGCCGATGACTCAGGGGACAGTGCTCCTGCAGGCCGAGCGGCAGGCCGTCGTCGCGGCTTGCCACGACCTGGCCGCCGCCGGGCTGCTGATCGGCACCGCCGGCAACGTGAGCGTGCGCGCCGGCGAGTACGTCGCGGTGACCGCGACCGGGGTCGTGCTCGGGAAGGCTGCACCGGAGCAGGTGACGGTCGTCGACCTGGCCGGGACCGTCGTCGCCGGGGAACTCGCGCCGACCTCGGAACTGGAGCTGCACCTCGGAATCTACCGCCGCTCCGGCGCCGGCGCGGTCGTGCACACGCACTCGCCGCAGGCGACCGCGGTGTCCCTGGTACTCGACGAACTCCCGTGCGTGCACTACCAGCAGCTCCTGCTCGGCGGGGCCGTCCGGGTCGCGCCGTTCGCCGTCTTCGGCAGCGACGAGCTCGCCGAGTACGTGTGGGCCGCACTGGACGGCAAGTCGGCGGCGCTGATGGCCAACCACGGCGCCGTCGTGCACGGCCCCACGCTCCCCGCGGCGGTGGACAACGCCCTGCTGCTCGAGTGGGCCTGCGAGCTCTACCGGCACGCCGCCTCGATCGGCACCCCCCGGACCCTGGACACCGCCCAGCAGACCGCGGTGATCGAAGCCGCGCTGCGGCGCGGCTACGGCAGCACCAAACGGATCGAGGAGGATCTGTGACGCAAACGGTGATCACGCTCGGCGCGCACGTGTTCGACGTGCAGGTCCGGCCGGTCGAGGCCATCCCGGACGGGCAGGGCGCGGCCCTGGTCGAGCAGATCCGGTTCGGCCCGGCCGGAACCGCGGCCGGCACCGCGCTGACGCTGGCCAAGCTCGGCGCGACGGTCCGCACCGCCGGCGCCATCGGCGACGACCCCATCGGCGACCTGCTGCTGGCCATGCTGACCCGGTTCGGCATCGACACCTCGCTGGTGGTCCGCCGCGCGGACGTGCAGACCTCGGCGTCGGTGCTGCCGATCCGCCCGGACGGCAGCCGGCCCGCCTTCCACGTCCCCGGCGCCAACCTCACCTACGGGCCCGGCGACATCTCCGAGACCGACGTCGCCCAGGCCACCCACCTGCACCTCGGCGCGCCCGAGCTGATGGGCGGGGACAACGCGGCGAAGATCCTCTCCCCCGCGCGGGCGGCCGGCGTGGTCACCTCCGCCGACCTGCTCGCCCCCGGCGATCCCGGCATCCTGGCCTGGATCGCGCCCGCACTGTCCCACCTGGACTACCTGCTGCCCAACGAACAGCAGGTCCTCGGGCTCACCGGCGCCGAGACGCTCGAAGACGGCGCCCGCACGTTGCTCGAACAGGGTGTCGGCTGTGTCGCCGTCACCCGCGAGGCCCGCGGCGCCCTGGTGATCACCGCGGACGAGGTGCTCGCCGTGCCCGCGTTCGCGGTCGACGTCGTCGACACCACCGGCTGCGGCGACGCGTTCTCCGCCGGCTTCCTCCGCGGCATCGGCCTCAGCCGGTCCCCGCGGGACGCCGCCGTGCTCGGCTCCGCCGCCGCGGCCCTGGTCGCCCAGGGACTGGGCAGCGACCACGGCGAGTTCGACCTGGCGGCCGCCGACGCCTTCGCCGCGGCCACGCCCACGCTGGAGAACGCCGATGCGCCGAACTGACATCGTCGTGGTCGGCGCGGGCCTGGCCGGACTCACCACGGCCCGCGAGCTCACCGCGGCCGGCCGGGACGTCGTCGTCCTGGAAGCACGCGACCGGGTCGGCGGCCGCACCGTGAACCACGACCTCGGCGACGGCAAGGTGGTGGAAGCGGGCGGGCAGTTCGTCGGCCCCACCCAGGACCACATCCTCGCGCTGGCGAAGCAGGTCGGCGTCGAGACGTTCCCGGCCTACACCCACGGTGCGTCGGTCTACGTCAACGGCGACCGGGCCCGCCGCTACCGCGGCGACATCCCGCCCGACCCGCTGGCGCTGCCCGACCTCGGCATCGCCATGCGGCGGATCAACCAGCTCGCGCGGAAGATCCCCCTGGACGCGCCGTGGCGCGCTCCCAAGGCGCGGGCGTGGGACAGCGTGACGTTCGAAAGCTGGATCCGGCACACCACCGCCGGCACCGGCGCGCTCGACCTGGTCAACGTGCTGCTCGGCTCGGCCTACGGCGGCAGCGCCGCCGACGCGTCCCTGCTCTACAGCCTCTGGTACATCGCCGGTTTCGGCAACGAAACCACCCCCGGCACCGTGGAACGCGGCATCGGCGTCACCGGCGGAGCCCAGGAATCCCGGTTCGCCGGCGGCTCCCAGCTGATCTCGCAACGCATCGGCGACGAGCTCGACGGACGCGTGGTGCTCGGCTCCCCGGTGCGGGCGATCGAGCAGGACGCCGGCCGCGTCACCGTCAAGTCCGATGTGGACACGTGGAGCGCGCGGCAGGTCGTCGTCGCCGTCCCGCCCGCGCTGGCCGCCCGGATCTCCTGGCGCCCGCTGCTGCCGGCGCAGCAGGACGCGCTGTTCTCCCGGATGGCCTTCGGCGCGCTGATGAAGTGCGAAGCCGTCTACCCCGAACCGTTCTGGCGCGCCGACGGGCTCAACGGCCAAGCCGTGTTCCGGCACGGCTCCCCGATCTGTTCCATGTTCGACAACTCCCCGCCCGACGGCAAGCCGGGTGTCCTGATGGGCTTCCTCGGCGGCCCGCAGTGGCACGCGTGGGCGGCGCGGCCGCCCCGCGAACGACGCGCCGCCGTCCTGCGCGCCTTCGCCGCCGCCGTCGGGAAACCCGCGTTGCAGCCGGTGGAGTACTTCGAACAGGACTGGGTCGGCGAGGAATGGACCCGCGGCGGGCCGACGTCCGTGCCCGGGACCGGCGTGCTGACCGAGCTCGGCCCCTGGCGCGACCGGCCGTTCGGCCGGGTGCACTGGGCGGGTGCCGAGCACTCGGACCATTGGAACGGATACATGGACGGCGCGGTCCGCTCCGGCGAAACCGCCGCCCGCGCCGTCCTCGGCCAGGAGTGAAGGGGACGATCGTGCGCGACTACACCGTTTCCGAGCAGGCGATCATCCCGCACCCGGTGCAGCGGGTCTGGGACGTGATCTCCTCGACCCACCGCTACGCCGAATGGGTCCCGACCGTCCTGGAGGTGACCGACCACCACGGCACCGCCGAGATCGGCAAGACCTACCGCGAGCACAACAAGTCGCTCGGCCCGCTGACCACCCGGTCCGTCTGGACGGTCCGCGAAATCGAGCCGCTCGCCCGCCGCGTCGACACGGGCGTCGGCTTCGCGCCGCTGCAGGACCTGACCAACGTGTTCGAGTTCGAGCCGATCACCCGCGGCGACGGCTCGGAAAGCACGCTCATGACCTACGCCGTCCAGTACCGTCTCGGCCTCGGGCCGCTCGGTCCGCTGGTGCACCGCGTCGTCGCGGCGGGGCTGCGCGCGGACATGACCCGGGCGATGGACAACCTCGCCGACGTCATCCTCGCCGAGGGAGTCCACCCGTAGCCCGCCGCTCAGTACCGCTTCCCGTGCAACCGGAGGGCCGGGCCGTTCCGTCCACGCATCGACGGAACAAAGGAGGCATCCCCATGCGAAGGCTGTCCGCTCTCTCCGGCGCGCTGCTCGTCGCCCTGAGTGCCGTGGCCTGCGGCACCAACGCCCGGCCCGGGTCGACGTCGGCGCTGTGCTCCGCCTCCTACGAACCCCGCGAACTCGTCATGAGCGGACCGCTGTACCCGCCGTTGCCCACCGCCCCGGAAGGCGCGCCCGCCGGAAGCCGCACCACGGACGTGACCGCCATCAGGAAGATCGCCGCCACGGCGTGCGACCTGCCGGAACCGCCGCCGGACCTGGCCTGCACCGCCGACATGGGCCCCAGTTTCGAACTCCGGTTCCTCGACGTCCAGGGCCGGACGACGACCCTCACCGCCGCCGCGTACAGCTGCCAGTTCGTCGAAGGGCTGGGGACCCGGCGGTACGACGCGAAGCCGCTCTGGGCCGCACTGGCCGCCGCCGGGCTCCCCGCGCCGCGGGGCCGCTGATCGGACCGTCCACAACGGACAGACACCGGACCACCGCGAACACTGGTCCGGGCTACGAAAGGGCACCATCGAGGGCCGTCCGTACCCGACTCGGCCCGCCGTGTGTTGACCCCGCCGGAACGCGTACCTACCGTCCGGTCACCGTTTCCGGTGGACGCGGGGCCGGCCGGCCGCGTGGACACCGCCGCTTTCGAGGAGGTGCCATGCTGTCGAGGCGGACCTTCGTCGCCGGCCTGGTCGCCGCCGCGGCGAGCACGCCGCTGTGGTCCCCGCCGAACGCACGGGCCGCCGCGGCCCTGCCGTTGACGCTGAAGAACAATTCCGGCAGCGGCACCGTGTACGCCTACATCAGCGGCGCGGACACCGCGGGCCGTCCCGGCTTCGTCACCGCCGACGGCCGGTTCCGGCCGTTGGCCAACCCCTCGGCGCCGGTGACGCCGATCCCGGACTACGCGATCCCGCTCGACGGCGCGGGTGCGCAGGTCACCGTGACGCTGACCGACTACCTCATCGGCGGCCGGGTGTGGTTCTCGGTCGGCAAGAAGATCCAGTTCTTCGTCAACCCCGGCCCCGGCCTGGTCCAGCCCGGGTTCGCCAGTGCGGATCCGAACTGGCAGACGAACTGGACGTTCTGCGAGTTCACCTACAACAGCGCGAACCTCTACGCGAACATCAGCTACGTCGACATGGTGGCCCTGCCGGTGTCGATGGCCACCACCGGCGCGGCGGGCGCCCAGTCGGTCAGCCCGCTGCCGGACGGCGCCCTCGGCAGCATCGCCGACGGGCTGCGCGCACAGCACAACACCGACGGCGCGCCGTGGGACCGGCTGATCGTCACCGACGGCGCCGGCCAGGTGGTGCGGGTGCTCGCGCCCGGCCACTCCCCGGTCGACTTCGGCGGCTACTGGACGAACCACCTCAACGCCGTCTGGGACCACTACCGCACGACGCCGCTGACCATCAACGGGCAGGGCGGCATCGGCTCCTACACCGGCACGGTCAGCGGGGACGCGCTCGTGTTCGCCGGCCTGAACACCAACGGCGTGCCGTTCACCAAGCCGAGCGCGGCCGACATCTTCGGCTGCGCGAGCGGGCCGCTGTACAACTCCGGCAGCGACGCCCGCGGCGCGGTCGCCGCCCGGCTGGCCGCCGCGCTGAACCGCAGCAGCCTGCTGGTGGCGGGCGGGAACAACCAGCCCGACGGCGTCGCGCCGGCGCAGTACTACCGCGACGCCACCACCAACCACTACGCCCGGCTGGTGCACCAGTACGCGTCGATCGGCTACGCCTTCCCGTACGACGACGTCGGCCCGACCGGCGCCCAGCCCGTCGACGGCCACCTCCAGGACCCGGCTCCGACGTCCTGGACCGTCGCGCTCGGACCGGGTGCGGGCGGCGGCACGACCCCGCCCGGCTCGGGCGGCACGAGCGCGTACTCGACCATCCAGGCGGAGGCCTACAACGCCCAGAGCGGCACCCAGAACGAGTCGTGCGCCGACACGGGCGGCGGGGTGGACGTCGGCTGGATCGCCGACGGCGACTGGCTGAAGTACGCCCGCGTCGACTTCGGCTCCGGCTCGCCGAACCAGTTCGTCGCCCGCCTCGCCTCGGGCGCGGCCGCCGGGGTCAGCGGCGCGATCCGGGCCCGCCTGGACAGCGTGACGGGCCCGGTGATCGCCGAGATCGACTTCGCGAACAACGGCGGCTGGCAGCAGTGGCAGACGGTGCCGGCCAACATCGTCGCCCCGGCGACCGGCGTGCACGACCTCTACCTGACCTTCTCCGGCAGCGCGGCGGACTTCGTCAACGTCAACTGGTTCACCTTCACGCGCTAGTCTCGCGCATCGCAGGTCGGTTGCGTTCGGCCCAAGCGGCCCAAGGTGGCGGTTGGGAGCATGTGGCGGTGCTGTTGGCGAAGTCGGGCCAGGGTCCGGCTTACCGTCCTGCCGCGGCTTGTCGTGAGTGGTATTTAGGGTTAGAACCCTAAATACCACTCACGACAAGCCGCGGCAGACCACCCAATGCCACTGGGGCGCATCCTCGCGCGCCGGTGTCAACGGACCTCGCCACGCGCGACACCAGCCGGCCGGGCGAACCCGGCTCAGGCCGCCGGGACGACGATGAACTTGCCGTGCACCGCGCCCGCGGCGGCCCGGGCGTGCAGCGCGGGCAACTCGGCCAAGGGCACCCGCTCGGCGACGTCGACGCGCAGTTCGCCGCGGTCGACCTGCGCCACCAGTTGCGACAGCTGTCCGACGTCGCTGCGGACGAACAGGTCGATGCCGCTTACGCCGCGCTCCTCGTCGGCCGGCGCGGGCATCCACACCGTCGTGTTGACCAGGACCCCGCCCGGGCGGACCACCGTGACCAGCGCCGCCAGCTGCTCCGGGGTGACCGGGGCGAAGTTGAGCACGACGTCGACCGGCTCGGTCACCGCCGTGGTCACGTCGGTGGTGGTGTGGTCGACGACCTCGTCGGCGGTGGCGACCGCGTCGGCGCTGCGCGGGCCAGCCGTGGCGATCACGTGGGCGCCGGCGTTCTTGGCCAGCTGCACGGCGTAGCCGCCGACCGCGCCCCCGGCGCCGTTGATCAGCACGCGCTGCCCGGCCGTCAGCTTTCCGTGGTCGAACAGGGCCTGGTGCGCGGTGAGCCCCACCAGCGGCAGCGCGGCGGCGTCGGCCAGCGGGACGCTCTTGGGCGCCGGGGTCAGCACCTCGGCCGGGGCGAGAACGTACTCCGCGGCGGCGCCGGCACGGTCCATCGGCAGGAAGCCGATGACCTCGGCACCGGCCTCGAGGCCGGCCACGCCCTCGCCCAGCGCGTCGACGGTGCCGGCGACGTCGATGCCGGGCGTGTGCGGCAGCACGACCGGGATCGGGCCTTGCATGAAGCCGGCGCGGATGTTTCCGTCGACGGGGTTGAACGACGTCGCCGCGACCCGGATCCGGACCTGCCCGGCCGCGGGGACGGGCCGGTCCACGTCCTCGTAGCGCAGGACGCCGGGATCGCCGTACTCGTGGAACCGCACTGCCTTCATCGGGTTGCTCGCTTTCGTCCGTGATCCACTTCGCCCCCCAGGATCGCGGCCACGAGCCGGATCAGCCTGGGCCGGTTTGGCCCACCCTGACGACGGACGGCTGCCCCGCGGCACCAACGACCTCGCCGAGCCGGGCCGCGTCGGCCGAGCCCGGTGCCGCGGTGAGGACCACCGCCATCAGGTCGTCTCCCGGCACCTCGAGCAGGTTGCCGTCGAGGGTGAGGTCACCGCCGTCCGGATGCCGGAACACGGCCCGGTTCTCGTACGCGGCGACCGTTCCCGGCGTCCGCCACAAGGTGTCGAACGACCGGCTGGTGCTCCGCAGTTCGTCGACGAGCCCGGCGAGCGACGCGTCCGCGGGGTAGCGCAAGGACGTGTCCCGCAGCCGGGCGGCGAGCATCGCCCGGAACCCGGCCGCGCGGTCGTCGGTCCGGCTGATCCCGCGCGGTGCGTTGCAGAACGTGCGCCAGGCGACGTTCCAGTCCCGGTCGTGCCCAGTCGGGCCGCCGGCCTGCAGCGCGAGCCACGCACCGTTGACGGCGAGCACGTTCCAGGCCGCATCGGCCAGGAACGCGGGAGTGTCGTCGAACCGCTCCAGCAGCCGCACGGCCGCCGCCCCGGCCTCACGCGGCACCTGCCCGTCGACCGCGGCGTACCCGGCCAGTGCGCAGAGCCGCTCGTAGTCCGCCCGCCCGAGCTTCAAGGCACCGGCGATGGCGGTCACCACCCCGGCCGACGGGTGGCGGCGCCCCTGCTCCAGCCGCCGCACGTAGTCCGCCGACACCCCGGCCAGCTCGGCGAGCTCCTCCCGCCGCAACCCGCGCGTCCGCCGCCGCCCGGCCGGCAGCCCGGCCGCGGCCGGGTCGGTGTTTTCGCGCAGCCGGCGCACCGCCGCGCCGAGATCGTGCAAAGCCATGGCACCAGGGTATCCAGGAACCGTTCCGGGCCGCTCTCGCTCCTTTGTGGACAGTGTGGGTCAGTGCCTCCGGCCGCGGGCGGCGGGCGGGCAGACGAACCGGCCGTGACTCACCGCATCGGCGCAGGGGAGCTGCCGGCCGAACGGGAGGGCGAGTGACCGAGCATTGGGGCGCTGCTCCGCCGGCACCGGATCCGGGCGGGGCTCACGCAGGAACACCTGGCCGAAGCCGCCGGGGTGTCGATCCGGACCCTCCGCCGGTGGGAAACCGGCGACCCGGGACACCCGCACGGGCCGTCCGTACGGCGCGTGGCGCAGGTCCTGGAACTCACGTCCGGGGAATGCGACCGGCTGCTCGCGCCGGCGGACGAACCGGACCCGACCTCCGGCCGCACCGTTGCACCGCCTCAGCTGCGTCCGTTCAACCCCGGCCTGTTCGTCGGCCGGGCGGCGGAACTCGACGCCTTGACGGCGAACCTGACCGGGCCCCGGGGCCGGAACATCGTCGTGGTGGACGGTCCCCGCGGCATCGGCAAGACGTTCGTGGCGCTTCGCTGGGCCGCGGAACACAGTGCGCGGTTCCCGGACGGCCGGCTGTACGCCGACCTGCGGGGATTCAGCGCCGGCGTCGGTGCGCAGGCACCGTCCGACGTGCTGCGCGAGTTCCTGCTCGCACTGGGTGTCACGCCCGGCGAGATCCCCGGCGGCGGCGAAGAACGGGCCGCGCTCTGCCGGGACGTGGTGGCGGGCAAGCGGCTGCTCGTGGTGCTCGACGACGCCCGGGTCTTCAACCAGGTGCGGCCCCTGCTGCCGGGAACCGGCGCCGTCCTGGTCACCAGCCGGCACCGGCTCAACGGCCTGGTCGTCGGGTCCGGCGCGAAGAGCGTCACGCTCGCGCCGATGCCGGACACCGAAGCGCGGCAGATCCTCGCCGCCTCGATCGGGGCGCGCCGGGCAACCGGCGACGGCGCGGACGAGCTCCTGGACTTCTGCTGCGGGCAGCCCCTGGTGCTCGGTGCCGTTGCCGCGCGCGGCCGCGCACCCCGAGCGCGACCTGCGCGCGCTGACCGAAGAACTCCGCGAGCTGGCGGCGGCGTCCCCGACGTCGCACGACCGGACGTCCGGCCTCGCCGCCGTCCTGGGCGAGTACCACCCGGACGTCGAACTGATGGAGCTGGGCTCCAGCCTGATGAGCCAGGCGCACCAGCTCAACGAACTGGGGTGGCCGGACGACGCGCTGTCGGCGATCACCGACGCGGAGGCCGGCTACCGGCAGCTCGACCGGCAGACCCGCGGTTCTACCGGGCCGGGCCGCTGGCCGATTGCCTGATGAACAAGTCCCTGCAGCTGCTCGACCTCGGCTTCGGCGAGGAGGGGGTCAAGGCCAGCGCCGAGGCCGTGGAGCTCCGCCGTCCCCGGAACGACGACCCCGGGCCGTCGATCCCGACGGGAGCGCTGCTGCGGACGCTGGCGAGCAGTCTCGGCAACCACGCCGTGCTGCTCTGCGCGGTGGGCCGCCAGGACGAAGCCCTGGCGGCCCTGACGGAGGTGGTCGAGCTGCGCAAGCGGTTCGTCACCGCGAAGCAGGCCGGCCGGACCGTGTCGGCGAGGGGGTGACACGGTCCGTCCGGCCACAGTGGACAGCGCGCCGCCGGCTCAGCTCACCTGCAGGTCGATGCAGGCGTAGAACGCGTTCGCCGTGTCGGCGATGTTCCACACCGCCAGGACCGTCTGGCGGCCCGTGTGACTGCCCAGGTTCACCGAGTGCGCGACCGTCGACGGCGGCTGCTGGTTGTTGCCGCTCACCTCCGCGATCTTCTGGCCGCCGATGAAGTACTGGTAGTTCGACGTGCGGTGGCGGGCCGTGAAGGTCCAGTTGAACGTCACCGTGCGGCCGACCTTCGCGGCGCGCCAGCCCTTGCCGTTGTCGTTGAGCTCGGCGAACTGGGACACGCCGCCGTTGCAGGACCGCAGGCCCTTGGGTCCTTCGACGCTCTGGGGTTCGTACTGGATCTGCCCGCACGACACGACGTGCTGGGCGCACTGCGCCTGCCGGCTGGCCGGCGAGCTGACGTAGCCGTGCGCGCTCGCGATCCCGGCGGGGTTGAGCACCACCAGCACCGGGGCCAGGAGGACACCCGCCGCGGCGGCCACCAGTTTGCGGTTCATACCAGCTCCTTCGGGGACAGGCTCGCCTCCCCGCCGCCGGGCACGGCGAAGCCGCGGCCCCGGCCTAGCTGGAGGTCCGCCGCAACGGGAAGGGTTACGAGCGAAGGAAAATTGTGGTCTAGACCATACGCACAATCGTTACCCAGGTCAACGGCTGGCAAAGTCACGAATGGTGTTGGTAAGGCGCCAACCGTCACCCGGTGTTCCGGTGAGCGGGACCGCGACGGCCGGACCGGCAGCGGGGCGCGGGGCGCGTGCCTCTAGGATCACGCCGGTGACCACCTACGACGACACGTTCGAGCACCTCGACCCCTCGGCGCTGCCGGAGCGGCAGCAGCGGATCCTGGTCGTGATCCGGGACTGGGTGGTCCAGCACGGCTACTCCCCCAGCACACGCGAGATCGGCGAGGCCGTCGGCCTGCAGTCGACGTCGTCGGTGTCGAAGCACCTGGCCAGCCTCGAAGACAAGGGCTTCCTGCGCCGCGGCGCAACGGTGTCGCGCCCGATGGACGTCCGCGCGTTCCTGCACGGCCCGGCCGCCGCCGAAGACGGCGACTCGGTCCCGGTGCCCGTGGTCGGCGACATCGCCGCCGGCACGCCGATCTCGGCGATCGAGCACACCGACGACGTCCTCAAGCTCCCCCGCGACCTCACCGGCCGCGGCACGGTGTTCGGCCTGCGCGTCCGCGGCGACTCGATGGTCGACGCGGCCATCTGCGACGGCGACATCGTCGTGGTCAAGCAGCAGTCCGAGGCCCACTCGGGCCAGATCGTCGCGGCGATGATCGACGAAGAGGCGACGGTCAAGGTCTACCGCCGCCGCGACGGCCACGTGTACCTCGAGCCCCGCAACCCGGCCTACGACGTCATCGACGGCGACCGCGCGGTGATCCTCGGCGCGGTCGTGTCGGTGCTGCGCAGCGTCTAGTACTGCAGGGCGAGATCTTTGTTCGGTGCGGCCGAAGACAGCCTGCCAGGACAACCCTGGACGCCGGCCTGCCGGTCTGCCGCAGCTGGTCGTGAGTGGTAATTCGGGTTAGAACCCGAATTACCACTCACGACCACCAGCCACGGCAAACGGTGACCTTGTTTCCCCAGGTCACGCACACAAGTGTCCCTGCAGTACTAGCGGCTCCCACGGGGAGCGGGGGTGCCACGGGAACGCGGCACCCCCGCTTCACGCAGTCACGGACGGCCGTGGGTGACCGCCGACCAGGCGTCGACCGCGCCGTGGCCGTAGAAGCCATTGAAGGAAGCGTCACCCACGCACGTTGCCGTGTACGAAGCGTCGCGGCCTTCGTCGAGGTAGTCGACCGTGCGCGGGACCGGGCACGGGATCTTCGACGCCGTTTCCTCGAGGATCCGCTGCACCACGTCCGGGTTCAGGCCGAATCCCCCGCCGCCGGTCGGGCGGCCGTACTGCGAGACGATCAGAGCGGCGACGCCGGCCGCGTGCGGGGCCGCCATCGACGTGCCCTGCAGCCACCGGAAGTAGCCGACGCGCCCGTCGGCGGTCGTCTGCTTCTCGATGCCCACCGCCGCACCGGCCGGAGTGATCTCCCCGGCCGCGTCGATGTAGCCGGCGGCGACGCCGACGCTGCGGGCGTAGGTCGAGAAGATCTCGTTGGCGCGGCTGTCGTACCACGGTGTCCCGAAGTAGTCGCGTTTGAACCCACCCGGCGCGGACACCGAGATCCGCTCCACGCCGTAGTTCGAGTAGTCCCCTTTCGCCTGGGACGGGCCGAAACCGGCCACGCCGATCGTGTGCGGTCCCTCCAGCGGCAAGGTCAGGCAGGTCGAGTTGTCCACCGTGCGCGGGTGCGTGCTGTTCGACGGGAAGTCGGGGCTCGTCGCGTCCGGCTGCGGGGCGGCCAGGTCGCTGTGCTGGTTGCCCAGCGCGACCACCATCGTGACACCCTTGCGGTGCGCGTAGTTCAGCGCGCGCTTGGTCGCCTCGATGACCGTGCGCTGCTCGGCCTGCTCGGCGGGTGAATCCGCCGGGTTCGCCGTGCAGTTGTACAGCCACGGGTCGATGTAGAACGACATGTTCACGACGTCGATGCCCGCGTCACCGGCGTAGGTCAATGCGTCCACGGTCGGCTGCAGGAAGTAGAAGCCCGAGTCCTGGGCGGCGCGGAGGTTCACCAGCGTCACGTTCGGTGCGACCCCGGAGACCCCGAAGCCGTTCGCGGCCGCCGCGATGGTGCCGGCGAGGTGCGTGCCGTGACCGGTGCCGTCGACGTCGACCGGGTCCACGCAGCCGCGGTACTCGCACGGCCCGTCGACGGGCACGCCGTTGACGTCGGCCGGGATGTCCTTGGTGAAGTTGCGCGAGTCGGCGCGGTCGAAGTTCGGCGCGATGTCCGGGTGCGTGCCGTCGATCCCGGAGTCGATGACGCCGACCTTGACCCGCTTGTCGCCGGGCTGGACCGTGCGCGCGAGGTCCGACCGCACCGACTTGAGGCCCCACAGCCGGTCGTCGAGCGGGTCGAGGCCGGCGGACGAGCCCTTCGGCCGGGCCGCGCCGCGACCGGCGTCCACCTCGGCGACGTCGGGTTTCGCCACGGCCTTGCCGCTCTTGGGCACGGTGCCGATCGACTTCGCCCGGCCGGCGCCGAACACCGCGCGGTCACCCGAGACCCGTTCGAGGAAACCGCCGGCGGGCGCGGCCGCGGTGATCAGGCCGGCTTCGGCGTTGCTCGTGACGACCGTGCCGCCCGCCGCGCGGATGGCCTTCTCGGCCGCCGCCACGTCGTATCCGCCGGCCCCTTCACGGGCCAGGACGGAGAATTCGGCGGTGGGTCCCGACAACCGCGGTTGCGCCGACGTGACAGGCACGGCGAGCGCGCCCAGCAGCGGCACCGCGAGGGCCAGTGTGAGTGATCTTTTCAAAGCTCTTCTCCTGAATGACGCAGTTCGAGCGTGCAGCACTTGACGCTGCCGCCCCCTTTGAGCAGTTCCGACAGGTCGGCGCCGATCGGGTCGAAGCCTCGCTCCCGCAGCTGCGCCGTCAGCCGGGTGGCGGCCTGGGGCAGGACGACGTGCCGCCCGTCGGAGACGGCGTTCAGGCCGAACGCCGCGGCGTCGGCGGCGGAGGCGATGACGGCGTCCGGGTACAGCTGCTCGAGCCGTCGCCGGCTGTCTTCGGTGAACGCCTCCGGCCAGTACATGATCACGTCGTCGTCGAGCACGGCCAGCGCGGTGTCCAGGTGGTAGTGGCGCGGGTCGGTGAGCGTGAGCCCCACCACCGGCAGGCCGAAGAACTCCGCGGCCTCTTCGTGCGCCCGGCGGTCGGTCCGGAACCCCGAACCGGCCAGGATCCGGGTACCGGCGACCAGGAAGTCGCCTTCGCCTTCGTTGTGCCACCGCGCCTGCCGGACGTCGCGGTACCCGTGCCCGGCGAACCACTCCGAGTACGCCGCGGATTCTGAACGACGCTGCCGGTGGCGGAAGCGCGCGACCAGGGCCCGGCCGTTCACCACGGTGGCCCCGTTGGCCGCGTACACCATGTCCGGCAGCCCCGGCACCGGGTCGAGCAGGTCCACCCGGTGACCCAGGTCGAGGTAGAGGTCACGCAGCCACTCCCACTGCGTGATCGCCAGCTCGGTGTCGGTCGGTTTGCCGGGATCCATCCACGGGTTGATCGAGTATTCGACGTCGAAGTACCTCGGTCTGACCATGAGGTAGTGCCGCACGGGTTCTCCTTGGGTGATCAGGCCGTCTGCAACGACTTCTCGGTGCTCACCAGCCGCTTGACCAGCTGGTCGCGGATGCGGGGCGGGATGTCCGGGGCGAACCGCCGGAAGTAGCTCTCGGCGTGCACCGTGCTGTCCATCAGGAACGGCAGGTCGAACACGACCAGCTTGCGCACGGCCAGCAGCGGGACCGGCGCACGCAGCGCCTTGAACTCGTCGTTCCACAGGCCGGGCTGGTCGCAGACCGGGTGGAACTGCCCGATCATCAGACCGTCGGCGACGAACCCGTCCTTGGCCTCGCGCTGCAGGTCGTCCAGCGGGGTCGCGTCGTGGTGGTCCAGGTGCGGCAGCACGAGCAGGATCGTCAGCAGCTCCCGGTTTTCCGGCGGGATGCCGGCCGAGAGCCGCTCGTACCACGCGCGCAGGCTCTCGATCGCGGCGTGCACGTCGACCTCGCCGGTCAGCGCGGCCAGGTGGAAAAGTCCTTTGTGGAGTGACGGCTGGGTGTACGGGCACACCGGGCCGTTCCGGCCGAGATCCGGGTGCGCGGAAACCAGGTACCGCCACGCCCAGGCGAGGATCTCGCGCAGGTGCGGGAGGTGCTCGGCCGGCGCGGTGCCGGCGCCGACCTCGGCCGCCGTCCAGATGTGCACCTTGTCGTCGCCGATCATGAGCCGATACTTTGCGCGAAGGTGAAGAACCGGTCCGGATCGACCTGCTCCTTGACCTGCTTCAGGCGCGGGTAGTTGACGCCGTAGTACGCGGTGCGCCAGTCCGCGAGGTCGGGATCGGTGAAGTTCTGGAAGGCGCCGCCGGACACGTACGGCGACATCGCGTCCCCCAGGTCCGCCAGCCAGCGGAGGTTGGCCTCGACCACGGCCGGTTCGTCGTCCTCGGCCCACGAGGTGTCCATGGCCAGCAGGAACATCGCGTCGCGGTGGACGAACGCGGTGTCCGTCGCGCCCACCCGGTTGATCGCGCCGCCCCAGGAGAACAGAGCGGCACCGCCACCGTCGGGGTTGCCGCTGCCGGGCCGCCGTTCGACGAACGAGAGCATCGTCGCGATCGCCTCGTCGGGCAGGGGCCGGGTGACGATGTTCGTCCGGGCCGCGAACGCACCCTCGGCGGTCTCGTGCCGCAGGTCGTCCTTGGCCTGCCAGAAGGTCCGGTCCGCGATGGAGGTGCGGGCCGGCGAGGCGACGGACAGCACGGGGTCGAGGATCTCCCGCAGCTCCGCGGCGGACCCGAGGTGCTGCCCGATGGCCGACACGACGGTGTCCTCGCCGGCCTTGCAGACGCCGATCCGGGCCGCGAACTCGTCCGGGGCCCGCCGCACGGTGTCCTGGAGCACGGAAAAGACCTTCGCCGCGTCCGCGCTGTCCCACAACAGCACGTAGGTGGCGCAGTCGGCCACCGGCCGCGCCTGGAAGGTGAAGGACACGGTGACGCCGAAGTTCCCGCCGCCACCGCCGCGGCAGGCCCAGAACAGGTCGGCGTTCGTGTCGGCGTCGCACTGGAGCAGCTGCCCGTCCGCGGTCACGATCGTGGTCGCGACGAGCGCGTCCGCAGTGAGCCCGAGCACGCGCGAAGTCGCCCCGCACCCGCCGCCGAGGGTGAGCCCGGCGATGCCCACCGTGGCGCTGTTGCCCAGCGCGAACGCCATCTCGTGGGGCTCGATGGCCGCGTAGACGTCCGCCATCAGGGCGCCACCGGCGGCCGTCACGAGCCCGGTCGAGCCATCGGCGGACACGGTGTTCATCGCGCCGAGGTCGAGGACGAGGCCGGTGCCGGCCGAATGCCCGGCGAAGCTGTGCCCGCCGCCGCGGACGACGACGTCGACGCCGTTGTCGCGCGCCCACTCGATGGCGCGCCGCACGTCCGCGGCGTCCGCCACGGACACGACGCCGGCCGGGGTGATCCCGGCGAACCGTTTGTTGAACGGCGTGCCGGCGGCGCGGAACCCGGCATCGCCGGGGCGCCGCACGCGGCCGGTCACCGCGTGCTCGAGGCGTCGCCAGTCCGCGTCGGAGGGGCGCCGGGACACTAGCTCACCTCGTCGAGGTAGGAGACGCCGGTGGCGGCGTGCGGGCCGTAGCGCTCCCACACTTCACGCAGCCGGAGGTGACCGTCTTCGGCCAGCTCCGGCGTGTTCACCGTGTGCCCGCAGATCACCTCGCCGGTGGCGAGCACCACCGTGTAGCCCAGGTGGAGAACCCCGTTCTCCCGCTGGGTGCCGGCGATCGCGCCGCGCCGCACCTCTCCCCCGGCGAACTCCGCCCAGACGACGTCGTCCTCCTGCCGGTACACGGCCACGGCCTCGGCGCCGGCCTTGCGGAACTTCCGCCCGTCGTAGTCGATCACCGGGATTCCGCCTCACCGGTGTCGTGCGCGACGAACTCGGCCGACATCTCCCGGTCCCACCAGATCGCGTAGTAGGCGAAGTCTTCGCCGTGGCCGGGATCGTTGACGAGGTGGTGTTCGATGCCCGGTCGCAGGAACACGATGTCCCCGGCCGCGAACGCGTGTCGCCGGTCGCCGGCGACCACCTCGGCCCGCCCGGCCATCCCGATGAAGATTTCGTGCTCGTGGTGGGCGTGGGCCACCGACGCGTCGCCCGGGCGCAGCACGCACCAGGCCCCGCGGAAGGGTGCCGTCATCCCGGTCCACGGGTAGAGCAGCTTCATGTCCAGTCCGTAGGCCCGCGTCAGGTTTTCGTGCTCCAGCCTGCGGATGTCCACGACGGCAAGGTCTTGGTCAGTCACATCCCACTCCGATCAGCGTCGTCTCCGGTCGGGCGTCCGACGCCGATCGACGCTAGATCCGGCGAGTTTCCCGGCGATAGGGGAAGTGTTCCCGATCGCCGGTGAATTCGCCGCGCCCGAGACCCGCGTCCCGCGCCAGCACTATCGCCTGTGCCCGATCGGCTACACCGAGTTTCGCGAATACCGCGGATACGCGATTGCTGATGGTCTTGGACGCGAGGCCGAGATCGCGGGCGATCACCGCATTCGACCGGCCCGCGGCGATGCGATCGAGCACCTGCCGTTCCCTGGCCGTCAGTTGCGGAAAGGGATACGGCTCGGGACCGGCGGATCGCACCAAAGCGCTGAACCGGGCGGCGATCGCCCGGCCGACGATCGCCTCACCCGCCGCCACGACCCGCACCCCGCGCACGATCTGCTCGGCATCGGCCCCCTTGACCAGGTACCCGCGCGCCCCGGCGTGGATCGCCGACCGGACGGCGGTGTCGTCGTCGGCCGCACTCAGCACGAGGACCTTCGTTTCCGGCGAGACCAGCGCGACCCGGCCGATGACGTCGGCCGGCCCGAAGCCCCCGACCTGCGGGTCGACGACCAGCACGTCCGGCCGGTGCCGGGCGGTTTCCGCGATCGCGCCGTGCGCCGTGGCCGCCTCGCCGACCACGAACACCCCGCCGGCGTGCTCCAGCGCGGCCCGGACCCCGTGGCGGACCGACGGCTGGGGGTCGGCGAGCAGCACGGTCAGCGGGGCTAGCTCGGGGTGTTCGACCGGCCACAGCCGGGCGGTGTGGCCGAAACCGGTGGCGTGACTCATCGTTCCCCCAAAGTGAACCGCTGCCGCATATCCGACAGGCGAGTCTCACTGCCAGGGTGAATTGATCGCAATCAATTTTCTTGATCGCAATCAATTCGTCGATACAGTAGCGATCGGACCACCGCGCGTGAACGACCTCGACAAGATTCCCCGCTGCCCGGGAAACCCGTCCCTACCACCCGGGAAACAGCGCTCCTTACGATCGGTCCGGCGGCACGCGGCACGCTGACCTATTCTCAGAAATCGGAGTGTATCTGTGACCGAAGTACAGGTGGGTTTGCTCGCGATCGGAGCCGGGCCGGCGAACTTGGCGCTCGCGGTGGCCATCGAGGAGTCGGGGCACCCGGAGCTGGGCCGGGAGACGCTGCTGCTGGAGCAGGGGCCGGACATCAAGTGGCAACGCGACCTGCTGATGCCGTGGGCGCGCAGCCAGGTCTCCTTCCTCAAGGACCTGGTGACCTTGCGCAACCCGCGCAGCAAGTTTTCGTTCCTCAGCTTCCTCCACGACCAGGAGCGGCTCGACGAGTTCGTCAACCTGGGGACCTTTCACCCGTTCCGCTGGGAGTTCTCGGACTACCTGCAGTGGGTGGCGAAGTCGCTGGAGCAGGTCCGCATCCGGTACGACGCGAAGGTCCGGAGCGTCGAGCCGGCGCGCGACGCCGACGGGTCCATCGTCGGCTGGATCGCCACCCTCGACGACGGGGACACCATCCGCTGCCGCGACCTGGTCGTCGGCGGCGGCCGGGACACCCACGTGCCGGACGTCTTCGCCGGCCTGCCGGCCGACCGGCTCATCCACAGCGCCCAGTACCGCCGCCGGATCGCGCAGCTGCCCGCGGACGCACCGCTGCGCGCCGTCGTCGTGGGCGGGGCGCAGAGCGCGGCCGAGATGTTCATGGCCCTGCACGACAACCTGCCCAACAGCACCCGCACGATGATCGTGCGCTCGGTGGGGCCGCAGAACTACCAGACGAGCAAGTTCGTCAACGAGCTGTTCTTCCCGTCGTTCGTCGACCGGTTCTACGACAGCCCGCCCGAGGTCCGGCAGCAGCTGCTGGACGAGATGCGCCTGACCAACTACGCCGGGGCGGCCCCGCCGTTCCTCGACCAGATGTACACCACGCTCTACCAGCAGCGCGGCATCGGGCAGCACCGATCGGAGGTGCGGACGCTGACCGAGGTGGTCGGCGCCCGGGTCTCCGACGACGAGGTCGTGCTCGACCTGCGCGACCGCACCAGCGGCAAGGTGGAGCCGTTGCACTGCGACCTGGTGCTCCTCGGCACCGGCTTCGACCACCGGATGCCCGCGCTGGTCCGCGAGCTGGCCGAGCACGTCGGCCTGGCGGAGATCTCGGTCAGCCGCTGCTACCGGGTCGACCTCGGCGAGTCCGCCTGGGGCGCGGTGTACCTGCAGGGCGTCAACGAGGCCACGCACGGCATCGCCGACTCGCTGATCAGCGTGCTGGCCCACCGCTCCCACGACATCGTCCACGACCTGCTCGCCCGCCGCAGCGGCGAGCGCGAGGCCGTCTGATGGACCGGCTCGTGGTGATTTCGCCCGCGCCCACGGCGAACGGAGACCTGCACCTCGGCCACCTCGCGGGTCCGTTCCTGGCCGCGGACGTCTGCACCCGGTACGCCCGCGCGACCGGCCGGGAAGCCCTGTACGGCACCGGTATGCACTTCACGCAGAACTACGTCGTCGCCGCGGCCGAGCGCCTCGGCGTCGCCCCGGAGGACCTGCGGGAGCGCTCGGCCGAGCAGGTCCGCCGGACCTTCGCCGCGATGGGTGTCGAGATCGACGGGTTCGGCTGCCTCGGTGACCGGTTCACCACGCTGGTCACCGGCTTCTACGAGCGCCTGCACGGACGCGGCCTGCTGGAACTGCGGGCGGTGTCCTTCCCGTACCTGCGCAGCACGGGCGAGTACCTGATGGACGCCTACGTCACCGGCGGGTGCCCGTTCTGCCTCGCTCACGGGTGCGCCGGGATCTGCGAGAGCTGCGGGCTGCCGATCGCCCCCGGCGACCTGATCGACCCGCGCTCGGCCACGCGACCGGACGAGCCCCTGGAACTTCGCGAGGTGGACATCCTCGTCTTCCCGGTGGAGCGGTACCGCGCGGAGCTGGAGGCGTACTTCGCCACTGCCCCGATGCGCCCCGGCATGGCCCGGCTGATCGAGTCCGCGCTGGCGAGGCCGCTGCCGGACTTCCCGATCACCCAGCCGGCGTCGTGGGGCATCCCGGCGCCGTTCCCGGAAGTGGCGGGCCAGGTCTTCTACGCGCACATGGAAGGCATGCCGTGGAGCATGTTCACCACCGCATTGGGCGCCGAGCGGCGCGGCGCGGTGCTGACCGCCGACGACGAGTTCTGGCGCACCGGCGCCGGCACGACGGTGGTGTACTTCCTCGGCCTGGACGCGACCTACCCGTTCGCGATCGTGGGCACGGCGCTGCTGACCGCGCTCGGCGAGCACGTGCTGCCGTCGCAGTACCTCACCAACGAGTTCTACGAACTGGCCAACGAGAAGTTCTCCACCAGCCGCGGGCACGTGGTGTCCGGCCGGGAGCTGGCCGCCGAGGTGCCGCGCGACCTCATCCGCTTCCACCTGTGTGCCACCAGCCCCGAGTACCAGCGCACGGACTTCACCCGCGAGGCCCTGCTGCGGGTCGGCGAAACGCGGGTGACCGGCCCGTGGAACCGGGTCGCGGCGGCGGTCGACCGGTGGGTGGACCGCGGTCCGCTGCCGGTGTCCGCGGACGCCCGGCGGACGGCGCGGCGGATGGCCGAGCGGTTCGCCGACTCCTACGAACTCCCGCGGTTCAGCCTGACGGCGGCGGCCTCGACCCTCGCCGAGCAGCTCGGCCGGCTGGACCGGCTGGCCGCCGCGGCGACTTTCGGGAGCGCGGGCGACCTCTGCCACCAGGTGGAGGTGTTCTTGAGGTGTGCGGCGCCGATCCTGATCGACCTCGCGGCGGCGGCACTGCCGGACACGATGCTGCCCGGTCACTTGGACGCGGACACGGTGACCCCGAAGCGCTTGCCGCGGCTGTCGGTGACGGTCCGGGCGGCCGAGTCGGCCGGCGCGACCGGACCGGCGGCGGTGGCAAGGGCGAGGACCGCGACCGAGGCCGTCGCCCCGGAACCGGCCGGGCCGGAAAGCGCAGCCGGTCCCGCGCGTCCGAGGTACGTCGACAGCGCCCCGCCAATGCGCCCCAATGTGGCCTTCGGTGCGTCAGACGCACCGAAGGCCGCCTTGGGTGCGTCAGACGCAACCAAGGCCACATTGGGGCGCTCCGGACCGGCCGCTCACTGATGGCCACCGTCGCCGTCGTCGGGGCCGGGGTGACCGGGCTGGTGACCGCGATCGGGTGCGCGCGGGCCGGGCACCGCGTCCGCGTCCTGGAGCGCGGTCCCGTCCCGAACCCCGCGTCGACCTCGTCTGACCAGCACCGGGCCCTGCGGGTGCTGCGCCCGGACGACGTCGACGGCACCGCGCGGATGGCCGAGGCCCGCCGCTGGTGGGCAGAACTGGAGTCACTGCTGCGAAAAGACTTCGTCCGGCCCGTCGGCGTGGTCACCGCCGGCACTCCGGACGAGCTCGAGCGCGCCTTCGACACCGCCGCCCAGGCCGGAGTGCCCGCGACGGCCGTCGTACCGGGCACCTTGCCGCCCGTGCTGTTCCCGGACGGGACCAGTGGCGTGTTCGACCCCGGTGGCGCCGTGCTGCTGGCCGACCGGTTCCTCCGCGCGGCCGTCGGGTGGCTCGCCGCGCACCCCGCGGTGACGCTGCACCCGGATTGCCCGGTCGCCGGCATCGGCGATCACCAGGTGGTCCTGGCCGACGGTGCCGTCGTCGGTGCGGACGCCGTGCTGGTCGCCGGTGGGCCGTGGACCGCCGGCCTGACCGGGCCGCCCGTCGTGCTGCACCGGCAGACGATGGTCTACCTGCGCCCGCCGCCGCACCTGGCCGCCTGGTGGGCGTCGGCTCCCGGCGTCGGCCGGATCGGGGCCGACGGTCGGGCCTGGCTGCTGCCGCCCGGCGGCGGGGCCCTGCTCAAGATCAGTTCGGACGCGGTGTGCCGGGAGGTCACGACCACCAACCCCGACCCCGACCGCGACCGCGAACCGTGGGCCGGCCGGCTGCTCGCCGAGCCGATCCTCGCCGGCGCCGAGGACTACGCCGTGGTGGCCGTGCGGGACTGCCACTACGCGACCGACGCCGTCACCGGTGGCCCCGTCCTCGCCAGGATCCACCCGTCGGTGTGGTCGCGGTCCGCCTGCGGTGGCTCCGGGTTCGGCGCCGCCCCGCTCGTCGCCCGGGAAATCCTCGGCGGCGTGAACGACAAGGAGTGTGTGTAGTGGAGTTCACGATCGTGGGTGCCGGCATGGCCGGCGCGTTCCTCGCGCTCTCGCTGGGCCGGCAGGGGCACGTCGTGACGGTGTACGACCGCCGGCCGGACCCGCGCGGGACGACCGTCGCGGCGACGTCCATGAACCTGGGGCTGTCCCGGCGCGGCCTGGCGGCCCTGGACCAGCTGGGACTGGCCGAGGACGTCAAGCGGTTCGTCGCGCCGATGCGCGGGCGGCTGCTGCACAACCGCGACGCCGGCCTGCGCTTCTCGCCCTACGGCGACGGCGGCATCCTCGCCATCCAGCGTCAGGACCTCAGCGCGGTGCTGGTCGACGCGGCCCTGGGGGAATCCGGGGTGCGGTTCGTGTTCGGCACGCGGTGCACGGGCGTGGACCGGGATCTGCCGTCGGCGTCCTTCGAGGCTCCGGACGGGCAGACGTTCACGGTGCGGCCCGACGTCGTGGTGGGCGCGGACGGCGCGTTCTCGGCCGTCCGCCGGTTCATGCACCACGAGCTGCGCGCGGAGTTCTCGCAGAGCTACCTCGAGTGGGGCTGGCGCGAACTGCACATCCCGGCGGCCGCCGACGGCACCCACCGGATGGCCGACGACGTCTTCCACCTGTGGCCCCGCGGCGACACCATGATGTTCGCCCACCCCAACCGCGACGGTTCCTTCACCTGTTCCTGCGTCCTCCCCTTCCACGGCCCCGCCGGCTTCGACTCGCTGCGGACGCCGGCGGACGTGGAGTCCTTGTTCCGCCGGGAATTCCCCGACGTCCTGGCGCTGGTCCCCGACCTCGGCGAAGCGTTCCTGCGCCGGCCCACCTTCAACCTCGTCACCGTCAGCACCGCCCCGTGGACCTACGAGGGCAAGGTGGCGCTGATCGGCGACGCCTGCCACGCCGTCTACCCGTTCCTGGCCCAGGGCATGAACTCGGCCTTCGAGGACGCGCTCGAGCTGACCGGCAGCCTGGCCCGCCACCCCACCGACCCGGCGGCGGCACTGGCCCGGTACTACGCCCGCCGCAAGCCGAACACCGACGCCCTCGCCACCATGTCCCACCGCAACTTCGCCGAGCTCCGCGACACCGTGCGGTCCCCGGCGGTCCGGCTGGAGCGAGCCTGCGACACCGTCCTGGAAAAGCTGCTGCGCCACCGCTGGATGCCGCTGCACGCGATGGTCACCAACACCACCATCCCCTACGTCCAGGCCCAGCACCGGGCGACCCGCCAGCACCGGCTCTTGAAGGTCCTCGGCGCGACCGCCCTTTCGGCCGCCGCCGTGGGTGCGGGTCGCCGGCTCCGCCGCTGACCGGCCCTAAGGAAAAGAGGCCTTCGCCGGACCATCGGCGAAGGCCTCTTTCGTTGCGGGAACACACTTACTCCGGGCGAACCTCGATCCGCACCAGGCCCGCGGCCTTCTCGGCGCGCTGCAGCGCCTCGGCCGGGCTGTCCGCTTCGGCCATGACCAGGCCCGCGCGGTCCCAGGAGCTGCGCAGGCCGGTGGACCGGTGTCCGGGGCCGACCTGGAGGTCGACGAGGAACACGCCCTCCACCCGGCGGGCCTGCTCCAGGCCCACCACGGCGTCGATCACGCCGGGCTCCATCGGGACGAAGCGGACGGCCGCGCCGCCCCTCGCGCGCGAAGGCAGCTCGGGCGGGGTTTCGCCGCGCATCACGGCGAAGTACGCGCGCAGCAGCGTGATCGCGTAGGCGTGGTCGATGATCTCCATGATGCCGTCCCCGGCGATCCGGCCCGCGCACTCCACGAGGTACGGCACACCGTCGTCGCCGACGATCCACTCGCAGTGCACGATCCCGTCGGCGAACCCGGTGGCCGTGACGACGCGGCGGGTCACCTCCGCGAGCGTCGCGGTGAGCTCGGCGGGGATGTCGGCGGGCACGATGTGGGCCAGCTCCACCGGCCGCGGGCCCGGGTAGAGCTGCTTGCCCGTGACGTTGGCGAACAACTGCCGCCCGCCGCGGACGAGCATCTCGACGCTGTATTCGGCGCCGGGCACGTACCGCTCGGCCAGCATGCGCAGTTCCATCGGCCGGTCCGGGACGAAGATGCCTTCGTCCTGCTCGACGCAGTTCGCCCACGCCTGTTCGACGTCGGCCGGGTCGTGCACGATCTGCGTGCCCACGGCGGCCTGCCGGTTCGCGGGCTTGAGCACCACCGGGCCGGGGCAGGCGTGCATGAACGCCAGCACGTCCGCCGGGCCGGTCACGGTGGCGCTTTCCGGGTTGGCGAGCCCGGCGGCCGCGCTGACCCGGCGCAGCACGGCCTTGTCCCGCAGGATCTGCGCGGCGCCGAGGCTCGCGCCCGGCAGGCCGTAGCGTTCGGCGAGCCGGGCGGCGAACGGGGTGGCGTACTCGGTCAGCGGGATCACCGCGACCGGGTCCAGGTCCGGGTGGGCGGCGTGGAACTCGTCGGCCGAGCCGGGCCGGGTGTGCTCCCACTCGATCAGTTCGCGGACCAGGGCGGCCCCGGCCAGTCTCGCGCGCAGCTCCCGCTTGCGGACGACGTCCGGCTCCTCGACGAGGACGACCGAGCCGTCGGGTTCGGCGCCGGTCCGGGCCATCAGCACCGGCGTCACGAACCCGACGACCAGGACGGGCCGCTCACTCATCGGTCTCGGACTCGGTCTTGGGCTTGTCGACGATGCCCAGCATGAACCGCATGGAGGGCCTGGCGCCGACCAGGTGCGCCCCGACGGTCTGGGTGACCCGGTCCCGCGCCGTCGGGTGCATGGCCATGGTCACCGCGTCCCGGAGCCACCGGTTCATCGGGTCATCGGACCGGATCGCGGCGGTACCGATCAGGTCGCACAGCCGCAGCATGACCCGCTTGGCCATCTGGAACGCCTGCCAGCCGGTCAACGCCGGCGCGACCCGCTCGTCGGGCGTGAGGTCGTCCAGCGTGCCGATGCCGTCCGCGGTGACCTCCCACTGCCGCTCCAGGGCCCGGTACACCCCGGCGCGAGTCGTGCTGTAGTCGGCCTCGCACTCGGCCAGGGTGATCTGGATGTGCTCGTTGTCCTTCCAGGCGACGCCGCTCATCCGCCACGGCCGGCCCTTCAGCATGTCGACCCGCTCGACGGTCAGCCCCCGGACGTAGTCCAGCGCCGCCCGGGTCATGCCCAGCGCGACGCCGCACATGCTGCGCTGGATCACGTCCGGCTGCACCAGCGGCCCGTTCGGGACCTTCGGGTTGTCGAACGTCAGGGTGTGGTTCTCCGGCACGAACACGTCCGTGATCGTGTAGTCGCTGCTGCCGGAGCCGCACAGGCCGAGGGTGTACCAGTTGTCGACGGAGCGGATCTGCTCCTGCGGCACCATGAACAGGCGCGACTCGTGCGGGTTGCTGCCGTCCGGGCTGGCGTAGGGTTCGCCGTTCTCGAACACCATGGCGCCGGAGGCCACCCAGTCGGCGTGGGTCGAGCCGCTGCCGAACCCCCACCGGCCGGTGAGCCGGTAGCCGCCGGGAACGCGTTCGGCGTGCCCGGTCACCGGGAGCACCCCGGCGGAGTGCATGTCGATGCTGGTGAACATCCGGCGGGCCTCGTCCTGGTCGAGGAAGTTGGCGTGCAGGCCGATGTCCGAACCGAGCTTGGCGCACCAGCCCACGGAGGCGTCGCCGTAGGACACCGCCTCGATCACCTCGGTCTGCTCCATCGACGTCATCTCGGGGCCGCCCCAGGCCCGGCTGAACCCGATCCGGAAGACGCCGGCGTCGCGCAGCAGCTGCACGACGTCCTCGGGCAGGCTGCGGTTCGCCTCGATCTCCGCGGCCCGTTCGCGCAGGACCGGCGCGAGCGCCTTCGCGTTCTCCAGGATCTGCGCGCCGGTCAGCGGCACATCGGTGCGGGCGGGCTCGGTCATGGTCATGCGGAAACTCCCTCGTGTTCGTCGACGTCGAGCAGCCCGGCGGGCATTTCGAACGCGGTACCGGGTTCCGGTGGGGCGACCGGCACGGCGTCGACGGCCACCGTGGCGGTGGCCGTGTCCAGTCGCCGGGCGCAGGTTTCGGGGTCGTCGGCCTCGCACACCACGAACGAGTGGCGGGCGAGGTAGCCGCCGGGTGGCAGCCGCAGGGTGGTGCCGGGGGCGGTCATCGGCGCCGCGAGGACCAGCCCGGGGACCTGCTCGCGGTCCGCCGGGACGGTGATCTCGTGGACCAGGCAGTCGTGCTCCGGGTAGCCGAACCGGATGCCGGCGACGGCGTGCCGGGTCGGGGTGATGACCGGCCGGTTCCCGGTGGCGACGGCGAACAGGACCTCGCCGGGGTCGATGCCGGTGGCCGTCTTGCCGAGGAACGGGATCAGGTCGCCGCCGAGCCGCCCGTTGACCTCGATGATCAGCGGGCCGCGGTCGGTCAGCCGGACCTCGGTGTGGGTGATGCCGTCTTCCACGCCGAGCGCGCGGTGTGCCCGCGCCAGCACGTCCAGCAGCTGCGCGTCGTGCAGCAGCGGGTCGCCGGCTTCGACGACGTGCCCGGTCTCCTCGAAGTACGGCTGGTCGCCGGTTTGCTTGCGGGCGACGAACATCGGCAGGTACTCGCCCTTGTGCACGGCGGCGTCGATGCTGATCTCCGGTCCGCGGACGAAGCCTTCCACGATGGCGGCCCCGCCGTAGCGGCTCTGGTCGACCGTGGCCGCGCCCATCGCGACGGCGAACGCGGCGTCCAGCTCGGATTCGTCCGCGGCGAACACCACGCCGATGCTGGCGCCCATGGCCCGCGGCTTGAGCACGACCGGGTAGCCGATCCGGGCTGCCGCGGCGCGCGCCTCGTCGAGCCCGGTGGTCAGGGCGTACCCCGGCTGCAGCAGCCCTTCGGCGGTCAGCACGGTCCGGGTGCGGTTCTTGTCCCGGCAGCCGCGGACCCCGGCCACGCTCAGCCCGGGGACGCCGAGCTCGGCGGCGAGCTCGCCCGCGGCGAGCACGACGGGTTCGTCCCAGCACATCAGGCCGACGACGCGGTGCCGTCCGGCGACCTCGCGGGCGGCGGCGAGCATCTCGTCGGCGTCGAACACGTCGACGTGGACGATCTCGTCGAAGTAGCCGCGCTGCCAGGTGGGCTTGAGGTTGTTCAGCAGCACCAGCCCCAGCCCGGCCCGGCGGGCGCAGCGGTGGATCGACTCGACCAGGTATTCGCGGTAGGTCCGCAGCCCGCTGCCGATGACCAGTAGCACACCTTCGGGTTCGGTCATGATCGCTCTCCCACGACTTCCGGTTCGGGAACGGGCTCCGGCGCTCGCGGCGTCCGGAGCCCGTAGATGTGCATCGAGCCGGCGGCGACGGACAGCAGCGCGCAGCAGCCCCAGAACACCGGGCCGCCGTACCGGGTCCAGACCACCAGCGCCAGCACCGGGCCGATCGTCGCGGCCAGGCCGGACAGGGTTTCCTTCGTCGCGATGTAGCGGCTGCGCACCTCGGCCGGGAAGGTGGCCGGGTGCGCGGCCGTGCTCGGTCCGTGGATCATCAGCCCGGACACCGCGAACAGCGCGCCGGCGAGCACGAAGAACGGGTGCTGCGCGATCAGCCCGTAGAGGGTGAACCCGAGCCCGCTGACCAGGTTGCCGGTCAGTCCGGCGACGTACTTCGGGATGCGGACGATGTAGGTGGTGATCTTCAGCTCGCAGGTGATCAGCACGACCGAGGAGATCACCAGCACCGTGCTGTACAGCCCGACCGGGTAGCCGGCGGAGACGATGTTCAGCGGCAGGACCGCGAGCGACCCGGCGTAGACCATCATGCCGAACACGCCGGCCACCAGGTAGCAGAGGAACCGGGTGTCGCGGAGCATCGTCCCGTACACCGCGCGAGCGCTCGCGGCCGTCGCGGGGCCGCTGTCGCGCTCGGTCCCGTGCCGGGCGCCGGAGCGCCTCGGGAGCAGGGCGAACGCCAGCAGCGCCCACGCCGCCGCGGTCGCCCCGTCCAGCCAGAACAGCAGGTCCCAGTTCACCAGGATGAGCACGGCCGCGCACAGCGGCGCCACCGCGGCACCGATGTTCAGCGCGATGCGCATCATCGAGAAGCCCATGACCTTGTGCTCTTCCGGCATGGACTCGGCGAGCAGCACCGCGGCCGCCGGCCGGTACGCCTGGATGGCCAGCCCGGACAGCGCGACCACCGCGAGCAGCGCCGCGGGCACGCCCCGGACCAGCGGGATCGACGCGACGAGCGGCGCCGCGCACGTCATCGCCGCCACGATCGTCGTCCGGCCGCCGAAGCGGTGGGTCAGCTCGCCGCCCAGCATGGCGCCGAAGATCGCGCCCGCGCTGTACGCGGCGAGGCAGAGCCCGGCGAAGCCGGGCGAGCTGCCCCGGAACGTCAGGTACAGCACCAGGAACGTCTGGACGAACGCACCCAGCTGGTTGACCAGCATGCCGCCCAGCAGGTACCGGACCGGGGCCGGGGTCGCCCGCAGCACCGCGAAGACGCCGGTCCGCGTAGCGCCGGTCACCCGGCCACCTCCTTGGTCGGTCGCACAGCCACCTCCGTGTCACGAACTCGCGACGGCCGGCGGCGCGCCGAAGTCCACAACGGACAGTGAGCGCCGCCGGCCCGATGTGCAAAGGCTAGGTTCGGCCGGTTCCCGGTGGGTAGGGGAACTATTCCCGCCGATCCGGGAATCTCACCGGAGCGGGCGGCGCTTTTGCCGCTCGGCGGCGAAAATCTTGACCAGCGCGGGGATCGCGTAACGGCCCGCGACATCGGCGCGCCGGAGCAACCCGGCGTCCACTGAGGACTCGAGGAGTTCGTCGGCGGTCTCGACCGGGATGTCCATCGCCGCGGCGATGCCGGCCGGCGTCGCCCAGTCCGCGCCGGTCGACCCGAAGTGGTGAACGGCCGCACGCCCCGCGGCGGAAAGGCCTTCGTACGCCGCGGTGAACCGGTCGCGGACGTTGACGTCCCCGACGCTGAGGCGGTCCAGGAGCCGTTCGCCGGCGAGCCGGGCGGCGGTGGCGGCGATCGCCCGTTCCGGCCGCGCCGCGATCTTGCGGCCGATGATGCTGATGGCCAGCGGCAGATCGCCGCACCGTTCGGCGATCGCGTCCGCGGCGGCGTGCTCCGCGCGGATCCGGTGTTCGCCGGCGACCATCCCGAGCAACGCCAGCGACTCCGCACGGGCGAAGGCGGTCAGCTCGACCCGATGCGCGTCCTCCAAAGCCGGCAGCCGGGCGCGGCTGGTCACCACGACCTGACTGTGTGCCGTCCGGCCGAGCAGCGGGCGGACCGGTGCCTCGGTGCCGGCGCCGGTCAGCAGGACGAACAGCCGGCGTTCGGCCAGCAGCGACCGGTACAGGTCGATCCGGTGCACCGGGTCGTCGGGCGTGTGGTGGGCCGGGACGTCGAGTGCGCGCAGGAATCCCCGCACGATGCCATCGATCGAGCGGCCGCCGGTCCCGCTGTCGCTCAGATCCGCGTAGAGCTGCCCGTTCGGGAAGTCCGCGGCGACTTCTTCGGCCAGCCGCAACGCGAAGGCGGTTTTGCCGACCCCGATCGGCCCGGTCACGAGCACCGGCGCTTTCCCCGGCCCGGGCGACCCGATCACCTCGGCGGCGTCCGCCAGTTCCGCTTCCCGGCCGACGTAGGTCCTCGATCCGAGGGGTAGCTGAGCCGGCCGGACGGCTTTGCTCCGTGCCTCGTCGCCGTTCTTGCCGGCGACGCTCCGCCAGCGCCGTTCCCACGCCCGGCGGTCACCACCGCACGCGGACACGAACGCCAGCGTCACGGCAAGGGTCGGTAGCCGCCGTCCGCTGGCCGCACTGGACAACACGGACGGCGCGAAGTGCGCGGCCCTGGCGAGTTCCCGGTAACTGGTGTTCCCAGCCTGCTTCCGCAACACCCGCAGCTCGTGGGCGAACGCGGCGATCGGTCCGGCGGTGAGGTCCAGGGGGCGTTCCGGCCGGCCCATGCCATCTCCCTCTGCCTGCGCTCATTGCTAAAGGGGGCAATGAGCTTTGCTACAGATACAAAGGCAAATCCGGCGCACGCCGAAGGCCCGATCGGCGTAACCCGGGTGGCAGGAAACGACGTCGTTTTCCGGTCACCGCACCGGAGCGAGCGCGGCCGCCACCTCGGCCGGCGTGGGCCCGCCCGCGCGGGCGCCGGGTGCGGACACCGACAATGCGGCCGCGACGTTCGCCGTCCGGACCGCCCGGTCCAGGGGATCGCCCGCCGCGAGGCGGGCGGCGAGCACGCCGTTGAAGGTGTCGCCGGCGCCGGTCGTGTCGACCACCTTCGTCCGGTGTGGTGCGACGTCGACCGGTGCCTCGCCCGGCAGTGCGTAGCGAACGCCCTCGCCGCCCAGCGTCACCACCACCGGCGCCCCGGTCCGCGCGGAGAGCGTGGCGAGATCGGGGGCGAGCTCGGCGGCCTCGCCCCGGTTCGGGGTGAGCACCGGCCCGTGCCGCAGCAGGTCGGCGACGACGGGGACGACCGGGGCCGGATTCAGCACGCAGCACACCCCGGCCGCGGTGGCCTCCTCGACGGCCGCGGCGACCGCGGCCTCCGGGATCTCCGTGCTGACCAGCACGCACCCGGTGGACGGGAGCAGCGCCCGCAGCGCGGCCCGGACCCGGTCCGGATCGACGTGGGCGTTCGCGCCGGCGCCGACGGCGATCTGGTTCTCGCCCGCGGCGTCGACGACGATCACCGCGGCCCCGGTCGGGACCGTGGCGAGCCTCTCGACGGACGCGACGCCGACGCCGGCTTCCGCCAGCTCGGCCAGCGCGCCGGCGGCGACGTCGTCGGTGCCGACCGCGCCGATCAACCGGACGTGCGCGCCGAAGCGGGCGGCCGCCACCGCCGCGTTCGCCCCCTTGCCGCCGCCGTGGCGCACCATCGCGGGCCCGACCACCGTCTCGCCGGCGCGCGGCAGCCGGCCGGTGACGACGACGTGGTCGACGTTCACCGCGCCGACCACCACGACGGATCCGGTCACCACGCCACTCCCGCCCGCAGCAGGACGTTGGCGTACGGCGTCGCGTCCCCGGTGCGGACCACGAACCGGCACTGCCCGAGCCGGGCCTTGAAGTCCTCGTGCGCCACGAGCTGCGGCTCGACGAGTTCGCCGAGCGCCCGGTGGACGTCCGGGTTCGCGGCCACCACGTTCCGGGACGCCCATGCCGCTTCGACCGTCACCTCGGCCAGCAGCGGACGCAGGACCGTGAAGAAGCCCGGCGTGCCGTAGACGACGCCGAGGTCGATCACCTCGACGCCCTCGGGCACCGGCAGGCCCGAGTCGCTGACGGCGAACAGGTCGGTGTGCCGCAGGGCGGCCACCGCGCGGGTCAGCTGCCCGTTGATCAGGCCCGTGCGCTTCATCCGGCCTCCGAAATCGTTCCGGTGATCAGGCCGACCAGCCGGTCGCCCGTGACGTCGGCGACCGGGCGGCGTGCGACCGCCCGCCCGCGGCGCAGCACCACGACGGTGTCGGCCACCCGCATCACCTGCTGGAGGTCGTGGCTGATGAGGAGCACGGTGACGCCGCGGTCGCGCAGCGACAGGATCAGCTTTTCCACCGCCGCCGTTTCGCGCACGCCGAGGGCCGCCGTCGGCTCGTCCATGATCACCAGCGACTTGCCCCAGGTGACCGCGCGGGCGATGGCGATGCTCTGCCGCTGCCCGCCGGACATCCGCCGGACCGTCGTGCGCACCGACGGCACGTCGACGTCGAGCCCGCTCAGGATGTCGCGGCTTTCGCGGATCATCCGGGGCCGGTCGAGCACGCCCAGCAGGGGTACCGGCCGCAGCAATTCGCGGTTGAGGAACAGGTTCTGCCACACGGCGAGATCGTCGATGAGGCCGAGGTCCTGGTAGACCGTCTCGATGCCGAGGTCGCGCGCCGCCTGGGGCGAGGACAGCCGGATCGGCTCCCCGCGGAACAGCAGCTGTCCCTCGGTGGGCGGGTGCACACCGGTGAGGCAGCGCACGAGCGTGGACTTGCCGGCGCCGTTGTCGCCGACGATCGCGGTGACCTCGCCCTCGGCGAAGCCCGCCGTCAAGCCGTCGAGCGCCCGCACGGCGTCGAACGCCTTCACCAGGTCGCGGGCTTCGAGCAGGTACTTCGATTCCGATTTCATGTGCCGAGTCATGTGCCGCCTCACTTCCGGAACCGGGCGAGCAGGGCCGCGAGCAGCACCACCGCGCCGACGGCGATCGTCTGGAAGTACTGGGAGATGCCGATGATCGTGAAGCCGTTGACCAGGCTGGTCAGCAGCACCGCACCGGTCACCGAGCCGACCACGGAGGCCTTCCCGCCGAACAGCGACGACCCGCCGAGGACCACCGCGGCGATCGAGCTGAGCAGGTAGTTGGTCTGCAGCGACGGGTCCGCGCCGCCGTTGCGGGCCACCAGCATCACCCCGGCCACGCCGCACAGCAGGCCGGACGCCGCGTAGGCGGCCAGGCGCACCCGCCGCACCGGGATGCCGGAGCCCAGCGCCGCGTCCGAGCCGCCGCCCACGGCGAGCAGGTGCGTGCCGGCGCGGGTGCGGAACAGCGTGAACCACACCAGCACCGCGGCGGCCAGCGCGATCAGCCAGAACCAGCGCACCGGACCGATCCCGTCGAGGGCGATCGACTGCAGGAACGGCGAGGACACCGCGACCGTGTTGCCCTCGGTCAGCAGGAGGGTGATGCCGCTGACCACGCTGAGCGAGCCCAGCGTGACGATGAAGTCGGTCATCTTCAGGTAGCCGACGAGGAACCCGTTGACGAGGCCGACGACGACGCTGCCCGCGATCGCGATCAGGATCGCCAGGCCCAGCGGGACACCGGCGGTCGCGGTCGCGCCGAGCAGCGCGGCCGCCCACGGCAGGTTCGCGCCCACCGAGAGGTCGATGCCGGCCACCACGACGGCGAACTGCTGGCCCAGGGCCAGCACGGCCAGGATGGACGAGGCGACCAGCAGGTCGCCGATGTTGCTCAGGGTCAGGAAGTGCGGCGTCGCGATGAAGAACGCGACCCACACCACGACCAGCGCCGCGGGAGCGGCGTAGTCGGCCGCGCGGGCGAGGTCGAACGAACGCGGCCGGGCCGCCGTGGCCGTCATCCGGCGACCAGCGCGGCGAGCGGGTTGTCGAACGGCGCGAACGGCTTCGGGAACGAAGCGAGCTGCTGGTCGACGACCGAGGTGTCGATGAACGCGATCGGCGCGACGACCCGCTGCGGGACCTGCTTGCCGGAGTGCGCCGCGATGCACGCCTGGACCGCGAGCTGGCCTTCGGCGTACGGGTACTGGGTGATGGTGCCGTAGAGGTCGCCGTTCTTGACCGAGGCGAGCGCGTCCTTGATGCCGTCGACCGAGATCACCTTGATCTTGCCGGCCAGCCCGGCGTTCTTGATCGCCTGGACGGCGCCGAGGCCCATGGTGTCGTTCGCGGCGAAGATGCCGGTGATGTCCGGATGGGCCTTGAGGATCGCCTCGGTGACCTGCAGCGCCTTGTCCTGCTCGTAGTCGGCGGGTGCGCGCTGGACGATGTCGAGCTTGCCGCCGGTCGCCTCGGTGAAGCCCTTTTCGCGGTTGATGCCGTTCTGCTCCCCCGCGATGCCCTGCAGGATGACGACCTTGCCGCTGCCCCCGAGTGCGGTCAGCATCTTCTGCCCGGCCAGGGTGCCGGCCGCGATGTTGTCGGAGCCGATGAACGACGCGTAGGAGACGCCCGCCGCGCTCGAGGCGGCGGGGTCGATCTGCGAGTCGAGGTTGAGGATCGGGGTCTTGGCCCGCGCGACCGGCACGAGCGGGGTGATCACGTTGCTCGCGTTGACCGGGACGACGCCGAAGCAGTCGTAGCCCTGGCCGGCGAGGGTGGAGATCTTCGCGTTCTCGCCGTCGGCGTCGGTCTCGGACGTGCCGGCCTGCACGTTGACCTCGACGCCGCGCTGCTTGCCCTCGGCCAGCGCGCCGTCGCGCAGCGCGGCCCAGTACGGGTTGGTGAAGTTGCGGGTGACGATGGCGATCCGCGGACCGCTCGCCTGCTTGGCGTCGTCGCCACCGCGGCCACAGGCCGCGGTCAGTCCGGTGACCGCGACGGCCGCGACCGTCACCGCGACGATGCGGCGAAGGTTCCAGCTTCCCATGTGCGTTCTCCCTGGTCGGAGCGATTCAACTCGTGTTGATTCTGGGGTTGACTTCACGAGTGAGGCGCCGTCAACTCGTGTTGATGAGGCATCCTGTGCTCTGGCACACTGGTTGTCAAGGTTCGGGGGTCAAGACTCGGGGTCAAGACTCGGGCCGAGGAATGGAGTGCACGGATGGCGGTGACGCGGGCGGACGTCGCCCGGCGGGCGGGGACGTCTCCGGCGCTGGTCAGCTACGTGCTCAACGACGGGCCCCGGCGCGTCGCCCCGGAGACCCGCGAGCGGATCCTCGCCGCGATCGAGGAGCTCGGCTACCGGCCCAACACGGTGGCCCGGTCGTTGCGGATGGCCCGCGGCCACGCCCTCGGACTGGTCATCCCCGACAGCGCGAACCCCTACTTCGCGCTGCTCGCCCGCGCGGTCGAGGAGACGGCGCACCGGTTCGGGTACCCGCTGCTGGTCGGCAACGCCGCCGACGACGAAACCCGCGAGCTCGGCTACCTGCGCGCGTTCCTGGACCGGCAGGTCGAGGGCATGCTGGCGATCCCGTCGACGACGAGCCCGTTGCTGCGCGCGGAGTACGCGAAGATCCCGACGCCGGTGGTGTTCGTCGACCGGTCGTTCGGCGACGGGGACCTGCCCACCGTCGTGGCCGACGCGGTCGACGGGGCACGGGAGGCCGTGGCGCACCTCATCGGCCACGGCCACACGCGGATCGCCTGCCTGAGCGGGCCGGACGTCTCGACCTCCCGCGACCGCGTGGCCGGGTACGAGCGCGCCCTGAGCGAAGCCGGGCTCACCGCCCTGCCGGTGCTGCGCCGCCCGTTCGGCGGCCGGGCCGGCTACGAGGCGCTCGAAGCACTGCTCGCCGGCCCGCACGCCCCGACCGCGCTGTTCGTCACCAGCGACCTCGCCGCGCTCGGCCTCCTGCGGGCCGCCACCGACCGCGGCCTGCGGGTCCCCGACGATCTCGCGGTCGCCTCCTTCGACGGCATCGAGTACGCGGCCTACACCAGCCCCGGCCTCACCACCGCCGAGCAGCCGATCTTCGAGATGGGCCGGCTGGCGGCCGAACTGCTCGTGGCCGCCCTCGGCGACGAGCCGCGGCCGACCGGACTGCGGACCCTCCCCACCCGGCTCACCATCCGCGGTTCGTGCGGCTGCGCCGACTCGTTCGTCCGGTCCTCGAACACGCAGCTGGAGCAACCCCTCCGGCCCCCATGCCTTGAATGACTCATTCAGGGCGTCGGAGGTCCTGAATGAGTCATTCAAGACCTCCGACGCCGCTGATCACCGCTCCCGGGCACGCCTGCGCAGCCGGCGCTGAATGCGCCGCCCGCCGACGAGGAACGCAGCCCCCACGACGACGACCAAGCCGGCCACCGCCAGCACCACCCCCAGTGGCGCCGGTGACTCCGGTGCGGCCGCCACCGCGCTCGGAGCGACCGGCTGAGCCTGCACCGCTCCCCCGCCGTCCAGGGCGATCACCGGCGGCCGGATCGCACCCCACGGCTGCTTTTCACCGGCCACCGGGGCCGGTGGCGGGGTGACCGCCAGCCGGCCGGGCACCGTCAGCGAGCCGATTTCGTAGTCGGAGAAGATGCCCTGGCGCGCCGACACCCGCCAGATCCCGTCGTGGGGCAGGGCGATCGCGGCCGCGTAGTGCGCGGGTTCGCGCAGGGCGACACCGGGGAACACCACGGGATCGCCCTTCCCGGGCGTGAAGACGAGCGCGGTCGCCCCCAGTTCTCCGTAGCTGGGGTGGGAACCGTGCTGCAGCACCCAATAGCCGACGGTGTAGGTCTGTCCGGTCCCGAAGGTGTCCGGCAGCGGGTCGAGGTAGGTCGTCGCCCAGTTGCCCGCCGTGGCACCGGGCGTCGACACCAGCAGGGCCACCAGGATGGCACCCAGCAGGGAAACGAGTCGTAGCTTCATGCCCGCACTACACCGCGGGCCGCGATCCGGTTCCGGGGAACCTTCCGGCCGTGGCCGGTGTAGAGGAGGGTGGCACACCGGTGGGAAGGGGCGGGCGACGGACGACGACGAAGTGGTGGCCCGGATTCGCGGCGGCGACCCGGCGTCCTACGGGACGCTGGTCGACCGGTACACCGCGCTCGCCCACCGGACGGCCTACCTGCTGGGCGCCGGGTTCGAGGCCGAAGACGTCGTGCAGGAGGCGTTCGTGAAGGCTTTCCGGGCGCTGCCGTCGTTTCGCGGTGGCGCCTCGTTCCGCGCGTGGCTGCTGCGGATCGTCGCGAACGAAACGCACAACCTCGTCCGCTCCCGCCGCCGGCGCGCCGCGACCGAGCTGCGCGCGACGCGCCTGGAACCGGTTCGCGACACCGATCCGGCGGCGCAGGCGATGTCGGACGCCGCCGGTGCCGCGTTGCTGGAGGCGGTGCGGGCCCTGCCCGAGAAGAACCGGGCCGTCGTCGTCTGCCGGTACTTCCTCGATCTCACGGAAGGAGAAACGGCGGAGGTGCTCGGGTGCCCGCGAGGCTCGGTGAAGTCGCGGGCCCATCGCGCGTTCGCCCGGCTGCGGGAGCTGCTGGCCGAACCGGACCGGGAGGCGGTCGGTGACTGATCCTCAGGACGAGCGTCTCGCCGCCGCACTGCGTGAGCTCGGCGATCGCCTCGACGTGCCGCCGGCCCCCGACGTGCGGGCGGCCGTCCTGGCCCGGCTGCCCGTCCGGCCGCGCCGGCGTCCGGCGATTCCGCGCTGGGCCACCGTCGCCGCGGCGCTCCTGCTGGCGTTCGCCGCGGCGGTCACGCTCTCCCCCGCGGTTCGCGCGACGGTGACCGACCTGCTGCGGTTCGCCGGTATCGAGCTGCGCAGCGAACCCGGCCCCACCGTGCGTGGGCAGGGCCTGCTCCCCGGCGAGCGTTCGGTGGACCTCGCCGAAGCGCGCCGCTTGACCGCGTTCCCGATCGGGGTCCCGGCCGCACTCGGGCCGCCGGACGACGTCCGGATCACCGGCGACCCGACGCGGGTCGTTTCGTTGCTGTACCAGGGCGGAGCGGTCCGGGTCGACGAGTTCGACGGGCAGCTCGGGCCGGTTTTCGAGAAGTTCCTCGGCATGTCCGGCGGACGGCGGGTGAGCGTCGGCGGCGAACCGGCGATCTGGATCGACCGGCCGCACGCGCTGATGTACGTCGACCGGGCCGGGGAGTGGCGCACCGAAACGGCCCGGCTCGCCGCGCAGTCGCTGGTCTGGCAGCGCGGCGCGGTCACCTGCCGGCTGGAAGGCGTGTTCACCTTCGAGGAAGCCATGAGGATCGCGGCGACGGTTTCCTGAACGTCGCCGTGTCCGCAAGCGGCCAGTGGCCGGATCAGCTCATGCGCCACCACGAAATCCCCTCATATGCTCTGCCGCGTCGAGCCGCCTTCCCGGGGCCGCGGCCGACACAATCTTCCATTCGACGAGGGGATTTCCCATGTTCGGAACCAGAATGCGCGCCGTTTTGCTGGCGTGCTCCGTGCTGCTGAGCGGCCTCACCACGACCGCGCTGACCGCCGCTCCCGCCTCCGCCGCCGCGTCGTGTGCCGGCGGGGTCTCGGTCTACGGCGTGCTGCCCGACGGCCGGCTCAGCTACACCACGATCGACCCGGACACCGGCAACATCACGCACGTCGTCGTCTCCTCCAAGTCGCTCGGGTTCACCCCGAAGGCGTTGGCCACGCTCAACTTCAACACGCTGCTGGTGACTTCCCCGGCCGGTGTCCTCTACCGCGTCGACATCCTCACCAACAGCGGCAGCCTCACCTTCAACGACCCCGTCGACGTCCAGCACGGCTGGACCCACAACCTGCTGGCCTACGACGGCCACGGCCACCTCTACGGCACGACTTCCGGCGGTTCGCTGCTGCAGTACCTCGTTTCCGCGCCCAAGCCGGGCGCGAACCAGATCGGGCAGCGCCGGGAGATCGGCAGCGGCGGGTTCGCGCTCAAGACGCTCTCCGCGTCCGGGGACGACCGGCTCATCGCGACCGCGGCCGACGGCCAGCTGATCAGCTACACCGTTTCGCAGACCGGCACCACCTACACCCGCGCGCAGCTCGACGACGCCGGCTGGCAGAGCTTCGAAAACCTCGTCTCCCCCGGCGGCGGCCTCTACTACGGCAAGAACCCCGACGGCGCCATGTACTGGTACGAGGACGACGACCCGGCCGACGGGTCCGGGACCGACATCGCCTACCACCTGAACGACCCGGTCGCCTCGCGCGGCTGGACGCAGTACCTGCTCTCGGCCGACCCCGCCGGCTGCACCAGCACCACGCCGGTCAAGCCGCTGCGCTCGAAGATCGCCACCCTCGCCACCGGCGAGGTCGGCACCACCGAGGCGAGCTGCGACAAGTACAACGACGCCTGCGACCGGGGCGCGCTCGACTGGTGCGCGATGTTCGCGACCTGGACCTGGTCCGCGGCCGGCGTCTCCGGCGTACCGCGCGGCACCTTCATCGCCCGCGCCCTCGGCAAGTGGGGCGTCGACCACGACCTGTTCAAGTCGCGGACCGGCAGCTCGCACGGCAGCCCGAAGATCGGTGACTGGGTCATCTACGGCCCGCCGGACGGCACCACCGGCGGTCACGTCGACGTGATCACCGCGGTGCACCCCGACGGCACGCTGACCGTCGTCGGCGGCAACGTCGACAGCAAGGTGACGCGGCGGGTGATCGACCCCGACGCGGCCCGCTCCGGCCGGGACAACGTGCTGATCTCCGGCTACGTCTCCCCGCCCGGCGCCTGATCGTCCCCCTTTCCCGCACGGTGCCGCGGCACGGGCCGCGGCACCGTCCCACAAACCCTGGAGTTTCCCTTGCACACCACCAGATTGATCGCCGCGGGCCTCGCCGCGCTGGCCGTCCTGACCGCCGGCGCCACGGCCGCGAGCGCCACCACCGAGTCCGACGCCATGGCTGCCCGGATGGAGCAGCTGGCCGCCTACCCGACCGTGGCCTGCGTCAACGGCGGCCCGACGGCGGCCGACACGGCCGCGGCCACCCGGCTCAACACCGTCCTGACCGGCACGCTGAAGGGGCACATGACCCCCTACCGGGTGTCCTGCGCCCGTGCCGTCATCGACGCCGTGCAGGCGCGCGGGCTGGACGAGCGCGCGGCCGTCATCGCCGTCACCACCACGATCGTCGAATCCCTGATCGAGAACATCAGCGAGAAGGTCGACCACACCAGCCTCGGCCTGTTCCAGCAGCTCGACTCCTGGGGCACCGAGTCGCAGCGGCTCAACCCGGCCTGGGCCACCAACGCGTTCCTGGACGTGATGCAGGACTTCTACCCGAACGGCAGCTGGCGCACCGCTGCGATCGGCGATGTCTGCCAGCGGGTCCAGCGCTCTGCCTTCCCCGAGCGCTACCAGCCGCAGGCCGCGGACGCGCAGCGCATCGTCGACGAGCTGAGCGGCCCGTCCTCGGCGACCGTGTCGGTCTACGGCGCGCTGTCCGACGGACGGCTGACCTACAGCACCATCAACTCCCAGACCGGTGACCGCACCAAGACCCTCGTCTCCTCCGACAACCTCGGGTTCACGCCCAAGGCGCTGGCCACGCTGAACTTCAACACCGTGCTCGCGACGTCGCCCGCCGGCGTGCTCTACCGCGTCGACGTCATCACCAACAACAACTCGCTGCAGCTCGGCACGCCCGTCTCGCTCGGCGGCGGCTGGACCCACGACATGCTGACCTACGACGGCCACGGCCACCTCTACGGCATCGCCGGCAGCACCCTGATGTCCTACGTGGTCTCGCGGCCCAAGCCGGCGAGCAACCAGATCGGCCAGCGAGCCGTGATCGGTACCGGGTTCACCATGCGCACCATCGCCGCCACCGGCGACGACTGGCTGGTCGGCATCAGCACCACCGGTGTCCTGCGCTCGTACCACATCGCCGCCGACTACACCTGGACCGGCAAGACGCTGGCCGACCGCTGGAGCACCTTCGACCAGATCGTGTCACCCGGCTACGGCCTGTACTACGGCCAGACCCGCGATGGCGCGCTGTACCGCTACCACGACCACAACCCGTTCGACTTCGACGGCTCCGACATCCAGGGCTTCGGCACCGACCCGGTCGACACCACGGGCTGGACGCAGACGCTGCTGTCGGCCCAGCCGTTCGGCGCCTAGCCCCGGCCCTGGGGACGTCGCGCCATGGGAGACGAGGCCGCCCGCTGGTGGGGCGAACCGGGCGGCGGTCCCCGTCCGGACCCGCCGGGGTGGTGGCCGGAGCCGGACAGCCTGCACTGGGTGCGGAGCCCGGAGCCGGCGGGGGAACCAGCGGGCCACGACCGCCCGGACGGTGCCGCGTGACCGGATCCGGACAGTGGCCGGAGTTGCTCTCCCCGCGTAAGACATCGCCGCCTAACTTGTCACATGTCAAAGATCGCTTTCGCGGGGAGGACGACATGATCAAGCGAATGCTGGCCGGGCTGGTCGCGGGGATCGCGGCGACGATCGCGTTCGGGGCGCTGGCCGCGCCGGAGGCGGCGGCCGTCCAGGACCCCACCACCAAGTGCGTCTGGATCTGGACGGCGGGCGGGGGCGCCTGCAAGAAGCTGGACTAGCCCAGCCAGCCGAGCCGGGTGGCCGCGTGGACCGCGGCCACCCGGTTGTCCGCTTGCAGGGCGTCGAGCAGGCCCTGGACGTGGCGTCGCACGGTCCGCTCGCTGACGTCGAGGTGCCGTGCGATGGCTCCGTCGGTCATCCCGGTGGCCAGCAGGTCGAGCACCTTGGCCTGGGTCGGGGTCAGCCCGTGGCGCTGCTGTCCGCCGGCGTCGCCGATCGGCACGGCCTGGCTCCACACCAGCTCGAACAGCATCCGCAGCGCGGCCACGATGGTCGGGCTGCGCACGAAGACCGCGCCTTCCATCCCGCTGGGGTCGAGGGGCATCAGCGCCGAGTGGCGGTCGGCGATCACCATCTTCATCGGCAGCTCCGGCGCCACCCGCATGTTCCAGCCGGCGGCGATGCTGGCCTCGACGACGCCCTTCGCGCCCTCGAACTCCAGCGCGGCGCGCTCGTAGACGTTGCGCAGCCGCACCCCGCGCTCGGTGACCGCGTCGGGCAGCGCCATCGCGGTGTTCGCGTCGGGTTTGCGCTTGAAGTGCCGCGTGGTGAAGGTGAGGAACTCCTCCTTCGCGGACAGGCACAGCTCGAGCGACAGCGCACCGATCCGCTGCGGCTCGGACAGCACCTCGACGGCCACGTCGCTGCCGCCGCCATGGGTGGCCCGGTAGACCGTCTGGAGCAGGTCCAGCTGCTGGCGCGCCGCGACGATCTGACGCTGTTGCTCGACCAGCCGCTGCTGCGCGCCGAGGATCGCGTGGTCGACGGCCCGGATCGGTTCCATCGGTGCCAGCACCGGGTCGTCGCGGTAGTCACGGCGGACGAAACCGCGATCCACCAGCTCCTGCATCCCGGGGCTGGTGGCGCGGGGGTCGTCCAGCGGCACCGGCCCGGACCGCACCATGGCCTCGTACAGCGCTCCCGCGTCGGCCGACAGCAGCCCTTCCAGCATCCCCGCCCCCTCGGCGCTCGTCCCGGCTCAGATTAGTCCATCCGGCCCACGGCCGGCGAACGCCGGCTCAGCCCTCGGGGCGTGCTTCGAGTGACCTGGGTGAGTAGAGTCACCGTCTGCGGTGGCTGGGTGGTCGTGAGTGGTAATTAGGGTTCTAACCCTAAAAAACACTCACGACCAGCCACGGCAGGCCGGCGTCGGGGCTGTCCCGGGCAGGCCGTCTTCGGCCGCACCGAGGCAACGATCTAGCCCTGTAGTACTAGGCGCCCGAGACGCTCACGACCCGGGAACGCTTGCGGGACAACGCGTAGGCGGCGATCGCCGCGGGCACGAACATCACCGTGCCGTAGATCCCGGCCGGGACCGCCATCGGTTCGCTGCCCAGCACCGACATGGCGAGCGTGATGGCCAGCGCGGCGTTGTGGATGCCGATCTCCATGGCCGACGCGATCGCCTGCCGCCGCTCCACCCGCAGCAGCCGCGGCACGCCGTAACCGACCGCCAGGCTCAGCACGGAAAGCAGCAACGCCACGGGCCCGAGCGTGTCGCTGTTGTCCAGCAGCAGCTTGAAGTTCCCGGCGATGGAGAACGTGACCGCCAGCACCAGCACGACGACCGACGCGATCTTGACCGGCTTCTGCATCTTCTCGGTCCAGCCGAGGTAGCGGTGCCGGACCCCCATGCCGATCGCCACCGGGATGAGCACGACCGCGAACATCTGCACCAGTTTCGCGGGCTGCAGCCCGATCGACGCGTCGTCGGCCATGAACCGCGCCAGCGACCAGGCGACCACCAGCGGGAGCGTGAACACCGCGAGCACGGAGTTGATCGCCGTCAGGGTGATGTTGAGCGCGACATCACCACCCGCGAGATGGCTGAACAGGTTTGCCGACGTCCCGCCGGGCGAGGCGACGAGCAGCATCATCCCGACGGCCAGCACGCCGTTGAGCCCGAACAGCACGATCAGCCCGTAGCAAATGGCGGGGAGCACGAAGATCTGGCACGTCAGCGCCACGACGGCGGCCTTCGGATACGTCACCACCCTGGCGAAGTCGGCCAGGGTCAGCGACAAGCCGAGGCCGAACATCACCAGCGCGAGCGCCGCCGGCAGAAAAATCGAGACGATCTGCGCACCCATCCGAACCTCCGCGAGTTCCATGCGAGAACCGGCTGCCATCCTGCCCCCGTCCGGGCGCGATCTTTCTCCGTTCGCGCCTCGAATACCCGATTTGTAACCTTCGCCCGTCCGTTCAGGGGTCCCGGAGCCCGGGCACGAAGGGCCGCTCAGCCCAGCGTGACGGTGGACCGACGCCGGTGTATCAGGACGCTCCCCCGCGGCTCTGCACGCCGAGGAGGAATCACGATGAACCTGTTCCGTTCGCGCCGGGCGATCGTGGTGCTGGCCCTCGGCGTGGCCGGCTGCTCGGCCCCGGCCGTGCCCGAGGCGCCGAGCAGCACCGGCCAGAGCACCGCCACCACCGAATCCGTACCGCCGAACCCCGGCACCGAGCCGACCGGTCCGGAGAGCCCCCGGACCGGTGACCACGGGGTCGCGATCTCGATCCCCGAGCTGCCGGTCGGCGGGAACGCCGTCCCCGCCGGGTCCGGGACGCTGTGCGCGACCGCGAGCTGGCTGCAGCCGGAGACCCTGCCGGACGGCGGCGTCACGGTCACCCGGATCTGGGCCGATCCGCCGGAGGGCTTTCGGGTGGGCGGAAGGTGCGGCGGGCGTCGCGGCTGCGCGTCGTTCACCTTCCGCTCGGGCGAGGACCGCTGCTCCGTCACGATCACCGGACCCGGGACCGACGAGGGCGCGCAGCTCAAGTTCGCCGGCGGGTTCACCTGCGGGGCCGGACGAGAAGGCTCGTGCCGGGACCTGACGGCCCGGGTGAACCCCGGAGCGATCGGCCTGTCCCGGCCGGAGGGGACCACCGAGCCGGAATCGTCGACGACCGAGGCCTCGCCGAGCTCGAGCGGGTGACGCCGTGGAGGAGAACAGCCGGCTCGAACGCCTCGTCGAGGCGGGCAAGGCCGTCATCCCGCCGCTGACACTGCTCAGCGCGCTGCTGTTCTACTTCGGCTACGTCTCGGCGCGTTCGCAGTACGAGTACTTCGGCGTCGACGTCGACACGATCGGGCTGGGCACGCAGGACTACATCATGCGCAGCCCGCAGCCCCTGCTGACGCCGTTGCTGGTGTTCGCCGCGGCCGGGGCCGGCTCGGTCGCGGTGCACTCCGCTGTCCGGCGGCGGATCCACCCCGCCGCCTCCGCCCGGACGGTCCGGCGGATGCGCCGGCTGGGCCGCGGCGGGCAGGTGGCCGGGCTGGCCTGCCTGGCCGGCGGCCTCCTGCTGCTCCTCGGGTACCTGATCCTGCGTGACTGGCGGCTGTACGGGCTCGTGACGCCGCTGCTGATCGCGGCGGGCTGCACCTTGTCCGGCGCCGGGTCGGCCCTCGGCCGGCTCCTGCGGCCTCCGGTGCCCGCGACGCCGTTCCGCCGGACCTCGACCGCGCTCGTCTACCTCGTCGTGGCCGTCAGCGCGTTCTGGATGACCGCCACCGTGGCCCAGTGGTCCGGCCGGGGACTCGCGATGGACCAGGCGAATCGCCTCGGCAAACTGCCCAGCGTCATCCTCGACACCAAAGAAAGCCTGTTCCTGCGCAGTCCCGGCATCCAGGAAACGAAACTGCCGCCCTCCGAAGGGCAGACGTTCCACTACCGGTACCGGCACCTGCGTCTGCTGATCCACGGCAAGGACCGGATGTTCCTCGTCGCCGACAACTGGTCGGCGAGCAATTCGACGATCATCGTCCCCCTCGACGGCTCGGTGCGCGTCCAGTTCCAGTTCCAGAACCAGCCACCGTGACACCGGCCGCGCATTCCGCGGGTATCAAGCGGTGGCCCGCCCGCTCCGGGAAGTGTGCCCATGGAAATCCTGCCGCTACCCGGCCAGCAACGCCGCGATCGCCGGCGTGCGGCGCACCCTGGCCAGGCACCTCGCCCTCGACGGGCCGATCGAGCCGACCGGGATTCCCAGCGTCGCGCTGATTTCCCGGTAGGACTTCGGCGGGTCGTCGAACAACAGCGAGAGCAGCTGCCGGTCCTGCCGGGACAGCTGGGCGCAGGCGCGGCGGGCGGCGACCAGGCGTTCGGCTCCGATCACCGTGGCGTCGGGTGCGGGGTCCGCCGCATCGGCGAACATCGTGCTCTCGGTGGGAATCTGCCGGCTCCGGTGGCGCAGCAGCCGCAGGCACTCGTGCCGGGTGGTGGTGCGCAGCCAGCCGGGCAGCGCGTCCGGTTCGCGGATCTGCGCCAGGTTCGCCACCAGCTGCAGCCACACCGCGCCGGTGATGTCCTGAGCGTCCGCGTCGCCGATCCGGTGGTGCCGGCACACCGCGAGGATCAGCGAAGAATAGCGGGCGACCAGGTCACGCCAAGCCCATTCCGCACCCCGGGCCGCATTTTCCAGCAATCGGGCCGGCGACTCGTCCTGCATGGTCCCTCCTCGTACTCGGCTGTTCCCGGGTTCACGATTTCGCCACGCCCTGTTCGGCGACCTTGCAGAGACCTTGCGGTGCGGGCAGCATCGACGTGGCCGGTTCGGACGTGTCGAGCACGGGGAGTCCGCCGCATGGAATTTCTGCTGTTCGGGGAGGTGCAGCTACGCGTCGCGGGACAGCGGCTCGACGTCGGGACACCACGTCAGGAGGCCGTTCTCGCGGCATTGGCGGTCGATGTCCCCCGCCCGGTTCCGATGGAAACGCTCATCGACCGGGTTTGGGGAGAGAACCCGCCGGAAGAAGCCCGCAATGTGGTCTATTCCCACCTGAGCCGAATACGCCGGCTCCTCGATCGGGTGACGGAACTGGCCGGCACCCCGGTCGGGGTCACCCGGAAAACCGCGGGTTACGTGCTGGAAATCGACCCGGCCGTCGTCGACCTGCACCGATTCGCTCACCTGGTCGACCAGGGGAACGACCACCACGCCACCGACGCCGACCGCGCCGCGGCACTGTCGGAAGCTCTGCGCGGCTGGCGGGGTGCGCCGCTGGCCGGTCTCCACGGCGACTGGGCCGAGCGGGTCCGCACGACCTGGCACCACCGCCGGCTCGACGCGGCGGTGTCCTGGGGCGAGCTGGAACTGCGGCTCGGCCGGCCCGGCGCGGTCATCGCCGCGCTGCCCGAGCTGGCGGCGGAGTACCCGCTCGCCGAACCGCTCGAAGCGTTGCTCATGCGCGCGCTGCACGCCGCGGGGCGTGCCGCGGAGGCCGTCGAACGCTATGCCGCCGTCCGGACCCGGCTCGCCGACGCACTCGGCACCGACCCCGGCGCCGAACTGCGGGCACTGCACGGCGACATCCTGCGGGGCGAGCTGCCGCCCGGGCCGCGCGCCGCGCCCGCCGCCACCCCGGCGCAGCTGCCACCGGACACGCCCGGTTTCGCGGGCCGGGAACGGGCGTTGCGCCGCCTCGACGAGATCAAGAGCGAGCGGTCCCCCGCACCGCGCATCGTCGTCCTGTCGGGCACCGCCGGGGTCGGCAAGACCGCGCTGGCGCTGCACTGGGCACACGCGGCGGCCGGCGACTTCCCCGATGGCCAGCTGTACGTGAACCTGCGCGGCTTCGACCCGACCGGGTCACCGGTGGCCCCGGCCGACGCGGTGCGCGGCTTCCTCGAAGCGCTGGACGTCCCGGACGACCGGATCCCCCGCACCCTGGACGCGCAGGCCGGGCTGTACCGGACACTGCTGGCGAACCGGCGTGCCCTGGTCGTGCTGGACAACGCCCGCGACGCCGGCCAGGTCCGTCCGCTGCTGCCCGGCGCGCCGGGCAGCGTGGTGCTGGTGACCAGCCGCGACCAGCTCACCGGCCTGGTGACGGCCGGCGCGCACCCCCTCGCCGTCGACCTCCTGGACACCGCGGAGGCACGGGCGGTGCTGCGCCGCCGGATCGGCACGGACCGGATCGCGGCCGAACCCGCCGCGGCCGACGAGATCATCGGCCTGTGCGCCCACCTGCCCCTGGCCCTCGCCGTGGTGGCGGCCCGCGCGGCGATCCACCCCGGATTCGGGCTGGCGGTACTGGCCGGCCAGCTGCGGGACGCACGCGGCCTGGACGAGTTCGCCGCCGCCGACCCGGCGACCGACCCCCGTGCCGTGTTCTCCTGGTCGTACCTGCGCCTGGACCCCGCGGCGGCCCGGCTGTTCCGCCTCTTCGGCCTGCACCCCGGCCCCGACATCGCCGCCCCCGCGGCGGCGAGCCTGGCCGGCTTGCCCGCGGGACGCGCCCGGGCGCTGCTGACCGAACTGGCACACGCGCACCTGATCGCCGAGCCGGTCCCCGGCCGGTACACGCTGCACGACCTGTTGCGTGCCTACGCCGGCGAACTGGCGCATGAGGAGGAGTCTCCGGCGGGGCGGGAGGCCGCGGTGCACCGGATGCTCGGCCACTACGCCCACACCGCGTACCTGGCCGACGGGTTCCTCGACCCGCGGCTGGAAGTGCCGCCCGAGCTGACTCCGCTGCCGGCGGGAGCCGAGCCGGAGCGGATCACCGACCATCGGCGGGCGTTGGCGTGGTTCGAGGGTGAGCACCGGGTGCTGCTGCAGGCCGTTCGCGCGGAGGTGGCGTTCGATGCCCGGGTCTGGGAGCTGGCCTGGTCGATGCAGCGGTTCCTGGACATGCGCGGGTATTGGCACGATGAGAACGGCGTGCTGGTCGCCGCGCTGGCCGCCGCGCGTCGCCTCGGCGACAAGCGGAAGCAGGCGTTCGCGCATTTGCAGCTGGGCGTCACGCACGCCCGGTTCGGGAGGCATACCGAAGCCGGCGACGATTTCCAAGCCGCCCTGACGTTGTACGGCGCGAGCGCCGACGTCGTCGGGCAGGCCTACGCCCATCGCCAGTTCGCCTGGCTGCTCGACAAGCAAGGAGCCGTCGCGAACGCGCTCGCGCACGCCGAACAGGCCCTGGAGCTGTTCCGCGCGGCCGGGCACCAGGCAGGCCAGGCGACGGCGCTCAACGCCGTCGGCTGGTTCCACACCCTGCTCGGCGCGCACGCCACAGCCATCGAACACTGTCAGCGGGCGCTCGACCTGCAAACGCTGCTCGGCGACCAGATGGGCGCAACCCAGAGCTGGCACAGCATCGGCTACGCCCACAAGCAGCTCGGAGACCACTCCCGGGCGATCGCCTGTTACGAACGGGCGCTGGAAATCGTGCACCGCAACGGAAACCTCGTGACGGAGGCACGGGTGCTCATCGAACTCGCGAACCTCCGCCGGGACCTGGGCGAGGTCGAGGCCGCCCGGTCCGGGTGGCAGCGGGCCCACGACATCCTCGTGCACCTCGCGCACCCGGAAGCCGACGAGGTACTGGTGAGACTGGCCGAAGTACACCATGGATAGCCGCATAACCGGAGGAAAAAATGTCCGAAGACAAATCAGCGGAATCTGCCGATTTCGGTTCGACGATCAAGGAATTCACCAAAACACTCCCGAAGGAGCAGCAGGACTTCCTGTCCGCCATGCTCTGGCTCGCCTGGTTCGCGACCGCGGAAGAGGAGGCGATCAAGGACAAGTTCGAACAGTCTCTCAGCTCCGAGTTCGACGAGTCGTTCAAGCCGGAGCAGGCGGAGTTGCTCGTGAAATACTATTCCGGCGCCCTGGATGTGCACATGGCGCCCCGGTTCATCAAGGCGACATTCATCAGGTAGCGCCCGAAGCCGCCGTGCGCAGGGTTGGAGCCCGGCCATGACCATGCCGCCCGCTGTTCTCGTCTCGATGCCGTTCCTCGACGCCGATCGCCCGTCCATCCAGCTCGGGCTGCTCAAAGCGATCGGGGAACAGCACGGATTCGGAGTGCGCACCCTGCACCTGAACCTCGACTTCGCCGTGCGGATCGGGCTCGACCGCTACGCCCGGCTGGCCGACCACCGCGGCCGGCAGCTCGGCGACTGGCTCTTCTCCGTCGAAGCGTTCGGCGACGCCGCACCCGACCCGGACGGCAAGCTGCTCACCGAACTCGGCGCCGAACTGTCCTATCTGGACGACGCGGGCGGCCCGGCGCAGGACTGGCTGGCGGCCGTCCGGGAGCACGACGTGCCCGCCTTCCTCGATGCCGTCGCCGAGGAGCTCGCCGGGGCGCGGGTGGTCTGCTTCAGCTGCACGTTCCAGCAGAACGTGGCGTCCTTCGCGCTGGCCCGCCGGCTCAAGGACCGCGATCCCGGGGTGGTCACCGTGTTCGGCGGAGCCAACTTCGACGGCGAGATGGGCCTGGAGCTGGTCCGGTCCGTCGGCTGCGTCGACTTCGCCGTGCTCGGCGAAGGTGACGTCGCGTTCCCGCGCCTGCTGGCCGCGCTGGCGAACGGCACGGACCCGGGTGGGATCCCCGGCGTCGCCCGGCGGGACGGCGACGAGGTCGTCGCGACCCCCGCCGAGGCGCCGCACGACCGGCTCGACGACCTGCCGGTGCCGGACTACGACGAGTACTTCGAGCGGGCGGCGCGAGCCGGGCTGCCGACCGGGCACGTCGCCCTTCCGTTCGAGTCGGCTCGCGGGTGCTGGTGGGGCGCCAAGCACCACTGCACGTTCTGCGGGCTCAACGGCACCACCATGCGGTTCCGGGCCAAGTCGCCGGACCGGGTGCTCGGCGAACTGGACCGGCAGGCGCGACGCTACCGGACCTTCCGGTTCGACGCGGTCGACAACATCATGGAGCCGGGTTACCTCAAGACGCTGGTGCCGGCGTTGGCCGAGGCGGGCCGGGAGTACCAGATCTTCTACGAGGTCAAGGCCAACCTGACCCGCGCTCAGCTGAAGCTGCTCGCCCAAGCCGGCGTCACCCAGTTGCAGCCGGGCCTGGAGTCGCTGAGCTCCGAGGTGCTGGAGCTGATGGACAAGGGCGTCCGGGCCGCGCAGAACGTCAACTTCCTGCGCTGGGCCCGGTACTACGGCATCGCCGTCGCCTGGAACATCCTGTGGGGGTTCCCGGGCGAGCCGGCCGGGGCGTACGCCGCGCAGGCCGCGGTCGTCCCGTACCTGACGCACCTCCAGCCGCCGGCCGGGGCGGCCCGGCTGTGGCTGGAGCGGTTCAGCCCGTTGTTCACCCAGCCCGGCCGGTTTCCGTTGCGGGCCCGCGAGCCCGAGCCCAGCTACCGGCAGGTCTACCCGTCCACAGTGGACGTCCGGCGGGTCGCCTACTTCTTCGGGTACGAACCCGAGGAAGAGCTGCCACCGGAGGTCTACGCGCCGCTGCGGGACGCGGTTTCGGCGTGGTCGGCGGCCTGGCGGGCGGACCCGGCGCCGGTGCTGGTGTACCGCTGCGCTCCGGGGTTCCTGCAGATCTACGACGGCCGGCAGCCCGGCAGCCACGGCACCCACACCTTCCGCGACACCCTCGCCGAGCTCTACCTCGCCTGTGTGGAGCGGCCCCGCACCGCCGCGGCCGTGCACCGCGAACTCGGCCTCTCCGTGGGGGTTCCCGCGGTCGAGGCCGCCTTCCGGCGGTTCGGCGAACGGGGGCTGATGTTCCTCGACGGGAACCTCGCCCTCTCCCTCGCGCTGCCCGCGACACCCGGCCGGTGACCGGTATCAAGCGCCTCCCCCGATCCTCTGTCCGGCGGTAGGACCGAGACGAGCGGAAAGGCGGCGGACATGGACCCGTCGGTCATCATGGAGGCGGCGAACGCCTCAGCGAAACGGCTCACCGGCTGGACGCCGTGGGAATTCACCTGGGGGCTGATCAGGAAGGGCGACTGCACGATGTTCGAGGGCGCCAAGTGGACCCTGTTCCCCGACGGGACGGCCACCTTCGACGCCACCGTGACCAGTGGGGACGACGACGATGCCTGGGTCATCTGGCACGTCGACCTGCTCGACGCCAACCGGGCGATCCTGGGCTCGCTCGCCACCGAGCACCCCGTCGGCGGGGACTGGCGCAAGTTCGTGCAGAACATGCCGAGCAGCGCCGAACGCTACCGGTTCCGGGCCTGGGCGAGCTTCGACACCGGGCTGTGGGCCGACCTCGCCCACCTGAAGATGCATTCGAGCTGCTGAAACACCCGTGGCCGGTTCCGCCACCGCGGAACCGGCCACGAGTCCGGGCGATCAGCCGCGCAGGCCCTCCCGCGACAGCTCGACCGGAGCCGGCGTGACCACCAGGGCGTGCACCGCCACGCCCGCGGCCGGCCGCGCCAGGTCCGCGGGCAGCTCGTAGGCGTCCGCCGCATCGACGTCGACCTGGTAGCCGAGGTCGCCGAGGGAGGCGGCGGTGATCCGGCTGAGCGGATTCGGGGCGTGGCCGACGAAGCCGGTCATCAGCTCGTTGCCGAAGGTGCGTTCCCGCCAGTGCACGTCCCGGGTGCCCGGGCCGCCGGTGTCCTCCACCGGCACCCGCAGGGGCTCGCCGGCACCGCGCAGCTTCTGGTACTCGGCCATGGCCGCCGGCCCGGTGAACGCCGGGTCGCTGGTGCCCTTGCCGACCAGCAGCCCCTTGGGGCCCCAGAGCGAGCCGACGCCGAGGACGTGGCCCATCTCGTGGGTGATGACGTCCCCGAGGATGCCGGTGGCTTCCATCTTGGCCAGGTCGGCCTTGTCGAACGTCATCTCGCCGCGGGCCGGCAGCAAGGCCCACGGTTCGGGGCCCGCCGGACGCACGTGGGTGATGCGCGCCTGGCCGAGGATGCCGCCGACGCCGTCGATGTCGGCGCCCTTCGCGACGATCAGCACGTCGTCGATCGGTTCCCCGTCGAGGACGACGTCCGGCAGGTCGCCGACGATCACCGTGGCCCACCGGTCGGCGGCCGCGGCGAAGGCGTCCTGCTGGGCCTGGGTGAGCCCGCCGACGAACCTGACGGTGATGGTGAACGGCGAGGTGGTGCCCGTCAGCAGCCGGGCGCGTCCGGCGTCGGCGCGGGCGTGGTAGGTCTTCGGATCCGGCATGGTCATTCCTTCCGCGGTGGGAGCTGTGCCGGTCAGAGTCCGGAAGTGCCCGGCAGATACACCGCGGAATCCGGAGTATTTCCGGGCCGGCTCGCGGCTCCGTCTCGGTGAGGGAAGGGGAGAAACCGTGATTCTCGGGCTGATCGTTCTCGCGCTGGTGCTGGTGGTCGTGCTGCTGCTGGTGCGCCGGCAGCAGCGCACGCACCACCCTGCCGCGGCCTTGCCCGGACCGCCCGGCGGGATCCCGGCGTTCCGGATCGTCACGCTCGGGCTGCAGGGCTCAGGCAAGACCCTGCTGCTGACCGGGATCTACCGGCGGCTGCAGACCCCGGGCGACCGCGGCTTCTACCTGCGCGTGCCGCACGAGCAGCTGATCGAGCTGAACCGGTGGTACCGCAAGGCGGCCGACGTCCACGAAGAGTGGCCGCGCGGCACGACCCGCGGTGAACTGCGCGAGTTCGAGTTCAGCGTGATGGCCGACGTCGGCGGAGCGGCCGAGCCGGTCGTCAAGCTCGGCTACCTCGAATACCCGGGCGAGCTGCTGACCGACCCGGACGCGCCGGGTTCGACCGCGCAGGCGACGCTGCTGCGGGCGATCGCCGGTGCCGACGCGCTCGTCGGCATCATCGACGGCTTCCGCCTGCTGCAGGCCGAACAGGGCGACCGGCGGGGCGCGCTGATGCTCGAGGCGTCCCTGGACGCGATGATCAACGCGATGCTGCCGGTGCGCAGCCCGATCGCCTTCGTCATCACCAAGTGGGACCTGCTCGACCACCTGCACCCGGACGAGAACGAACGGCTGCGGATCGTGCGCGACCGGCTGATGGCGACGTCGGGGTTCGCCGACCTCGTCAAGGTGCACAGCGCCCGGCGGATCGTGCGGCTGATCCCGGCGACCGCGGTCGGGCACGACTTCGCCGTCTTCTCCGGCGGCACCGTCCGGAAGAAGCCCGACGGCCGGTTCCGGCCCGGGAACGTCGAAGCCGCGTTGTCGGTGGTGGTGCCGGACATCCTGCGCCAGACCGAACTCGCCCTCGACCGGGCCACCCGCGCGGAGCTGCTCGCGGCCGCGCAACAGCGGATGCGGATGGGCCCCGCCGAGGCGCTGCGGACCCTCGGCACCTACCTCACCGCGCACGCCGCGCGGGTGCTGGCCTCGGCGCTCGGCGCGGGCCTGGTCGCCGAATCCGGCCTGATGTTGCTGCTCGACACGCTGCCGCACGACAACCCAGCCGGGCGCAGCGCCCGGCAGGCCCGGCTCGGCGAGGCCGACCGGCTGGCGGAGCACTACGTCCAGGCCCGCCGCCGGGTGGTCGCGGAGCTGCAGCGGCAGGTCGCGGTGCTCGAGGCGAAACTGCCCGTCTCCCGCCTCGGCGGCGACCGCTGGGGTGACTGGTGACGGGCCGGGCGTGGCCGTTCCTGGTCGCCCGCGGCCGGCGGCGCGGCTATTCGGCGCTGGTGGTCCCGGGCTTCCTGCGGGAGCACGGCTTCCTCGAAGCCACGGCGACGCCCCTGGACGACGTGCCTTCGCGCGCCGCGCCGACGCCGTACGGGGTGCTCGTCTGGGCCGAGCACCCCGTGACCGAGGCGGAGGCCCACGGCGAACCGCGGGACGAGTACGGCCGCCCGCTCGTGCTGCTGTACGGGTTCCTGTGCCCGGACGGCGAACCCGGGACGGTCGCGGCGGCGCTGGCCCGGGCGAGGACCACGGCGCTTGCGGTTTACGACCGGTTCCTCGCCGACGAGGAGGGCTTCCGGGCGGAGCGTTCGGAGTCGTTCGCGATCGAGGTCCGCGATGGCGCGCACGTGCTCCGCCCGCGGGTCTCACCGCCGGAAGCGCCGGTGCGGCCGGTGCGGCCGGTGCGGCCGGTGCGCGGCCTCGCGTGGGCCGGCGCCGGTGTGCTCGTCGTGGCGGGCGCGGTGGCCGCGGTGGTGGGATTCGCCTCGGGCGGCAACGCCCCGCCGCCACCGCTGCCGGTGTGCGGTCCCGGCGTCGTCCCCCTGACGGTCGCACCGCCGGTTTCGGCGGCGACCTGCGTGCGCGAGGGGACGACCGTGACCTACTCGCCTCGACCGTGAGTGGTAAGTCGGCCAACTCACCGCCCGGAACGGCCAATTCACGCACCGGAACGGCCAACTCACCGGTGGTGTGGGTGAGTTGGCCGTTCCCGCGGGTGAGTTGGCCGTTCCGGTTGGTGAGTTGGCCGCCGGGGGCCGGGTGGGGAGGCCGGCGTGCGGGGTCCGGATGCACCCGATGTGGTCCTGGGTGCGTTCCCGGCCGGCGCAGACGCCCCCGCCCCGGCTAGCGCTGCAGGGTCAGTACGCCCGGCCGCCAGGGAAGCCGGTTGTAGTCGCCGCCGGCCCCCGGGTCCTTGCCCTGATAGAGCAGCTGGAGGTTGCAGGGGTCGATGGTCTTGGTCTGGTCCGGGTTGGTGCGGACGAGGTCGCCGTGGCTGATGTCGTTGGTCCAGGTGGCACCGCTGTTGGCCTTGCCCGCGAAGGGCCGGCTTTCGCTGGCCGCCTGCGGGGTCCACGAACCGCTGAGGCTGTTCGACGTGAACGACCGGAAGTAGCGCCCGCCCGAACCCATCGCCTCGACGATCATCAGGTACTGGTTCTGGCCCTGGACCTTGTAGACCTCGACCGCCTCGAACAGGTTGGCCTGCGTGTCGCTCATGATCGTCGTGTAGTTCGACCCGAAGCTGCCCGGGAAGTTCCCGATCGGCATGCTGGCCCGGTAGATGTTGCCGTTGTCGCCGGCGAAGAACAGGTACATGTTCGTGCCGTCGGCGATCAGGGTCTGGTCGATCGGGCCGGTGCCGGAGCCGGAGATGCTGCCGGTGAACAGCGGCTGCGGCGCGGACCACCCGTTGGGGTTGGTGGGGTCGCTCGAGGTGCGGTAGATGAACGGCCACTGACCCCACTGGTAGGCCAGCACCCAGATGTTCTTGGGCGCGAAATAGAACAGCGTCGGGGCGACGGTGCCGGAGTTCATCCCGTTCTGGCCGGCCGAGGCCATGTCGGACCAGTTCGTGAAGGGACTGAAGGCCATCGAGCCGTACGACCCGGACGAGTTGACCGTCGACCCGTAGACGAGGTGCTTGCCGTTGTAGACGACGTTGGTGAAGTCCTTGAGCGACAGCCACCCGTTCTTCGGCTGCGTCAGCGCACCGGAGGACGACCAGCGGTAGGTCGACGGCAAGGAGCAGCCGGTGCCGGTCGTCGTCGTGGTCGGCGTGGTCGTGGTCGGCGTGCCGGACAGGCCCGTCCACTTCTGGTTGGTGCCGCCGTGGCACGTCCAGACGGCCACCGCGGTGCCGTTGGCCGTGCCGGCGCCGTTGACGTCCAGGCAGAGCCCGGACTGCACGCCGACGACCGTGCCGTCGCCGTTCACCCGCCACTGCTGGTTGGCCCCGCCGTGACAGGTCCAGATCTGCACCTTGGTGCCGGCCGTGGTGCCGCTGCCGGCGACGTCCAGGCACTTGCCGCCGAACACCGTCAGCTGACCGCTGCCGGTCGAGGTCCACTGCTGGCTCGCACCGCCCGAGCAGTCGTAGATCTGCACGCCGGTGCCATCGGTCTGGCCGGCGTTCTGGACGTCCAGGCAGCGACCCGAACCGACGCCGCGCAGGGCGCCGGTGACGTCGGCCTGGGCCGCGCCGGCCCCGAACAACGCCGTCACCGCGACCGTCGCCGCGGCGGCGAGCACGGCGATCAGGTGCCGGCTCCCGCGGCTGATACTTCTTCTGTTCATGACGACCTTCTCCCGGTCAGCTACCCGCCGTTGGACGGCCAGATCGGTATCCGCATGAGCAAGACGACGACTGTTATCGCTAACATGCGTCGGGCAAGACTGGACTTCCCGAAGCGGAATTGTCAATGCGCATGCACCGGGAGCAGCGCCCCGGAAGCCGGACCGGGGCGCTTTCCCACCTCAACGGCCTGTCGATAGTCCACATAGGACAGTGGAATGGTGAAATTTACACGGGCACCGGAATGCGAAACTTTCGGGATTCCCGGTCCCGGCAATGCGCGGGCTTCGAGGCGCTCCTCAGCGGCCGACCTTGCGATCGGCCCAGTCGACGACGGCCCGGAAGTAGTCGGGCGCGTTGGGCGCGTAGTTGATCGCGTGCCCGTAGCCCTGCAGCGCATACGTCGTCAGGTCCAGCCCGGCGCGGTAGTACGGCGTCTCGGACGTCTTGATCCCGCCGGCCGACGAGCAGTTGGTCGCCAGCAGCCCGCAGAACACCGTGTCCTGCCCCAGCACGACCATCACCGGCCGGTCGATCAGCAGCGAGTAGGGCGCGATGATGCCGAGCGGGAACAGGTCGGCCGCCTGCTCGTACGCCGAGGTGTCCTTCGTCGCCTCGTCGAACGCGATCGCCCCGCCCACCTGCGGACCCGGCGCGTGGAAGATCGAGTACCGGCTGCCCGGCAGCGTGGTCAGGTAACCGGGGTCGTAGCCGCCGGCCGCGAACCGGGGATCGAGCAGGGCCGGGTAAGTGGCGGCGAAGACCGCCGTCGTCCCGGCGAGGTTCAACCGGTGGGCCAGCCCGGTGACGAGCACCGCGTCGACGTCGTGGAACGTGGCCGCTTCGATGCTGGCGGTACCGGACCCGAACGAATGCCCGGCCAGGATCACCTTGCCGAACCCCGGCCCCTGCGTACCGGACCGGACGGCCTGGATCACCTGGTGCACCACCGCGGCTTCGGTGATCGTCGTCAGCACCGCGCTCGGCGGCGTGGTGCTGCCCCCGGTGCCGAGCCGGTCGAGCGCGAGCGTGGCGTACCCGGCGTTGGTCATCGCCAGCCGGTAGGACCGGATCTCCGGCTGGTACCCGATATCCCAGTACGAACTGTTGTACGTGCCGCCGGGAATCAGCACCTGCACCGTGTGCGACCCGCCGGCCGGCTCGCACAGGGTGCCGTGCATCGTCTGCGGCAGCGCCACGAGCGTCACCGGGAAATACAGCTCCCGGCAGCTCGCGCCGTCAGCACTGGCGGAAACGGGCAGGACCAGGAAGCCGAGTGCCACCAGCACGAGCACGACGGCCCGCCGGCGACGACCGGCGGCGCGCGTCATCCCACCACGGAATTCGGACACGAGAAATTACCTCCGAAAAGATCAATTTGGTGATGCGATCAAGAAATCGGTTTACCGGTCCGGTCAGCCCACCCGCCGGGGGATCACGGTCATCGGCATCCGGTCGGGATAAGCCGCCGAAGTGACCGTCAAGCGCACCGGCACCCCCGGCACCGGGAACAGTTCCCACCCGGCCAGCACGGTGGCCGCGACCACCGTGATCTCGGTGTGCGCGAACGCCTGCCCGATGCATTGCCGGCCACCCGCACCGAACGGGACATACGCGCCTCTCGGGATGCGCGCCGCCCGCTCGGGCAACCAGCGATCGGGATCGAACCGCTCCGGGTCTTCGTGGAACCGCGGATCGAAGTGCAGCGAAAAGGGACTGAACATGACCTCCGTACCGGCGGGCAGCCGCACCCCGCCGAGCTCGACGTCCCGCAGGGCACGCCGCATCAGGATCCAGATCGGATACATCCGCAGGACCTCGCTGACGATCCGGCGCAGGTACGTCAGCTTCGCGACATCGGCGAAGGTGGCCGCGCGGCCGGCCAGCACCTCGTCCACCTCCGCCCGCGCCCGCCGCTCGACCTCCGGGTGCCGGGCCAGCTCGTGGAAGAGCCAGGTCAACGCGACGGCGCTGGTCTCGCTGCCTGCGGTCAGCAGCGTGATCACCTCGTCGTAGACCTGGTCGTCGGTCATCCCCTCGCCGGTCCCGGGATCCCGGGCCAGCATCAGCATGGACAGCAGATCGCCGTGGTCCTCCCCGGTGGCCCGCCACCCGGCGATGACCTCGTGCACGATGCCCCGGAGCCGCGCGACGGCCCGGTCGAACCGCCGGTTGGCGGGGACGACCGGGACGTGCTCCAAGAACCTCGGGGACAACGCCCGGACCATCCCCGCCTTCAGCACCACCGGGATCGACCGGCGTGCCTCCGCGACGGCCCGCCGCCCGAGCTCGGTGGCGAACAGGGTCTCCCCGACGACGGTGATGGCCAGCCGCTGCATGTCGGCGTCCAGCCGGCGGACCTCGCCCGCCCGCCAGCTGCCGGTCAGTTCCTCGGTGACCCGCACCATCGTGTCCGCGTAGGCGGCGAGCCGGGCACCGTGGAACGCGGGTTGCACCAGCCGGCGCTGCCGCAGGTGGAAGGCACCTTCCGACATGACGAGCCCGTTTCCCATGAACGGCCGGAAACGGTCGAAGATGATCCCTTTCGAAAAGCTCGTCGCCTGCGTGACGAGGACGTGATTGACCAACTCCGGGCTCGTCACGAAATACGTCTCCAGCGGACCGAGGAAGAGGCGCACGATATCGCCGTGCGCACGCAGGGAAGACGTGAACCCGACGCGCCGCCGCAACAACGAAGGCGTGTGTCCCAGCAGGATCCGACGGCCTGGTGCGACCGGGACGTTCATTTCCTCTCCTTGGCTGTCCGGAAGGAGGTCTGCCACCTTAGGCCCGATCGGCGGCACGCGACAGCACCCATCGGCTGAATCGGTGTCACACCGATGGCGTAATCGAGGGCGCCACGCGAGTGAGTATGTTCTTCGTCGACGGTGAGCGAGGTGCACGATGACGACACAACACCACCAAGAGGAATGGGTTCCTCCGGGTATCGACACGACGAAACCCAGCAGTTCCCGGACCTACGACTATCTGCTGGGCGGCGCGCACAATTTCCAGGCCGATCGCGACGCCGCGGAACAAGCCGAAAAGATCATGCCCGGCATCCGCGACGTCGCCCGGCTCAACCGGGCGTTCCTCGGCCGGGTGGTGCGCACCCTGATGGGCCTGGGCATCCGGCAGTTCCTGGACATCGGCTCGGGGATCCCCACCGTCGGCAACGTCCACCAGATCGCCGGCGAGATCGACCCGCGCTGCCGGGTGGTCTACGTCGACCGCGACCCGATCGCCGTCGCCCACAGCAAGATGCTCCTGCGCGCCAGCGAACACGCCACGATCGCGCACGCGGACTTCACCGACCCCGACGGCATCTTCGCCGACCCCGACGTGCGCCGGCTGGACTTCGGCGAACCGATCGGCCTGCTGATGGTCGCCATGCTGCACTGGATCCCCGACGCCAGCGACCCGCACACCTTGCTCGCCGAGTACCGCCGCCGCGTCCCGATCGGCAGCCACCTGGCGATCTCCCACCTGGTCAGCGACCGCGACAGCGACCGGATCAACAGCGCGGTCGGCACCTTCAACCTGGCCAGGGGCCACGACCAGGCGACCACCCGCACCCACAAGGAAGTCGAGACGATGTTCGGCGACTTCGAGCTGATCGAACCGGGCCTGGTCGGCTGCGCCCTGTGGCGGCCGAGCGGGCCGGGCGACATCTCGGACGACCCGCACACCAACACGCAACTCTACGGCGGGGTGGCGGGCAAGGTCGCCGGCCGCCGCGTCGCTCGGCACCAAGGTCGCTGAACACCTCCTTGGCCGCCCGGCAGAAGTCGAGCAGCCGAGCCCACGTCGAAGCGGCTTCGGTCATTGCGCTCTGGCGGTAAATTGCTCCGATATCATTCACGACGTATATGGCGTTATACGATTTCCCTTGGTATCGGGTGACTGTGCGCCGACGCTGAGGCGGCAGCGGCTCAGGAGCGGAGGTCGAATCCGAGGTCGCGTCCCCGTGCCCGCAGTTCCTCCCGGGCGTCCGGGTGCGCCACCCGGTCCACGATCTGCCGGGCCTGTTCGCCCGCGTCGTGGCCCCAGATCGTCGCGACGCCCTGCTCGCTGACCAGGAAGCTGTGCTGGAACGAGGTGACCGGGCCGATCAGCCGCGGTACGACCGTCGACACGTCGGCCTTCGGGTGCCAGGACGGCAGCGCGATGATCGCCCGGCCACCCGGCGAGTGCAGCGCGCCGACCACGAAGTCGGTCTGCCCGCCGAACCCGGAGTGGATCGCCCCGCGCACGCGGCTGGCGTTGGCCTGGGCGAACAGGTCGACCTCGAGGGCGCTGTTCACCGAGACCAGGGCGCGCTGACGGGCGATCACCGCCGGGTCGTTCGTCTTTTCCGTCCGCAGCAGCCGGACCCGCGGGTTGCGGTCGACCCACTTGTACAGGTCGGGGCTGCCGAACACGAACGACGCCGTCACCGGCTCGGCCGGGTCGAGCGCACCGGCGCGGTCGAGCGCGAGGACGCCGTCGCTGAACATCTCCGACCACACCGCCAGCCCGCGGCGGCCGGTCAGCGCGGCGAGCGTCGCGTCCGGGATCCCGCCGATGCCCAGTTGCAGCGTGGCCCCGTCGGCGACCAGGCCGGCCACCCGGTCGCCGATGCTGCGCGCGGTGTCGCCCAGGACCCGCAGCGCCGGCGACGGGAGCGGCTCCTCCGCCTCCAGTGCGTAGTCGATCTCCTCGACCGGCAGCGCCCCGTCGCCGTAGGTGACCGGCATCTGCGGGTTGAGCTGGGCGATCACCAGGCCGCCGCGGGCGCGGACGGCTTCGATCGCGGCGGGCAGGATGTTGACCTCGGTGCCCAGCGACACCACACCGGCCACCGGCACCGAGGTGTGCACCAGCACGACGTCCGGCGGAAGCGCCTGCTTGAGCAGCTGCGGGACGAGCGACAACCGGGACGGGAAGTACCGCAGCCCGGCACGGCCCCGCATCCCCGGGCCCACGAAGGGGGTCTCGAGCAGGACGCCCTCCCGGTCCGGCAGGCCCGCCTGCGCGTTGAGCGCGAACAAGCGGTACTCGGCGAGCGCCGCGTCCAGCACGGCCATCGCCCGCGCCGGCGTCGCGAAGTTCCCGCTGACCACGACCCGGGGCTGCGGTGTGGGTAGCCCGGCGAGCACCGCACCCAACTGTGCCTCCGACAGAACGCGCATCGAGGTTCCTCCGTGCCGACCCCAAGATTCCCTGGGAGAGTTCCTGGAACAGTACGGAAGGATCTTGCCGGCACGGACGGCGTGGAGCCGCACCTCCGCCGCGCCGGCGCTGGTTTTGGGCGCTCAGGTTCCCTGTGGCACGCGGATCAGGTCACCCGGGTGGATGACGTTCGGGTTCGGGATGGTGACCGGATTGGCCGCCACCAGGCGGTGGTAGAGGTTGCCGGACCCGTAGTACTTGGCCGCGATGCCCCACAGCGTCTCACCGGCCACCACGATGTGCTCCAGGTAGTTCTGGTAGCCCGGAACGATCCTCGGGCCGAAGACCACCGGGACGACGACCTTGTCCAACTCGGTACCGTCTTTCGGCGAAGTGTGGAACAGGTCCACGAACAACCGGTCCAGTTTGAAGGCCGCGCCGGCGACGTCGACGGTGAATTGGAACTGGCTGTGCCCGCCGATGCCGTCGCCCGCCATGAACGAGCCGGTGACCTCGTCGTGGCCCTCGTGAACGCGGTAGCCGAAGTTCGCCTCGAACGCCCCACCGGCCACGCCCGCCACCTGGATGACGGTGCCCACCAGGTCGTATGGTGCCGGTTGCTCCAGGTAGATCGTCACTGATCGCTCCTCTCGGTCCGGACCGCCCGCAGCGACCATCATGCTCCGATGCCGCTCCGGCGATAGAGGAATTCGTCCCCGGTCGGGACCTCGCCGTAAGAGATCGGTAACTGCGCGCCGGATGTCCGTGGGCGATTCGTCCCGTTGACTGAACCCGTCACCGGACGACGACGGAGGAGAACCTGATGAACCGCACGCGGCGCCTGCTCACCCGGCCTTGGATGCCGGCCGTCCTGGTGACGGGGGTGGTCGCCGCCGCGGCCGGACTGTACTGGTTCCAGCCGTGGCGGCTGGTGGTGGACGAGACCGTGCAGGAAGCCCTGCCGGCCGCCCCTCCGGTGTCCGCGCCACCGGCGCGGCCCGCCCGGCCTTCGGCGTCGATCCGGCCGATGGAGAAAGCCGCGCCCGCCGACCTCGCGACCGGCACGCTGATCAGCCACGAGCACCGCACGTCGGGCAGCGTCCGGATCGTGCGCGCGGCCGGCGGATCTCTCGTGCTGCGCCTGGAAAACCTCGCCACCAGCAGCGGCCCCGACGTGCACGTCTGGCTCACCGACGCGCCGGTGAAGCCGGGCAAGGACGGCTGGGCTGTCTTCGACGACGGCAAGCACCTCGACGCGGGCAGCCTCAAAGGCAACAGGGGCAACCAGAACTACCCGCTGCCCGCCGGCACCGACCTGTCCGCCTACACCAGCGTGAGCATCTGGTGCGACCGGTTCGACGTCTCCTTCGGCGCGGCGGAACTGACCCCGCTCAACGCGTCAGCATGAGCAGCAGGTAACCGGCGACGAGCAGGAGCGGGCCACCCACGCTCCAGAGCAGGAGACAGCCCGTGCCGGTCCGCACGTCCTGCTCGCTGTCGGCGGCCAGCTGCGCGTGGGTGCGGCCGGAGACGAGGTGCTTGCGCCGGGCGGCGCCGAGCAGCGGCCTGCCGTCCCGGATTCCGGGCCGGCCCTGGACGTGCAGCGGCTCGCCGGCCGGCAGCACGTACTCGCGCACGCTCCAGCTCAGCGTCGAGGACCACCAGCGACGGTCGAACGACTTCTCGCTCAGGACACCCCGGGCAATCAAGGCCTGCAGGTGGGCGCTGTCCCGCGCGGATCGCACGTCCTCGCCGACCACGCGCCGCACCGGCGGGCGGTGGCCGGTGCGGCCGGAGGCGTGGTCCGGATGCACGAGCTGCCCGTCGACGAGCACCGACCCGGTGGCGTCGCGGACCGTGAACGCCATGGCGCCACCGGCTTCCCAGACCAGCCGCGTCGAGGCGCCGTCGTCGGTGGTGTTCGCCACCACCTGGCTGAAGTACCACACACACGGCTCGCCCGACAGCGGCGCGAGCAACGGCCCGGCGGGACCGGGTTCGCTCCGCCCCTCCACCGCGCACAGCCGCTTTTCCGGCCCGGTCACCCCGGCGCACCGCGAGACCGGCAGCCGCGCGATCCGGCGGCGTTCCCGGCGGGCACCCCAGGTCAGCAGGGCCCACACCGGCAGCAGGAAAGTCAGCGCCGCGCCGAGGGCGAAGAGCACGACCGCCAGCGCCGTCATCCCGCTCACCCCGTCCGGTTCGCCGCCGCGCCCGGGAAAAGGGTAGCCGGGCCACCTTCGCCGGGGAGGCGAAACGGGCTACTCCGCCGGATCCGCTCCCAGTGCGCGCTCCAGCAGCTCGCCCAGCTGGTCGAGCTGGGCCTGCGACAGGTCGCGGAACGAGGATTCGGCGACGCCGTCGACGAGGTGCTGGCCTTCGGCGCGCAGCCGCGCGCCTTCCTCGGTGAGCCGGTGCCGCACCGCCCGGCCGGGGCCGGGGACGCGTTCGATGAGCCCGCGGTCCGCCATCCGGGTCGCCAGCGAACCGAAGGACTGGTCGGTCTGGAAGGTCAGCACCGCCAGCTCGTGCAAGGACGCGTCCGGACGGCGGTGCAGGTGCCGCAGGGTGTCCCACTGCACGAGCGAAAGCCCCAGCGGCGCCAGCACCCGGCTCAGCGCCCGGTGGTGGCGGTGCTGCAGGCGCTTGACGGCCAGGGAGACGTCGCCGGGGCGGTACTTCATGCGGTCACCCTATCCCATCGAGGTCAGGTTGCTTATCTAAACATACTTATATAAGGTTCCTTAGATACGCGCTCGAGACCGAGAAGGAACCATGACGACGCTCCCCGCACCCCGCACCGAAACCCGCACCCTCGGCCCGGCCGAGGTGACCTTCCAGGACCGCGACCACAGCCGGACCTTCCTGCTCCTGCACGGCGGTGGCGGCGTCGCGACGATGGCCGGTTTCGCCGACCTGCTCGCCGAACGCACCCGCTCCCGGGTGCTGCTGCCCACCCACCCGGGCTTCGCCGGCACCCCGAAAGCCGGAAGCCTCACCGGCGTGACCGAACTGGCCCGGCTGTACGTCGACCTGCTGACCGACCTCGACCTCACGGACGTCACCGTGATCGGCAACTCCTTCGGCGGCTGGCTGGCCGCCGAGATCGCGGTGCAGAAGAGTCCGCGGGTGAGCGGCGCGGTGATCATCGACGGCATCGGCATCGAGGTCGAAGGGCACCCGATGACCGACATCAGCGGCATGTCCCTCGCCGAGATCCGAGCCCTGTCCTTCCACGACCCGGGCAAGGCGCCGGTGCCGCCGGCCGGCGGGGGCACCGGACCGAGCCCGGACGTGCGCGCCCTGATCGGCTACACCGGGCCGGCCATGACCGACCCGGGACTCGCCGGACGGCTCGGCGAACTCGATCTCCCCGTGCACGTGATCTGGGGCGAGAGCGACGGCATCGCCGGGCCGGAGTACGGGAAGGCCTATGCGGCCGCCATCCCGCGGTCGACGTTCACCCTGCTCCCCCACACCGGACATCTGCCGCAGGTCGAAACGCCCGAAGAACTACTCCGCGCATTGCTCGGCCTCGACGGCTGACCCGAAAGAGTTCCCGATATCGATCGGAAGAACCAAAAAGAAACGGCGTAGCGGTTGTTCCGCCACTTGCCGTCAGCGTTCTGCTCCATCCGCCGTGTGACTTCCCGAAAGTGCAGCGTCCCGGCTTTGTCGAATTTCCACCGGTTCACCAGGCAGTTCATGAATCGTTTTTAGCAGGCGGGACCCGCTGCGCCGAACGGATCATTGCCCCCACCTGCGACGTTACGAGCGTTTCCGCATCGGGACCATACCGTGACCTGCGAGGGTCGCTCCGAATGAAACGCCGGGGCAAGATGCGGCGATTAGTACAGCGGGTGACCATCCCGCTACGCGAAACGGAGCAGCCGGCTGGGCTACCCGCACGAGAGCTGGTTCCCCCGGTTCACCACGGGGGTCCAGACCATTCTGGCGGACGGGGAGAAAATGCGCCGGACATTCGTCGTCGCCGACTTCGGTCGTCCCGCGGGCTACGAAGACCGGCTGAAACGCGTGCTCCACGATCTGCACGACGGGCTCGGGCCGACGCTCACCGCCGCCGTGCTCGGCCTGCGCGCCGCCCGGGACCTGATCGCGCGGGACCGGGCGGGCACCGAGCACCTCCTGGCCCGGCTCGAGGACGAGCTCTACGGCGCGATCACCGACCTGCGGCGGATCGTGGCCGACGCGCGGCCGCCGGCCCTCGACGAGGCCGGGCTGGTCCTGGCCGTGCGCCGGTACGCCGCCACGCTCACCGGGCGGGTGCCCGCCGAACACGGGCCGCTGCGGGTCGACGTCGAGGTGCGCGGCGAGCTGCCGCCGTTGTCGGCGGAGGTCGAGGTCACCGCCTACCGGATCATCCGCGAGGCGCTGGTGAACGTCGCCCGCCACTCCGGAGCCCGGGAGTGCACCGTGCTCCTCTGGCCGCTGGACGGCGACCTGCACGTGGAGATCGTCGACGACGGCGTCGGCACCGACGGCGGGGCCCTGCCGTCGGTCGGCGGGACCGGGCTGCGGTCGATGCGGGAACGCGCCGGCGACCTCGGCGGCGGCTGCCGGGTCGAGCCGGTTTCCTCCGGTGGCACGCGGATCGCCGCCTGGCTGCCGCTCGCCGCGGGGAAGTGAGCCGGTGTTCGGTTCCCTGCGCGTTCTCGTGGTCGACGACCACCCCGTCTTCCGGGCGGCACTCTGCGCGATGCTCGACGCCACCGACGGCATGGAGGTCGCCGGCGAGGCGGCCGACGGCCTGACCGCGGTCGCCGACGCGGGCCGGCTGGAACCCGACGTCGTCCTGATGGACCTGAACCTCCCGGACCTCGACGGGGTCGAGGCGACCCGGCGGATCGTGAGCACCAGCCCGCACACCGGCGTGCTCATGCTGACCATGTTCGAGAACGAGGCCGCGGTGTTCGCCGCCATGCGCGCGGGCGCCCGCGGCTACCTGCTCAAAGGAGCCCGCAACGAGCAGATCATCCGCGCGGTCCGGGTGATCGGCGACGGCGAAGCCATCTTCAGCCCGGCCATCGCCACCCGGGTGCTGTCGCTGCTGGGAACGGCGACCCCGCGTGACGAGTCGTTCCCACGGCTCACCCTGCGCGAAACGGAGATCCTACGGCTCGTCGCGCGGGGCATGGGCAACGCGTCGATCGCCGAAGAGCTGGTGCTCAGCCAGAAGACCGTGCGCAACCACGTGTCCCACATCTTCCGCAAGCTCCGGGTCACCGACCGCACCCAGGCCATCGCCAAGGCCAGAGAGGCCGGCATTGCCCGATCGGAGTAAAGAAAGCGGGACATATCGGGACTCCATGTCCCTGTTCGGCAGACGTCCGCACCCCGATCCTTGGGGGAGGAACGATCCGACGTCGTTCGAGGGAGGGCCACACCCCATGATCACCGACCAGGTTCCGGTGCTGCTGCACGCCACCGACACCATCACCCACGCGGGCGTCACGGCCGCGCTGCGGTCACGTCCCGAAATCCGCTTCGCCGACGAGGACTCCGGCGAGCCCGCCGTGGTGCTGGTCATCGTGGAGCGGCTGAACGAGGAGGCGCGGCAGCTGCTGCGCAGCCTCCAGTGCGCCGGCCACGCGGGCGTCGTCCTGGTCGCCGGGGAGGTGGAGGACTCGGAACTGCTGGACGTCGTGGGCAACGGGGTGTCGGCGATCATCCGCCGGGCCGACGCCACCCCGGACACCCTGGTGCGGCTGGTCAAGGCCGCGGCCGTCGGCGAAGGCGCGCTGCCGCCCGATCTGCTGGGCCGCCTGCTGTCGCGGGTGTCCCGGCTGCAGCGGGACGTGCTGCACCCGAACGGGTGGGACCTCGCCGGGATGTCCCAGCGGGAGACCCGGGTGCTGCGGCTGGTCGCCGACGGCTTCGAGACCAAGGAGATCGCCGACCAGCTGAGCTACTCGGAGCGGACGGTGAAGTCGATCCTGCACGACATCACCAACCGCTTCCAGCTCCGCAACCGCGCCCACGCGGTGGCGTTCGCCATGCGCGAAGGGCTCATCTAGTGCCGCGCGTCCGAGGTCCGTCGACCCCGGCTCGGTCCAAGCGCCCCAAGGCGGCCTTGGTTGCGTCTCACGCACCCAAGGCGGCCTTCGGTGCGTCTCACGCACCGAAGGCCACCTTGGGTGCGTGAGTGTCGATGAGGCTGCGACGCGCGGCACTGGCACGACGGCGGCCTACTCGACCCGGCCGGAGAAGGAGACCGACGGGGTGCAGCGGTTCCGGTCCGGCGGGTTCTGGCAGCTGACCGCGAGCACGATCTTCTCCCCCGGCTGGAACCGCCAGGCCTGCAGCCAGTGGTGGTCGAGGTCGCGGAAGTTGGAGAGCCCGACCTCCAGCAGGACCGTCTTGGTGCCGCCGGAATCCCGCAGCAGCCGCAGGGTTCCGGTGTCACCGCGCGGGTTCTGGAGGATCAGGTCGGTGATCACCAGTGTCTTGCTCGCGTCCGGCAGGGTGTAGGGGAACTCGGCGAACCGGTTGACGTTCGAGTCGATCTTCGCGTCCGCGGCCACCCGGAAGTCCGTCGGCGTTCCGTCGGCGGCGGCGTTCGAGACGCGGGTCGGGGGCGTGCCGCCGGGGCCGGTGCCGGTGCCGGGAGCCGCGGGGTTGTCGCCCGGCGGGGTCAGGCCGACGGCCTTCATCGCCTGCTCGGAGTTCTGCTTGGCCTGGTCGGCGTTCTTCTTCGCCTGGTCGGCCCCGGCGCCGGCGTCCTGCGCCGCCTTCACGATCTCGTGGTTCTGCTCTTCGGCGGCTTCCCGGGCGGCCGACTTCACCGCGGGCCGGAGCACGGTGAACCACAGCGTCAGCAGGCCGAGCAGGAGGACCAGCAGCGCGGCGAGCGCGGGCAGCAGCCACTTCGGCAGCAGCTGCCGCTGCACCATGGTGCCTTCGGTCTTGATCGGCTCGGCCCCGTCGGCGACGACGAACACCTGGAAGCGGTGCCGGACGGATTGCCCGCGCAGGAAGCGCTTCCGCGGCTTGGCCCGCATCCGGACGAACGCGGCGGTGCCCGGCGCCAGCTCGGCCCGGTCGCGCTCGAGCCGGAAGTCCAGCTCGTCCTCCGGGTCCAGCGGGCTCAGCTCGACGGCCACCGGCCGGTTGCCGCGGTTGTCGACGGCGACCTCGAAATCCGCCTTGGAGCTGCCCTCCACCTTGGCCGGCACGATCTCGGCGGTCACCTCGGTGAAGGCGCCGAGCTCGACGGTGCCTTCCTCGACGACCGAGCCGGCGGGGTCCTCGCTCGAGAACACCCGGACCCCGAAGGGAATCGTCCCGGCGGGGACGTCGGAGGACCGCGGCGGCGCGAACCGCACGGTGACCGTCCCGGTCTCCCCCGGCATCAGGTTGACCGTCGCCGGATCCGCGGTGGCCCAGCCACCCGCGTCGCCGACCACGTCGATCGCGAACTGGTCGACGACCTGCCCGGCGTTCCGGATGGTCACCGTGCAGCTCGTCTCCTGGCCGGGTTCCGCGACCAGGCCGGCCTCGGACAGCGTCGCCGTTGCTCCCATGCGCGAAGTCTCCCTTTCGTGTCGCGGGTCCGGCACCAGCGGACGGGTGTGCGGCCGTGCGCCGGTGGTTGCCCCTAAGGGCAGTGGTCTGCGTCAGCCGCGGCTGATGAACGGGGGTTGTTCCGTGCGCAGCACCACCAGGAGCGGGTTCGACTGCACTGTCCCGAACTTCGGTCCGCTCACCGAGGTCACCGACGCCGTGCGCGGCCCGATCAGGTCGTGGTGGAAGACCAGGAACTGCGCTTCGAACTTCCCGTCGACGCCCACGGTCGCCAGGCCCGGCGTCTCGGAGATGCCGGCCGACCAGGCCAGCCGGACCGTCGCGCCCGGCGGGAAGTCCGTGCCCGTCACCCGCGGGACGGAGCCCACCGGGGCGATGCCCGGATCGACCGTCACCACCGGCTGGCGGAACACCACCCGCCCGCTCGCCGTGTTGTCGCCGGGGTTGTTGTCCGGTCCGCTCGTGCTGACCGTGCCGGACACCGGCGCGTCGGCCGCGGCCTTGGCCGCCAGCGAAATCCGGATCTCGACGGTCTGGCCGGGTGCCAGCGTCCCGAGCGCACAGTTGCCGCCGCCCGGCGCGCACCCCGGCGACGTCGAGGTCGCGGGCAGCTGCGGCGGCAGCTGGGTGACGAGGCGGACGTTCGGCATCGGGGCCCCGGAACCGTTGTGCACCAGGAAGGTCAGCACGACGTCGTCGCCGCCGACGAACAGCGGGACCGCCGACACCGCCAGCCCCACCGACAGCGACCCCGGCGTGACCGGGGGCACCGGCTTCGCGCCGACGGTGACCACGGCCGTGGCCGAGTTGTCCCGCGCGTCGGCGTCCTGGCCGGCCGTGGTGACCGTGCCGGTCGCGGCCTGCGCCCCGGGTTCGGCGCCGGTCGCGCTGAACCGCACCCGCGCCTGGGCACCCGGGGCGAGCGTGCCGAAGGTGCAGACGAGGTCCGGTGTGCAGGTGCCGGCGCTGGTGATCGGCGCCTCCGGCCGCAGCCCGGCGGTCAGCCGGACGAACAGCCCGACGCCGGGCGAAGCGGCGACACCGTGATTGGTGACCACGAACTCGAACGTCGTCAGCCCGGAGAACGGGATGGCCGCCGGGACCGCGGTCGCGGTCACCCCGACGTCGGCGATCCGCTGGAACGCCGGCTGCGCGGCACCCCCCGGCCCGGCGATCAGGACCGCGGGCGCACCGCCGGCCGACGGCACGGTCAGGATGCTCGGCCGGGATTCACCGGGCGTGCTGTCGAAGGCGACCAGCGTGCCGTCCGGCGACCAGGCCGGGTCGTCCACGGATCCGGCGTCCGATACCAGGACCCGCGCGGTGCCGCCGTCGGCGGGTGCCACGCAGAGTTGGCGGCGGTCGTTGTGGAACACGAGGGCGGTGCCGTCGGGCGAGACGTCCGCCGAGCCCTGCCGTCCGGTCCCGCACGGCGCCCCGAACGACGGCGAGAGGTCCCGCTGGGTCCCGGCGACCACGCTGTCCGGCCCGGAGTCGAGGGCGACCTGCCACAGCTCCTGCCGGAACTCCCCGCCGGGGTCGACGGACATCACGGCGGTCTCGGTGGCGGTGCCGCCCCGGCCGGTCGCCGTGCACGTCACGGTGGTGGCGCCGACCGGGAAGAGGCTCCCGGACGAGGGCGTGCAGAACGGCGTCAGCGGCGTTTCGCGGTCGGCGTCGATCGCGGTCGCGGGGTACTCGACGACCGTGGGCGCGGTCCCGGTGACGGTCTTGTCGTGCACGGTGATCAGCGGCAGCCGCGGATCCTTGACCCGGACGGTGACGTCCTCGGTGTAGCCGGGCCGCACCGTGCGCTCGCCGTCCAGCCGGAACTCGACCCGGCAGTGCAGGAACGACCCGATCGGCGAGGCCGGCGCGACAGCCGCGGTTTCGGCGAAGTGCGCATCGGTCCCGCCGGGGACCTGCTGCGTCCCGTCCGGGCTGAACGTCATCGTCAGCCCCGGGTCGCAGAACGGCACCGGCTGGACCCGCACCGGGAGGTCGGTGATCCCCTTGATGATCGCCGTGCTGATCTGCCCGACGTCCGTGCTCTGGGTCAGGACGCCGTCGGTCGCCTTGGTGACGGCGCTCGCCTGGCCGCGCCCGTCGAGGCCCACGTCCGTCTCCGCGGCGAGACTGCCCTCCGAGCCGCCGCTGCTGGTCACGGCCGGTACCGCGACCACCCGGATCTTCGCGGCGTTCAGCGCGGCGACGACGCCAGCGGTCGTCGGGAACGCGCCCCGCGCGTCGTCCTTCGGGGACTCGTGGCTGGCGGCGTCGCCGACCAGCACCACGATCCGGTTGCTGGTGTCGCGGAAGCCGATCGCGCCGGTCGACACCTTCTGCAGGGCGTCGTACCAGTCTTCGGCGGTGTCGTCGCCACCGGTGGCGGTGATCCGGCCGAAGGCGTCGGTGAGCAGCTTGCGCTGGTCCTCGGTGTCGACCGCGGTGAGCGGCTGCTGCACGTAGAACGACCGCGGCGGGTTCGGCGGCGGACCTTCGATCGGGACGTCGTCCACACGGTCGCCGTACGCGGCCACCGCGAAGTGCGCCGACGGCTGCACCTTCAGCACCTCGTCGATGACGTGGCCGAGGTTCGCCTTGACGTCACCGAGGACGCCGCTCATCGAGCCGGTCTGGTCCATCAGCAGCACGATGTCCGGCTGCGCGGGGACCTTGTCCGTCTGGACCGTCTTCGCGACCGAGCCCGAGCTGCCCTGGCCGACCGGCATGTCCACCACCGACGGGTCCACTCTGGACGGTCCCGGCGGCGCGACCCGCGCGGCCGCCCGCGTCAGGGTGACCTTCGTGCCGTCGGCCGACCACACCGGCTGCGAGTCGTCGCCGCGCAGGTACGGCGGCAGCGGGATCTCGCCCAGGATCCGGCCGTCCTCGACGCGCGCGATCCGCACGGTGTCCTGCTGGTCCTCACCGGCGAACACGGTGTTCGTGAACGCGATCATCGTGGCGTCCGGCGACCAGGCCGGGTGCTGCTCGTGCTTCGCGCCGTCCCGCGGGCCGGTCAGGGCCCGCGGCGCGCTGCCGTCGGCGTTCGCCACGATGATCTCGGTCGCCGACGACGACTCGCCGGGGCCGGCCTGGGTGTAGGCCAGCTGCGAACCGTCCACGGAGAACGCCGGGTCGAACTCGTCGGCGCCCGGGCGCTGGGTGAGGTCGCGGCGGTCGCCGCCGGTCGCGTCCGCGCTCCAGATGTCCGAGGTGCCGCCCGACCGCAGCTCGGTGAACACCGGCTGCCCGTTCGGGCGGAACGTGGGCTCGGCCTCGCCGGTGGCCGGCAACGCGGAGATGATCGAGACCGTGCCGCCGGCGATCTGCTTGACGTCGCCGAGCGGGTCCTGCGCGCGGGTGGTGAAGGCCAGCCGGGTGCCGTCGCGCGACCACGCCGGTTCGGAGGAATCGCCGGGGTCGGGGACCGCGCGGGTGACCGCGCCGCCGGTGTCGGCGACCAGCACCACGTCTCCCGCCGGGTGGAACCGGGTGGTGGTGAACGCGATCCGCGCCGGCCCCCACGCGGGCTGGGTGTCGGCGGCCGGGTCGGCGGTCAGGCGCACCGGCGTGCCGCCGGTGACCGGGACGGTGTAGATGTCTCCGGCCGGGTCGTCGCGGGTGCTGCTGAACGCCAGCCGGGTACCGTCGGGCGACCAGCTCGGCGAGTCGTCGGTGGCCGGGCCGGTCGTCACCTGGCGCAGCCCTTGGCCGTCCACGCCGATCACGAAGATCTTCCGGCTGCCGGCGCGTTCGGAGGCGAACGCGACCGTGCGGCCGTCCGGCGACAGCGCCGGGTGGAGGTCGACGGCGTCGTCGTTCGTCAGCTGCTGTGCGGCCGAGGCGCCGTCGGGGAGGAAGAACAGTTCGCCGTCCCGCTCCGCGCCACCGGCGGTCGCGGCGCGGTGGCTCACCCACACGAGGCCGCCGGTGCCCGCGGACGCGTCGGAGTCGACGCTGCCGATACCGCTGGGCAGCGCCGGCTCCGCGCCTTCGCCGGTCGCCTGGTACAGGCCGGTGGTGGCCCCGCTGACGTACCCGACGCGGTACGGCGCGGCGACCGGCGCCGGCCCCTGTGCCTCGGTCGGCGAGAGCGCTCCGCTGATCGCCCAGCCGCCGAGCACCGCGACGACCGCGATGCCGGCCACCGCTCGGTTCGCGCGCATGGTAGGTCCTCCCAAAAACTTCGTAGCTCAGCCGGCTTCGAACAGCTCGATCTCGGAGATCGCGACGTCGGTGCCGTTGAGCGAGCGGTGCAGCCCGACCACGTGCAGCTCGACGCCGGTCGCGCCTTCGCTGTTCTCGATCGGGACTTCCTGGGCGTCCGGCGTGTCGGCCAGCGCCATGTCGTAGGTCTTGCCGGTGGAGAACACCAGGTGCAGCTTCGACGGCCGGTGCTCGGCCGGGAAGTTCGCCGCGTCACCGGAGTACACGATCGCCTTCCGCAGGTCCGCCGGGTGGTCGAAGGTGAACACCAGGGTCTGTTCCCGGTCGGTCGGCGCCGCCCAGAACGTGTTCTTGGCGTTGTCGCTGACCAGCGGCGCCGCGTGCCCCGCGACCTCCGCGGTCGCGGTCACCTTGACCGGGTGGATCGGGTTCAGCTTCGCCTCGAAGATCCCGGTCACCTGGCTCCACGCGCCCACCGCCGCGGTGTTGATCGCACTGCGGAACGGCTGGTACAGCGCGTAGATCAGCGCCGAGAAGATCAGCGTTACCGCGACGGCCCGGCGGATCACCTTGCCCACGGTCCGGCGCGCGGCCCCGGCCCGGCCGGTCCGGCGGCGGATGCCGTCCTTGCCCGGGCGCGCCCCCGCCTTGTGCTCCTTCGGTTTGCGGCCGAACAGCCGCCGCCACCACGACGTCTTGACGACCTCGGCTTCGGCCAGCGGCGAGCCACAGCGGCTGCAGAAGTTGCGGGCCGGCGCGTTGCCTTTGCCGCACCGGCCGCAGATCAGGTCGCCCGGGTTGAGGACCTGCTCCTCCACGGTCTGCTGGACCGGCTGCCGGACCGGCGCGATCGGCTCGGCGGGCTGCACGACCTGCTGCTGCACCACCGGCTGCGACCGCACCGCGACCGGGCCGTCGTCGTCCCACTTCAGGTAGCGGCCGCATTCGCCGCAGAACTCGACGTCGGCAGGCCCCTGGTGCCCGCACTCCGTGTAGATGACCAATCCTCAGCCCTCCAGCACTTCCACCGTGACCCGCACGTGGGCGGGCACCGCATCCACGACCGTCGCCGTCAGCCGCCGCACGTCGATCCGCGCCGGGTCGGGCACCCGCACCCGCACTTGCACCCAGGGCGGCCCCGGGTCCGGCAGGGGCGCACCCGGCTGCGGCGCCTCGACGACCCCGCCGCTGTCGGTCACCTCGACCTCGCCGCCGGTCAGCAGGCCCACGTGCTCGGCGAGGCCGCGCCGCGTGCCGCGCCACCGGTGCAGCTCGACCGAGCGCGTGACCAGCTGCCGCAGCTGGTCCGGGCTCCAGCTCTCGTCGACGCGCAACGCGACCCAGTGGGCCAGCCAGCCGAGGAAGTCGGCGGGCGCCACGCCCGGGTCGAGGTAGCCCGTGAAGTTGTCCAAAGTGGAGACGACCGGCGCGAGGACCTCGTCGAGCGCGCCGGTGAAGCCCTGCACGAACCGGTCCTCGGCGTACACCGCGGGCAGCTGCTCGCCGATCGGGTGCGGGTTCGCCAGCCCGGGGATCCCCGTCCTCATGCGCCCGCCTCCCGGACCCGGACCTGGTGCCCGAACGAGAAGGCGAGGGCGTTGGGCGGCAGGTCGAGCCGGTCGACCTGCTCGCCGCGTTCGCGGGTGATCGGGTTCGCGGCGAACAGCCGCACGTCCTCCACCAGCTCGACGCCGGAAAGCCGTTGCAGCACCGCGAACACCTCGCCCGACTGCACCGGGCGGCCGAACGGCCAGCCGTCGCCGTCCGGACCGCCGCTGATCGGGTTGAAGTAGTCGTACAGGGCCTCGCTCGCCCGGGCGCCCAGCGTGCCCGCCGTCGTCCGGCGCCGGGCGCGCAGCCGCGCGACCACCGTGACGCCCTGGTAGAACGGCGGTTCCACGGACACCAGCGCGCCCACGCAGCGCCGTTCGCCGAGGTGGCGCTCGATCCGGCCGCGCAGGCCGGCTTCGAGCATCAGGGTCGAGAAGGCGAGCTCGCCGGTGTCGGGCACGGCCGGCACGACGAGGACCCGGATCGCACCGGTCTCGCGGCCGTCGGCGCCGTGCGCCGGGATGCACCGCACCCGGGCCGCCTCCGGCGCCGCTTCGCGCGCGAGCTGCTCGTAGTCCTCGGCGGTGACCGCGCGGTCCCGGGTGCGCAGCAGCAGCGGGCCGCGGACCGCCGCGTCCCGCACCGACTCGCCGTCCACCCCGCCGATCGCGGGACGGCGGTTCACCACGCTGCTGACGAACGGGATCGGGTCCCGCTGCACCTCGAGGACCTCGCGGGCGACGTTGCCGCGCCGCCCGCCGCCGGAGCGATACTCGGGCACGCGGATCGCGGCGGACTTGGGCGGGACGGCCCCGTAGTAGCGGAGCCCGCCCTCGGGCTCGCGCACCGCGGGCCCGAAGGTGACCTGCCCGCCGACGCGGTCGAGCTGGACGTGCCGGTCGTCCGGGCCGGAGTCGGCGAAGGAGCGGACCTCCGTCCACTGCTGCCAGCCGTCCGGTCCCGACACCTCGACGACCAGTTCGCCCTCCCCGACCACCACCGGTGGCCGGCCGAGCGGGAACCGCTGGCCGGGGGTGCCGTCGGACGTCCCGACGATCTCGTTGCGGACGATCTCGGCGTGCACGGCACCGACCGTGCCGCCGATGGTCGAGGCCTCGACCGCGTGCAGCCGCGGCGAGCGCTGGTAGAACGGCTGGTTCTGCTTGGCCTCGAGGAGGCGGCACCGCAGCCAGCCGGCCCGCTGCCGCGCGAGCACCGACATCGCGTGCCCGTCCGGGACGTGCACCACGATGTCGCCGGCCCGGTTGAACGCGCCGGTGCTGTCCCGGTCGACCTCGCACGCCGCCCAGCCGGTGCCGTCCCAGGCCTCCCACAGCCACGGCGGGTCGCGCGGGTCGACGCCCTGGCCCTCGACCTCGCAGTCGATCCGCAGCAGCACCGCGCAGCCGGGCACGGCGTCGGACAGTCCGAACAGGACCGCGTCGCCGGGGGCCGGGGTCTCGGAGAAGGCCGCCGGGCTGCCACCGACGAGCAGTTCGTCGGTGCGGTCGACCGGGGGCATCCCGGTGTCGGCCGTGCCGGTCGCCAGGTGCGCGAGCGAGCACGGCACGATGTTCAGGGTGCGCTCCACGGTGAAGACCACCGGGTCCTCGACCTCGTTGCGCACGCTCGCGACCTGCTTGCCGGCCGCGACGACCACCGGGACGTCCCGGGCGGCCGAAAGCCAGAACGTCACGTCGGTCCGCGCCGCGGCGGGCGGGAACAGCCGGACCCCGATGAGGTCGAGGAAGCGCAGGTAGTGCAGATCGGGCACCCGGTTGAGCCGGTAGAGCAGCTGGTCGACCATCTGCGCGAATGTCTCGATCAGCGTGACACCGGGATCGGAGACGTTGTGGTCGGTCCACTCCGGGCAGTTGCGCTGGACCAGGTACTTGGCTTCGTCGACCAGGTCCTGGAACCGGCGGTCGTCGAGGTTGGGCATCGGCAGGGACATCACGCACCGTCCTCAATGGACTCGTGCGGCGGGATGACGTAGAAGGGGAAGACGAGGTTGCGCGGGTCGTTGGTGCCGCGCAGGTGGTAGCGGATGTCGATCAGCAGGGTGCCCCGGTCGGCCTCGTCGAAGCTGACGACGACGTCGTCGAGGGTGATCCGCGGTTCCCAGCGCTCGAGGGAGATCCGGACCTCGTAGGCGATCTGCCCGGCGGTCGCCGCGTCGGCGGGCGCGAACACGAGGTCGTGCACCGCGCAGCCGAACTCGGGACGCATCGGGCGTTCGCCCGGCGAGGTGGCCAGGATCAGCCGGATGCTCTCGACGACCTCGCGTTCGCCGCCGACGAGCGCGATCGAGCCGGTCGCGTCGGTGTGCAGCGGGAACGCCAGTCCCCGGCCGAGGAAGTCTTTCCCGGTCCCGGTCACAGTCACTCAGCCTCCGATCATGACGGTCGGGCAGCCCATGACGATCGGTGCGCCGCAGGCGGCCATGTCGCCCATCCGGGCCGCCGGCATGCCGCCGATGAGCACCGTCGGGCAGCCCGGCGGCGCGATCGGCGTCGGCGGGTGCACCGCGGGCGGCGGGAACGAGCACGTGTGCAGCGTCCCGACGTTCGCGGCCGGCATCCCGCCGATCAGCACGGTCGGCACCCCGGGCCCGGCGATGACGCCCGGGTGCCCGGTCGGGTCGCCGACCCTCGCGGCTGGTGGCATGCGCTCTCCCCCGTCAGTTGATCTTGACCACGCTGCCGCGCACGGTGACGACACCGCTGGCGGTCAGCTCCGTCTGGCCCTGGCCCGCGACCGACACGGTGGCGCCTTCGACCTTCACGCCCGCGGTGCCGTTCAGCTTGAGCTGGCTGGTCGCCTCGATGCTGGCGTCGGTCTGGGACTTCACGGACACCTTCTGGCCCTTGAGCTCCAGTGGCCCGGTCCCGGCGTCGATGCTCACGCCGTTCTGCGCCTTGACCGTGACGCTCTTGCCGCTGGTCACCTCGATGACCTGGTTCTTCTGGTCGATCTTGACCACGAACTTCGCGTCCCCGGAAGACAGGATGATCCCGTCGTCCTCGGCGAACTCGAGCTTGTGGCCCTTCCGCGAGACGAACCCGCGCAGCGCCACCTCCCCGCTGTTGCCGTCGACGACGGGTTTGGTGAACTTCGACGGCGCGGTGTCCTTGGTGTTGTAGAGACCGCCGAGCACGTAGGGCGCTTCGAAGTCGCCGTGTTCGAAGCCCACCAGGACCTCGTCGCCGACTTCGGGCAGCACCAGCGCGCCCCGGTCCTTGCCCGCACCGGGCTGGACCGTACGCGCCCAGGTGCTGGAGAACTCCTTGTCCAGCCACGGGAACGTGAGCTTGACCCGGCCGAGCTTCGCCGGGTCCTTGAGGTCGGTCACCTGCGCGGGGACGACCCCCGGCCACGTCGAGGTCCGGCCCCCGCCGGCGACCAGGCCGTAGAGCGAGCGTTCCTGGCGGCCGGACACGGCGAACTCTGTCGTGTAGCCGACCTCGTCGTTGAACAGGTGGCGCGTGCTGGTCAGCGTGTACTTGCCCGAGAAGGGCTGGCCGACGCCGGTGAGCGTGACGGCGGTGCCCGCGCGCAGCTTCGGGTTGCCCTTGGCGACGCCGTCGAGCTCGGTGCAGGCGGTGCCGAACTTCTCGGCCAGCGCCTTCGCCGTCGCGTCCGCCTCGCCCTGGGTGCGCCGGGGCGCGGCGGCGTCGAGGAAGGGCGGGCTCGCGAACTTCTTCGCCAGCGCCACCGGGTCCACCGCCGGCACGTCCGTGCCCGCGTTCTTCGGCGTCGCGGTGGCGGTGATCGCCTGCTTGTTCTCGTAGTCCCAGCCGTTGACGTGCACTTCGGGGACCTGCTCGGCCGCGGTGACGCTGGCCCGCAGGCTGAGCAGTGTGCCGTGGGCTTCGAGGACCAGCGGGTCGGCGGTGGCCTTGGTGGTGGTCGAGGGCGCGCCGGACGGCTTTTCCGGGAGTTCGAAGTTCAGCTTCCCGTCCCGGACGGCGATCTGCGCGCCGACCACGTCGGCCAGCCGGGACAGGAACTCCCAGTCGCTGACGTTGTCCTGGGACAGCTGGGTGTTCGGGCGGCCGCCGAAACCCTTGACGTTGTCGATCTTCCCGGCCGGGATGTTCGCGCGCTGGGCGACCTTGCGCACGACGTCCGCGATGGTCATGTTCGGGTAGGCCGTGACCCGGCGGCCGCGGAACAGCCGGTGCGCGTGGTCGTACCCGCGGACCTCGGTGAACGTGCCGTGCGCGTCGAGGTCGATCGCGACCGCGGTGACCTCGCCCGACAGCAGGTCCTGCGGGCCCTCCGGATCGGACGTCTGGACCTTGAGCTTGAGCTTCGCCCCGACCTTGAACTTGCCTTTCTCCAGCACGACGGTCCCGGGATCGCGGAAGCGCAGCACGAAGGTGTCCGGCAGGTTCCGGCTGTCGTCGACGTAGGCGTAGCTGAGCATCACCTTGACGTCGTCGGGCAGCGCGGTGCCCTCGACCTCGACCATGAGGGTGTTCGTGAAGGTCTCGTTAGCCATCGAGCTCCTCCAGCGCGGGCACCAGCAGCCGGGTGCCGGGCCGCAGCCGCATCGGGTCGTCGATGTCGTTGGCGTCGGCGATCTCGCGCCACTTCCCGGCGTCGCCGTAGGCGCGGAACGCCACCGACGGCAGGGAGTCCCCGGCGACGAGCACGTGCGTGTCCCGGGCCGCGAGGGCGCCGGACGTCGGGTTCTGCCCGCCCAGCTCGCCCGAGATCTCCTCCAGGTTCACCGTGCAGACCGCGCGCACCGGCGTCCCCGACGGCGTGAACAGCGTGTACTTCGCGGTGACGCTGGCGACGTAGGCGGGGAAGCCGGTCATCCCGCCCCACTTGAAGATCACCCACGGCGGCGACGGCTTCTTGTGCTGGCGGCTGTCCTCGGTGGCCACGCAGCAGGTGAACAGCTGCTCGACCTTCTTGACGACGGCGTCGTCCATCTTGTCGGTGGCGTCGAGGAACATCTCCAGCGCGAGCTTGGCCGGGTCCGAGCCCTTGAACTGCGGCGGCGCGCTCTTCTTGGCGTTGGGTTGCGCGTCGCGCCCCCATTTCGCGTTCTTGCTGACCGAGAGTTCCTTGGGGTTGAACTGGAACTTGATGTCGAACATCTTCTCCCCGGGCGGCTGCCCGGTCCCCCCGGACTGCGGCGGCTTCCGGACCTCCAGCAGCGCGCGCTGCAGGTTGCTGGGCGCCGGCTCCCCGGAGCCGTAGGCGGCAGGCGGCTGCGAGCCGGCCGAGGTGAAGGTGACGGGCGAGGACATGGCTGTCAGCCCTTCTTCGCCGGGCTGAGGAAGCCGTGGTGGGCCAGTTCCAGGGTCTCGGTGGCGACCTTGGGTGAGTCGGGCGAGAGCTGCGGCCCGCTCCAGCGCACCGGAACGACACCTTCGAGGGACCAGCTGGCGATCACCTTGCCCTCGAGGGTGCGGGCCTCGATGGTGGCGGTCTTGCGCTCGATCCCGCTCGCCAGGCTGGCGAACCACTTGGTGATCTGCGAGCTGGCCTCGGTGACCGGGCGCGAGAGCTTGATGTTCGAGTACTTGATCCGGGTCGGCAGCTGCCAGACCATGCCGTTGTTGCCGCCCTCTTCCCGCTGTTCCATGACGAATTCGCAGCCGAGGCCGTCGCAGCTGGAGAACGCGCCGAGGTTGCCGAGGTTCTTGTCGTCCAGCTTGACGACGTAGCACACGGCAACGGCCTCTTCGGTGTCCGGCATCGGCGCTCCTCCTTCAGTGCGGGCGATCTTCAGTGCGGGCGATCGGTGAGCGCGCCCCGGCGCTCACGGTCGAGACGGAGTTCGGTCTTGAGGCGGCGCAGCAGCGGATCGAAGAGTTTCTTGACGAGCTCTTCGGTTTCCGGCTGCGGTTGTGGTGTCGTCGCAGGGGCGGGCGTCGGTGCGGGGGCCGGTTCCGGATCGCGCTGGACGACCGTGGTGAAGGCCGGGCTCGGCGGTGGGTCCGGTGCGGCCGGTGGAGCCGGGTCGGCGATCCTCGCGACCGGCAGCTCGGCGCGTGCCGCGGTGGTGTCGCTGCGGAACATCAGGGCATCGGCGGCACGCGAGACCGGGGTATCGGTCGCCGGCGCCGCGGGAGTGCGGGCCACGGGGAGATCCGGGGTTTCGAGCGCTCGGGCGACGAGGAGTGGTGACACGGAGGCTCCGGCCATCGGCGCCAGGCCGCCGAGCGCCCGCGCGACCGGGAGCGGCGGCGCCGAGCCGTTGTGGGCCTGCGTGACCGGGAGCGGCGGTGCCGAGTCATCGAGGGCCCGCGCGACCGGAAGCGGCCGCAGCGCGGCTCCACTGGCCGAGGCTTCGGCGGGCCGGGCCGAGGTTTCGAGCGCTCGGGACACCGGGAGCGCGGCTCCCGGCACCGCCGCCGAACCATCGACGGCCCGCGCGACCCGGAGTGTGGCTTCCGGCGCTGCCCGGCCAGGTGCAGGGCGCACGGCGGTCTCGATCGCCCGTACCACCGGCAGCGCCGGGGCAGAGCCTTCGGCCTCGATCGCCCGTGCCACCGGGAGCAGCGGCAGCGCGGCGTCCACTGTCCGGGCCGAGCCTTCGACGGTGCGGGTCTCCGGGATCCGTGCTGCCTCTGCCGGGGAGCCCGCTCGAGCGATCGGGAGCAGCGAACCCTCGCCGGCCGCGAGGGGTGCGGCGCCCGCCGATTTCGTGCTGGGGAGCGCCGGAGTCTCCGTCGCGCGCATCACCGGAAGGGGTGATTGCTCAGCCGTTCGTGGCTCCGAGTGGACCGGAGTCTCGCCCACCCCCAGCACCGGGAGCGGCTCCTGGCCCAGGGAGGGCGCCGCAGTCCCAGCCGACGGCAACGAGCCCCCCACCGGCAGGATCGAACTCTCGACTGCCGGCCGCGCGGATCTCTGCACCACCGGCGCAGTGGAGGCCCCCGAGCCCGCCGCCGACAGCGGAGACTCCGGCGCCACCGAACTCTCGACGGCTCTCATCACCGGAAGGGGTGGTGCCACCGGATGGGCCGAGGCTTCGACCGCCCGCAGCACCGGCAGCGTCGGCGCGCCGGAAGGCCGCGGGGACTGCTCCGCCGTCGGTGCTACCGAGCGCGCCGGGTCCCCGGCCGACAGGGGGGACCTCTGCGCGACCGGAAGAGGAGCTGTCCCCGCTGTCGGAGACTGCTGCGCGACGGGGGCAACCGAGCTCTCGACCCCTGGCAGCGAAGACGCCTCCAACCCCGCCACCGGAAGCACCGAACTTCCGGCCTGCGGCAGCGGAGACTGCGCCGCCATCGGTACTTCGGAGATCGCGCCTCCGGTCGGCGGCAATGCGGCGTTCTGCGCCACCGGGAGCACCGAGCTGACGGCCCCCGGCAATGCGGACCGCCCTGCCTCCGGCCCGACCGAGGACCCCGAAGTCCCAGCCCCGGGCGGAATGGACCGCTGCAGCACCGGCCCGGCCGAGGACCCCGAAGTCCCGGCCGCCGACAGCGGGGACTCCCGCAACCCGGCCACCGGAAGCACCGGGCTCTCCGTCCCCGGCAGCACAGATCCTGGCACCACTGACTCCGGCACCACCGGAAGCACCGGGGTCTCGATTGCTCGCATCACCAGACGCCCCGGCTCCTCCGCCACCCGCGCCACCGGCAGCGCCGAACCCTCCACCGCCCCCGGCACACGCGGCAGCGATTCCGGTGCCGGAGACGCGCCCGGCGGTCCTGACCGGGAGAACTCGGCCGCCCTCGATACGGGTAACGGGGCCTCCGGTGCCGTCGGCGCCACCGGGAGCACCTGAGCCTCGCCCGCAGGCAAGACCGGCCGCGAGGATTCCGGCACCACCGGAAGGCGGTCCGCTCGGGTCGCCGGGAGCGGTGAACCCTCGGCCGCCCGCGCCACCGGCAGCAGGGACTCCTGGGCCGTCGGCGCCCCCGGCAGCGCCGAAGATCCAGCCTCCCGCAGCACCGGCAGCGACGCCTCGGGCAACGACGGGGAAACGCTCGTCGAGCCGCCCGGTGTCCCGGGCGGCTCCGTGGTCCCGGAACGGATCTCCGGGCTGTCGAGCGGGCGGAAGCTGTTGACCGGCCCGGGTGGCGGCTTCGCGGACGAAGCGCTCGGCGTACCCGGCGAACCGGCATCCGCGAGGCGCGACACCGGGAGCGACGCCGGACCGGTCTCCGGCAGCATCGGCGCACCCAGTCCCAGCCGCCGCGGTACCGCCTGTTCCGTCCGCTGGACGAGCGGCAGCTCGGGCCGTTCCGGTTCGGCCGGCTCCGGCTCGACCGCTTCCGGCTCCGGTGCCGCCACCGGCACCACCGGACCGGCTCCGGCCGACGCGGTGTCCACAGGGGACGGTTCCGCGATCGCCTGGAGGGTCCGCACCGGCGGGGTGACCGTGCTCCCGGCCGACGTCAACGGGGGCACGGCCGCGCGCCCCGCGACGACCGGCAGCACCAGCGGCAGGTCCGCCGGCTCCGGAGCCACGACCCGCTGCACCGGGGCCACTCCGCCGACCACCGGCAGCGCCGGCCGCACCAGATCGCCGATGACGCCGGCGGGTTCGGCGGGCCCGACCCGGTGCCCGAGCGGCTCCAGGTAGCCCGGACTCCGCCAGGACGTCAGCGTCGAGCTGAACCGTTGCACCGGGTTCACCAGCGGGTGCTCGGCCAGGACCCGCTGGAGCGGCGCCACGCTTCGCCACTCCGCGCGCGTCACCGGCAGCGCGGCCGGCTCAGCCGCGGGCGCGGGCGGCGGGCTCGGCTCCTTCCTGCGGAACCACATTCAGCGTCACCGTCCCTGGCTCATCCGGGTGTTGATCCGGGCGATCTCGGCGACGTAGGTCAACCGGTCGGGGTGTTCGAGGTCGAGGATGTCGTCGAGGGACCAGTGCAGGTGGTAGGCCACGTACGCGACTTCCTCGTGCAGCCGGTCGGCCGCGTACGTCACGATTCCCCCAGGCGGCCACCGGCGACGTCGACGACGAAGCTGTGGCCGCACTCGGGGCAGGCGACGCCGGCCCTGGTGTGGCCCTCGCTGTTGACCCGGCGGTACATGTCCTGCAGGAACGCCAGGTCGGAGGCGAACAGGTTCTCGATGACGCCGGCGTGGACGTCGGTGATGTCGCCGATCCGGGTGACCACTCGGGCCAGCAGCACCACCGTGAGGAACGCCGCGTTCTCGCGCACCCGGTCGTCCCGCAGCGGGATCAGCTCGTCGCGGGCGGTGGCCAGGCGCATCACGCCGGAGTGGTGCACCTTGCCCTCGTCGTCGACGTACCCGCGCGGGAGCTCGAACGCGAACTCCGTCCGCAGCTTCGGCCGTTCCGGCCGGGACTCCCCCGCCGCCGTCGCGACGGGGGCCTCCTCGACCGGTGCCGACGCCATCACCCTGCGCATCGGCTCACTCGACTTCCATCTGCTCGTAGGTGATGACGAGCTTCTCGGTGAGCACGCTCGTGTCGCCGGCCTTCAGCGCGCCGATCTCCAGGCTCTTCGGCCAGGCGTTGGTGAGCTTGTAGCGCTTGAGCGCGGTGCCTTCGTAGTCGTAGACGATGATGGCGCCGCCCTTGCGGGCCGTCGCCATCTTGCCGAAGTGGGCGTCCTTGACCCACTTCTCGAAGCTGTTGTCCTCGGTCAGGCCGCGGGTCAGCGTGACCTCGCCCGCCTTGGGGCGGCCGGGCAGCTTCTTGATGACGTACTTGCCGTCGACGGTGTTCTGCTTGAGCTCGATGACGTCCTGCTCCATCTTGAGGCCGGAGACCTCGGAGATCTGCTTGATCTGGACGCCGTCGATCTCGAGCCCGAAGGAGTGGCCTACCGCCTTGTCAAGATCGGGAAGTGCCATGTCTGTGGAGTCCCTTCACTCACTCGTTGACCAGGCTGGTGCCGCCGGACATCTGGGCCAGCCGGAAGATCACGAACTCCGCCGGTTTCACCGGGGCGATCCCGACCTCGCAGATCACCTGGCCGAGGTCGATGCCCTCGGCCGGGTTGGTCTCGCGGTCGCACTTGACGAAGAAGGCCTCGTCCGGGGTGAGCCCGAACAACGCGCCCTTGCGCCACTCCATCACCAGGAACGCGCTGATCGTGCGCCGGATCCGGGCCCACAGCGCGTCGTCGTTCGGCTCGAACACGACCCACTGGGTGCCGCCGAGGATCGACTCCTCGAGGTAGTTGAACAGCCGCCGGACGTTCAGGTAGCGCCACGCCGGGTCGCTCGAGAGCGTCCGCGCGCCCCAGACCCGGATGCCCTTGCCGGAGAACGACCGCACGCAGTTGACGCCGATCGGGTTGAGCAGTTCCTGCTCCGCCTTGGTCAGGTGCGTCTCGAGCGCGAGCGCGCCGCGGACGACCTCGTTGGCCGGGGCCTTGTGGACGCCGCGGGTGGCGTCGGTCCGGGCCCACACGCCGGCCATGTGGCCGCTCGGCGGGATGAACGTGTTGGTGCCCGAGGCGGGGTCGAGGACCTGGACCCACGGGTAGTACAGCGCGGCGTACTTCGAGTCGTACCCGGCCGCGTCCATCCGCCAGCTGCGGACCGATTGCGGGTTGAGCGCGGGCGGCGGGTCGATGATCGCCATCCGGTCGCCCATCAGCTCGCAGTGCGCGATCATCGCCAGCTGCACGGCCTTGACCGTGTCGAGGTCGATCAGGTCGCGCTGGTAGGCGGCCATCAGGTCCGGCGCCGCGACCATGGTGATCTCGTCGATCGCCTCCAGGCCGCCGAAGCCGGTCCGGTCGGCGACGTCGCCGACGTAGTCGTTCGCCGCGACGCGACCCGGGACCGGAGGGGCGGCCGATTCCTTCGGCGGCGGCGACAGCACGGCGGTGCCCTTGTCGGGCTTGGTGACCGCGCCCCCGGTGGCGACCTCTTCGATGGTGATGAGGCTGGACTTCTCCCGCACCGCGGTGACGACGTTCTCCTTGGTGCGCTTGGTCGTCACGTTGTGCGTCTCGACGACCTTGCCGTCCTGCTTGACCAGCACGGTGAACCGGTCTTCGGCCGGGTTCTCGCCGGTCGGCTCGGCGACCTCGACGGTGATCTCGCCGGCCGGCTTGCCCTCCGGCAGTTCCTTCGCGACGAAGCGGTAGCCGCCGAGCACGGCCTGGCGGGCCGTGATCTGCTTCGGCGCGGCGCCGTTGTCCTGGGCGCGCGATCCGCCGATGCGGACGATGTAGCAGTTCGAGCCACCGTTGAGGAAATAGCCGTAGACCGACTGGGCCAGGTAGCAGCCTTCGATGAAGTCGCCGAAGGTCTGGGTGAACTGGCCCCAGTTGGACACCAGCGTCGGGGTGTTGAAGGGACCGTCCGCCGCGAAGCCGACGAAGGCGGCGACGGCGGTGCCCACGCCCTCGATCGGCCGTGCGCCCGCCTCGATCTCCTCGACGTACACCCCCGGCGTGAGATAGGTGGGCATGCGTGCCTCCCTTGTCGACGCACAAGTCTTGTCTTCGGCGATGCTGCTGCCAGGGCGTTCCCGGCGGAACGACCGTGCGGCTAGGCCCGCGGGAACCGATCTCTGCCCTTAAAGGCAACTGCCCGTTCGGGCAGCTGCGCCTGCCCGTCCGGTCGTTGGCAACCGGCCCGGAGGGGCCGACAGTTGAACCCATGCCAACGGGGCGGGACAAAGCACCACCGGAGCTGTCCGGGCAGCCCGCCCGGCCGGCCCGCCCGGCGCGCCGGGCGACACCCCCCGCCTTGCTGCGCCTGCAGGCTTCGGTGGGCAACGCGGCGGTGTCGAAGCTGGTCGCGCTGCAGCGGCAAAGCTGTCCCGCGCCCCCGGTCGCGCCGCCCGGCGTCACCCCCGCGTCCGACCCGAAGTTCCAGTCGCTGACGAAGGACGTCGGCGACAAGGCCAAGACGGCGAAAGCCCACCCACCTGCCGGCACGGAGGTCAAGAAAGCCCAGGACGCCGCGGTGGCGCCCGCCGACGACAAGGACGCGCAGGCGAAGGCGGCCCAGGCGGACAAGATGGCGGCGGCGAAGCCGGCCGGCTTCGACAAGGCGGCCTTCGTCGCCGCGGTCAACGCCGCGATCGCCAAGCAGGCGCCCAAGAACCTCGACGAGGCCGACAAGTTCGCCACCTCCGGCAAGGCCGACCAGGTCAAGACCGAGGTGCTCGGCAAGGTCACCAGCGGCAAGGACTCCTCGGCCAAGGACGTCACGGACCGGACGAAGGAGCCGCCGGATCCCAGCCGGGCCGTGGAAAAGCCGGTCACGCCGCTCCCGGAAACCCCCGCCCCGCCCGCCCTGGCCCCGCCGGACGCGCGCAAGGCGACTCCGGACAAGGCCCCGCCCGAACAGACCGAGCTCCGCGCCGACCAGTGCGAGACACACTGCGCGATGGCCGCGGCGGGCGTCACCGACCAGCAGCTGGCCGAGTCCAACGAGCCGGAGTTCACCGGCGCGCTCGCCGCGAAGCAGGAAGGCGAGCAGCACACGGCTTCGGCGCCGGCCGCGGTTCGCGAGTCCGAGGCCGGGCAATTGGCCGCCGTGACCGGCGCGGCCCAGGCGTCCGGGCAGGCCGCGATGGCGGGCATGACGGGCGCGCGGTCGTCGTCGGCCCAGCGGGGCCAGGCGGCGAAGACGGCGACGAAGTCGAAGGACGAGCAGGACCGGGCGCGGATCACCGGCGAGATCAAGGCGATCTTCGACGAGACCAAGACGAAGGTCGAGGGCGTGCTGGGCACGCTCGACGACCAGGTGGCGAAGAAGTTCGAAGCGGGCGAGGCCCAGGCCAAGGCCGCGTTCACCGCCGACCACCAGGCACGGATGAAGCGCTTCAAGGACGAGCGCTACGACGGGATCACCGGCGCGGCGCGCTGGGCCTACGACCTCTTCGCCGACCTGCCGGCCGAGGCGAACAACCTCTTCCTGGAGGCCAAGAAGGTCTACGAGGCGAAGATGCAGGGCGTCATCGGCGACATCGCGGACTTCGTCGGCCAGAAACTGGGTGAGGCGAAACAGTTGATCGCGGACGGCCGCACCCGGGTGCAGCAGAAGGTGGCGTCCCAGTCGCCGGCGTTGCGCAAGATCGCGGGCGAGGCGGCGAAGGAGTTCGGCGGCCAGTTCGACGACCTCGAGAAGTCCGTCGACGAGAAGCAGGACGCGCTGGTCGAGGACCTGGCCCAGAAGTACCGCGAAGCCCGCACCGCCGTCGACGAGGAGATCAAGACGCTGCAGGCGGAGAACAAGGGCCTGTGGAGCAAGGCGAAGGAGGCCGTCGGCGGCGCGATCGAGACGATCCTGAAGCTGAAGGACATGCTGCTCGGCGTGCTGTCCCGGGCCGCGAACGCGGTCGGGTTGATCATCGCGAAGCCGATCGAGTTCCTCGGCAACCTGGTCAACGCCGTGAAGACCGGCGTCATGAACTTCGGCGCGAACATCGTCGAGCACCTCAAGAGCGGCCTGAAGGGGTGGCTGCTGGGCAACCTGGCCAGCGCGGGCATCGAGATCCCGGAGGCGCTGGACGCCAAGGGCATCCTGAAGATGGTGCTCTCGATCCTGGGCCTGACCTGGGCGAGCGTCCGCGCGCGGATCCTGCGGTTCATCCCCGAACCGGTGCTCGCGAAGCTGGAGCAGACCCTGGACGTGGTCAAGATCCTGATCACCGAGGGCGTGCCGGGCTTGTGGCGCTGGGTGGTCCAGAAACTGGGCGACCTGAAGGAGCTGGTCCTCGGCCAGGTCAAGGACTTCGTGATCGAGAAGGTTGTCAAGGCGGGCATCACCTGGATCATTTCGATGCTCAACCCGGCGGCCGCGTTCATCAAGGCCTGCAAGGCGATCTACGACATCGTGCTGTTCTTCGTGGACAAGGCCGCCCAGATCAAGGAGTTCGTCGACTCGGTGCTGGACTCGGTGGAGTCGATCGCCCGCGGTGGCGCGGGCGCGGTGGCCGGGCTGATCGAGCGGACGCTGGCGAAGGCGTTGCCGATGGTGCTCGGCTTCCTGGCGAGCCTGCTCGGGCTGGGCGGGATCTCGGAGAAGATCAAGTCGATCCTGGAGAAGGTCCAGGCGCCGGTGGGCAAGGTGATCGACTCGGTGGTGGGTACGGTCGTCAAGGCGGGCAAGAAGGTCTGGTCGAAGCTCAAGGGCGGCAAGAAGGAAAGCGGGGTGCCGGACCCGCGCAGCGCGGCCCAGAAGCAGCAGGCGCTGGCCCAGGCCAAGCAGGCGGCCGACGCGGAGATGCGCAAGCCGAACGCCACGCAGCACACCGTCGAAGCGGCACTGCCGAAGATCAAGGACACCTTCAAGCTGACGACCATCGCGCTGGTGCCCACGAGCAACGGCAAGTTCAAGACCCACCTGGAGGTCAACCCGACCGACGACACCGGGGAACTCCCCCTGGGTCCGATGGCGCCGGTCGACGAAGCGAAGGTCTACCTCGGCAAGCGGTTCGTCGTGAAGGCGACCAACCGGGTCGCCAAGGTCACCGACGTCCACCCCGACGGCTGGGTGACGCTCCAGTACGAACTGGAACGCACCGCCGGCGGCCGCAGCAAGAGCTCCGAGGGGCGGCCGACGTTCCCGGTGCTCAAGTTCCTGGCCAACACCCCGAACGGCGGCCCCGAACTCGGCCCGGCCGAAGGTGGCGCGGACCAGACGCAGTACACGATCGACGGAAAGACGCTGCGGCCCGAGTACCACGACGTCCGCGCGGTCTTCTACGGCGGATCCCACAAGTACAGCGGCCACGACGCGGGCAAGATCGCTGCGGTGATGCGGCCGGACGGGGTGACGTTCACCTGTCCGGGTGTCCCGTTCCTCGGCATCGCTCCGCACGTCGCCGCCCGCGTCAAGCCGAACAACGCCGACAACTACGCACTGGACCACAAGAAGTCGGTCGCCGGGCACTGGAACACCCAGGGCAGGCAGAAGGGCCACCCCGACCGGTCGCAGTTCTACGCGGACCCGGGCAACCTCGAGGTCCTGTGCGGGTCGTGCAACAGCAAGAAGGGCTCGAAGGACGCCGACACCGGCGCGGCCGAGCGCTACCGCAAGGACGTGGAGATCCCGGGCTTCACCGGCCCCGACGGGAAAGCGTGAGCCGGCCTGCGCCACCGGCCTGCCAGCGATCTGCAAGCGACGTGCGGCACCTTCCGATCCAGGTTGCAGCACGAACGAGTGGAGGATCGATGAAGCAGTGGGCGAAACGGTCTGGTGTCCTGATCACTACCATGGCGGCCGTCGTTCTCGGTGCCGGTACCCAGGCACAGGCGGCGGAGGGCCCCCACAACGTCGGATGGCTGTACACGGTCGGCAAGAGTGGCGCGGTCTTCTTCGACGCCGACCTGGTGAACTATCCCTCCGAAGAGAAGATCACCGTGTGTGACAACGAGACGGACAACCGGGGGGTCGCCGCCATCGTCACCGGTACCCCGGCCGCAGGGCCATGGGGTGCCAATGAGCTCCACATCTACGATCCGTCGAACAACGGCGAGTGCGAGTCCATCCACGCCAACATCTTCGCGGACGGATACGCGGTCACGGTCCACGTGTTCGAGTACTGGAACGGGGGCGCCAACACCGCAGCCGACGCCTGGGGTTACGGCGTGGCGTAGCGTTTCGCCGGGTGAGGGCTCGCTCTCACCCGGCGTCACCACTGATCAAGCCTCTTCCTCGACCTCTTCCTCACGCTGAACGAACGTCTGCGCCATCGTCTCCTCTGCGCCTTCTTCGGCCTCGGGAGCTTCCTCCCGCTGCACGGCCGCCGAGTCCTCCGGCGAATGAGCGTGCCCACCGTCCTCGCACCGCTGCACCGCGGGCCCGGCCGGAGCAGGCGCCGACATCAGCCGGTCCGCGTTGGCGACGGCCTCCCGCTCGAACCGATCCGACGGATCCGACACCTTCACCCCGCCGCCGGCGTCCGTGCCGTCCACCGGGCCGCTGCGCTGCTGGACCACGTGGGTCAACTCGTGCGCCAGCATGTGCTTGCCGGAATCCGACGCCGGGTCGTACTTGTCCCGCTGGAACACGATGTTCGAACCCACCGTGTACGCCTGGGCGCTCACCGATTTCGCCGAGTCGTGCGCCGCGCCGTCGGTGTGCACCCGCACGTCGGAGAAGTCGGCGCCGAAGCGTCCCTCCATGTCCGTGCGCGTCGCCGTGTCCAGGGGCGCGCCGCCACCCGAGCCGACGACGTCGTGGACGGGGGAACGCTCGTCCTCGACCAGCGAAGCCGTTCCCGCGTTGCCCACCGCGCGCTGCAGGCCCAGCATGCCCGCCGGGCCCAGCACGTCGGTGCGGCCGGCTACCGCCGCCCGGCCCAGGAGGTCGTGGTCGTCCCGCTCGATGCGGTCGCCCTTCGGCCGCAGGATCGGGTCGAAGTCGTTGTCGTGACCGTGCCCGCGCATGTCCGCTCCCTCCGCCGACGTCCAGCTTGCCCGCCCGGCGGGGCGAGCGCCAGACTGCGCTGCCCGTCCGGACGGGCAGCGAACGCTGCCCCTATGGGCAGCTGGTCTGCCGGAGGAACGGCCAACTCACCGCTCGCAGCAGCCAACTCACGCACCGGAACGGCCAACTCGCCGGGCACGCGGGTGAGTTGGCCGCTGCGGTTGGTGAGTTGGCCGCTGCGGTTGGTGAGTTGGCCGGGTTTTGTCAGGTCGCGCGCACAAGTGTTCCTGTACTTAGCTGTCCGTCACCATTGCCAGGTAGGGCCCGAACTCCCGGTCGAGGCAGAGCCGGCCCAGCTTGCGGTACTCCCGCGCGACCGCGCCGACCAGGTCGCTCATCCCCACCGGACGGCCCGCCTCGGCCGCCAGGTAGGCGCCGGTGACCGCGGCCGAGCGGATGTGGCCGCCCGCCAGCTCGAACGCCTCGGCGAGGAACCCCAGGTCCAGGTCGGTCCCCCGCGGCATCCGGGCGCCCAGGCAGCGGTCCCACAGCCGGTGCCGGAGTGCGACGTCCGGCAGCGGGAAGTCGACGATGACGTCGAGCCTGCGCGTGAAGGCTTCGTCGAGGTTCGCCCGCAGGTTCGTGGCCAGCACGGCGATGCCGTCGAAGGTCTCCATCCGCTGCAGCAGGTAGGCGCTTTCGATGTTGGCGTACCGGTCGTGCGCGTCCCGGACCTCCGACCGCTTGCCGAAGATCGCGTCCGCCTCGTCGAAGAGCAGGACGCCGTTGACCCCGGACGCCTCGGTGAAGATCCGCTCCAGGTTCTTCTCCGTCTCGCCGACGTACTTGTCGACCACGGTCGCCAGGTTCACCGTGTAGAGGTCCAGCCCGAGCGACGAGGCGATGACCTCGGCGGACATCGTCTTGCCGGTCCCCGAGTCCCCCGCGAAAAGCCCGGTGACGCCCCGGCCGCGGCCGCCGCCCGGGCGCATCCGCCACTCGTCGAGCACCTGGTCGCGGTAGCGCGCCCGCGCCGCCAGTTCGTCCAAAAGGGACAGTACGCCGGCCGGCAGCACCAGGTCGGGCCAGCCGACGACCGGTTCGATGCGCCGCGCAAGACGTTGCAGGCCGGCGGCGTTCTGGCTGCGTGCGCCGGCCCGGACGTGGGCCGCGCGGACCAGCCCGTCGTCGGCCAGCGCGGTCACCGACGCGGCCTTCGCCGCGCGGGCGATCTGCCCGGGCCCCAGGACGAAGTGCGCGGTCGCCTCCCCCGGGTCGACGTCCGGGGCGAGCCGGCCGTCGAGACGGCTGCGCCAGAGTTCCGCGCGGGCCGCGCCCGACAGCGGCACGGCGTCGAGCTGCAACGGCGGTGTCGCGCTCCAGCGCGGGTCCCAGGCGGCGGTGCCGTGCACCACCAGCGGGATCGCCGGGTGCGCCAGCGCCTCCAGCCGCGGGTCCTCCACCGGGCCCAGCACGATCCCGGCGCCGCGCAGCAACGCCTCCCGCCGCAGTGACGCGGTCAGCTCGGCGTGGCCGGGCTCGGCCTGCCAGCGCGCCGCGTCCACCACCAGCGCCGGGTACCCGGCCGCGGCCAGCGCGCCGACCCCGAGCTCCTCGGCCCCGCCCCCGGGCTGCTCCTTCAGGTAGACGAGCCCGACCCCGCCGCGGAGCGCGCGGGCGAGCCGGTCGCGGCCCGGCACTTCGACGAGCTCGGTGCCCAGGTGCGCGCAGCCGGCGAGCTCGGGCGCGAGCCGGTCGTCACCGAGCAGGTGGTTGACCACGCGGTCGGGGACGCGCAGCGTGCGCGAGAGGAACGGCCGGTCCTCCTCACCCACGGCGAGCAGGCCGCAGGTGACCAGCGGGGAGTCCGCGTCGAGCCGGGCCCGGCCGGTGGCCGAGGCCTCGGGGATGCCGCACAGGCGCAGCGCGAGGCCGGCACTGGCGCGGCGGCGGGTCACGTCGTCGTTGAGGTAGCCGTAGAACTGCTCGAACCGGCTGTCCAGGTCGGGGGCGAGCGCGACCAGCAGCAGCTCGACGTCGACGCCGGTGAGCCCGGCGCGTTCGGCGAGCGGCCGCAGCCTGCCGTCCGGGACGGAGTCGGTGAACGGGGTGAACGGCTCGCGCAGCCCTTCCAGGAGCGCGTCGATCGTCTCGTTGGACAGGTAGAGGCCGCGAAAGGGGTCGTCGGGGTTCGGGTCGGCCGCGCGACGGCTGTCGACGGCGTCGCGGATGCGCTGTTCGAGCCGGGCCAGCCGCTCGAACAGGTACTCCAGGCTCACCGGGGCTTCCGGTGGGTGCGCGCCATCGCGACCCGGCGCTGCCCTTCGACCACCCCGGTCGCGGACACGTGGTGCCCGAGAAGCTCGCCGTCGCCGGTGTCGAGCTTGAGGCCTTCCTTGGCGGGCGGCCCGGCCGGGTAGACGCGTCCACTGTGGATCGGAGCGGAGACGACGACGTCCAGCGACGGCTTGAGTTCGCCGCCCAGCGCGGTCCACACGTCGGCGAACGCACGGTCCTCCGGCGGCGGCAGCGCGACGGTCATCGGCACCGGCAGCCCCATCTCGGCCAGCGACCCGGTGAGCACCTCGGCCGGCACGGCCTCGTGGCGCAGCAGGCCGAGCAGCAGGTCCGACAGCACGCGGTGCTCGTCCTCTGGCCGCTGCGTCCACGCGGTGACCAGGTAGGACAGCTTGACGTGCTTGGGCGGCAGGTGCCGCGCGGCGACCTCACCACGCTGGTCGTACTCGTTGAGCAGCCCCCGCGACCGGCGTCGCATGTCCTCGCGAACGTCGTAGAGGTAGATGTTCACCGTCGGGGCGTTGCGCCGGGCGGCCCAGTCCTTGGTGGGCGCGTCGAAGGCGACGTCGACCTCGCTGCCCCGCAGCGCCTCGTCCTTCACCAGCCGGCGCAGCGCCTCGTCGACCTCGTGGATCACCGGCGGACCTCCTCGCACTGGCGGTGCCTCCACGATGATCGCGAGAATCCGGCCAGGCCAGCCACGCAGCGGCAAACCTTCGGGTACCCCCGGCTGCCCGTAAGGGCAGAGTGGCCTCCATGACCACCACGACCAGGCTCGCCTCCGAGGCCGACGTGCCGGCCCTGCTCGCCCTGCTCCGGGAGTTGCACCCGGATGACCCCACCCCGCCCGCGCACGCCGCGGCGGCCGCTTGGCGGGCCATCGAGAGCCAGTCCGGACGGGCGATCCTGGTCGCCGAGTCCGCCGGCGTGGTGGCCGGGACGATCGACTGCGCGACCCTGCCGAACCTCACACGGGGCGCGCGACCGTTCATGCTCGTCGAGAACGTCGTGGTGGCCGCCGGACACCGGCGGTCGGGGGTGGGCACCGCTCTGCTGGAGGCGGCCTTCGCCCGGGCCCGGGAAGCGCAGTGCTACAAGGTCCAGCTGCTGTCCCGGTCCGGCCGCGAACCTGCGCACGTCTTCTACGAGTCGCTGGGATTCCGCGCCGCCGCCCAGGGCTACCGCTTGTACCTCGGCTGAGGCGAACCGAAACCGATCAGCGGAACCGGGCGACGAGCGGCTCCGGCTGGCCGGTTCCGGTGCCGGTCATCGCGCCGGACGTCCACAGCGTTCCGCTCGCCCGTTCCGTCGTGACGCCGAACAACGTGGCCCCCTCCCGGGCCGGGACCGGTGCCCGCCGCCACGTGCCGTCGGGGCCGCGGCGCAGCGCATACGCCTGCGCGGTGCGCGCCTCGTCGTAGTGGTAGCCCACGGCCCACACCTCGCGGCCCACCGTCGTCACCCCGTTCAGCTGGCCCTGCTCGTCGGGCGTGGGCTCGAGGGCCGCGCGACGGCCGTCGATGCGGAAGGCCAACGGCCTGCGGTCGACGGGGCCACCCATCGTCGACTCGCCCACCGCCCAGACCTGCCCTCGGGACACCGTCACGGCGTCGAGCAGCGCCGATCCCCGGTCGGCCGTGTCCGGCAGGGCGACCCGGCACCACGCGACGCCGTCCCAGTGCAGCAGCAGCGGCTCGGTCCGCCCCGATTCCTGGTCGGCGACGGCCAGCCCGGCGGCCCACACGTCGGCCGGACCGGCCGCCGCCACGGCCTCCAACGCGGCGCCGTCCAGACCGGGCGGCAACGGCACCCTGGTCCACCGGACGCCGTCCCAGTGCTGCGCGACCGGCCCGCTGTTCTCGGCATTCGCGAAGGTGCCGACCGCCCACACGTCGGCGGCGCCGACGGCCGCCACGTCCGAGAGGGCGTGGCCGGCATCAGGCATGTCGTCGGCGGGCACGCGGGTCCAGGTCACGCCGTTCCAGTGCTCGATGAGCGACCGGACCTGGGCGTGCGGCTCCCACACGTGGCCCACCGCCCAGATCCGGTCGGGCGCGGCGGCGGCGATGCCGGCGAACTGGGCGTGGACGTCCTTGCCCAGCGGCGCGGTCGGGACCGCCGACCACGTCACGCCGTCGCCGTGCTGCACCTGCGGTTCGAACGTGGTGTACGGCCTGCCGTCGATGATCTCCTGGTTGACGGCGAAGCCCGCGGCCCACACGTCGTGCGCCGAGAGCGCCGTCACGTCCACGAGGTTCGCCGAGCCGGGCTGGAGCGGCACGACGTCCCAGCCCGGGCTCGCGGCGACCGGGCTCGCCGACACCAGCACCGCGGCCAGCGCCACGGCCACGCCGCGTTTCACGACTGCACGATGCACGAGGGCACTGTCGATCACTGCTTCTCCCCTGGTTCGCGGACGATCTTCCGGCCGGGCGTCGATGGCTTGCACACCTCTTGTTGTCGTGGCGCCCGGAATCAGTTCACAGTCCGATCTGGTAACCGGGCCCGGTGCCGGGACGACCGACGACCAGGCAGCACGTCCTCCACAGCGCCAAGAGCTTGACCCTCGCCGCGCCGGGTGTCCGCGAAACGCCGTGCGGCAACCCCGGCTCCGCCTACGAGTACCGGTGCACTGGGCTGAAGCTGGTCCCGCAGTCCGGCGGCCAGTACTTCCTCGTGCCCCGTGCAGTGGCGCAAGGCCGGCGGGACCGCCCTCGTGCTGCCGCGGACCGACGCCCTGCGGCTGGAGTTCGCCCCGGAGGCACCCTGCTGAGCGAGCCGGGTCCGCGCGGTGCGGACCCGGCTCGCTCAGCCTCGGCTTCGACGGCGGAGGTCAGTCCTCGTCGTAGTCGGATTCGTCGTCCACGTCGTGGTCGACGACCCAGTGGTCGTCGTCCGCCGCCGTGGCGTCGGCGACCGCGGTGACCGAGTGCGCCGCGGCCCCGCCCACACCGGCCGTGGTGTACCAGGCGTGGTAACCGGAGTAGTCCGGCACGGCCACCGCGTGCGCACCCTCCGACGATGCGCCGTACGGGCCGGCCGTCAGCTTCTCCGCCTCGTAGACGGCGTGGTGCTCACCCGCGTGGCTCGCCACGTGCGCCGAGGTCGCGCCGTCCACGCCGGCCGAGTGCTGCTCGGCGTGGTAGCCCACGTCGTCGGCGTCATCGTCGTCGTCGGTGGCGTCGTCGGTGGCGTCGTACACCGGGCGGACGACGTGGCCGGCCGGCTCCTGGTCCACCGGGTCGGGGTGGCTCATGGCGTGGTGGTGGACCACGGCGGGAGCATCGTCGTCGTAGTCGCCGGTGTCATAGTCACCGGTGTCGCCGCAGCCGCAGCCGCCGTGGTCTTCGCCGTACCAGCCGTCGTGCGCCGGGTGGTGCCAGGCGTGGTTCCAGCCGTCGTCGCCGGACTCGCCGCTGTGCGTCACGTAGGCGCCGCCGATGCCGGCCACCGCGGAGTCCTGTTCCGACCAGTGGTGTCCCCACCAGGTCGAGCCTTCGTCGGTGTCGGTGGTGCCCGCGCCGCCGATGCCGGCCCAGCTGCCGGAGCTCTCGGCGCTCCAGGAGTCGTGCGGCAGGCCGAGCGGGTGCGCCGTCGCCGGCCCGGCGATGACGAGGGAAAGAGGCAGCGCGAATGCGCCGGCGACAGCCAGTCTTCGCAATGTGGACATGATTTCTCGGGGTTCCTTCCTGAGTGCGGCAGCCGGGTTTCAATCGGGGCCCGGACGCCGGGACAGAAGCTCTGTCCGATAGGTGACGCTACCGCCCAGACGGGCCTTCGATAGGGCGTTGACCTGCGCAAATACCCGATCGGGACCCGGGAACCGCCAAGTGGAGGACAGAACCGGAATGGGGTCGGACCAGCGTAGTTCGCCGTCGCGCGGGTGGCCGTAATGAATGGCGTGAAATCACTCGCTCAGGTAGTTCTCCGTTTAACGGATAAAATCGTGGTCCGGCCGCCGGGACACCCGGGCGGCGCCGCCGTCCCCCGGTCGACCGCGGCCGCGCTCGGCCGGGCGGCTGCCCGGAACGCGGCAGGTGGCCCACCCGCGTGACGCCCGACACGTCTCCTCGGCGGGGAATTCCGGTCGCGAACTCCCCGCCGGACCACGATAACGGAACCGTCCACGAATGTTCCCACGGTATTCACAGTCGTGGGGTAATCACTGATTTTTTCGTTACCTCGTACACCCGAAAATCCCGCGAATGGACTCGTTCGGACCACGCCGTTGCGCGGTCAATTGCGTAGGTTTCACAACATGTTGCCGATCAGATCCATTCTTGCTGCCGTTCTGCTGGCCGCGTTCCTCGTGCCGCCCGGACCGGCGGTGGCCAAGGCCGCGGTGACGCCCGGCCCGGTATGCGACCACCAGCCAGTGGCCAACACGACCGCTCCCGCGGGCGCCGTCACCGTCGACACCGCGGCGCCCGGCGACCTCTACCGCAAGACCCAGGAGTCGCCGCCGGGCACGACGTTCTGGCTGCCACCGGGCACACACCTGCTGGCGGCGGACCCGTTCGGGCAGGTCATCCCCAAGGACGGCGACGTCTACCTCGGCGCCCCCGGCGCGATCCTCGACGGGCAGGGCATCAACCGCGCGGCCTTCACCCAGCAGGCGAAGGACGTCGTCATCCGCGGGCTCACCATCCAGAACTTCGTCGCCCCGCAGGACCAGGGCGTGGTGAACCACGATTCCGGCGCGCATTGGATCATCGAAAACACCACCGTGCAGAACAACAAAGGCGCGGGAATCATGGCCGGCGCCCGCCAGGTGGTGCGGCACAGCTGCCTGCGCAATAACGGCCAGTACGGCATGAACGCCTACCGGTCGGACAGCACGATCACCGCGCTGATCATCGAAGGCAACGAAATCTCGGGCAACAACACCGACGACTGGGAAACGCGCAGCCCCGGCTGCGGATGCAGCGGCGGAGTCAAGTTCTGGGTGGTCGACAAGGCCGACATCCGCGGGAACTGGATCCACCACAACCACGGCGCCGGGCTCTGGGCCGACACCGACAACAACGACTTCCTGATCGAGCGCAACCTCATCGAGGACAACGACGCCGAGGCGCTGTTCTACGAAATCAGCTACAACCTCGTGTTCCGCGACAACGTCCTGCGCCGCAACAGTTTGGTGGCGGGCAAGCGCCGCGCCGACCGCGGCGACAACTTCCCGGTGGCGAGCGTCTACCTGTCCGAGTCGGGCGGCGAGCCCCGGGTGCCGGCCCGCACGCACCTCGTCGACATCTACGACAACACCTTCGAGGACAACTGGTCCGGCATCACCGCCTGGGAGAACGCCGACCGGTTCTGCAACAGCCCGGCCAACACTTCGATCAACACCTGCACCAAGCTCGTCGCCGACCGCACGCAGTGTTCGGCGCCCGGTATCGCGTCCCCGCCGCTGTACGACGACTGCCGGTGGAAGACCCAGCTGGTCGAGGTGCACGACAACACGTTCCGCTTCGACCCCACCCACGTCGGCTGCACGAACGGGTCCTGCGGCAAGATGGCCCTGCTGGCCAACTACGGGACGTACCCGTCCTGGTCGCCGTACAAGGGCACGCTCGTCCAGGACGCCATTACCCACGACCAGGGCAACTACTGGTTCAGCAACTCCTACTACGGGCCCTGGAAGTTCGTCGCGGGCGACACGTCCCGGATCCTGACGGCCGCGCAGTGGCAGTCGACGCCCTGGGACCAGGACAACTGCGCGTCCTTCGACGACGTGATGCCCCACTGTTGAATCGGGCCGCACTGCTGAATCGGGCCGCACCGCTGAATCGGGCCGCACCGCTGAATCGGGCCGCACCGCTGAGCGTCCCGCGGTTCAGAGCGCGGCGAGCAGCCCCAGCACCGCGGCGGACTTCGCTTCGTCGAGAAACCTCAGGCCCATGAAGTGGTCACCGGGGTTGAACCCGGGCAGCGCCCAGACGGCCTCGTAGGGCAGCTCGACGCGCCGGTAGCGGCGCAGGCTGTAGACGTTGCTGAACAGGCAGCGGCCCGGGTCCGGGTTCCACAGACGACGCGCGAAGGCGGGATTGCGGAACCCGTGTCCCACCTCGGCCGTGGCCCGGACGTGCTTGCCGCCGGTGAAGAGCACGACGTCGCCGGTGGTCACAGTGTCCATCCGGCGGTCGTACTTGTCCTTGGCGCCCCAGAACCTCGCCCGCCCGCCCGGGTGCAGCGCGTTCAGGCGGGCGAGGTCCGCGGGGTCGAGCAGGTCGGCGAGCTCGCGGAAGGCGACGGTCCGGTCGAGGGATTCCGCGCCGTAGCGGCGCGCGTCCGCGGTGCCGTATGCGGGCTGAACGAAGACCTGGGCCACGAAGGGGAACGTAGCTCAGCCGCCGTGGGTGCTGTCGCTCTGGTAGTCCGTGTAGGTGTACGGGTTGTCGAGGATCTTGGCTTCCGGCACCTCGGGGTTCATCCCCTGCCGCCACGCCTCCTCCCCCAGCTGCCCGCGCAGGTACTCGACCGTCTCCTCGACACGCCGCCGGACCGCGGGCAGGTCGACGCCGACCAGGCGGCCGTCGCGCTTGACCACCCGGCCACCGGCCAGCACCGTGTGGACGTCGGCGCGCTGGGCCTGGAACGCCACGTGGCCGTAGGGGTTCAGCAGCGGGAACGACACCGGGGAGTCGTCGTTCTTCAGCAGCACGACGTCGGCCTTCTTGCCGGCTTCCAGGCTGCCGAGGTCCGAGCGGCCGAGGGCCGCCGCGCCGCCGCGGGTGGCCCACTCCACCACCTGTTCCGCCCGCAGGGCCGCGTGCGTCACCGTTTCGCCCTTGGCGTGGGCTTCCAGGTGTTCCCGGGACCGGTCGGCGCCCAGGGTGGCGCGCATGGCCGAGAACAGGTCGCCGCTCCACCACACCGAGGTGTCCATCGACAGCGACACCGGGACGCCGTACTTGCGCAGCGCCCAGGTGGGCGGGTAACCCTGGCCGGCGCTCTGCTCGCTTTCGGTCGAGACCGAGACGGACCCGCCGGTGGCGGCGATGCGCTGGTAGGAGTCGGCCGACAGCGACGCGCCGTGGACGTAGATCGTCTCCGGGGTCATGAACCCGTGGTCGTGCATCAGGCGGATGCCGTCGTCGCCGGTCGCGCCCCAGACGCCGGCGTGCGTGGTCACCGGCACGCCGAGGTCGCGGGCCACCTCGAAGGCCGGCTTCTCGGGGAACGCCGGGTCGCCGGTGACGTCGAAGGCGAGCTGGAAGCCGAGGTCACCACCCGTGCGCCGCGAGACGAAGTCGCGGAACTCCGGCGTGGCGGTCCAGTTCGCCGGGGCGTCCTGGATGTTGCCGTAGGCCAGCACGAACCGGCCGGGGACGGATTCGAGCGCGTCGGCCGCCGCGTCGGCGTGCTGGGTCGTCTGCAGGCCGTGCGACCAGTCGACCGTCGTGGTGACGCCGGCCTCCAGGGCCTCGAGGGCACCGAGCAGGTTGCCGGCGTAGATGTCCTCGGGGCGGAACACCTTGCCCCACTCGAGGTAGTACCAGACGAAGTACTGGGTCAGCGTCCAGTCGGCGCCGTAGCCGCGCATGGCGGTCTGCCACAGGTGGCGGTGGGTGTCGATCATCCCGGGCATGACGATGCCGCCGGTCGCGTCGATCTCGGTCGTGCCGGGCGGGACGTCCAGCGCGGGCCCGATCGCGGTGATCCGGTCGCCTTCGACGAGGACGTCTTCGCCGGTGAGGACCCGGCGGGCGTCGTCGAGGGTCAGCACCGTGCCGCCGCGCAGGACGATCGATCCGGACATGACTTCCTCCGTTGCGTCCACTCGTCCGCTCTACGGACACTCAGTGGGCGCAGTCACCTTTGCCCAGTGCCGCGCCGGTGTCAATCCCCGCGGCTACGCTGCGGTAGCACCCGGAGCTCCGCTCCGAGCCGGGGGCTCCGCCACCCGGGCCCCCGGAAGATCTGTCAAGCAGCATCCGAGAGGAGGTGGCGCATGCCACGCGAGGGCACCGGTCCCGATTTCATCGAAGCGCTGGCGCGCGGGCTCGAGGTGATCACGGCGTTCGGGCCGCACCGGCCGGAGATGACGCTCGCCGAGGTGGCCACCGCCACCGGCCTGGCCCGCCCGACCGCCCGCCGGATCCTGCTCACCCTCGAAGAACTCGGCTACGTCCGCACCGACGGGCGTGGCTACGCCCTGACCCCGCGCGTGCTCGACCTCGGCGTCGCCTACGTGCGCTCGATGGGTCTCTGGGACGTCGCCCGGCCGCACCTGGAACGCCTGGTCGCCCGCACGAACGAGTCGTGTTCGATCGCCCAGCTCGACGGGTCGGACATCGTGTACGTCGCCCGGGTCGCGGTGCCGAAGATCGTCGGCCTGAGCGTGCAGATCGGCACCCGGTTCCCCGCCCTGCCGACCTCGCTGGGCAAGGTCCAGCTGGCCGCACTGCCGCCGGCGGAGTTGGAGGCGGTGCTGGCCCAGGCGTCCCGGTCGGGGCTGGTGCCACGCTGGCAGCCGGACCGCGCCGAGCGGGACGCCGCGCTGCGCGAGGTTCGCGCCCGCGGCTGGGCACTCACCGACGAGCAGCTCACGCTGGGCATCCGGTCGGTGGCGGCGCCGCTGCGCGACGGGTCCGGGCGGGTGATCGCGGGCGTCAACGTCAACTGCCACGCCGCCGAGACGCCGGTCGAGAAGCTGGTCGAGCACCACCTGCCGCTGCTGCTGCAGACCGCCGGGGAGATCAGCGCGGACTTCGCGCGGCTGGACGACGTCCCGCACGCCCTCGTGAGTGGTAATTCGGGTTAGAACCCGAATTACCACTCACGAGGGGCCGCGGCAGACTCAGCTCAGCGGGTTGACCGCGGCCGGTCTCTGTCGCAGACTGACGGACAAAAGTCCGCCTGACGGACAGAAGGCGAGGAGCTGGTTGTGGAATCCCCCACCGGCCCGCTGTCCGGGCTGCTGGTCGCGGACTTCTCCCGGGTGCTGGCCGGCCCGTACGCCACGATGCTGCTGGCGGACCTCGGCGCCGACGTCGTCAAGGTCGAGGGCCCGCAGGGTGACGAGACGCGCACGTGGATGCCGCCGGTGCGCGGGGACGTCTCGACCTACTACCTCGGCGTCAACCGCGGGAAGCGGTCCATCGCGCTGGACTTGCGCGACGAGGCCGACGCCGCCGTCGGCCGCGAGCTGGCGGCCCGCGCGGACGTGCTGATCGAGAACTTCAAGCCCGGCGGCCTGGCCAAGTACGGCCTGGACTACGAGACGGTCCGCGTGGCCAACCCCGCCGGTGTCTACGCCTCGATCAGCGGGTTCGGGGCCGGCCAAGGCGCGCACGTGCCCGGCTACGACCTCATGGTGCAGGCGATCTCGGGCCTGATGAGCCTCACCGGCGATCCGGACGGCCCGCCGTACCGGGCCGGGATCTCGGTGTTCGACGTCATGGCGGGCAACCACGCGGTGATCGGCATCCTGGCCGCGCTGCGCCACCGCGACGCGACCGGTGAGGGCCAGCACGTCGAAGTGAACCTGCTGTCCTCGGCGCTGACCGGGCTGGTCAACCACAGCTCGGCCTTCGCCGCCGGTGGCGTGGTGCCCTACCGGATGGGCAACGCCCACCCCAGCGTCTTCCCCTACGAGCCGCTGCCGACGGCCGACGCCGACCTGATCGTCGCCGCGGCGAACGACGGGCAGTTCCGCCGGCTGTGCAAAGTCCTCGACCTGCCCGACGTCCCGGACGACCCGCGGTTCGCCCGCAACGCCGATCGGACGAAGAACCGCGAAGAGCTCCGGCCGATCCTGGTCGAGCGGCTGGCGAAACGCGGTGCGGTGGACTGGTTCGACGCACTGACCGCGGTCGGTGTCCCCTGTGGACCGATCAACACGATCGACGGCGGATTCGCGATGGCCGAACGCTTCGGGCTGGACCCGATCGTCGAGGTCGGCGACGGCGACCGCGCGGTCCCGACGACCCGGCACCCCATCCGGTTCTCCGCGACGCCGGCCGGTTACCGGCTGCCGCCGCCGGAGCTCGACGAACACGGCACCGAACTGCGGGCCTGGCTGACGGAGGCCGCCGATGGCTGACCCGGTCTACGAAACCGCCCTCGGTGCGTCCACAAGGGACAAGATCACCCTGCTCGGGCACGACCTGGCCGAAGACGTCATGGGCACGGTCGGGTTCGGCGAGCTCGCCTTCTGGCTGGCGACGCAGCGACGTCCGTCCCCAGGGGAAACCCGGGTCTTCGAGGCGGTGCTGGCCGCGCTGGCCGACCACGGCTTCACCCCGACCGCGATCGTCACGCGGCTGACGTACCTGTCCGCGCCGGACTCGGTCCAGGGTGCCCTGGCCGCCGGGCTGCTGGGCGGCGGGTCGCGCTTCCTCGGCGTCACCGAGGACTGCGGCCGGTTCCTGCACGACGTCCTTTCCGAAGTGGACACTCTCCCGGACGACGACGGCGGCTGGGACGCGCTCGCGCTCGAAACCGTCGAAAAGCGCCGCGCGGAAAAGAAGTTCGTCCCCGGGCTCGGGCACCACGTGCACAAGGACGGCGACCCGCGCACCCCGCGGCTGTTCGCCATCGCCGACGCCGAAGGCCTGCGCGGCCCGCACCTGGAGCTGTTCGCCGCGATCGGCCGGGTGCACCCGCGGGTGCTGGGCAAGACACTGCCGCTCAACGGGGCCGGGGTCTGCGGCGCCGCGCTCGCCGACCTCGGGCTGCCCCTGGAGCTGCTGCGCGGGTTCGCGCTGCTGGCCCGGACCGCCGGGCTGATCGGCCAGCTCGCCGAGGAGCTGCGGCACCCCGTCGCCAACGACATCTTCCTTTCGGTCGACCTGAACAACCGGTCGGTCCCGCCGGATCCGCACGCGTGAGAGGAACGCCGATGCAGCTGGTCACCGAGGACAACATCACCGAGCTCGCCGCGCAGCGGTGGGCCGGCGCGCACGATCCGCGGACGGGCGAGGTGATGGCGGCGCTCGTGCGCCACCTGCACGCCTTCGCCCGCGAAGTGCGGCTGAGCGAGCCCGAGTGGATGGCCGCGATGCGGTGGCTGACCGAGACCGGGCAGATCAGCAACGACAAGCGCGAGGAGTTCATCCTCGCCTCCGACGTGCTCGGGCTGAGCATGCTGGTGGTGCAGATGAACCACGCCTTCGAGGCGAAGGCGACCCCGGCCACCGTGCTGGGCCCCTTCCACATCGACGGCTCGCCGGAGAAGGAGTTCGGCGGCGACATGTCCGACGGCCTGGCCGGCACGCCGCTCTTCGTCACCGGCACGGTCCGCGGCCTGGACGGCTTCCCCGTCATCGGCGCGGTCCTCGACGTCTGGCAGGCCGACGAGGAGGGCGCGTACGAGTCGCAGATCCCGGACGTCGACGAGGCCCGGCTGCGCGCGAAGTACACCAGCCGCGCCGACGGGACCTATTGCGTGCGGACGATCGCGCCGAAGGGGTACTCGATCCCGATGGACGGCCCGGTCGGCGAGCTCATCCGCGGCACCGACATCAGCCACTTCCGGCCGGCCCACGTGCACTTCCTGATCAACGCCGCCGGGTACGAGCCGCTGATCACGCACCTGTTCCAGGAGGGTGCGCAGTACCTGGACAGCGACGTCGTGTTCGGCACCAAGCAGGAGCTGGTGGTCGCCTTCGAGCGGCACGATCCCGGGCCGACGCCGGACGGCGGCGAGTCGGCGCAGCCGTGGCTGGAAGCCCGGTACGACTTCATCCTCCAGCCGGTGTGACCGCCGGTGCGCGCGGCGGAGATCCGGACGGCCGGGCAGCCCCCGGTGGTGGCCGAGCGGGCGGAGCCGGCACCCGGGCCCGGTGCGGTCGCCGTGCGGGTCACCGCGGCCCCGATCACCCCGCTCGACCTGCTCTGCGCGTCCGGCACGTCCTACTTCGGCGCGCCCGCCACGCCTTACGTACCGGGCGTGCAGGGCGTGGGAGAACTGGCGGGGACGCCCGTCTGGTTCGCCACGGCGGCGGGCATGCGTCCCGGGGACGGCAGCATGGCCGAGTGCGCCGTGGCCGCGTCCGCCGACGTGGTCACCCTGCCGGCCGGGGCGGATCACGCGCTGGTCGCGGCGCTCGGGCTGTCGGCGGTCGCGGCCTGGCGGTGTTTGACCGGCACCGGAGAACTCACCGCGGGTGAGACGGTGCTGGTGCTCGGCGCGGGCGGGGTGGTCGGGCAGTCGGCCGTCCAGCTGGCGCGGGTGGCCGGGGCCGGGCGGGTGGTGGCGTGCGCGCGGTCGGAGGCCGCGCTGGAGCGGGCCCGCCGGCTCGGCGCGGACGGCACGGTCCGGCTCGAGGACGGCGACGACGCCGACAGCCTGGCGCGGCGGCTCGGCGCGGTGGCCGGCCCGGTCGATCTGGTCGTCGATCCGGTGTGCGGGCTCCCGGCCGCGGCGGCTTTGCGCACCCTGCGTCCGGGCGGACGGCTGGTCAACCTCGGCAGCGCGGCCGGCGAGGTGTGCCCGGTCCCCTCGGCCGTCCTGCGCAGCCGGTCGCTGCGCATCCTCGGCTACACGAACAACGAGCTCACCGCCGCCGAGCGCCGCGATGCGCTGCTGACGGTGGTGGCGCAGACGATCGCGGGGGCGCTCACGGCCGAGTACGAGCGGGTCCCGCTGCACGACGCGGCCCGGGCGTGGAATCGCCCGGGCCGCGTGGTGCTGGTGCCCTGAAGCGGGCAGCCGGCGGTGACCACTGTGGTCACCGGCCCCCAGGGCCGGGTTTCGGCACATCGCCGATGTAGGGACCGCTTCCCACCCCGCCGACCGGGTTCGGGTCGTTCGTCGCGGACGCCACGGGGGCGAGCACGACGAGCGCAGCGGCGGTGAGCAAAGCGGCAGCTACAGCACGTTTCATCGATGAGCTCCTTCGCGTTCCCCCGTATTGTGCGCGATCCGGCTTCCAAACCGCTTCCGTTTCCGGAAAGCCGATGGTCCGTTCGGTCCTATTTCGGCGTGTGCCGTGGCCGGTGCCCACGGCGCTCTCGTTCAATGGCCCGGTACGAGTCCGAGGGGGCCGGGGTGGACGAACCGAAGTTCGACGTCGTCGACACGCGACGGCGCTTCCTGTCCTGGTTCGTGCCGCCCGCCGGGGTCTTCGTGCTCGGGCTGGTCGCCCTGCTCTTCGCCGGGCACGTGCCCGGGCCGCTGCAGCCCATCACCGTCGTGCGTGGGATGCTCGCGTCCAAGCGGGACTTCTTCGAGGACGAGCAGGTCAAGCGGCTGCTGATGAGCCACGGCTACCAGGTGCAGATCACCCCGGCCGGGTCGTTCGAGCTGGCCGAGACCGCCGACCTGGACAGCTACCAGTTCGTGTTCCCCTCCGGGCAGGCCGCGGCCGACCGCGTCCGCGAGCGCCGCCGGGGCAAGCACGCCGTCGCGTACAAGCCGTTCTTCACCCCGCTCGTGCTGGCCACCTTCCGCGACTACGCGCAGGCGCTGGTGAACGCCCGAGTGGCCGAGCCGCGGGGCACCGGGGACACCCCGCTGTACTACAGCGTCGACATGGGCAAGCTGATGGCGCTCGTCGCCGGCAAGGGCCGCTGGCGGGACTACGACGCCAAGCTCAGCGCGAACCGGCTGCTCGTCCAGTCGCCCGACCCGTGCCGGAGCTACTCGGGTGCCGCGTACGTCGGGCTGGTCGCCTTCGCGCGGTACGCGCAGCCGGCCGCCACGGAAGCCGAAGCCGTGGAGCAGGCCCGCGGGATCAAGCCGATGCTGGACGCCGAAGGCCAGCACAGCGACGACATGGCACCGAAGTACTTCGTGCCGGAGGGCCGCAGTTTCGCCACGGTCGCCGTCATCTACGAGCACCAGTACCTCGCCTACCAGAACCGGCGGCTCGACAACGGCCTCGGGCTCGACACCGACCGGGTGCTGATGTACCCCGGCGCCCAGCACCAGACCGCGCCCGACTTCATTTCGTTCAGCCCCGAGGGCGACGCCATCGGCTCCCTGCTGATGACCGATCCCGCACTGCGCCGGCGGGCCGTCGAACTCGGGTTCCACGTGTACTCGGCCGACACCGCCCAATTCGACTTCGCCGGGTACCTGGCGCAGCGCCGCATCCCGGAGCCGGCCACCGCGACCAGCGACACCGAGACCTGGCTGCCCCGCGACGCCGAGTTCCGGCGGATGGTCGACGAGATCGGGGACTGCCGGTGGTGAGGGCCGCCCTGGTGCTGCTGCTCCTGCTCACCGGGTGCACTCCCGGCGGGCCCGACGCCGAGAAGCTCAGCGTGCTGGCGACCAGCGAGCTCGCCGACCTCGGCCCGGTGCTGGCGGACCTGCGCCGCGACACCGGTGTCGAACTGGTCATGGACTACCGCGGCACGATGGCGGCGACCGCCGAGCTGAACCGCGGGTTCGACCTCGCCTGGCTGTCGACCAGCCGGTTCCTGCGGTTGCGGGCGGCCGAACCGACCCTGGCGACGTCGATCATGCTCTCGCCGCTGGTGCTCGGCGTGAAGGCGAGCCAGGCGGCGAAGCTGGGCGCGCAGCCGACGTGGGCGGACATCGCCGATCGCGCCGCCGGCGGCGAGCTGCGGTACGGGATGGCGGATCCGCACGTCTCCGGCAGCGGGATGGCCGCCCTGATCGGCGTGGCCACCGCGGCGGCCGGCACCGGGGCGGCGCTGCGCCCGGAAGACGTCCGGTGCGACCGGATCCAGGGCTTCCTCGCCGGCCGGGCGTTCGACGCCGCCGACGTCGCCGAGGAGTACGTGCGCCGCCAGCACGACGCCGGCGGCATCGTCGCGCCCGAGTCGGCGATCCTGGCGCTCAACGCGTCGGGCCGGCTGCGCGAGCCCCTTCAAGTCGTCTACCCGCGCGACGGGATCGTGCTCGCGGACTACCCGCTGATGCTGCTGACCCCGGCCAAGCGCGCCGCCTACGACCGGGTCGTGCGGTGGCTGCGCACGCCGGCGGCGCAGCGGTCCATCATGGACCGCACGTTCCGGCGCCCGGCCGATCCGGCGGTACCGCGCACCGGACCACTGGCGACGCCGATCGGGAACCCGCTGTACTTCCCGGACCGCCAGGAGGTCGTCGACCGGCTGCTGCAGGCCTACGACCGCGCGGGCACCGGCCGTCAGGTGATCTTCGTGCTGGACTACTCGCTGTCCATGGCCGGGCCGCGGGTGGCGGCACTGCGCCGGGCGTTCGCCGCGCTGACCGGGTTCGACCGGTTCTACGTCGGCGAGAACGTGACGATCATCCGGTTCGCCGGCGAGGTGCTGGAGGAGCGCACGGTCACCGTGTCGCGCCGGGAGGACGCCGACGCGCTGCAGGCGGTGGTGGCGTCGGCGGACCTGCGGCCGTACACGGCGATCTGGGCCGCGCTCGAGCACGCCTACCGGATCGCGAAGCCGGGGGCGTCGATCGTGCTGATGACCGACGGTGAGAACAACGCCGGTCCGGGCCTGGACGCGTTCCTCGCCGGCCGGCACGACGCCGGGCCGGCGTACGCGATCCGGTTCGGCGAGGCGAATCCGGCCGAGCTGGGCCGGGTCACGGCCGCGACCGGCGGGCGCGTCGTCGACGGCACCGCGGAATCGTTGACGGAGGCGGTGAAAGAGCTTCGTGGATGTGGATAGGACGATGCTGTGGTCGGTGCTGGGCTGGTGGGCCTGGGTCTGGGTGGCGACCGCGCTGGCCGCGGTGCTGATGCTGGTGGTGCTGGTGCTCGGGGTGCTGCGGCGCAGCCGCCCGGTGATCCTGCCCGGCCTGCCGTTCTACCTGGACGAGTCGCGGGTGATCGAGCTCTGCCAGCAGGGCGGCTACGGCGACATCGCCAAACGGACGATCCGGGAGTTCGTCAAGCGGAACACCGACGGCTCGTTCGGGTTCACCAGCCAGTGGTTCAAGCTCGGCCGCGGTGCCAACCGCGGGCACGAGACGGAGACGAGCTACGACGTGCACGTCACCGCGAACACGCTGCTGGGCCTGGCGTTGCAGTCGCTGGAAGCCCAGGACGGCGTCGTGCACGCGAATCTGGCGGCCAGCTCGGTGCGGGGCGACCGGGCGTGGCGCCGGACGCGCTCGCCGCGGCTGTCGGAAATCCATGACGGCTACGTGGTGGTGCAGGGCAAGTTCACCGTGGCCGAGGAGTCCCGCGACGAAGTGGTGCTGCACGCGCGGATCGGCTTGCACGACGCGTGGGTCCGGGTGGCCTGCCACGACGGTCACCTGCGTCGCAAGGAGGTGCCGGAGGGCGAGTTCAACGCGCGCTGCCTGGGCAAGAGCCAGGCGTGGCGGCCGGACAGCGGCGAGCTGGTCATCCTGCCGATCGCCGTCCTGCAGTAGCTGTCCCGGTCGCCGGCGTCTTGAATGACTCATTCAAGACCTGCGAGGACATGAATGAGTCATTCAAGACGTGGGGTCGGGGCCGGCGGACCGGGCGAGCTCCCCGGCTCCAGCGGCCGAACGTCAACCGACGCGCGAAATCAGCGGCCGTAGCCCTCGGCGGCCAGCACCTTCCCCATCTGGTCGTAGGCCGCCGGGTCTTCCGGTGCCACCGTGGCGAGGCCGTCGACGTAGCGGTTGTACATGCAGAAGGCCGCGGCGATCAGGACCGTGTCGTGCAGTTCGACGTCGGTCGCGCCTTCCGCGCGGGCCGCCGCGATCAGCTCGGGCGTCACGGCTCGGCCGGTCTCGCGGGTGGCGAGCGCGATCCGCAGCAGCGCTTTCAGCTTCTCCCCCACCGGTGCGTCGTCGATCCCCGCGCAGGCCGCATCGACCACCGCGCGGCCGCCGTCGAGGGTCTCGGCCGCGGCGGCGGCGTGGCTGCCGTGGCAGAAGCGGCACTCGTTGCCGTTCGACACCACCGCCGCGATCAGTTCGCGCTCGCCGACGGTCAGGCTGCTCGGGCCGCGCAACAGGGTCTGCGCCAGGTGGTTGAGCGGGACCGCGGTCTCGGGCCGGAACGCCATCAGCGACCGGATGCCGGGCAGCTGCGGGTCGAGCGGGATGTGCGGCATCGGTACCTCCTGGTGGGAGCGAAAGATCGTCCCGCGCAGTCTTGCGGTTGACGGCGGCCCGGCCAACCTCCGTGTTGCCGAACCGGCTGCCGCCGAAAGCCGCAGTCCGTTTTCCTTGCCCCGGCGGAGTTCTCGCCCAACCTCCAAGATCGAGTACCCACACAACGATCGTGACAAAAACGTTCCAACTCGACGGGACGGCCGGTAGCGTCCTACGCCATGCGGGTGATGTGGGGGAAGAATGGACAACGCAGAGTGACCAAGCCGTGGCGCGCGGCGCCGAAGGCCGCCCTCTCCAGCCCGCTGACGCTGATCGTGGCGGCCGTGACCTCGCTGCTGGCCTGTTTCCTCGGCACGGCCGCGGTGCTGCAGGCGTCCGCGGCCGGCGGCGCCACCGTCAAGTACCAGACGGGTATCACCTGCCCGGACAGCTACGGCCCGATGTTCGGCAAGGGCAACATGCCGGTGCAGGACATCCCCGCGGTGACCGGCGCGATCCAGCGCCACGCCGCCGCCCACGGGTTCGGCACCCCGATCGTCGGCCAGTTCACGAACGTGTTGCGGGGCACCGAGTTCAACGGCGACCCGCACTACAAGATCCGGCTCGGCTTCCGCGACCAGGCCGGCCTGGACAACCTGACGCTGCAGCAGGGCACGCGCGCACCGGGGCTGTGGCTGGGCAACGTGGTGGCCGACGCCGAGCACATCGGCGTCGGCACCAAGCCGAGCCTGCAAGGCGTCCCGCTGCCGCCGGTCACCGGCATCTACCGCGACCTGCTCGACCCGCCGCCGCGGTGGTGGTGCTCGCAGCAGTCGGGGGCCGTCATCGACCGGCTGGTCGACGATCCGATCGACTCCATCGTCTTCGCCACCGACCGCAAGACCTTCGACGACACGATCAAGGCGATCGGGCTGCCGACGATGCAGTACTTCCACGTCTCGTTCTACGAGCCTCCGCCGACGACGCTCAGCGCCGCGGAGGACCTGCTGCGGCGCTCGCAGGGCCTCGTCGCCGACGTCCGCGCCGACCTCACCGCCCAGGGCCTCGGTTCGCTGATCGCCGCCGACGTCCCGATGTTCCAGCGTTCGGTGCAGATTTCCCGCCAGGCGCGGGACAACGTGTTCGTCTCGATCCTGCCGCTGGCGCTGATCAGCGTCCTGGTCGGCTGCGCCGGCCTCGGCACGGTCGCTCTGCAGTGGTACCAGCGGCGGCACGCACAGCTGCGGCTGCTCGCCGCGCGCGGCAGTGGCCCCGCGGCGCTCGGCGGGCTCGCCGTCGCCGAGCTGGGCCTGCCGATCCTGCTCGGTGGCGCGGCGGGCGCGGTCGCGGCGCGGCTGCTGCTCGGCGTGTACGGCCCGCCCGGCGCCCCGGATCCGGCGGCCGAGCTGCGGGCCGTCGGCGTCGCGGCCGGGACGCTGGTCGTGTCGCTGGTGCTGCTGGCGCTGGTCGTCGCGGTGCGGGTGCACCGCGAGTTCGAGCTGGGCCGGGTGCGCCGCGGCGGCAAGCGGGTACGGCTGCTGGCGTACTTCCCGTGGGAGCTGGCGACGGCGGGCATGGCCTGGCTGGGCTGGACACGCCTGGCGCACTACGGCACGACGTCGCGGCTGGGCAATCCCCTGCCGCAGGTGGATCCGCTGGCCCTGACCTATCCGGTGTTCGTGGTGCTGACGGTGGGCCTGCTGACCGCCCGGCTGGCGTGGCTGGCGCTGCACGCTTCGCACCGGGCCCGGTTCTGGTCGCGCCCGGCGCTGCAGCTGGCGATCCGGCGGCTGGCCGGCGCCCGCGCCCCGGTGACCGGGGTGCTCGTCATCGGCACCCTCGCCATCGGGACGCTGGCCACCGGCATCGGCATCGCCAACGGTCAGGAAGCGGCCCTCGACACCAAGTCGGCGATCTTCGTCGGCAGCAACGCCCGCCTCGACACCGACAGCCCGATCGGCATGGGCCAGGTCGCGATGCCCGCGTCGCTGGCCGGGAACAGCACGGTGGTGGGCGAGCTGACCGGGACCGGCAGCGTGGTGCTGGTGATCGACCCGGCGACGTTCGCCCGCGGCGCCGCGGTGGAGCACGTCCCCGGCGACGACCTCGCCGGGCTGCTGGAGAAGATCTCGCGGCCGGACCCGCGCGGCACGCCGGTGATCCGGGTCGGGCACACGGCCAAGCAGAACGCCAAGCTGCCCGAGGACCTGCCCGACGCGGTCGTCGCCGGCGACCTCCCGGTGTTCCCGATGATCGGCACCTCCCCCGGGTACGTCGTCTCGCGCACGGTGCTCAGCCATGCGCAGCTGGACGGCATCCCGAAGTGGAGCGTGCTGACGACGGCGCCGATGGCGGAGGCGACCGCGGCGCTGCGCGCGGCAGGGGTGTTCATCCCGAGCCGGATCAGCCGCGAGTCCGCTTTGGACGGTCTGCCGTTCTTCGTGGTGTCGTGGACGTTCTCGTTCGTGGCCCTGCTGGGCGCGGTGCTCGGGGTGGTGGCGATCCTGGCGCTGCTGGTGGCGGTCGAGGTCCGGCGGCGGCAGAACGCCCTGGCCGGGGCGCTGGTGCTGCGGATGGGCATGCGGCCACGGACGCTGCTGGCCAGTCACCTGATGGAGCTGGGTGCGCTGAGCGGGCTGGCGATCGTCGTCGGGGTCGTGTGCGGGGTTTCGGTGGCGGGCCTGTCGGTCCCCCGGTTCGACCCGGCGACGTTCCTCGCGCCGCGGTCGGAGCTGCCGGATCCGCTGCCGTTCGTGCTGACCGTCGTCGTGATCGGCGTGGCGGTCGTCGCGCTGGCCGGCTGGATCGCGGTGCGCTCGGTGCGCACCGCCCGGACCGCGGAGCTGATCCGTGCCTGAGAAGCCCATCTTTTCCCTGCGCGGCATCGGCGTCGACTACCCGACGCCCGCCGGGGTCGTCACCGGCGTCGACGACGTCAGCCTCGACGTGCCCGCGCGCGGGATGACCGTGCTCGCCGGGCCGTCCGGGTCGGGGAAGTCGACGCTGCTGCGGGTGCTGGGGCTGTTCGAGCCGCCCGCGCGCGGCACGCTGACGTTCCAGGGCGCCGACGTCCGCAAGCTCAAGCACCGCGAGCGGCGGGCCCTGCGGCGCCACCACCTGGGGCTGGTCTTCCAGAACCCGGCCGACAACCTGCTGGGCTACCTGACCGTGGCCGAGAACCTGCACGCCGCGGCCGAGGCCGCCGGGACCGAGTGTGCGGCAGATGACATTCTCGGGCAGCTGGGCCTGCACGGCACCGGCAGCTGGAAGATCGCCGCACTCTCGGGCGGGCAGCAGCAGCGGCTGGCGTTCGGGTGCGTGCTGGCCGCGCGCTCGACGGTCATCCTCGCCGACGAGCCGACTTCGCAGCTGGACGAGGCGTCGGCCGACCTGGTGCTGGAGACCCTGCAGTACCTGGTGGACCAGGACTTCGCGGTCCTGGTCGCCTCGCACGACGAACGCCTGATCGACCTCGGCGCTCGGGTGGCCCGGCTGCACAAGGGCGCGCTCGAAGGCATCGAAGAACGGGAGCCACCGGCATGACCCTCGTGGAAGCGGTCGGGCTGCGCCGCAGTTTCGCCCACCCCAGCGGCGACATCGAGGTGCTGCGCGGGCTGGAACTGCGCGTCGGCGCCGGCGAGCTCGTGACCGTGTCGGGCCGGTCGGGGTCGGGCAAGAGCGCGCTGCTGGCGCTATTGTGCGGGTTCGACTCCCCCGACGCCGGCTGCGTGCTGCTCGACGGCGTCCCGATCAGCGGCGCGCCGCCGTGGCACACCTGCGCGGTGCTGCCGCAGGCGCTCGGGCTGGCCAACGAGCTGACGATCGCCGAGAACGTCGCCCTGCCGCTGCGGCTGCGCTCGGACGTCCCGCGCCCGTCGCGCCCGGCGATCGCGGAGCGGGTCACCGGCCTGCTGGACGAGCTGGGCATCGGCGAGCTCGGCGACCGCTACCCGCTGGAGGTGTCGTTCGGGCAGCAGCAGCGGGTGGCACTGGCCCGCGCGGTGTCGGGCCGGCCGCGGGTCCTGCTCACCGACGAGCCGACCGCGCACCTGGACGCCGGCTCGACGCCCCGGGTGCTGCGGCTGCTGCGCCGGTGTGCCGAGGAGGGGGCGGCGGTGATCGTGGCGACCCACGACGACGAGGTCCACCGCATCGCCGACCGCCGTGTCCGCCTGCTCGACGGGGTGCTCACGGCGTTGCTGGACTGACCGGCACCTCGGCGTACTCGGGCAGGTCGGCACCGTTGATCGCGCGCTCGATCAGCGGCATGAGGGCCGCCATGTCGGGCTCGGCGTCCGCGGCGGCGTCGCGGCTGCGGACGTGCAGCCGGCCGATCTCCTGGTTGGCCTCGACGAACGAGCGCATCCGCGTCTCGTAGCCGGCGAAACCGGCCTCGGGGTCCCAGCCGGCGGCGGCGAGTTCACCGGCCAGCAGGTAGGCGCCCACCAGGGCCAGCCCGGTGCCGCCACCGGACATCGGCGACGAGCAGAACGCCGCGTCGCCGATCAGCCCCACCCGCCCGGCCGACCAGCGGTCCATGACCACCTGGGCGACCTGGTCGAGGTAGAAGTCCGGGGTGTCGTCCAGGTGCGCGAGGATGCGCGGCGTCTGCCAGCCCAGGCCGGCCATCCGCTCGCGCAGCAGGTTCTTCTGCCCCTCGACGTCGCGGTGATCGACGTCGAAACCGGCCGCGGGGAAGGACAGCATGGCCATCGCCCGGGTGGGGTCCTTCAGCGGCCGCAGCCCGGCCGAGCGCCCCCGGTCCTGGTGGTCGAGCATCCAGCCGTCGATGCCGAATTCGTTGGGCACGCTGTAGAAGGCCAGCACGAGCCCGAGGTGGCGGACGAACCGCTCGCGGGGCCCGAACACCGTCTCGCGCAGCTCCGAATGCAGCCCGTCGGCCCCGACCACCAGGTCGAAGCCCCGCCGGACGCCACCGGCGAAGGTGACGTCGACCCCGTCCGCGTCCTGGGTGAGCTCGGCGATCCGGTCGCCGAAGAGGTACTCCACACCGTCGCGGGTGTCGTCGTACAGGATCCGGGACAGGTCTCCGCGCAGGATCTCGATGTCGGCGATGTACCCGTCGCCGCCGTCGTCGTCCGCGCGGAAGGTCTCCAGCACGGTTCCGTCGGCGTCCACGGTGTACGCGCCGGCGGTCTCGGTGCGGGCCGCGCGCACCGCCGCGTCCAGCCCCATCCGCCGGATGACCTCCTTGGCCACCCCGCGCGCGTCCACCGCCTGCCCGCCGGGACGCAATCCGGGTGCCCGTTCCACCACGGTCACCTCGGCGCCCCGCCGCCGCAGCCAGTGGGCCAGCGCGGGTCCCGCGATGCTCGCCCCGGCCACCAGAACCCTGTTCCCGCTCATCGCGATCCCCCTCGTCGATCCGGTTGACGGCCGGGAGTTTAGCGGCTGACCACGCCAACCGATCAGGAATCGAGAAGCGCTGGTCAGGGCGCCGCGAATAGCGTCGGTGACATACCGCGAGCGAAGTACCCCAGACCACGACTTCAGGAGCACCGAAAATGAGCACCCAGGGGATCAAGACCGTCCTGCACCCCGTCACCGACCTGGCCGCCGCCAAGGCCGTCTACACCGCCCTGCTGGGCATCGAGCCGCAGGCCGACGCCCCCTACTACGTCGGCTACGACGTCGAGGGCCAGCACATCGGGCTGGTGCCGAACGGCGCGCAGCAGGGCATGACCGGGCCGGTGACCTACTGGCACGTCGGCGACATCGAGGCGAAGCTGGCCGAGGTGACCGCGGCGGGCGGGACGGTCAAGGACGAGCCGAAGGACGTCGGCAACGGACGCCTGGTGGCGACCTTCGCCGACGCCGACGGCAACGTCCTCGGCCTGCTGCAGGACACGCACGCCTAATCGAGTGCGGTGGCCCGGCTGACCTCCTCCCAGGCGGCCAGGTCCGCCGCGACGGCGACGTGGTGGGCGCGGATGGCTTCGACGGCGTCCGCGCCCAGCGCGAGCCGCAGCGGGGCGTCGTCCCTGCCCACCGCGCGGACGATCGCCGCGGCCGCCTTGGCCGGGTCGCCAGGCTGGGTGCCGTCCATGTTCTCGACCGCTTCGCGCGTGCCCGACGTCGACACGGCGTAGGCGTCGATCGTGCGGGAGCGGTGCATGCGGCCGCCGCCGAACTCGGTGCGGAACGCGCCCGGCTCGACGATCAGCACCTTGACCCCGAACGGCGCCACCTCCGCGGAGAGGGCCTCCGAGAGGCCTTCCAGAGCGAACTTGGTCGCGCAGTAGGCACCGTAGCCGGGCGGGGACAGCTGCCCGCCCATCGAGCTGATCTGCACGACCGTGCCGCTGCCCTGCGCGCGCAGGTGCGGCAGCACCGCCTTGGTGACCGCGACCGCGCCGAAAAACATGACCTCCATCAGCGCGCGCAGTTCGTCCATGGTGAGTTCTTCGACCGCGCCGACCGAGCCGCTGCCGGCGTTGTTGACCACGACGTCGATCCGGCCGAACGCCTCGAGCGCGGCCTGCACCGCGGTGTCGATCTGCCCGGCGTCGGTGACGTCCAGGGCCGCGGTCCGGAGCCGGTCGCCGCCGCGCTCCTGCAGTTCCGCCAGGGTTTCCGGTCGGCGGGCGGTGGCCAGCACGCGGTCGCCCGCGGCCAGTGCGGCCAGCGCGATCTCCCGGCCGAAGCCGGCGGAGCAGCCGGTGATCAGCCAGACGCGGCCGTCGGTGTTCGTCATTTTCCGTGTCCTCCCAGTGTTTTCCTCCTTCCATCCTGGAGACGATCACGGCCGGGCCGCCAACACCGATGTCCTGCCGCGGCTACAGTCGGAGCCTGTGACCCCCGAGTTGCGGCAGCTCCGCTACTTCGTCGCCGTCGCCGAGGCGACCAGCTTCACCCGCGCCGCCGCCGGGCTGCACCTCGCGCAGCAGTCGCTGTCCCAGCAGATCACCGTGCTGGAACGGGTCCTCGGCGTGCGGCTGTTCGACCGCGACGCGCGCGGGACGCGGCTCACCGCCGTCGGCCGACTGTTCCTGCCCGAGGCCCGCGCGGTGCTGGCCCGCGCCGACGAAGCCGTCGCGACGCTCGGGCGGGCGGTCCGCGGCGAGATCGGCGACGTCCGGCTCGTCTTCCTGGCCACGACGGCGAACTACCTGCTGCCGCCGGTGATCCGCGCGGTGCGGGAGCAGCTTCCCGGGCTGGCCGTGACGACGGCCGAGGCGTCGATCGCCGAGCTCGTCGAGGGCCTGCGCGAGGGCCGGTTCGACCTGGCGTTCACCCGGCCGCCGCTGGTCGGGGACCTGGTGTCCCGGACGTTACTGACCGAAGAGGTGTGTGCGGTGCTGCCTGCGGAGCACCCCCTATCCGGGCGGGCGTCGCTGAAGCTGGCCGAACTCGCGGACGAGCCGTGGGTGCTCACCCCGCGCGGCAGCTGGGAACCGTGGCACCGCGGCTACGACGACGACTTCGCCGCGGCCGGCTTCACCCCGCGGGTGGTGCAGCGGGCCGCCACCGTGCAGGGCCTGCTCGGGCTGGTCGCGGCCGGGGTCGGCGTCACCCGGCTGGCCCGCTCGTCGCACAGCCTGCGCCGCACCGGCGTGGCGTTCGTGCCCTTGGCCGGCGAGGTCGCCCGCACGGAACTGGTGTGGGTGCCGGGCAACGACAACCCGGCGGTGCGGGCGATCGCAGACGTCGCGGCCGGGCTCGCGGCGGCGACGGATCTCACTCAGGCGGGCTGAGCGCCTCCCGCCGGGGTCAGAAGGTCTTCGCGGTGTCGCGGGCGGCTTCGTGGGCGATCCGGCCGAGTTCTTCGGCGTCGCCGGTGAGGGTGGGGTGGAACCGGATCTCGGTGACGTCGTCGATGCCGGTCCAGTTGAGCCAGCCGGTGAAGAACGGTGCCTGGAAGTCCGCGCCGAACTCGGGGCCGAGCCCGGGCGCCCACACCGCGCTGGTGTAGATGACCGCGGCGCGCTTGCCGCGGCCCTCCAGGAGGTGCCGGTAGCCGGTGGCCGGGTCGACGCCGAAGATCCAGCCGGGCTGGGACACGACGTCGACGAACTGCTTGAGCACGTAGGGCACGCCGGAGTTCCACATCGGCACGCTGAACAGGATCCGGTCGGCGGCGTCGAACCGGGCGAACGCCGCCTGCGCCGCCGCCCAGGCGTCGGCTTCCTCGCCCTGCGGGGTGCCGCCGCTGAAGACGGTCATCTTGGCGCGGGCCGCGGCCGGGCCGAACGCGGGCAGCGAGCCGTCCCAGAGGTCCCATTCGTCGATGTCGGCGTCCGGGTGCTGGCTGCGGTAGGTGTCCAGGAAAGTAGCTGCCAGCCGCAGCGACTGGGACGCTTCGCCTCGTGGGGACGCGGAAATGTGCAGCAGATCGGACATGGCGATGCTCCTTGGACGGGGTGCCGGCTTTCACCGGACGGGAAATCGGACTAGAGTCCGCTTATGTCCTCGAACTGTAGCGGACCGCAGTCCGTTTCGTCAACGCCCGCCGGGCTGCCGGTCCTCGGTGCGCCCGTCCGCGAGCGGGCGGACGCCGCCCGCAACCGGATCCGCGTCCTGGAAGCCGCCGAGAAGCTCTTCGCCGAACGCGGCGTCGACACGGTCACCATGGACGACGTCGCGGGCGCCGCCGGCGTCGGCAAGGGCACGCTCTACCGCCGCTTCGGCGACAAGGGCGGCCTCGCCATGGCCCTGCTCGACCAGCGCGAACGCGAACTGCAGGAGCGGATCCTCACCGGCCCGCCACCGCTGGGCCCCGGCGCCGGGCCCGCCGACCGCCTCGGCGCGTTCATCGAGGCCTACCTCGAACTCCTGGACCGGCAGCTGGACCTCGTCCTGCTGTCCGAGACCGCCACGACCGGCGCCCGGTTCCGCACCGGCGCGCACACCCTGTGGCGGCAGCACTGCCGCTACCTGCTCGAAGCGGGCGGCGCGGACGGCGCCGAGATCGCCGCCGACGTCCTGCTCGCGGCGCTCGCGGCCGAGCAGGTCCGGCACTGGCGACGGGACCGGGAGATCGGCTCGGCAACGCTGGCGCAGTCGCTCGTCCGGCTGGTGCGGAGCTGGCTGCCGTGACGCACCGTGTCCGCCGCCGGGCCGGTCCGTAGAATCGACGGCGATGCGTCGTCTTCGGTGGTACTGGGGAGCCCTCGTCCTCGCGTGCGTGGCCTTGCTGGCCGGGTTCTTCGTCTTCTTCGGCTCCGAAAGCAAACCCGGGCAGCCGCAGCCGCGGCAGGGCCCGCCGGGCACCGGCCCGCTCACCGTCGTCGCGATGGGCGACAGCACCGTCTCCGGCGAAGGCGCCGGCCAGTACACCGCCGCCACCAACGGCCAGGGCGGCAACTGGTGCCACCGCTCCCCCAACGCCTTCGTCGAGAAGATCGCCGCGCCGGGCATCACCGCACACGTCAACCTCGGCTGCTCCGGCGCGCCCGCCGAGCAGGTCGCGCTCGGCGACGTCAAGCAGTGGACCGAGGGTTCGCAGGCGCAGCAGCTGGCCGCGCTGGTGAAGGACCACCGGGTGGCCGCGGTGGTGATCGCGGTCGGCGCGAACGACGAGCCGAAGTTCTCCAACCAGGTCAACGACTGCTTCAAGGCGTGGTTCGACGCCGGCGGCCCGGCGTGCAGCACGGCACTGAAGCAGACCTGGCAGTCCAAAGTGGACGCGATGGTGCCGAAGGTCGCGAAGGCCGTCTCGGACGTGAAAGCGGTGCTGGCGCAGGCGGGGTACGTGCCCGCGGACTACCAGCTGATCCTGCAGTCCTACGCGGCCCCGATCGGCCCGGACCTGCCGGAGGACCTGCGCAGCCTCAACGGCTGCCCGTTCCGCACCGAGGACCTGCGCTGGATCGCCCAGACCGGCATCGGCGTCCTGTCATCCGGTCTGAAGGCGGCCGCCCAGCAGACCGGGGCCCGCTTCCTGGACCTGGCCAAGGCGGGCGTCAAGCACGAGGCGTGCAGCGGCGGCGCCAACCCGGCAACGGAGTGGTTCACCCGGCTGACCCTGCAGCTGGCCGACCTCGGCCAGGCCGAGCGCGCCGGCCACGCACTGCAGGAATCGTTCCACCCCAACACCGCCGGCCACACGGCGATCGCCAACTGCCTCACGGAGTTCATCGCGGCCAAGGACGGCAACGCCACCTGCCTGGCCGGCGCGGACGGCAAGCTCCACGCGGTCCCGGAGGTCGTGGCCCGCTGACGCCCGCACGTCTTGAATGACTCATTCCTGGCGTCGGAGGTCTTGAATGAGTCATTCAAGACCTCGCCGACGGGGATTGGAGCCGGCCTCAGAGGTCGAGTGCGGCCCGCAATGCGATGTCGATGCGTTCCTGGACGTCCTGGTCGATCTCGGCGATCCGCTCGTCGAACCACGGGCGGTAGAGCCGGGTCAGGTTGAGCGTCGACACCCAGTAGCGGGCGTCGACGGCCACGCCGAGGATGTCCATCGGGTCGCGGTCGAGCAGTTCGGTGCCGAGCAGCCAGGGCCGCTCGGACTCGTTCACCCCGTCCGAGGACAGCAGCACCACCGTGCGCTGCCGGGCCGGATCGGTCGGGGGGTGGTACGTCCAGACTTCACCCCTGCGCACGCAGATCCTTTTCCGCCGCGCTGCGCTCGGCCTCGTCCGATTCCGCGGCGGCCGGTTCCGGCCTCTGCGGGGTGTAACCCGTGCGCACCGCCTCGCGCCTGGCCGCCTTCGACAGCCAGGACGAGACCGAGATTCCGTGGGCTTTCGCGGCTCGTTCGGCGAATTCCAGCGCGCCGCTGTCCAGCGAAAGAGTGACCTTACGTGTTGCCATACCTTTTACCGTACCAGCGCCCAGGTTCTGACACCAGCGGAGCGCTGGTGTCAGAACGTCGGCGAACGTCCCTCGAACGGCGTAGAGAGCACCACCGTCGTGCGGGTCGACACCTTCGCGGCCTCCCGGATCCGCCGCAGCAGGTCCTCCAGCCCCAGCGGCGACTGGACGCGCACCAGCAGGATGTAGGACTCGTCGCCGGCCACCGAGTAGCACGACTCGATCTCCTTGATGTGCTGGATCCGCTGCGGGTAGTCGTCCGGCGCGGCGGGGTCGTTGGGCGTCAGCGAGATCAGCGCGGTCAGCGGCAGGCCGATCTGCTCGCCGTCGAGCCGGGCGGTGTAGCCGAGGATGACCCCGCGCTGCTCGAGGCGGCGCACCCGCTGGTGCACCGCCGACACCGACAGCCCGACGCGCTCGGCGAGGTCGGTGAAGCTGCGCCGCCCGTCCGCCGCGAGCTCCTGGACGATCGCCTGGTCCAGCGGCTCCAGGCCGCCGGGTGTCATGCGTCCAGCACGACGAGCTCGTGCGGCTGGTTGTTGACGGACTCGACGCCGTCGGCGGTGACGATCACGATGTCCTCGATCCGGGCGCCCCACCGGCCCGGCTGGTAGATGCCCGGCTCGACGCTGAAGGCCATGCCCGGCGCCAGCGGCAGCGCGTTGCCGGCGATGATGTACGGCTCCTCGTGCACGTCCAGGCCGATGCCGTGCCCGGTGCGGTGGATGAAGTACTCGCCGAACCCGGCCTCGGCGATGACGTCCCGCGCGGCGGCGTCGACGGCCTCGGCGGTGACGCCCGGCTTGACCGCGGCCACCGCGGCGGCCTGGGCCCGCTGCAGCACCGCGTAGGTCTCGGCCACGTCGGCGTCCCGCGGCTCGCCGACGGCGTAGGTGCGGGTGGAGTCGGAGTTGTAGCCGGCCGGCAGCGGGCCGCCGATGTCGACGACCACGACGTCACCCTTCTCGATGACGCGCTCGGAGACGTCGTGGTGCGGGCTGGCGCCGTTCGGGCCGGACCCGACGATCACGAAGTCCGCCCGGACGTGCCCCTCCTCGACGATGGCCGCGGCGATGTCGGCGCCGACCTCGGCCTCGGTGCGGCCCGGCCGCAGCCACTCGTGGACGCGGGCGTGCACCCGGTCGATCGCCGCACCGGCCTCGCGCAGCGACGCGATCTCGGCGGCGTCCTTGCGCATCCGCAGCTCCCGCACGACCGGCCCGGCCAGGGTCTGCTCGGCCTCCCCGAGCGCGGCCCGCAACGCGAGGACGTGCAGGGCGGGGGTGAAGTCGCTGACGGCGACCCGGCCGGGCTTGCCGAGCCGGTCCGCGACGAGCTTGTACGGGTCGTCGCCGTCGACCCAGGTGAGCAATTCGACGCCGAGGTCGTCGGTGGGGACGTCGGCGTACCCGGGCGCCTCCAGCTTCGGTACGACGAGCGCGGGGGTGCCGTCGGCGGGGACGACCAGGGTGGTGAGCCGCTCGAACGAACCCCCGGCCTGTCCGAGCAGGTACCGCAGGTCGGAGCCGGGCGCGATCAGCAGGGCATCGGTACCCGCGGCGGCCGCGGCAGCGCGGGCACGGTCCAGCCGCGCCCGCAGGGCGGCGGCATCGGGGGCGGGCGTGTGAAGGGATCGGCGCGACATGAGGGCGAGCCTAGTGGGGCGGCGGGGGAACGGAACGCGCCCGGGGCCACGACATGCCGGGCCGGGTGACACCACGCCCGGAGTACCTCCTCCCGCGCCGAGTCGCGTGGCTTGCCCCTCGCCCGGCCCGGCTCTTGCGCCCCAATGTGGCCTTCGGTGCGTCTGACGCACCCAAGGCGGCCTTCGGTGCGTCAGACGCAACCAAGGCCACATTGGGGCGCATGGGGTCCACGGCTCCGGCCGCACCGGACGTCACACCAGGGGCCGCGCGTTTCCTCCCGTGCCGAGTCGCGTGGCTCGCCCTCGTCCGGGCCGGGAACGTGGCAGGCTGTGCGGGGTGACCGGATCCCTTGCCCTGCTCGACTCCGCGAGCCTGTACTTCCGCTCCTTCTTCGCCCTGCCCGACTCGATGCGCGCCGCCGACGGGACGCAGGTCAACGCCGTGCGCGGGTTCGCCGACACGATCGCGCGGATCCTCACCGACCGGCGGCCCGCGCGGCTCGTCTGCTGCCTGGACGCCGACTGGCGGCCGAAGTTCCGCACCGACCTGCTGCCCAGCTACAAGGCGCACCGGGTGGCCGAAGAAACCGGCAGCGGCCCGGACGTCGAAGAAGTGCCCGACACCCTCACCCCGCAGGTGCCGATCATCCTCGACCTGCTCGAAGCGTTCGGGTTCGCCACCGCCGAAGCCGCCGGCTACGAGGCCGACGACGTCATCGGCGCGCTGGCCACCCGCGAGAAGGCCGACCCGGTCGAGGTCATCACCGGCGACCGGGACCTCTTCCAGCTCGTGCGCACCGAACCCACGCCCACCTCGGTCATCTACGTCGGCAAGGGCTGGGCCAAGGCCGAGCTCCTCGGTCCCGACGAGATCGCCGAGCGCTACAGCGTGCCGCGGGAGATCGCCGGACCGGCCTACGCGGACATGGCCGCCCTGCGCGGCGACCCGTCCGACGGCCTGCCCGGCGTCGCGGGCATCGGCGAGAAGACCGCCGCGAAGCTGATCACCCAGTTCGGGTCCCTCGAAGCCCTGGTCGCCGCGGGCGAAGCCGGGGACTCCGCGCTCCCGCTCAAGACGCGCCTGCGGCTGAAGGAAGCGGCCGGCTACCTCGCCGTCGCCCCGACCGTGGTCCGGGTCGCCGTCGACGCGCCGGTCGAGCAGTCCCGCCCCGACACCGTGCCCGCGACGCCCGCCGACCCGGAACGGGTCGCCGAGCTGGCCGAGCGCTGGAACCTCGGCAACTCGGTCGAACGGCTGATCAAGGCCCTGCCCGGCGCCTAGTACTCCAGGGACACTTGTGTGCGTGACCTGGGGAAACAAGGTCACCTTTTGCCGTGGCTGGTGGTCGTGAGTGGTAATTCGGGTTCTAACCCGAATTACCACTCACGACCAGCTGCGGCAGACCGGCAGGCCGGCGTCCAGGATTGTCCTGGCAGGCCATCTTCGGCCGCACC